>NZ_LQOL01000045.1 GCF_002101555.1 Mycolicibacterium canariasense
ACACTCACCCCAAGCCCACCAGCTCAGATGAGGACATTTAGAACCCCGAACTGGTTAGTTATCTCAGAAACGGCGCGGGGGAGGGCGCAAGGGGTTACAGCGCGGGTACCGGCGTCGACGACGGCCACCAGCGACGAATCGCGTCGATCGTCGTCTCGGGGCCGGTGTTGAAGCAGATCGCGGCGTGTGGAGCGTTGGTGTGCGCACAATTGACTAGAGTTTCCAGCAGGTGCGTCAGTGATGGCTCCAACCTGATGCCTCCGCCGATGACGATGATTGCGATATTGGCGCCGGACAGTTTCTGCTGGAACCGTGCGCCGATGTCGTCGGTGTAATCGATGAGGAAGGTGTCGAGGGCGAGTCTCAATTCACCTGTTGCCCCAGGCAGTTCCCTGATCCCACGTTCGACGGCTTCGGAGGTGTCGGCGCCGGGAAAGTACCAATCGGGTGCGCCGGCGGGATCAAGACCGACGATGAGTGCTACGGGTACGGGAGTCGTCGTCGCGTGTTCTTGGGTCGCATTCACGGGCGTGGTCCTACTCTCGGTGCTAGGGATTCGGAGTCTCAAAAGGCTGTCTTACGTTTCGAAATTTGGAATGTCTTCGTCAGTCGGCCATCGACCTTTCGAGCAATTCGAGCAACGCCGTGCGATCCTTCGCGCTGAGCCGACCCACAGTTTCGTCCAACACTTGTTCAACTACGCCCGTGCCAGCGTCATAGGCTGCACGTCCCTGATCCGTCAGCCGGTGACGTACTGCACGACCAGACCCGTCACACCGCTCGATCAGCCCGCAAGCGATCATGCGTCGAGCGAGCTCACCCATCGATTGATCCGTCTGAAACGTCGCCTCGGCCAACGCATGCAGCGACGAATCAGGTTTGTGGGACAGGTGGCGCAGGACATCCCACTGCGCGAGAGACAGGTTGGCGAACTCCGATAGGCGCCGGTTGGCCTCGCGGTGATGCCGCCACTGAAGCCGCTTGATGGCGTGACCGACGTCTTGTGTCGAAGGCATGCCTAAAGCGTAGGGGAGAACCGCGCATATAGCAAGGGTCCTTATATAAGCACCCTTACTAGTGTAGGGTCGATGAAAGCCGATGAGGTGACCAGAAGCTTCGAGCTTGGCCGTCGACCCCTGGCCCCGGACCAACCGAAACCATTTCAGCAGGAGGAGACTCATGAGCGGCACCGATTCAACCGCCAGCCCGAAGCCCACCAGATCGACCACGGTCACGGTCGATGGCGTGGATATCGCCATGGCCGACCGCGACCAAACGCGGCCCTTCCTCCTGCTCCACGGCGGCGGCGGGATGGCCACGATGGCCGGCTTCGCCGACCTGCTCGCCGAACGCACCCGCTCCCGCGTCCTACTTCCGACGCATCCCGGCTTCGGCGGAACCACTCGTCCCGCGTCGCTGACTACCACGAAGGGCTTAGCTGCGCTCTACGTCGCGCTGCTCGACGACCTCGACCTCAACGACGTGACCGTCATCGGGAATTCGTTCGGCGGCTGGATCGCCGCCGAGATGGCGCTGCACAACAGTCCTCGGGTCAGTCATCTGGTCATCGTCGATGGCATCGGCATCGTCGTCGAGGACCACCCGGTGGCCAGCGTCGCCGGTCTCGCCCCAGCCGATCTTGCCAAGCTGTCCTTTCACGACCCGGCCATGGCATCTCAGCCGCCGGGCGGCCCCACCGCCGGTCTCAGTCCAGACGTCCAAACTCTGACCACCTACGCCGGCCCGGCCATGGGCGACCCGACGTTGGCTCGGCGCCTCAGAGACGTCGAACTGCCGGTACACGTCATCTGGGGCGACAGCGACGGCATCGTCGACCCCGACTATGGCAGGGCCTACGCCGCGGCCTTCCCCACGTCGAGGTTCACTGTGCTGCCCTGCTCGGGTCACCTCCCGCAAATCGAAACCCCAGAGGACTTACTGGACGCCATCTGTGTGGAAGCCTGATCGCGCCGCGATCAGTGGCACCACGAAGCCGACGGCTCCTCAGATACTGACCCCCAGGTCGCCGTCGTGCTGTGGACGGCCGCCATCGGGGTTCACTGCGCCGTCGCTCATTCCCCTCCCGCCCGAGCCCGCGAGAGCGGGTGCAGCGGCGGCGGCAGCAAGAACGCTCTGCCAAGGCTCTTCGATCGTCTCGGCCGCAAGACCATTCCGGTGGTGACGATGTGCCTACTGGCTGCATCCAGCGTCGCGGTCATGCCCACCCACGGTCAGGACGGCCTGGCTGCCTCGGCGTTCGGCGGCCCTGGAGACCTAGGCGCGGAAGTTCTCAGGCCAACACATTCTTGGCGTCATCATCGCGGTCGGCCGGACTCGGCGCGGCCAAGGCACGTCGCGTCGGAATAGGATTGGGACGTGACGTACACGGTGCGAATCGCCGATACGGGCGACTACCAGGCGGTGGCGCAGGTGCATGTTGCGAGCTGGCAGCAGGCATACCGCGGCCTCGTCGCAGACGCGTTTCTCGAAAGTATTGATCCCGAGCTGTGGGCACATCGCTACGAGGCACGATCCGACGACGCCTCCACTATGCTGCTGGCCGAGCGGGATCAGCGCGTCATCGGCATGGTCCGATTCGGCCCGGACCGTCATAGGGCCTACGCAGGTGAAATCTATGCCCTCTATGTCACCCCGGGCGAGCAAAGAGGCGGAGTAGGGTCCGCGCTACTCAATGCCGCGCTGCAACACCTCCCGCAGCCGATTGTCCAATTATGGTGTGCTGCAGGAAATTCACAAGCACAATCATTTTACGAACGGCATGGTTTCGCTGCCGATGGCGCAGATGACGACTACGTCGTCGGAGAATGCGTCGTTCCAATCAAACGATACGTGCTGGAACGGACTGGCGAACCTGGCCCGTCGCCACGGCGACCCGCGGTGTAGTAGCGGTTGCATTAGCGGCGCCCGCCTGAAACCACTAACGAATCGATCGGGATCCCCTGAGGTGGGGCAACTCGGACGCAGCGTGGAGCGTTATGTCATTGCAGCGCCGCAAAGTTGGGCCTGGCACTACAGGCTGATCGCGAACTCCCAGCCCGGCCACCAGGAGACATGGGAGGACACAAGGCGGATCGAGCACCGTTATTGTTAGTTGGCGGCGAGAAGACCACATCATGCCGCCGGCGGTGAACAAGTCGAATGCCAAGCACTCCCGCAAGTCATCGGCGGTCACCGAATACTACGAGTTCGCCGGCCGCGACCATTGGACGTGTACTGCCCCAGGTTGGGAGGCCGTCGCAGACCACGCCCTGGACTGGGCACTGGCATTCGCCGACACGAAACCGCGAGGTAAACACGCCTTTTGACAACTAGCCGTGGCGTCCGTGGACGTTGTCCCGTCTTGTTTCGGTGAGCGTGTGTGACAGGGAAGGTCTTCGTGTCCCACGCTAATGCCGCTTCGACTCCACGCGCTCGTTTCAACTTTAGGGGCACAGCGTGATTCGCGGCTACTTCGACTTCCGGTGATCGGTCCACGCAACGGCTCGGGCGACAGCGTCGCGGTATTTGTCCGGCACAGTGGCCAGGCGCCGCGCGATCACCGCCGGGTCGACCAGCTCGGCACGGATCAGTGCGTCAACAAAGTTCTCATCCTTCGGTCGCAGTGCGCACAGTTTCGCAACACAAAGGTCTTCCTTGTCCAGGCACCAGCCTACGAACTGAGGGTGACCGGCTGGCGCGGCGGTGTTCGCGTTCTGCACCTTGACAAGCCGGGAACGCCAGTCATGCGGTAGTGCTGCGGTGTCGAGGTCCACGCCGTCGATGCTGAAACCGTGTGTTTCGGCGAAGGTCGATAGCTCACCGGCTACGCCTTCTATCTCGTCGGCAAGGCGTGCGATCTCATCGTTGTTATCTGCAATCGGGAGGACGTCGATTTCTAGAGATGAGGTGGCTTGGAAGGGCAGTTCGTCCTCGGAGTATGTGCCCAGGATGGCCTGAGAGCCGACGATGATCACCTCGGTGACACCCGCGATCTGGCAGGCGGTCCGGATTGCGTGTTCCAGTTGGCTGCGCTTCACGAACGCACCGCCGCGAGCGTGGATCGACGTTCCGCGTCAGTCAGCAGTCCGCTCATAGGCGACACTTCGCGCATTTCGATGCTGTCGCGGTTGAGGCCGGTCAATGCTCGGTGCAGTCCCGGGAGGTCCTCGTCGGTGACGAGCGTCTCCCAGCGCCCAATGTTGGTGGTGTGCGGCTCACCCGTTACGCCGGCGCGCAGATGCCGCAAGTTTTTCGCGATCGTTGGCCGCCAGGAGTGCAGTGCCTCGCGCGTGAGCTTGCGCGCGAGCGCGCGGTGCAGCAGCCACGATCGTCGTTCTGAGCGGGTCAGCTCCGGCAGGACAGGCTGGCGAGTGACCTGGAGCCGGTACCCCATGCATGAAAGCAGGCGGTCCAGTTGTTCGTCGCTGAGCGACATGCGGCCGGACAGGAACTGGCTGATCGAAGGTTGTCGGACGCCACTAAGGCTGGCCAGTTCCGACTGGCCTGTTCGCGTATCCGTCATCACAGATCGCAGAATTTCGACTCGACCAGTCATGTACTAATTATAGCAATAACTACTATAGAAAGCGCTGAAGCAGCCTCTTGGTGCGCCTATCTGCCGAAGCGCTGGCATCTAGCAGGAAAAAGCACCCTCGCGGCTGCAGCCGCCATCACGGGAAGTCGCGTACCGGACCCGATGCGGGAACTGCCGCGCGGCTCATCTAGACCACAGCGACCCTGGCCAGGATCATCGCGCCGACCTCCCGGGCTAGCTCTCCGGCCGGAAGCGAATTGGCGGTGACCTCGCCGGGCTCGAAGAGCGCACGGGAGGCGCCCAGTCCCAGCAGGATGGTGTAGCAAGCCTGCGCTGATGCTGGGGTGCACGAGAATCCGGTTGAATCCTAAGCAGCCCGCTCCCGTCGCTAGGGGCCCGCCTCTCAACCGCCGTGAGCAATAGTCGATGAATACGGCTGGCGTGGCTTGTAGGACATCCACGCCAAGTTCGGCAGAATCCGAGGGACGAAGCCAGGAAGCTCCTCAGCGGCCATCGCCGACTCCACCTGACAGTCGGCTCGACGACGTGGATGCCGCCCGAGACGTCGGCCTGGGAGTCGAACCGAGCGTGCGCAATGTCCCAGCGGGCGATAGCAATTCGTCACTGTGACGTTTTGGTGGGTTGTCGGCGGACGAGGGGCGGCCCGGCGCGGACTTGCCAGGCGGGCTTGAGTGAAGGGGCATCGACATCTCGTCACCTAACAATGAAATCATTCATTAAGTGACTGAAATCTACGTCGAGCTGGCGCAATGGTCACCAGATGACACGGGGTGCCGTTGGATGGAACGGGAGGGTCAAGCGTGTCAGCTGCGCCGACGTTGCCATCACGCAGAGCTGCGAGTCCTTGCACCTGATGCAACTCGCATTGATTTTGTGCCGATAAGCCACATTATGTCAACTAAAGCACTGCATATTGCATCAGATGAATCAGCGTCTGGCCGCTTGCCGGCCACCACTCCTGCCGTCGTTTTCATCTGTGTCGCATTTCAGGTAGTAGTCCTTGATCTTCGTGGAACCCATGACATTCAGCCCGGCCGTGTAGAGCGCCTCACCGGCGCCGAAGGCCTCGTCATCGCAGTCGATCGAGGTGAACTGCACGACGGGGATGCGAGCGGCACGGGCGGCTTCCAACCCGCTCTTGACCCCCGGACAGTCGTAACTGAACACCGCGATCCCGTCGACGTCGGCGGCTACCGCCTGCCGGATCAGGCCGGTTGCCGTTGACGGATCGGCTTTCCCGTCGACCAGATTGACCTCCCAGCCCAGCTGGGCGCCCGCCTCGACGAAGCCCGCCGACAGTTGCGAGCAGGCCTGGTAAGCCTCCCCGCAGGACACTGCCCACACCCGCTTCCCACGTTGCGCCGCCGGACCCACAGCGGTTGGCCGCTGCAACGAATCGCCGTCGTACCCCGCCTGCAGGATCTCGCGCTGCTGTGCCGTGAGGTCGGTGGCGATCCGCGGTCCGTCGGAGATCGTCGTGCAGGCACCCAGCAACATCGCCACACCCGCCAGGGCGACGACGCCAGCTGTGCTTGCCCGGTGCATCGGGATCATGCCGTTGCCCACCATGTGCTCATCTCCTTGCGTTGTGGGTGGATTCCACCGCGCGTCGTGACCACGCGGCTCGCCGTCCGATCCGACTCCGATTTTCGACTAGATTATTTTTTTTCGAATCTTCCGCACGTGTTCGACACCGTATAGCATCATGTGGTCCACGTCACGATCAATTCGCGAACTCATCAGCCGCCAGAGAGGAACTCCGCATGTCGGCGCCATCGCTCGGTCAGCACGTCATGGTCGGCAAGCTGCCCACCACCTTCGAAGTACTCGCCGATCAAGTGGCTGACGCCTACAGCGTTGTGCGGCAGATCATTCCGCCCGCGGTACTGATGCTCCCGCATACCCACGAGAACGAGGACCAGGTCGCGATCGTGTTGCGGGGCCACCTCGGGGTCCTGGTCGGCGCGCGGGAATGGACCGTCGGGCCCGGCGAGATCGCCGTGCGCCCCCGCGGCCTGGTCCACTCGGTGTGGAACGCCACCAGCGAGGACGTCGAGATCCTGGAAATCACCTCGCCAGGGGGCTTCGAGCACTACTTCGTCTCGATGGGTGATCTCACCGCCCGTGACGCCCTGGCCCAGGCCCCGCAACTGGCCGCCGAGTGGAGGATCAGCCAGTCCCCCGAGATCGCCGCTCGGTTGGCCGAACAGTTCGGCGTTGCCCTGTGAGCACGACCGCCGTGCAGGTCCCCCACCCTGAGACACCGGCCATCCGCATTCGCAACCTGCAGAAGACCTACCCCGGCGGAAACGCGCTCACGGGCGTGAGTTTCGATGTTCAGCGCGGGACCGTGCACGGCCTGGTCGGCGGCAACGGGTGCGGCAAGAGCACGCTGGTCAAAAGCATCGCCGGGGTGCAGTCCGCCGACCCAGGGGGCACCGTCGAGGTCAACGGGATGCGGATCCCGACCGACCAGCTCGGCGCTGCCTGGGCCCGTACCGCAGGCCTGCGATTCGTGCACCAGAACCCCGGGATCTTCCCCGAGCTCAGTGTGGCCGACAACATCGCGCTGGGTGACGAGTTCCCGGCCCGGCTGGGGATCGTGCGCAGGGGGGCGCTACGCGAACGGGCCCAGCGCCTGCTTGATCGCTTCGAGATCGACGCCACTCCAGACACAAAGATGGAGCAACTGCGTCTGGCCGACCAGACCATGGTGGCCATCGCCCGCGCCCTGCAGGACCACATGGACGGCCGCAGCCGGATCGCTGCCGTCGTCCTGGACGAACCCACAGCGGCTCTCCCCCGGCACGAGGTCGCCACCCTGCTCGATGCCATGCGCACCATCACCGCGTCCGGGGTGGCCGTCATCTACATCAGCCACCGCCTCGACGAGGTTCTCGACGTCTGCAACGCCATCACGGTGCTGCGCGACGGCGAGCATGTCGTCACCCGGTCGACCGACGGACTCACCGAATCGGAACTGGTGTCTCTCATCGTCGGCCGACCACTCGACGCGATGTACCCCGACACCCCTGGGGTCACCTCGAGCGCGCCGGTGGCGCTTCGTCTCGAACACGTGAATGCGCCTGCAGTGCACGATGTCTCGTTCACTTTGCGCGCAGGTGAGATCGTGGGTATCGCCGGACTGCTCGGCGCCGGTCGCAGCGAACTGCTGCAATGCCTATTCGGGATGAATCCGGCCACCAGTGGAAGCATCACCGTGGGCGAGCGCCGCGTCAGCATCGGATCGGTGCGCACCGCGATGGAGTCGGGCATCGCCTACGTCCCCGAACATCGGGAGACCGACGCCGCCTTCCTCGACCTGTCGGTGCGCGAGAACCTGTCAGCCGCCGACGTGACCAGGTTCAGTAGCGCCGGAATCCTGCGCCGCAACAGGGAGCGACGGGCCGCCGCGGAGTCCATCGAGGCATATGGCGTCAAAACCGCCGGCGACTCCGCTCTGATGTCCTCCCTGTCGGGTGGCAACCAGCAGAAAGTGGTGCTGGCGCGATGGATGCGACGCCACCCCACCGTCCTGCTGCTCGATGAACCCACCCAGGGCGTCGACGTCGGCGCGCGCGCCGATGCCTATCGACTCATCACCGACGCCGTAGCCGACGGCGCCGCGGCAATCCTGGTCAGCTCCGACTTCGAGGAACTGGCGGACATGTCCGACCGTGTCCTCATTCTCAGCGGCGGACGGATCACCGGAGAGGTCGGCGGCGCCGAGATCGACAGCGGCTTTCTCGCCGAAAAGGTTTTCTCAGCAAAGGAACTCCAGTCATGAGCGCGCTCGACACCCCCACCACGTCCCGCTCGGCTCCCAGCCTCGAGAACGCCAAGGAGAGATCCGGCACGGCCGATCTGATAGAGCGGTTCGGCCTCGTCGCGCTGTTCATCGGCGCCATCGTGTTGTTCACCGCGTTGCGGCCGGACATCTTCCCGACCGCCGCCAACTTCCGAAGCATCGCCATCTCGGGATCGGTGCTTGCAGTGGTCGCCATGGCACTCATCCTCCCCCTGGTCACCGGCCGCTTCGACATCTCAGTGGGAGCCAACGTCGGCCTCTGCTCCATCGCTGTCGCAGGAGCGATGTCGCACTTCGGCGTGAACGTGTTCGTGGCGATGATGATTTCGGTGATCCTCGGCAGCGCCATCGGACTCATCAACGGCATGCTGGTGTCCTATCTGGGCATCAATTCGATCATCACCACACTGGGCACTTCCACCGTGATCGCCGGCATCGTGCAGGCCTACACCGGCGGCATCCCGATCAGCACGGGACTGGCCCCGTCTCTGACCGGGCTGAGCAATCAGCTGTTCCTCGGCATCCCCGTGCTGTTCGTGATCATGGTGCTGATCGGCGCCGTAGTCCTGGTTGTTCTGGAGCACTCCACGCTGGGCCGCTACTTCGCCGCCGTTGGCTCCAACGAGAAGGCCGCGAGTCTCACCGGCCTTCCGACTCAGCGGGTGGTGCTGACGAGTTTCGTGGGAGCCGGCTTCCTGGCCGGTATCGCGGGAATCCTGCAGATCGCAAGCCAGGGCAACGGCAACCCCCAGGTCGGCGGCATCGGGTTCATGCTTCCTGCGCTGGCTGCAGTGTTCCTGGGCGCCACCACCATTCGGCCCGGAACCTACAACCTGGTCGGCGCCCTCGTCGGACTCTTCTTCGTCGGTACCACGATCAGCGGGCTGTCTTTGATGGGTGTGCAGCCCTGGATCACCGACGTGTTCAACGGGTTGGCCGTCATCGTCGCCGTCGGCCTGTCGGCCGTCTTCCGCCGCCGCCGCACCGGCGTCGCCGTCATGGGCTCCTGAACAGAAAGGTACATCGATGAAGACCGTCTTCCGCCACGGTTGTGTCGTCACCATGAACCCCGTGTTCGGCAACCTCGCAGATACCGATGTCCTGGTCGAGGAAGATCGCATCACCGCTGTCGGCAGGGGGCTCGATGCCGGTGATGCCACCGAAATCGATGCGCGCGGTTGCATTCTCACACCCGGGTTTGTCGACACCCACCGCCATCTTTGGCAAACCGCAGTGCGCGGCATCTTCGCCGACTGGTCGACGCTCCAGTACATGGTCGGCATCCGGCTGCACATCGCTCCTTTCGTGACGGCCGAAGACACCTACGCAGCCACCTACGCGGGGAGCCTGGAATGCCTCAACAACGGCGTGACGACGGTGTTGGGCTACGAGCACAACGTCAACACCCCCGACCACGCCTTCGCAGGCGCCCAGGCGATGGTCGATGCCGGTGTTCGTGGTGTCTACGGGCTGGGATTGGGTCAGGCGCCGCTGGCTCCCCGGGTGTTCTCCGAGACCGAGCAGTACCGGGCGCTTCTCACCCAGCTCAACGACGGGATCCTGGCGCGCGGCAAGTCACTTGTTCGGCTCGGCGTCGCCCCGGTTGAACTGTTCATGGCTCCGATAGACGTGGTAATTCAGCAGTTCCGGCTCGCACGTGAGTACGGGGCGCAGCTGACATTGCACAGCAATGCCGTGCGCAACGGCGTGGGTGAGATCCAGATGCTCGAGGACGCCGGCCTGCTGGGTGCCGACACGGTGTTCGTCCACGGCAACACCAGCACCGACCGCGAGTATCAGCTGGTGCGTGATCGCGGCGCGGCCATCTGTGCCGGCGTGGAGGTGGAAATCGGCATGGCGCTGGGCGAGCCGACCCTGCGCAAACAGCGGAAGTTCGGGCTGGCCCCGACACTCGGTGTTGATTCGGTGGGCTGTTGCGGCGGCGGGATCATCGGGCAGGCACGCCTCGGCATGCAGACAGCGCGCCTGGCCGATGCCGCCGAGGAACTCTCTCGCGGCGAGAATCCCGCGTCGCTGTCGGTGACATCGCGGGAGGCTCTCGAATGGGCCACCATCAACGGCGCGAAAGCTCTTGGCCTGCAGGATCGTATCGGCAGCATCGAGGTCGGCAAGGATGCCGATCTGGTGCTGTTCCGCGCCACCAGCCCGGACATGGCCGGATGGATCGAAGACTGCCCCGAGGCGGCGGTCATCACCCAGTCGTCGGCCGCCGATATCGACACCGTGATGGTGGCGGGCACCCTCGTGAAGCGCGGAAGGGCGCTGCTCGCCGACGCCTGGCCACGTCAACTGGAGGCGTTGAACCGAACGAAGCGTCGCCTCGCCAAGCAGACCCGGCAGCCGGACGGCACGTTCATCCCGACACCGGCGCCGGAGCTGCCCGCCGGACACGGCTGGTGAAGCGGGAGGCGATGGGCGCGAGTTCTACGTCCCCGTCGGCAACGGACTCTCGCCGGGATTCTCGACGAGGTCGGACTCAAGCAGCAGGCGTGTGGTGAGGTCGAAGTGCTCCTGCAGGAGCACCGCTGCCCGGTCGGCGTCCCGCTCGAGCGTCGCCTCGAGAATCGCACGGTGTTCGGCGGCGATGTCGCGGGCGGGTCCGCGTACCTCGCTGACCGACCAACGCCGGTAGATCTCGGCCGAGTCACGCAGGTTGGCCGCGATGGAGCACAGCCGGGCGTTGCCGCAGCCGCTGAGCAGATTGGCGTGGAAATCCGCGTGAGCCGCGCACCAGGCGTCGTTGAGGTGCGGCGGTTCTCCCGCGGCCAGCATGGGCGTGCGTTCCAGAGAGTGATGCGAGGCCAGAAGCTCGGACTCCCAAGCCAAATCGCCCTCGGCGATGGCCATTCGCAGTGCGTACACCTCGACGCAGACTCGCGCCTGGGTCAGCTGGATGAGGTCCTCGCGGGAGATGGAGGCCACTTTGAAACCCAGCTGAGCGGCCCCGGTCACCAGTCCCTGTTCGGCTAGCCGCGACATCGCCTCCCGGATCACACCCACACTTGCGCCATAGTCCTCGCACAGCGAGGCGAACCGCAGTCGTTGTCCCGGATGGAAGCGGCCGCCAAGGATATCGGCGCGCAGCTGCGCGTGCACCCGCTCCTGGCCCGTCGATTTACCCGCCATCACACCCTCGATTCGAATATTCGGAGAGATATCGAATGCTACCGGACTGTGCCAACCCGAGCGGATACCCGACCCCACTTCGAACGGGCAACAAATATTCGAAAATAGATTGACATGTCGAATTAAACGGAGTCTGATGGACACCGTAACCGCCGTCACAGTGAGGAGTGCAATACATGAAGGTCGGCAATCTCGACGGGCGGCTCATTCTCATCGGAGACGATGGCGCCTACGTGGACGTCGCCGAGGGTTCCGCTGGACGTTTCGGCCACGACCCCACCGCGGTGTACGACCGATGGGACGAATTCCTGGAGTGGGCGGCAACAGTCGACTTCTCCCCCGAAAACAGGGTCGACACCGGACAACTCAGCCCACCGGTCCCAACACCTCGCCAAATCTTCGCCATTGGCTTGAACTACAGCGATCACGCCTCGGAATCCGGGTTCGCCGTGCCCGATCAGCCCACGGTGTTCACGAAGTTCGTCTCCTGCCTGGCAAGTCCCCATTGCGATGTCACGCTCCCCGGCGACGGCAACACCGACTGGGAGGTCGAACTCGTCGCGGTGATCGGCCGCAAAGGCACCGACATCGACGAATCCGACGCCTGGTCCCACATCGCCGGACTTACCGTAGGGCAAGACATCTCCGAGCGCCTAACCCAGTCCGCCGGTCCCGCACCACAATTCAGCCTCGGTAAGTCTTTCCCCGGATTCGGCCCGATCGGTCCGTGGGTGGTCCCCGTTGCAGAGTTCTCCGACCCTGACGACCTCGAGTTGGGCTGCTCCATCAATGGAACCGAGATGCAGCGCGGCCGCACCAAGGATCTGGTGTTCAGCGTGCCGGCGCTTGTCTCGAAGCTGTCGCGAATCGTGACGCTCTACCCCGGTGACCTCATCTTCACCGGCACCCCGGCCGGCGTCGGCCTGGGCCGGAACCCTCAGGTGTACCTGCAGGAAGGAGACGAATTGGTCTCGTGGGTGGAGGGAATCGGCGAGATCCGACAGAGGTTCGTCTCCGCAGCAGCACGCGGGGAGAACGCCGCATGAGTCTGCACCGGCTTGCCCAGATCACCATGGGTGTTCCCAACGTTGCCGAAACCATCTCGTACTACCGTGATTTCGGGCTACACCACGAAGGAGACGGGCTGTTCTCCACCGTCGTGGGTGGAGAACAGCTCCGTATCGTGGCAAGCGCGCGGCGTCGCCTGGTGGCCATGGTCGTCGGCTGCGACGACCTCGACGACGTCGCAGCCATCACCCGAAGCCTCACCACCGAAGGGTTCCTCACCGCCTCCACAGGTGCCGGGGTGGTCTCCGTTGAACCGGTGACCGATACCCAGGTGAGCGTCGAGGTGATGCCGCGTCTGGTGCAGACGCCGGTCCTCGCGCCCAGCTACAACGGCCCCGGCCGCTACGACCGCGTCGGCAAGCGCGCACCCGGCATTCTTCGCGAGGGGCCGGTGCAACCGAAGAAACTGGGCCACGCCGTCGTCGGGTGCACCGACATGGCCGCCACCCGGAGATTCTTCACCGACGGTCTGGGCTTCAAGGTCAGCGACGCCGTGGGACAGCAGGGGGTGTTCCTGCGCTGCTCGGTGGACCATCACAACATCATGCTGCTGCAGATGCCGGTCAACTTTCTGCACCACACGTCGTGGCAGGTCGATGACGTCGACGAGATCGGCCGCGGCGCCAAAGCCATGCTCGACGGTAACCCCGAACGCCATGTATGGGGCCTGGGACGCCACCACGCCGGCTCGAATTTCTTCTGGTATCTCAAGGATCCGGCCGGCAATTTCTCCGAGTACTACTCCGATATGGATTGCATACCCGACGACGAGATCTGGACTCCCGAAGTTCTGGATGGCGCCAAGGGACTGTTCAGCTGGGGCCCGCCCCCTCCCCCATCGTTCCTGGCGCCCGAAGACCTCGCCGATCTCATGGTCGGGACCCACTCGTAACCGAAAGGATCACCATCAATGCACACCTGGTCGATCACCAAGCAGGCCGTCGCCGAGCATCAGGGCACTGCCGCGTCAACCTACCTGATCGAGAAGGAGGAGTTCCAGCATCTGACCGACGGCACGTATCTGGGGCTGGTGTCGGTGTTCGAGGTGCAGCCCGGCGCGGCGCTCAAGGCACACCATCACCCAACCCACGAATACTGGTTCGTGCTCGACGGTTCCGGGGTCATGCAGGTGGCTGACGAAGCCAGACGCATCGAGGTGGGTGAACTCATCTACACCCCGCCCAACACCCCGCACATGTTGTTCAACGACGGAGACAAGGTGTTCCGTGCGTTCTGCTTCGCGCAGAGCTACGACGGGCAGGGATCACAGCACGTCGATGTGGACCTGGCTCCCGTGGCGCTGACCGAGGTGTGAGCCGTGAGCGCGATCCGTCTGCACATCATCGTCGGCAGCACCCGACCGGGCCGCGCCGGAGCACCCGTCGCGGCCTGGTTCAGTGACATCGCGACCGCCCACGGTGCTTTCGACGTCACGATGGTCGACCTGCTCGAATGGGACCTGCCGATGCTCAGCGAGCCCCACCATCCGCGGCTCGGCCAGTACACCCGAGAGCTGACCCGTAGGTTCAGTGCCACGATCAACACGGCTGACGCCTTCGTGATCGTCACCCCGGAGTACAACTACGGCTACACCGCACCGGTGAAGAACGCGCTGGACCACCTGTACCGCGAATGGAACGACAAGGCAGTGGGTTTCGTCGGCTACGGTGGCGCGGCCGGTGCAGCCCGCGCCGTGCAGATGCTCAAGCAGGTGGTGACAACGCTGAAGATGACGCCGGTCTTCGAAGGGGTGTACATCCCCTTCGTCCAGACACTCATCGACAACGCCCAGTTCCAGGCCACGGAAGGGATGGCGACAGCCGCAGGCCAGATGCTCGATGAACTGGCCAGGGTCAGTCAAGCGCTCTCGAGTCTGCGGGTATCGACGTGACCGTCGCGGCGGGGCGGGTAAACGACCTCAAGCAGCTCAGGGGGGCGAGAACACTGTGGTTCCGGCACGCCACCGTGCTCACGATGAACCCCGGTGTGCCTGACCTGTTGCACGGCGACGTCATGGTGCAGGACGGCACCATTGTCGCCGTCGGTGAAGACCTCGCCTCGGACCCGCGAACGGCAGGCGCCGTGACCATCGACTGCACCGGGTTCATCCTGTGCCCAGGGTTGGTCGACGCCCATCGACACGCCTGGCAGACGGCGTTCCGACGACTGATCGCCGACGCCGACCTCGACTCCTACGTCGCCAGCATCCATGGCGGGATGGCACTGCACTACACCCCGGACGACATGCGGATCGGCACCCAGGTGAGCGTGCTTAGCGCACTCAACAGCGGCATCACCACCGTGCTCGACTTCTCCCACAATTCGCGCAGCCGCGCGCACTGCGACGCTGTGTTCGAGGCGTACGCACAGGCGGGCGCCCGGGTGGTGCATGCGTCCGCAGCCCCGAATGCCGGCGAGTGGGAGGAACACTGGCCCGAAGACCTGGCACGGCTGCGAGACGCCTACTGCCTCGGCGATCGCGGTCTGGTCACGCTGCGGATGGGCCTGGACATCAAACGCGTCTGGCCTACCGACCGCCTACTCGCGCATGCGCGCGAGGCGGGTCTGGCCATCACCTTCGACGGGGTACTCGGTCCCCGCGCCTCCGACGAGCTGTACGACCTTGCTCAGACCGGCGCTTTGGGTCCAGACGTGACACTCATCCACTGCACCGACCTCAGCGACTACGTGTGGCAGGCGATCGTCGATCAGGGCATCAGCGTCACCCTGGCCACCACCTCGGATCAGCACATCGGCATCGCGACCGGTGTACCGCCCGTTCAGCGGTGCCGCGACTTGGGCTTGGCCCCCAGCCTCAGCACCGACGTCGAGGTGACACTGGCCGGGGACATGTTCACCCAGATGCGCGCCACGATGGCTACCCAGCGAATGCTGCTGGCCAGCAGACGCTTTCACGGCGAGGAGAACTTGCCGCCGATCATGACAAGTCGCGATGTCCTGGAGATGGCCACCGCTAACGGAGCCCTGCATGTGGGGCTCGGCGGTGTCGTCGGTTGCATCGCGGTGGGCTTTCAGGCCGATGTGCTGCTTCTTCGGGCGAACGCACTGTCCAACCTGCCCTTCAACAACGCGGTGGGCACCGTCGTGCAGGGAACCGATACCGCCACTGTCGATTCGGTTTTCGTCGCCGGCCGCCCCCGCAAGTGGGCCGGGGAGATGATCGGCATCGATCTGACGTCTTTGACGGCGGAAATCGAGAAATCGAGAAACCGGATCGCCGCCGCGGTCGGATGGCGACTGGATCCGCTGGCGCCTCCGTCGTTCTCCGCAGCATCCGAGCAGGCACTACGGGCCCACGTCGACGGAACACAGGAAGCCGGCCGCTTGGCATCGTTGGCGGTCCCGAACTTCTGACTGCGCTACAAGAGAGAGAGAGAGAGAGCAATTCACGTGCCTGACCATTTCACCGGATTCGATTCCGTCTTCGCAGACGCCGACGGCGTGAAACTCTTCGCTCGCGTGGGCGGGCCTGCGAGCGGTCCAGCGGTGGTACTGCTGCACGGCTTTCCGCAGTCCCACCTGTGCTGGCATCGAGTGGCACCTGCACTCGCCTCGACTCATCGGGTGGTGTGTCTCGACCTCAAGGGCTACGGCCAGTCCGATGCGCCCCGTGGTGACCAGTCGCACCACGACTACTCCAAACGCAGGATGGCCGCTGAGGTGGTGGCGTTCATGTCCGGGCTCGGATACCCACGCTTCTCGGTGGTCGGGCACGATCGCGGTGCGCTGGTCGGCTATCGCATGGCGCTCGACGCCGGCGATGCGGTGGAGAGCCTGGTGCTGATGGACAACTATCCGGCGTCACTCATCTGGGACCGCATGGCGGTCGATCCCGAATTCACACCGCACTGGCGCACCTTCGCGCAGGACGGCGCCGCAGCGGAGAAGTCGATGACGAGAGCGGCACTGGATCGGTTGACGGCGGAGCACACCATGTCCGGGACTCTGGACGCATTCGACAGCGAGGTGCTGGCAGCGTACCGGCGTGATTGGGCGGACCCTGCGCACATTCACGCCTACTGCGAGGACTACCGTGCGGGCGCCCGCATCGACCCGGAACTGGACCGAGCTGACCTGGCCCGCGGCGCCGTGATCCACAATCCCGCGCTGGTGATCTGGGGTGAGGCCTTTCTGGGTCGAGCGCCGGAGACGCCGACCGAGATCTGGCGACGTACATTCGCGCCGAACATCATGGGCGTCGAGGTTCCCGGCGGGCACTTCAACGCAGAGGAGAGTCCCACCGAGACGACGGCCGCAATCGTGCAATTCCTGCGACGAAACGCCGAGCCGGTCTAGCCCGAGCGGCGTATCGCAGTGATCGAGGAACTCACTCGGTAACGACCTGACGAATCGAGCTTGTACGGTGGGCACGTCCAGACCCGCGAGCCGCCGATAACCGAGGCGGGAATGGTCGACCGCGACGAATCACAGCGCCCGGCAGGCGATGCGCAGGGCCAGCCGGGTGTCGTCGTCGTCGAGGTCGACGCCGAGCAGCGACCGGATGCGGTCGAGCCGCTTGAGCACCGAGTTGCGGTGCACACCCAGCCGTCGCGCCGCCGCCGCCGTGGAGCATTCCGACAACAGGTACACGTTGAGCGTGTCGAGCAGGGCATCGTCGGCCGCCGACCGCAGCGGTTCCAATAGCAACCGCGCGCGCTGCCGGGCCTGCTCATCGGTGACCGCGGTCAGCAGGTACTGGCGCGGGTTCGCATCGCTGGCCGTCTCGACCGGACGCCTGCCCGGAGCATGCCCGGCGATCCGGCACAGACGTGCCGCATCGTCGATGGCGCGCACCAGCCCGGCGATGCCGTAGTCCGCGCCGGCCACACCCGCCGCGATGTCGTACTCGGCGAGGTCGGCGACGATCTGGCGAACCTCGTTGGCCCGCAACGCCTGCTGCGCGTCAGTGGGCCGAGCCGGGGTGGTGGTCCACCAGACCCAGCCCTCGGCCATCGGCACCGCGGGCACCGTCAGACCGGCGGCGACGAGCGCGTTCTGCAGCGCGGTCAGGACCAGGGAGCGGTCGATCCTGGCGTCCTCGGGCCGCACCATGACCGCGGTGTGGAACCCTTCGAGCTGCCAACCCAGCGCGACCGCCTGCTCAGCGCGGGGGCCATCGAGGGCCCCGGTGGTGAGCAGGTGGGTGAGCAGCGCGCCCTGGCTCGCCTGGTCCCACGCCGCCGACAACGACGACCGGGCCGCCCAGGCCGACAACCGCAGCAGACCGAGACCGGCCACCGCCCGGATGGTCTCGACGTGGCCGTCGGACAGGCCACTCGGTGCATGTACCGCGCAGGTGAGCCGTGAACCGGCTTCTCGACCCGGCGGTGTGGACGCGGTGATGGTGCCGTTCGGTGCACCGCCCGGTCCGGCGAGGACGACGCCCGACGGGCCCAGCACGCTGACCGGGTGACCGAGCACGCCGGCCAGTGTCGTCGCCACGCTCGACGGGGTGTCGGCCAGTGCCAACCGCGCCGCCGCCTCCGCGCATTTGACGCCCCGCTCGGCCAACGGCCGGCGCAGGTGGACGCGGACGGCGAGCGCGGTTTCCCAGCGGTCGGCCGGTAGTCGCACCAGCGGTAAGCCGAACCGGTCGGCCAGCCAGCGGGTGGAGACCAGCACGTCGTGGTCGACGATGACGGCAGCCGTCTGGCGTTCGGCGAGGCCGGGCAGCGACAGCTCGGTGGCGAGGCTGTCGCCGGAGGTGAGGAACACGACGCTGCGCTCGGCCACCGTGCGCTCGGCGCGTGGAGCGATGATGTGGGCGTCGTGTGCGGGCCGGTCCAATCCGATTGCGCCGCCCAATATCTCGGCACCGGCGAGGTCAGGTAGGGCGAGCACGTCTCGCACGGACGCGATGTCAGACACCGACGACCCCGAATGCCGCCGGTGTCACCTTGTGGTGGAACCGCGGCTCCCGCCAGCGCGGCGGGGCGGGCAGCGCCACGACGTCGACCTCGGTCCCGGTGGCCAGCACCGTCTCGGCCTGCAGCGCACGTCCGTCCCTGGTGCGCATCAGACAGATGATCTCCGGTGTGCTGGCGACGATTTCGCCGTCGACCACGACGATCAGGAACTCGTTGCGCGCCTCCACCCGTACCACCGCGGCATCGCCGGAGCCCCTGATCACCACCGAGCCGATACCGCCGTCGCTGATCCGGCGCCAGCGGGCGTCGGCAACGCGACCGGTGGCGACGCGGCGGGCGTCGTGCCGGTCGATCAGGGCGTCGACGACAACGCGCGGCTCGGCGTCGGTGACCGTGCGGCCCAGTGCCAGTGCCCGGCGCAAGGTGCCCGGGATGCCGGCGGTGCGCAGCCGCTCGAGCGTCGCCGGATAGCCGGCGAACGCGCACCAGCCGCCCATGGATACCGCTGCGGCGCGGATGAATTCCTCGGCGGTGCGCCCCCGAACGTCTTCGTAGAGCACGGTTCGCCCGTAGCTGTCGGTGCACACGAACGGCGCGATGGACACCCCGTCGACGTCATAGGTGGTCTGGTCCAGCCAGGACAGCGCCCGGCCCATGCCGTCGCAGTCGACCAGCGGCAGCTCACCGGCCGCCGCGACCACCAGAGCGGCGAAGATGTTGGCGCCCGCGCTCTCGTAGTTGGTGACACACGCTGGCATATCCGGGAATTCGCGACGGACCCGGTCGACGGCCCGGGTGAACTCGGTGCCCTCAGGTGAGCGCTCGTGGAACGCCAGCAGTGATCCGACCAGGCCGGTGGCGATGGCGAGCGCGTCGGCCGGCAGGTCGTCGATGTCGTGCACCGGCAGCTCGTCGCGTTCGCCGAAGGCATGGGCCGCCAATGCCCGGAACCAGTACGGCTGGCCGCCGCCGCCCGAACCCAGCAGCGCGGCGCCGGTGGCGAGGGTGTCCAGATCGTCCCGCCGCAGGTGCCACATAGTTTCCGCCCGATCGGTCCTCCGCGACGGTCAGCCGCAGTGTGACGATGTCGCCGTCGTCGATGCCCAACCGTAGGCGACCTTGACGGCGCCGTCCTGCAGAACGCGGCCGGGGCCCCTCCGGTGTGAGCCGGTTCGAGCTTAGTCTGGCCGTCACCGTGGATCCCGATGCATCTACGGAGCCCCCTCGCGACGAGGAGCGGGTATCGCACGAGTTGGGAGCGCACGGGATTGAGGCGACCGGCAATCTCGCACGCGGTGACGACGGTGCATCGAGTGGGGTCACGATCAGGCTCATGCAACAGGTTGACGGTGACACCCCAGCACCGTAAATATGAGAATATATTCTCGAATTAGGGGGCATCGGCGTGCGAGTGGTGTTACTCATCGCGGCGTTCACGATTGTGATGGCCGGCCCCAACCTGCCGACGCCGTTGTTGCCCGGTTACCGAGCGAGCCTGGGGTTGGATGCGTTCGGACTGACCGTGTTGTTCAGTGTCTATCTCGTCGCCCTGGTGGTCGTACTGGGTTCTGCGGGGTGGGTGGCTCGCCGCAGCACGCCCCGGGCCCTCCTCGTCACGGGGCTGCTGCTGGGTGTCGCGTCCGACCTCTGTTTCGTTTGGCAGCCTGTGACACTCGCCGGAGTGCTGTCCGGCCGCGTGCTGTCCGGCGTGGCCGTGGGTATCTCGACTGGGGCGGCCGCCGTTCTGTTGCGCCACCACGGCGGAGGGCGCTCTGCGTCGGCCACGGCGCTGTGCGCGCTCCTTGGATCGGCGGCAGGTACGGCGCTCACGGCGTTGCTGGCCGAGTTCCTGCCTCTGCCGCGAGAGCTGTGCTATCTCGTGCATGCGGCCGTCAGCGTGGTGTGCGTGGTGTCGTTGTGGGTGATTCGTGAATTCGCCGAGCCGGCTCGAGCGGACGCGCGTGGCGCCCGCGGCGACACAGCCATGGTGCGCCCCGACGAAAGGGGACGGTTCGCGGTGGCGTCGGCGATCGGCATGGGCGCCTGGGTGACAGCCGGTCTGATGGTCGCGCTCGTACCGACTTACGCGGTCGACCTCCTGGGCGCTACCAGTTTGGTGGTCGCGGCAAGCCCGGTGGTGCTGTACCTCGGGGCTGCCTGCCTGGGCTCGATGGTGGCCGGCCGCCGCTCGCCGCGGACCGACTTGGTGGCTGGCCCCCTGTTCATGGCGATCGGGCTGGCGCTCACGGCATTGTCGGGGCCAACGCACTCGACCGTGGTGTTGGCGCTCGGCGCCGTGATCACCGGAATCGGTCAGGGCCTTGCGTTCCGGGGCGGGCTCTTCGCCGCGCTGACCGTGTCGGACGCTGCGCGCCAGGGGGTGGCTACGTCGACGTTCAGCGCCGTCGCGTACTTCGGCGCTGCGGCGACAACGTTGGGCATGGGCCTGGCGACCGGGTGGCTTGGGCTGGACATCTCTTTCCGTTGGGCGTCAATGCTATTCGGAGCCGCAGCCTTGGTGCTCGGCATTCTTGCCAGTCGCCTGTTCAGGCAGCCGGCCGGTGAGTCCGTCTCTGCGCCATCAGTCGTGAGCCTGCCAGGCGGCGTTCAGTGACGCCGACAGCGTGCGGGCGATGCGCCGGGGCGGCCAATTCAGCTCAGCCAAGTCGACGATCACACGCTCGTCGAAGACGGTGATCCACAGCAGGGTTGCGTAGTCGACGTCCTGCTCGGGGATCGCGCCCTCTTCGACGAGTTCCTCGACGACGGGAGCAAGAGCCGCATAAAGCGCCGATGTCGGAGGATCTTGCTTGCGGACGCGCTCGAGAAATCCATCGGAACTGCGAATGCGGGTCGCGGCGCGGCCCCACTGGATGGCCAGGTCTACCCAGCGTTGTCCAAGCTTCTCGAAACGTTGTATGCCGTGATCGGGAACCGCGTTCAGTTCGGCGACCAGTTCGTCGACCAGCCGATAGTAGAACTCGCGGTGAACGTCGCCGACGTCGTCGAAATGCCGGTAGACGGTCGCGGTGGCGACTCCGCTGGCGCGGGCGAGATCCGGCAGGCTGAAATCGACGCCTCGTTCGGCGAGCAGCTCACCCGCGGCGTCGAGCAACCGGTCCCGGGTTCGAGCGGTATCGCGGCGCAGCCGCATGCGATTCACCATGTCAGATCGGCGCCATACTACCCCGCCATGTTAATACGAGAATAACTTCTCATGTTCGAGTTGACCCGACCGGGCACCTCCGCCAATCTCGTCTTTGTCGAGACGGGAACTTCTTCCCATGTTTGCCTCTCCGTGAAAGGACCGCAGCGTGCTCTTGTTGCCACCGCCACACCGATGGCGCCGCAGGGCGCCCGAGCTCGCCGTCGCCGCGAGTGCCGAGGGTCATGCCCGGCTGAACCGCCGACTCAGCCGAAGTGATCTCACCGCAATGGGGATCGGGACGATCGTCGGTGCAGGCATCTTCGTCACCACCGGCGTCGCCGCGGCCACCAAGGCCGGTCCGGCGATCGTGTTGTCCTTCGTCCTGGCGGGTGTGGTGTGCACGCTCGTCGCGCTTTGTTACAGCGAGCTGGCGGCGATGGCGCCGGTGTCCGGTAGCGCCTACACCTACACCTACGCCACGCTCGGTGAGGCGGCCGCTTTCCTGGTCGGGTGGAACCTCATTCTCGAATTCGTCGTCGCAGGTTCGGCGATCGCCATCGGCTGGTCCGGAATGTTCGGCGCGGCAATGGAATCGCTGTTCGGAGTCAGGCTGCCTGCGGCACTCACCGCGGCACCGGCCGACGGCGGGATCGTCAACATGCCCGCGATCCTCGTTATCGCGGCGGTCGTCGCGGTGTTGGCGGGCGAGGTGCGGCTCACCGCGCGCGTGACCAAGTTCCTGGTGGCGTTGACCATCGGGGTGCTGTTGATCATCGTGGCGGTCGGCGCCCCGCATATTCAGACCGCCAATTGGGCACCGTTCGCGCCTTTCGGCGCAAGTGGTGTGATAAGCGGCGCGGCCATCGCGTTCTTCGCGTTCCTCGGCTTCGACGTCGTCGCGACCTCCGCGGAAGAAAGTCGAAACCCGCGACGCGACCTGCCGTTCGCGATCGTCGGCTCCGTGCTCGTCGCGACCGTGCTTTACATCGCCGTGAGTGCGGTGCTGACTGGGGTGGCGCCGTACTCGACCTTGAACAACGAGGCGCCGATCGCCACGGTGTTCAGCGGGCTGCGGATGGGCTGGATCGGTGGGCTGATCCTGGCCGCCTCGGTGGTCGCGCTCACCAAGGGTCTACTGATGATCGTCTACGGGCAGACCAGGCTCGTGTTCGCCATGTGTCGCGACCGCATGCTGCCCTCGGCCCTCGCGACCACGGGGCGCAGGGGCACACCAGTTCGTTTGGCTGTTCTGCTGGGTGCGGTGGGCGCGGTGATCGCCGGGTTCGTGCCGATCGGCATCGTCGCCGAAATGGTCAACATCGGCGCGCTGTTCGCGTTCGCGCTTGTGTCCCTCGGCGTGTTGGTGCTGCGCACGACGGAACCTGATCGGCAGCGTCCGTTTCGGACGCCGTTGATGCCGGCAGTGCCGTTGCTCGCGCTGGCCGGTTGCGTCCTGCTGGTCATCTCGCTTGAGCCCCTGACTTGGGTGCGTTTCGGCGTATGGCTCGTCGTCGGGACCGTGTGCTACCTCGCCTACGGCCGCAAGCGCTCCTTGATCGCGGCGGCGTCTGACCCAAGCGCATCGGTTAGCGTCACGGAAGAGGTTCGATGACTACCTCGGCGATCAGCTCGATGTACCCGCAGGATGTCGATTTCGCGGCGCTGGAGGAGATTCGGGATTCGGCATTGCAGACACTGGCCGCCGATGTGAGGGATTTCCTCGAGGGCGGCGCCGGCGGTGAGGCGACGTTGCGGGCCAACCGGTCCGCCTTCGAACGACGGGTGATCCGGCCCAGACCGATGAGCGGGGTGAACAACCCGCGCACCGACACGACGTTCTTGGGAATCCCACTGGCAGTGCCCATCCTGACCGCACCGTTCGGCGGCGACGCGCTGTTTCACCCGCAGGGGCAACTGGCTGTGGCGCGCGCCAACGCCACGTGTGGAACCGCATCGATCGTGCCAGAGGCGGGCACGTATTCCTACGAACAGGTTGCACAGGCAGCGCCAACGTCGGCCGTGATTGCGCAACTGCATCCCTTTGAACATTTCGAAGTCGCTGCCCAACGCGCACAGACGGCCGGGTATCGCGCGTTGTGCGTCACCGTGGACTGTCCCACAGCCGGTTTCCGCGTACGCAACAGGATGAACCGATTCGATCCGGACCTGTCCTACTTCGCCGGGAACACCGTCGGTGAAGGGGCGCCGGATGTGGCCGAGATGTTCGGGCGGCTGGTGAACCACGGCGCCCCGACATGGGACTGGGACCGGCTGGCCGAGGCCACGAATCGGTGCGGGATGCCGTGGATCGCCAAGGGAGTGCTGACTGCCGAAGCGGCGGTCAAAGCGCTCGAAGCGGGCGCAGACGCCATCGTCGTGTCCAACCACGGTGGACGACAGATCGACCCGGCCCCGGCCAGCCTGGACGCACTGCCCGAAGTGGTCGCCGCGGTGGCCGGGCAGGTACCGATAGCGTTCGACAGCGGGGTGCGTAACGGCAGCGATCTGTTCCTCGCGCTGGCTCTTGGCGCCGACGTCGTCGTGCTCGGCCGACTCGCCGTGTACGGCCTGGCGGCCCGCGGCGAGGCGGGGGTGCGCCGGACCATCGAGCTGCTCGCCGACGAGTTGCGGACGTTGATGATCCTGGCAGGCGCTTCGAGCCTGGCTGACCTCGACGCGACGATGGTCGGGACACGGTGAGCGCCCCCGCGTTCGCGCCGTTCGGAGTCGGGGGCGGTGTCGTGGTCAGCGCGGGGATCGCTGCGCTCGACCCGGCCACGCTCACGCCGCTGTTCGATGACTTCGACGCCCAGGCGCGTTGGGTGCTTGCCCGGCTCGACATGGTGCTCGGTGAAGCCGGCGCTGCGCGTGAGGACCTGCTGCGCGTGGAGTGCTTCCTCGCCGATCGCCAGTGGTTCGGCGCGTGGAACGCCCATTACGCCGAGCATTTCGGAACGACCCCACCCGCCCGCACCACCGTCGTCTGCGGGCTCCCAGTGGACGGCTTGCTCATCGAAGTGCAAGTGATCGCCAGTATCACCTGAGCAATGACGGAGGGACTGCTGAAATGACGAGCTTCGCCCCACGCGAGCGCATCACGCTCGCCGACCTGCTGGAAGGCCAGACCGCCGCGCACCTTGTCGTCGCCGCTGACGACTTGGGCTGGTGGGAACAACTGCTCGACCCCGACGCGACCATCCTCGTAGCCACCGGTCTCCAACGCGCGCTTGCGCGGGCCCTGCAGCGCATCGGATGGCTGCAGCCCGCCGGGGCCGGGTACCGACTGACCGAAGAGGGACACGAGGTCGCGTTCAACCGCGGATTCGTCCGTATCGCGACCCGTGGCTGGGAACCCACTTTCCGGCAAGTCGGCTGCCTCGCCGCCACTGCCGACACCGTTCCCGCGCAGACCGATCCTGACGCCGTGGCCCGCGGCTGCAGCGACATCGCGCGGCGCCACCCGGAGACCCTGCAGGCGATTGCCGCGCGGATTGCGCAGGACTCCGCTCCGGGTAGCACGATCGACCTGGGATGCGCCGACGGCGGCCGTTTGCAGATCATCGGTGAGTTCGGGCTCACCGAGCAGCTGGTCGGGGTCGACATCGAAGCCGGGGTCATCGCCGCCGCTCGGCAGCGGTTGGCGAGCGGCGGCTTCGCCGACCGGGTTCGCCTGCGCGCCGGTTCCGTCCAACCCGGCGACGAGCTGCCCTCGTGGCTCGATGACGGCGTCCGGGCTGATGTCACCACGGCGATGTCGTTCAATCTCATGCACCAGTTGGCCACCGACGGCGGCGGTATCGACAAGGTGCTGGGCGCGTGGTTGGAGTGGTTCCCGGACCTGCGCCGGTTCGTGATCGGGGACGTCGTGCGTTCGGAGGGCAAGTACTGGCACGAATTACCCTGGTTCGCACCTACTTTCGAGATCTATCACGAACTCACCGGTGTCCGCGTCTGGCGTGAGGAGGAGTACGTAGACGCTTTCGCCTCGCTGGGCTTCGACATCGCGGAGTGCTTCGACAAGGACCACGACGTCATGGTCACCTGGATCGCGGAGCGCAAGCGGTGATCGAGCAACTGGTCCGGCGGCTTCCGGGCGGGGGCCAGAGTCGCACCGGCGCGGCAGTTCAGGACGTTATCGAGTCCGAGCAGGTGCGGCGCGAACCGACAGTACTGCGCCAGGAGATCGACGCACTGGACGAGGAGATACTGAGACTGATCCAGCGCCGCGTCGAGGTGTCTCGTCGAGTAGGGCGCAGTCGCCGCGACGCTGGTGGTCCCCGGATCGTCTATCAGCGCGAACTGGAGATCATCGCCCGGTATCGAACGCGATTAGGCCGTGAAGGCAACGCGCTTGCCGCAATCCTCCTACGCCTTGGGAGGGGCCCACTGGGACAACCAAATTGGGATGCCGGCACGGCGTGAGGCTCACGGTTCCACTCGCTCGGTCACCTCTCCCCTGCCGGACCCCGGCACCTCCAGATCGGGAAGATCACGGCGCGCCGGAATCGATTATGGCGGGTTAGCAGAAACCCACTGCATACACATCAGATGCATCACTGCCTTTTCGCATCGCGCTCGCGTCGCCTTCCTTCCCCCGTGGGAGGACGTCGTCACCGCACCGCCCCCAACAGCGCATCGATCGAGTCGGCTGCGAGCACATGCTCTGTGGTCATCATGGCCGCGCCCGTGATGCCCGCTCGGTCGGCCAACCGAGATCGAGTCACCTCGAGGTCGCGGGTGCCGAGCGGCAGCGAGCGGGCGTAGATGGTTTCGCGGACACCGGCGAGCAGGTATTGGCCTGCGTCGGCGATCTGGCCGCCGAGGACGATCACGGCCGGATTGATCGTGCTCACCAGTCCGGCCAGTACGCCCCCGATCTCTCGACCCGCATTGCGGACGGCGCGGACGGCCGCCGCGTCACCGGCCAACACGCGGTCGACGACATCGCCGTTCGTACGGGCTCCGGACTCACGCAGATTCGCAACCAAGGCCTTGCCGCCGGCGACGGCCTCCAGGCAGCCGACGTTGCCGCACCAGCAGACGACGTCGTGGTGATCCGTGACGCGGATGTGCCCGATATCACCAGCGGCGCCGTGCGCCCCATGGAAAACCCTTCCGCCGGTGATGATTCCGCATCCGATGCCGGTCCCGACCTTGACGAAGGCCAGCGGTGAGACGTGCGGATAGGCAATGGCCGCCTCACCGAGTGCCATCAGGTTGACGTCGTTGTCCACGAGTACCGGAACTGGGAATGTCTGCTGCAGGTAGCGCGGGACGTCGAAACCGTCCCACCCCGGCATGATCGGCGGAGCCACCGGTTTGCCGGTGGCGTGTTCGACCGGACCCGGCAAGCCGATGCCGATCGCCAGCACACGCTGCCCCTCGTCGCCAACAGTCATCAGCAATTCGGTGAAACGTGCCGCGAGCCAATCCAATACCGCCACGGGACCATCGGCGATGTTCAAGTCGGAGACCTCCTCGGCCACCACATTCAGACCCAGGTCGAAGACAGCCGTTCGGGTATGGGTGGCTCCGCAATCCGCCGTCAGCA
This sequence comes from Mycolicibacterium canariasense, assembly GCF_002101555.1. Lineage (GTDB taxonomy): Bacteria > Actinomycetota > Actinomycetes > Mycobacteriales > Mycobacteriaceae > Mycobacterium > Mycobacterium canariasense. The sequence continues at coordinate 27,166 of NZ_LQOL01000045.1, forward strand.
CCAGACCGGCCCGGTGATTGAACAGCAACGTGCTCGACGGCCGTCCGCCCGAGGACACGCTGTCTTGACCGGTGACCACCAGTCCGTGCTCGGTGAGGGCATCGATGCGCTGGGCCACCGTGGAACGGGCCATTCCGGTGAGCCGTTGCAGATCCCCACGGGTGCGTGCGTGCCCTGTGCGGATGAGTCGGAGCACATCAGCAGGGGTTGCGCTACCCACCCGATCGACGCCGTTCGCGTTCATATGTGCAGACCCTAACTCGGTAATACGTCCCCCACGCACGGACTCGTGCTTTCAGATCGCGAGTGTCGCGACCTGAGTTCTGCATGTTAATACACCGTAACTTTTGAAGTTCTGTCTGACAATCGGCGTAAGTGTGGGTTAGCGTCGCCTATCGGCCGAACGAGGAGTGGGATGGAACACCGAGTCATCAACGCAGCGCACGCCGTTGGAGTAGCGCAATCGTGACCCGCCCGACGCCCTCGATCGGTATCGGTCTGCTGGGCACGGCATTCATGGGCCGAGCCCACGCCCGCGGATACCAGGGCGTTGCCTCGATGTACTCGCCTCCCCCGCTGCTGCCCCGACTCGAGGTGGTCGCCGGCCGGGACGAGCAGCGCCGCAAGGACTTTGCGCGATCCTTCGGCGTCAGGAGGACCACTGGCGACTGGCGGACCCTCGTCGACGACCCGTCGGTGGAGGTATTCGACAACTCCGCACCCAACGATCTGCACGAAGCGCCGACGATCGCCGCGCTCGCAATGGGCAAACACGTCATCTGCGAGAAACCGCTCGGGCGAACCGGATCCGAGGCGCTCCGCATCTGGCAGGCGGCCGAACATGCGGGCGTCGTCCACATGTGTGCGTTCAATTACCGCTTTGTACCGGCAATCCGGAAGCTCAAGGAGCTCATCGCCGGCGGTGCGCTGGGCAGGCCGCTGCACTTCCGGGCGCGCTACCTTCAAGATTGGCTGACCGACCCGAGCGCCCCTGCCACGTGGCGCCTCGATGCCGACCAAGCCGGCTCTGGGGCGCTCGGCGATCTCGGTTCCCATATCGCCGACCTCGGCCGGTATCTGATCGGCGAAGTCGACGAAGTCACCGGTGCGACGGCGACGTTCTTCGACGAACGCCCCGGCGGATCCGTCACCGTCGATGACGCCTTCGTAGCAACCGTGCGGTTCGACAACGGCGCGATCGGGACACTGGAGGCATCGCGCGTCGCTCACGGACACGTCAACGATCTTTCGATAGAAGTGAACGGCACCAAGGGATCTGCCCGCTTCTCGCTGGAACGCCTGAACGAGCTCGAGGTCGATACATCCGGTACCGATGGTCACCGGGGATTCCGCCGAGTGCTGGTCACCGACCGCAACGACACACTCCTCGACGCATGGTGGCCACCCGGTCACGTGCTGGGGTGGGAGCACACATTCGTGCACGAACTGCACCATTTCCTCACCTCCGTCGCGGCCCACCGATCGGTGCGCCCGCACGGCGCCGACTTCGAAGACGGCTATCGCGCCGCGTTGATCTGCGATGCGGTCGAGCATTCCGCCGCCACTGGAAGGGGCGCCAAAATCTCGCTGACGGCCGCCACCGTGGAAGGTGCACTCACATGAGGACGTCGCAAGCGAGCCCGAGTGTGCTGACCACGCGGCAGTCCAGTTCTGCTGCGGGGCAATCCGACGGCGTGGATGTGCGCCTCAGCGGGGTGACCAAGCGATACGGTGCCGCCGTCGCGGTGGACAACCTCGATCTCGACATCGAGCACGGTGAATTCCTGTCCCTGCTGGGACCATCCGGGTGCGGCAAGACGACCACCTTGAAGTTGATCGCAGGATTCGAGCACCCCAGCGAGGGACGCATTCTGATCGGTGGACGGCCCGCCGAGGGACTGCCACCGCACAAACGCGACGTCAATACCGTCTTCCAGCATTACGCGCTGTTCCCGCATCTGTCCGTGCTCGACAACGTGGCCTACGGACTGAAGCAGCGCGGTGTGAAGAAGGCCGCCCGCAGGCACCAGGCCGCAGAAGCGCTCGAACTCGTCGGGCTCGGCGATCGAGCGCGCGGACGGCCCGCCGATCTGTCGGGCGGCCAACAGCAGCGGGTGGCATTGGCACGCGCCCTCGTCCTCCGCCCCCGCGTGCTGCTACTCGACGAGCCGCTGGGGGCACTGGACCTCAAGTTGCGCGAGCACATGCAGATCGAGTTGAAACGGATTCACGCCGAGGTGGGCTTGACGTTTGTTTTCGTCACCCACGACCAGGGTGAGGCGCTGAGCATGTCGGACCGCATCGCGGTGATGAACGACGGACGCATCGAGCAACTGGCGACACCGCAACAGGTGTACGACGCGCCGAAGTCACGGTTCGTCGCGTCGTTCATCGGCGACATGAACCAATTACGCGCGGATCTGCACGGTGGCACGGCCAGCCTGCTCGACGGAGCACTGCACGCACCCATCGCCTCGACGGTCGACACTCCCGGCGTCGGGCAGCGCGACGTGCTCATCGGTGTCCGGCCCGCCGACGTCTCCGTGCGCGGTATCGACGAGGCCGAAGCGCACGGCCGGATCGAGACGGCGATGCTGACCGGTCACAAGGTGCAGCTCGTCATCGCCCTGCGAGACGGTCAACGTGTTGTCGCCCAACAGGATCGCTACCGCGCAGCGACCGACACAGCACATCTGCGTGCCGGCGAGCACGTCGTCCTGGACCTCGCCCCGAACAGCGTCCTGCTGCTCGGAGCGGCCGATTCCGATCTCAAGGAGAAACCCGATGCGTAACAACCGTGTGGTCACCATTCTGGCCGACGAGAACCAAGCCCCACACATCCGAGCCGCTCTGACTCGCCGGCAGGCACTGCTCGGCCTCGGTGGCGGAGCGGCGCTGCTGGCGCTCGCCGCGTGCGGAACCTCCGGGCCCCAGCAGTCCAGCGCGTCGTCGACACCAGCCGCGCTGAACGGCGACAAAGTGGAAGGCCAGCTGGTCATCGGCAACTACGCCGACTACATCGCAGAGGACAACGTCTCCGCCTTCACCGGTGCCGTCGGCCCCAAGGTCCGCCTCGTCACCTACTCCACCGGCACGGAGATGATCGCGGCCCTGGCCTCCGGGAACGCCGACTACGACATCGTGGTCGGCGGACCGTCCGAAACCGTCCAACTCGTCGAGCGCAAGCTATTGCGCGAACTCGACAAGTCGCTGATCCCCAACCTCAAGAACGTTCGCCCCGGTGTGATGGGCCTCGCGTACGACCCGAAGAACCTCTACACCGTCCCGAAAGCGATCGGGGTGGCATCGTTTTGGTGGAATACCGCCACGGTCAAGGGAACTGCCACATCGTTGGCGCAAGTCTTCGACCTGATCAAGGCGAACCCGACGGCGAAGGTCAACTTCTTTCCCGGCGCCAAAGAGACGTTCACCCTCGCGCTGGCGGCGATCGGCAAACCCATCGGCTCCACCAACCCCGACGACATCGAGGCCGCCAAACAGCTGTTGATCTCCGTCAAACCGCGGATCACCAGCTTCGGCGCCGACGAACTCGAAGGCGGCACCACGGGCTCCATCGACATCTGCATGGGCTACAACTACATCGCCAAGAACATCAACGAGCAGGCCGGCGGCACCAAGGTGCAGTTCCTGCTCCCGCAGACGGGGAGCACGGAGTACTTCATCGACAACTGGGCCATCGCGGCGTCGGCCAAGGATCCGGTGGCTGCGCACAAGTTCATCGATTACGTCTGCGCCCCCGCAGAGGCCGCCAAGGAGATGAACGCGGTCGGCACCCTGGTACCGGTCAATGGCATCGATTCCCTGGTCAAACCCACTCTGATCAACGATCCCACCATCAACATCCCGCAGGCCCAGCTCGACAAGTACGAAATCCTGATGCCCACACCCGATTACCTCGACATGGTGACGCGCGCCTACGACGAATTCAAGGCCGCGTGAACGTGGCAGCCGCCGGATACGTGATCCGCGCGGTGGCGGCCACCATCGTGGGCGCCGGCCTCCTGGTGACGATCACGGCCGCCGGTCTCGGTGAAATCACCACGGTCGTAATGCTTCTGGCCACGCTTCCGCTGGCGGTACTCGCACGGGCAGGGTGGTCGCGCGCGCGGCAATCCCGCCACGATGACGAGTACCCACTGGTGCTGGCCTGGCCGTCGGCATCGCTGTACACGGCGTTCTTCCTGCTGCCCCTCGTAGTCGTGATCGTCTACTCGCTGGCCACCCGGCAGGGCTACGGCGAAGTGGTGTACGGCTTCTCCTTCCACAACTTCGCCGACGCGCTGGGCGGGTTGTACCTGCAGGCCTTCGTGCGCAGCCTCCGGTTCGCCGTCATCGGGACCATCACCACCGTCTTCATCGGGTTCCCGTTCGCCTACTGGCTGGCCCGGTACTCCCCGGCCCGGCGGCGAAACCTGTTGCTGGCGCTGGTGATGGTGCCGTTCCTCACCGCATTCCTGCTCCGGGCCTACGCGTGGCGACTGGTGCTCAGCGACGACTTCCTTCTCGCCGATCTGCTGCACACGCTCGGACTGCTGCACGGGCCGCTCAACCTGCTGAACACGGGAACGGCCGTGCAGATCGGCATCGTGTACGGCTATCTTCCCCTGTTCATCCTGCCCGCCTACGCGGCGCTGGAGCGGATGGACTGGCGCCTGGTCGACGCGGCCAAGGACCTCGGTAGCAGCCGATTCGCGGCGTTCCGGCAGGTGAGCCTGCCGGTCGTCGCTCCCGGCGTCATCGCGGGTTCGCTGCTGGTGTTCATCCCGATGACCGGTGAATACGTCATCCCGGCGGTACTGGGCGGCGGCCGCGTCGACTTCGTCGGCACCTTGATCAGCCGCGCGTTCCTGGAGGGCCAGAACTACCCGTTCGGCGCCGCACTCGGCCTCCTGGTGGTGATCGCGCTGTCGGGTTGCCTTGCGCTGTACCTGTTCATGACCAACCGAGCCGAGAGGAATCTCGGTGCCGTCTGAGCGTAAAGCACCCCGGTCGCTCGCCGCGGCCGCCGGACTGCTGGTCGGCAGTGTCTCCGTCGTGTCGAGCGTCCTCGGCGCGCTCACCGGTGGCGTGAGCGGCTCACGCGCGGTGTTGTTCGTCGTCGGCGCAGCGGTGCTGGCGCTGACGTTCCGGCTCCTGTCCGTACCGCATATCCTCGGCGGATTCGCGCTGCTGACATACGGATTCCTGTTCGTGCCCATCGTCGTGGTGTTGGGCTACGCGTTCAACGCGGGACAGATCATCACCGTGTGGGCGGGCTTTTCCACCAAGTGGTTCTCCCAGGCGTTGAACAACCCGCAGATCGTCGAGGCGATCGGCAATTCGGCTGCCATCGCCGTCGGCTCGGCGCTGCTGTCGGTCTCGTTCGCCTGTGCGGCGGCCCTGGTCATCGGGCGCGCCAAGTACGCCGTGCGGCTGCCCTACGAAGGTGTGCTGCTGCTGACCCTCGTGGTGCCCGAAGTCGTCCTGGCGATCGGACTTCTGCTGTTCTACATGCGATTCGGTGTCCCGTTCGGCCCGTTGACCGCCATGGTCGGCCACGCCGTCTTCGGGACATCGGTCGCGCTGCTGATCGTGCGAGCGCGCTACACCGGGACGGGCCTGGATCTCGAACACGCCAGCGCCGACCTGGGCGCCGGCCCGTGGGCGACGCTGTGGCAGGTGACCCTACCGCGATTGACTCCCGCACTGCTCGGGGCATTCCTGCTCACCTTCGTCCTGTCCTTCGACAACGTGGTGACCTCACAGTTCACCGCCGGCGGCACGCCAACCTGGCCGCTCTACCTGTTGTCGGCGTTGAAGTTCGGGGTGAGCCCTGAAGTCAACGCCGCGTCCGCGCTGTTGCTGGTCGCCATCCTCGGCGTCGCCGCACTGACGGCGCTGGTGATCCGCAGGCTGTCTCGCGTTTCCACCCCATCCGCGTCCACTGCCGCCCCGAACGAGTAGAGGTCCTCGATGTCCCCGACGGCTCAGCCCCCCATCGCCGTGCAGCTGTGGAGCGTTCGCGACCACCTTGCCGCGGACTTCGACGGCACCGTCGCAACCCTGGCCGATATCGGGTTCGCCGGTGTAGAAACCGCGTTCGGGGTCGAGGGCGACCTCGACGAAGAGCACATCGTCCAGGCCTCCGGCATCTTCTCGAAATACGGACTTCAAGTCTGCTCGGCCCATGTGGAGATCCCGCTCGGCAAGGACCTCGACGCCGTACTGCGTCAGGCCGACATCCTCGGCACCCGCCGCATCGTCTGGCACGGCTGGCCCGAAGACCCACGCTACGGGAGCAAGGCCGGCGTCGACGAACTGATCGATATGTACGGCCGCGCCAACGACGTCGCCCGCGCGGAGGGTCTCGAGTTCGGTATCCACAACCATTGGTGGGAACTGCAGCCCGTCGACGGAACGCCGTCGCTCGAGCTTCTCCATGCCGCGCTGGACCCGTCGGTGTTCTTCGAACTCGACGTCTACTGGGCCACGGTGGCCGGTGTCGACCCCGTCGCGCTCATCACCCGACTGGGGTCACGGGCGCAGCTGATCCACGTGAAAGACGGCGCCGCCGAAGACGTCGACGCACCCATGGTCGCCCTGGGTCAGGGCACGATCAGGCTCGAGCCGACGCTCGCGGCCGCTGAGGACGCGGCCTGGTGGATCGTCGAGTTCGACGCCTGCGACGGCGACATCTTCGACGCGCTGTCTGTGAGCAGGCAGTATCTGCGTGCCCTGGCGACGGAAGCGACGAGTTGACACGTGGTTGAGGTGATACCGTCGCGCCCCATCGAGATCGCGTCCAGTGAATGGGTTCTCGGCCATCGCGACCAGGCATTGCTGCGCACGGCAGCCGCCGGACTGACGGCTGTCGAACTCGACGCACGACCGGATCTCGATACGGAATCCGTTCGCCTCGCGCTCAGCGAGCACGGTCTCAGCGCGCCGTCGCTGTGCTGGCAATGGAACCCCGATGCCGAACTCGGATCACCCGACGGTGCCAGCCGACGTGGCGCCCAGCGGTACCTGGCCGCCGCCTTGGAGCAGGCCGAACATCTCGGCGCGACCCAGCTCGTCGTCGTCCCCGCATGCCGCGAGATCCCCTGGCAGGACGAGCCGCGACAGACCGGCATCGAGCGCGCCGCATCCGCGATCCGTGAGGTGCTCCGTGACGCGCCGGCACGCGTCCAACTGGCGCTCGAAGCGCTGCGCACCGACGAAAGCTTCCTGCTCAACACGCTCGACGAGGCCGATCAGCTGCGGGAGATGATCGACGACGACCGCGTCACGCTGTTGGCCGACCTCTATCACCTGGCCGATCTCGACGGCCACCTGGACGAGATTGTCGGCGCCCACGCCGAGAAGATCTCTCTTGTCCATTTCGCCGCGGCCGACCGCACCAAGGTCACCGCAGCGACGCTGCGCATCGCCGAAGTCATCTCGGTGCTCACCGCCGCTGGATTCGACGGCTCGGTAACGCTCGAATACACCGTTCCCGATGACGACGACCTCCGTAAGGCGGCCGCGTTCGCGATGCAGGCGTGGAACGCGCCCGCGGAGAAGGCCGGTTCCACCTGATGCTCGATCCCCTGCTCGTCGCCGCGGCCTCCGCGCTGTTTCCCGAACTTCTCGAACTGCCCGCGGTGCCCGACCACATCGGCACGCCCCTTCGGGCAGCCTTGGACACCGTCACCGGCACGGCACCGTTCGAGCGGTGGCCCAGCGCGGAACGCCTGTCTCTGCTCCAGAGGATGCTGTCCGGCGGTGATGCGACTCGCCGCGAGGCGGTCGAACGATTCGGCCGGTGGGTGGCCGCGGTCGTGCTCGAACAACCCGGCGTCCTCGACCGGGTCGGATTCCGTGTGCTGGCGCCGGAACGGGATTGGCCCGACGTCGACGATTCGCTGTTCGCGACCACACCAGCCGACCAGCTCGAACCCGACTATCAGGTGGTGATCGTCGGATCCGGAGCCGGAGCAGGCGTTGCGGCCCATGTGCTGAGCCGCGCCGGACTGCATTGCCTGGTGATCGAGCGTGCTCCCGCACTGACCACGCGCCAGATGGCCAGCACGCACGGCGCAAGCGCCCGAACGTTTTCCGGGTTCGACCGTCTGGTGGATCTCCCCGCCCTGAACGCTCCGCGGATGGTCAACGGCGAGCTCACCGTGCCGGGCACGTCGCAATGGAACGGCAACGCGATGACGCTGGGTGGCGGGACTCGGGTTTACGGCGCGATGGCATGGCGGTTCAGCCCGGAGGACTTCGCCATGGGGTCGGTCTACGGCGATCCGTTCGTGGATTGGCCGATCGGCTACGACGACTTGGCGCCCTTCTACGACAGGGTCGAGCGCGTCATCGGTGTCGCCGGTGCCACTGGGCTCGCGCCGCACGACGGTCCCCGCAGTCGGGCGTATCCGATGCCTGGCGTGCGACTGAACTCCGTCGGCCATCGGCTGGCCACGGGTGCGGACACACTCGGCCTGCCTACCGTGACGCCGCCGCTGGCGATCAACACGCGCGCCTACAACGGACGGCCGGCGTGCGTCGAATGCGCTCTGTGCGTGGGGCATGCGTGCCCGGCCAACGCCAAGAACGGCACGCACAACACCGTGCTGCCGTCGGCGGTCGCGACCGGCAGATGCACAGTCACCACCTCGGCAGTCGTCACCAGCCTCATCGTGGCGGGCAACGCGGTCACGGGCGTCGCGTTCGTCGCAGACGGTCGACAGCGCCTGGTACGCGCGCGCCACGTCGTGCTGGCCGCGGGTGCCATCGAGTCTGCGCGACTCCTGCTGGCCAGCGCCGTCGACGATCCCCACGACCAGATCGGCCGCTACCTCCAAGGGCACCTGTATGCCGGCGCCACCGGACTTTTCGCAGACCCCGTCGACGACATGGTGGGCCCCGGTCCCAGCATCGCGACCACGCTCTACCGCCATGGCAACACCGGGGTCGCCGGAGGGGGAATCCTGGCCAACGACTTCACCCGCACCCCGTTCGAGGCGTGGGGCGGCCTGGTCGAAGCAGGGTTCGTCTCGGCCTACGGATCGACCGCGATCGACGAGCTCGCGTTCGCCTATCCGCGATCCGCGGTCGTCATCGGGCCCGTTCAGGAGGCCCCGCAAGCCGAGTCGAGGGTGACCGTCAGTGGCCACCTCCGTGATCGCGTCGGCGTCCCCCTTGTTCACCTCGACTCCCCCGGTCCGCATCCCAACGATCTCGCGGTGGCAGCTCTGCTGACGGAGAAGGCCCAGAACTGGCTGTCCGCCAGCGGATCGGCCAAAACCGTGGCCACTCAATGGATGCCGCGCCGCGGTCCATCAGCGGATCAACATCAGGCCGGCACATGCCGGATGGGCACCGACCCGGCGACGTCGGTCACCGACGCCAACGGTGCGCTGTGGAACCACCGCGGCCTCACCATCGCCGACGGATCGCTGCATCCCACCAACGGCGGCGTGAACCCCGTACTGACCATCATGGCCAACGCCTGGCGGGTCTCCGAACGTCTCGCCGACAGCCTGACCTGAACCATCCACCCATCCACGCCGAGGAACCCATCATGCCGCTCCGTATCGGACTCCAGTTGTACTCCGTGCGCACCTCCCTGGCCGACTCGACGCCGAAGACTCTTCAGCGCATCTCGGAACTCGGCTACCACTATCTGGAGGCCGCCAACCACTCCGCCGCGACCGACGACGGCATCGGCTTCGGCGTGTCGGCACCGGAACTCCGCACCATGTTCTCCGACCTCGGGCTGCACATCGTGGGTGCTCACGTCAGCCCACTGCAGCTCGACCGACTCCCGGCGATCCTGGACTACCAACTGGAGATCGGCTGCCGCCAGATCGGCAACGACATCGAGTTCTATCCCAGGGGCGACCGAGACCACCTGCTGAGGCGGATCGACTTCTTCAACCGCGTAGGGCAACTGTGCGCCGAGCGCGGCATGCGGTTCTACTATCACAACCACTACCAGGAATTCCAAAGAATCGACGGCGAGCTCATCTACCAGACGATTCTCGAAAAGACCGATCCTGAGCTGGTTTTCGTCGAGATGGACACCTACTGGGTGACGCGTGCGGGCCATGATCCGATCGAGTGGATGCGGCGATACCCCGAGCGCATCGTGCTCCTGCACCAGAAAGACTTCCCGGCAGACGCGCCGCAACCGATGAATCTGTACGCCGGTGTCGTCGATCTCGACGCCGACATCGACATGCCGCTGTTCGAAAGCGTCGAGGACCGCCGCTGCTTCACCGAGATCGGCACCGGAATTCTGCCCATCCAGGACATCATCGACACCGCGCTCACTCTCCCCAACCTGGAGTACATGCTGCTCGAACAGGATTACACCCGGTTCACCGATCTGGAATCCATCGAGCGCAGCCGATCCGCATTCGACGCCTACCACGGAATCACCTGGACGTGAGGAGCACTGTGCACCCGACGAACGCAATGATCGAGCCCCCGGCATTCGACGTGCTCATCGTGGGCAGCGGACTGATGGGCGCCGCCGTCGCTCATCTGCTCCGACAGGCCGACACGCACCTGCGCATCGGAATGGTCGACGGCGGACCGCCTCTCGGCTCGACACCCGGACAGCATCTGCACGACGTACCCGAACCGGAGATCTGGGGTCAGTACAACGAGAAGGTGTCCACCGGCATCCAGGGGTTCTACACGGGTGTCGCCCCGAGCGCCGACGTCGGCGGCAACCTGGCCGCCGCGACACCGGGCATGTATCACCTGCAGTCGATCGGCGAGGACGCCACCGCCATGCCGGCCGCCGCAGTGGCGTGGAACGTCGGCGGCATGGGCATCCATTGGACCGCGGCCACCCCAACGCCATGGGGCAGCGAGGTGTTCCCACAGATCGGTGAGAACGATTGGCGCGCAGACCTTCACCGAGCCACCGAGCTCCTGCGCGTCAACCGCTGTCCGTATCCCCCGACAGCGGCCGGGCAGGCGGTGGCGAAAACCCTGGGCACGCTGTTCGACTCCGTGAGCGCAGAGGGCCGAGGCATCCAGCCCATGCCGATGGCCGTCAATCCCACCCCGTCCGGCCTGAAGGAGCGCACGGGCCCCGCGACGATCTTCCCACCCATCGGCAATCCCGCCCGCGACGACCAATTCACCCTCTACACCGACACTTTGGCGACATCCATCGTGCACCGGAACGGCCGCGCCACCGGTGTGGCCGTCCGTGACGTCCACACCGGTGACACCCGAGAACTCACCGCGAGTCAGGTGATCGTCTGCGCTGACGCGATCCGGACCCCGCAGCTGCTCTTCGCCTCTAGCATTCGCCCACGCGCACTCGGCCGGTTCCTCAACGAGCACATCTTCCTCTCAGGACAGGTGCTCGCCGACCCCGGCCGACTCGGCTTCGATCTCGCCACCCTGGACCCTCCCACCGATCACGAGTGGGCCGCCGACTGCATCTGGATACCGCACAGCGACGGCGGTCAGCCCTTCCAGGTGCACATCATGAACGCGGTGATGATCGACGACGACCGCTCGCCGCTCGCCTACGCCGTCGGCCTCGAGTTCTACGTCGCCACCGAGATTCGCGAGGAGAACGCGCTCCGATTCTCCGACACGGACACCGATGCCGCAGGGATGCCGCGGATCACCATCGACTTCGACTACACCGATGCGGATCGAGCCAGCCTGCAGCAGGCCCAGCAGGTGCAGCGTCAGGCGGCTGAGCTGCTCGGCCCGTTCGACCCCGCGACCGAGTCGGCCGTTCTCCCGGCCGGGTCGTCACTGCACTTCACCGGCACCGTGCGGATGGGCGCGGCCGACGACGGGACGAGCGTGTGCGATACCGACTGCCGGGTGTGGGGTTTCGAGAACCTGTTCGTCGCAGGCTGCGGTGTCATCCCGACCGCACTCAAATGCAACTCCACCCTCACCGGTATGACGACGGCGGTACGAGCGGCACGCGCGGCCTCGGCCACAGTTCGACGCTGACGTAGACCGCCCTGGCACGAGGAGCAGACTGTCGTTGAGAAGGGAGCGTGCGATGCAGAGTCGGCGGGAAGTGACGCTGTTCACCGGACAGTGGGCTGATCTACCCCTGGAGACGGTCGCCGAGATGGCCGGCAAGTGGGGTTACGACGGACTCGAGATCGCCGCATCCGGTGACCACCTCGACTTGGAGCGAGCCGAGGAGGACCCCGGTTATCTGCAAACCCGCCTCGAGCTCCTCGCTCGGCACGGACTCGTGGTGCGCGCGATCTCGCACCACCTCGGTGGGCAAGCCGTGTGCGACGACCCCATCGACTTCCGGCACCGCGCCATCCTGCGCCCAAGCGTGTGGGGCGACGGCGACGCCGAGGGCGTCCGCACCCGCGCCGCCGAAGACATGAAACGCGCTGCCCGCGTTGCCCGTCGGCTCGGAGCGGACGTGGTCACCGGGTTCACCGGATCGAAGATCTGGCCGTATGTCGCGATGTTCCCACCGGTTCCGGACTCCGTCATCGACGCCGGGTACGAGGACTTCGCCACACGGTGGAACCCCATCATCGACGTCTTCGACGACGAGGGAGTTCGGTTCGCCTTGGAGGTGCACCCGTCGGAGATCGCCTACGACTACTGGACAACCCGTCGGACCCTCGACGCCATCGGGAACCGCCCCGGATTCGGGCTCAATTGGGACCCGAGCCACCTGATCTGGCAGGGATTGGATCCCGTCTCGTTCATCATCGACTTCGCCGACCGGATCTATCACGTCGACTGCAAGGACACCAGAGTGCGACCGGCGAACGGCCGCTCGGGCCTGCTCGGTTCACACCTGCCGTGGGGTGACCCGCGGCGCCGCTGGGACTTCGTGTCGACGGGACGCGGAGACATCCATTGGGAGGATGCCTTTCGGGCGCTCGAGGCGATCGGTTACCTCGGGCCCATATCGGTCGAGTGGGAGGACGCCGGCATGGACCGTCGCCACGGAGCCGCCGAAGCCGTCGCGTACGTCCGCAGCCTGCTCTGGCAGCTACCCGACGCGCGGTTCGACGCCGCCTTCGGTCAGTCGGATTCCTGACGCATCGCCATCATGCCCGTGGTCGCGCCAATCGCCAGTGGTGTAGCAGTCTGCTACGCTCGTAGCAGACTGCTACATGGAGGTCGGAGATGGCAGAGACCACAGACCGGGTGACGCGGGTCGCTGCGGACCTGATGGACAGCGCCGCGGTGGAGGGTTCGCGCCAGAGCCGATCGGCCAAGCAGCAGCTCGACCACTGGGCCCGGGTGGGGCGCGCGGTATCCAGCCAGCACAGCGCCGCACGCCGCAAGGTCGAGGCCGCGTTGGCCGGCGAAACTCCCCTGAGCGTTCTCACGGCCGAGGAAGGCGCGGTGTTCAACGCCGAGATCGCGGCGGCCATCGAGGAAAACCTCGCCAAGGCCGACTACGGCGCGACACTGGCGGCACGCGGGATCACCACCGTCGCCGTCGATGAGAACGGCGACATGGTGCAGTACCGCCCGGATGGCAGTACGGCGGTGTTGGCACGCCGGTGACCGGCCGCCCCACGGGAACCACTCAGCGATCGTCGCCGTGAACCGACTCGACCTGGTCGTCGGATCCAACGGGGCCGGCAAGTCCACGTTCATCGAACTGACCTTGGCGCCGTTGCTGCCTGGCAGCGTCGTCGTCAACGCCGACGACATCGCCAAGCGCCGCTGGCCGGAGGCGGCCGCCGAACATTCCTACGAGGCCGCGCGTATCGCCGCGCAGACTCGATCCCAACTGATCGAGCTCGGCGAGTCCTTCATCGCCGAGACGGTGTTCTCGCATCCCTCCAAGCTCGAACTGATCGACGCTGCGCAGGCTGCCCGCTACACCGTGATCATGCATGCGGTGTTGATCCCCGAAGACCTGGCTGTGCAGCGTGTGCGCCACCGCGTGGCCGCTGGAGGTCACGACGTGCCCGAGCGGAAGATCCGCGAACGCTACCAACGGCTTTGGAGCCTCATCGTCCTCGCCGCCCAGCGGGCCGACACCGCAACGTTCTACGACAACAGTGCTTCTCGCGGCCCTCGCGTGGTCACACAGATCAGCTCAGGATTCGTGGTCGGCTCCCCCGTATGGCCATCCTGGACACCGGATGTCCTCACCACGCAATGGCCCCCGGGGACTCCCGGCTAGCCCAGACGGTCGAATGCCTTGTGCCGCCCGATGCAGCGACCGTGTCAGCCTTTCGGTTCAGAGTTCCTGCCGCAACATCTACGGGTCGATGAGGCTGTGCGGGCCTGCCGCCGCGCGATTCAGGGCCACGATGTCTTGAAAGAACGACCGACTTGGCTCCCATGACGCGATGATCGCCAGAACCGCAGGCGCTACTTCCAGGCGGGCGGGCTCCGTCACGCCGCAAGCCGCCTCGGTCGGACGACAAGTCGCCGCGCAGCGTGCGGCCTTGCCAGCGGCAGGGAGCCCGTTCAGGATAGGGCTATGGCAGATCAATCGGCGACGCTCGGTTCGTTCTTACGCGCGAGGCGTGAAGCGGTGACGCCGCAGGACGCCGGCCTGGTACCCGGCGACGGTCGGCGGGTCCGCGGCCTTCGTCGAGAAGAGCTGGCTCTCCTCGCCGGATTGAGCACCGACTACTACCGGCGGCTCGAACAGGGGCGTGAGCACCGACCGTCGCTACAGGTGCTTCGTGCGCTCGCACGCGCCCTACAGCTCGATACGCACGCGACCGCCTACCTCGTCTCGCTTGTCCATCCCGTCCCTCTCACAATGCCCGCTCATACGACCACGGTGTCGGCGGGAATCCAGCTTCTCCTCGATTCCGGCTTGCGTGTACCGGCGATCGTCGTCGATCTCGGCCTCAACATCCTGACGATCAACGCGGCCGGCCGTGCGATGTACAGCGGCTTCCGCGACACGGACAATCTCGCCCGCATGGTGTTCCTCGACCCTGCCGCCCAGGATTTCTACACCGACTGGCACCATGTGGCCACTCAGGTCGTCGGCAACCTCCGTTCAGGCCTGACCCGATTCCCGAATGACGACCGCGTCGCCGAGGTGGTCGACGAGATCTCCGCTCACAGTTCGGTGTTCGCCGGACTGTGGGCGACCCACGACGTACGTCCGCGCACCAGCGAGGACAAGGTGTTCCATCATCCGCAAGTCGGCGAGCTCCGCTTACACTTCGAGGCGCTCGAGGTAGCGGATGCTCCCGACCAGCGGCTGTTCGTTTACTGTCCGCTCGAGAACGCACCGTCTCCCGACGCCGTCGCTCTACTGGAATCGCTTATGCCGGTGACGGCGTCGACGTAGCCCCGCTGAGCTCGTCGATCTGTTCCGGTGTCAACTGCACTTGCGCTGCAGCCATGTTCTCTTCCAGATGCGTGCGACGCGATGTGCCAGGGATGGGAAGCATCGCCGGTGAGAGATGCAACAACCAGGCGATCGCCACCTGACCCACAGTGCACTGGTGTGCCCGGGCCACGTCGGCGAGCGCCTGGTGTGCCGCATCGAGCCCGCCCTGCGCCACCGGCGCCCACGGAATGAACGCGAGCCCATCGCGCTCGCACACCTCCAACATGTCGTTGGCGCTGCGGTCCATGACATTGAACCGGCTTTGGACACTGACGATATCGGCGATCTGCCGCGCCTCGTCGAGCTGCGCCACCGTGCATTGCGACATCCCGATCTCGCGGATCTTGCCCTCATCCTGAAGCGCCTTGAGCTCACCGATCTGGTCTGCCAACGGCACTTTCGGATCCACCCGGTGCAGCTGCAACAGATCGATCTGATCGACCCCCAACCGGCGCATGCTCATCAATACCTGCTGTCGAAGGTATTCGGGTCGTCCGACCGGTGGCCACGCTGCCGGGCCGAGGCGTTTCGGCCCGGAGTCGGTGTCGATGACATCAGGTCCGTTTCGGGTCAAGCCCGCCTTCGTCGCGATGACGACATCATCGGGGTACGGATGCAGCGCCTCGTACAAGATCTGTTCGGCGACATGCGGGCCGTAAGAGTCGGCGGTGTCGATGAACTGCACGCCGAGGTCGACCGCCCGACGGGCCACGGCGATACATTCGTCCCGGTCTTGGGGCTCACCCCAGATTCCGCGACCCGTGAACCTCATCGAACCAAAACCCAAGCGCGACACCTTCTTACCAGCAATACTGATCGTCTGCGGACTCACGTTCACCATTGCGACTACCTCCACTTCACTTTTCCCATCGGTTATGGGCCCTTGTGCTGCCGGGCGACCAGCGGCACTGCGACCACGTTAGGTGCCGGCCGGTGGGCTTTCGGGGTGGTGATACACCCCCTCACGTCGGGAATAAGCCGAGTGCCGCGAGCAACCGGGTTCCGACATGCCACCACGACACCCGGCGCCGGCTACCTCGTCAGGCCCCGCGCGGCCGCGTCGAATTCGCAGAACATCCTGGTGAAGTACTCGGGCTGCTCCTCGGCCACCCAGTGACCGCAGTCCGGGACAAGCTGATCTGTCACCGAATCAGCGACCTCTTCACACATCGCCCGGAAGTTCTTGGCGAGCGGACCCGAAGCACCTCCCGACGCCAGCACCGGGATGGTGAGCTTGCCGTGTCGTTGTAGCGCTGCGCGATTGTCGTCGGCGTCGCGGTCGAGTTCCCGATAGACCTCGCACATTGCGCGCATGGCTCCCGGGGCCTCGAACGCGCGGGCATACACGTCAAGGTCGTCATTGGAGATGGCATCCGGCTGGTAGGTCAAGTCGTCGAAGAATCGGTTGATGTACCAACGTTCACGCCCGTGCGTGAGGTACACCGCGATATCGGTGTTGGCATGAAAGCTGAACTGCCACGCCGACTTCTGAGCCACCCGCCAGTCGTAATAGGCAGTGCCCGGAAGCGGCGCTTCCATGAAGGTGACACTCACGACATCATCGCGGTACCGCAGCGCGAAGCCCAAGGCCAGCGTCGACCCGAGATCATGGCCGACAAGCGAGATGGGCTCCACCACGCTCAGGGTCTCGCGCACCAGGCTGTGAATATCACCGGCCATGGTCCACTTGTCGTACCCGTCACGAGGTTTGTCGGACGCGCCGGCGCCGCGATAGTCGGGCATGATCACCCGATACCCGGCGGCGGCCAGCGGCATCATGACCTTGCGCCATTCGTATCGCGTTTGGGGGGCGCCGTGCAGCAGCACGACGGTCCTGGTGGGTTCGGGTGGAGTGACGATCGTGTAGCCGATACGAACCGTCTTGTCCGGGTCGACCCAGGCCCGACCGTGGTGGACATCGACATCGCGCGCTGTGGTCATGTTCTTCCGTCTTTCTGTGTGCAGCCTGTCGGCGGCCAGTGTCGCCCCGGCGCCCCCGCGAACAGGGGGAACACCTCGGCCCCCCAGCACACCCGAATCACCGCTAGAGCCAACCATCCATCCGACGGCGCCACCATCACATGCTGCGAGCGGGTGGTGGACGGCGACAGCCCTGCGTTTGTCCGAAACTCTCGCGAGGACGCCGCGTTCGCCGGCAACGCACTGAGTTGACTATGCAGGTCAAATGCCACAATGCACGTGGTGGCGCCACTGTCGACCGGTAGCGGTCATGCGTGAGCGGCGTAGATCGCCTCGGCGAGCTCGATCTTGAGCTGCTGGAACTCCGGTGTCGCGATGACACTGGGGTCGCGCACGACATCCGGCCCGTCGCTGGGCAATTCGATCCTGCGGTCGATGATGACCCGGCCCGGCCTGGCGCTCATGACGAGCACCCTGGTCGACAGGAACACCGCTTCCTCCACCGAATGCGTCACGAAGACCACGGTTTTGCGTTCGCGCCGCCACAGCGACAGCAGTTCGACCTGAAGACGTTCGCGGGTCAACGGGTCCAACGCCCCGTAGGGCTCGTCCATCAGGATGATCCGTGGGTCGTTGACGAGCACTCGCGCGATCTGGGCCCGCTGCTGCATGCCGCCGGACAGTTCGTAGGGTCGACGCCCACCGAACCCGGTCAACCCGACGAGGTTCAGCATGGCCGTGGCCTTCTCGTGACGGGTGGCCTTGTCCATCCCACGCATCCGCAGGCCGAACTCGACGTTGCCCAGCACCGACAGCCACGGGTACAGCGTCGGTGCCTGGAACACCACGCCGCGGTCGGGCGACGGTCCGCGCACGTGCGTATTGCCGATCATGATCGTGCCCGAGGTCGGCTCGAGGAACCCGGCGAGCATCTGCAACAGCGTGGTCTTACCGCACCCGGACGGCCCCACCAGGGAGATGAACTCTCCCGGATCGATCGTCAGGTCGGTCGGCTGCACGGCCACCACCTCGTCGCCGTTCGACTGGTAGGTCTGCCCCACCTGGGTCAGCGTCAGGCGTGCGCTCAGGTCATCCGGTTCGGTCACTTGTCGGCCACCTCTCGGGCTGCGTCGGGGTAGAGGGCTGCGGCGTACACCGAGGGCGGTCCGACCGCGTCGACCCCACTCTGCGTCTGCAGGAACAGTGCGGTGTTGCGGATGTCGGTGCCGAGACCACCGCCGAGGTACTGCGGGGCGGCCTGTTCCGCGGCGTCCAGGTACAGGTAGCCGTCGAGTTGGGTGCTGACTTGGGCGGGATCGACCCCGAGTTGGCCTGCCAGGCGGGCCACCGCATCCTGCCGGTCGTTGCGAATCTGGCCGACGGCCCAGTTCTGGGCGATCGTCCACATCCGCATCGCCGCGGGGTTGGACGTGACGAACTCGCCGCGCGCGCCCTCCAGATCGTAGGTCGGGCTGCCGGCCTTGGCGGTGTCCTCAGCCGTCATGACGACATGGCCATCCTTCGTCAGCTCGGATAGCGTCGGTTCCCAGATCCACGCCGCGTCGATCTGGTTTCCCTGCCAGGCGCCCACAATGGCGCTGGGCTCCAAGTTGATCACCGTCACCGACTGGGCCAGTCCCGCATGGTCGAGAGCGGATTGCAAGCTCAGGTGCGATGTCGAGCCGAACGGCACTCCGATCCGCTTGCCGCGCAGTCCGGTGATGTTCGAAATGCCCGGATCCTTGACCGCGAGCGACTCCGCTCCCCCGATCACGTCCTGCACCCACACCACGCGGACGTCGAGGTTCAGCGGTGCGGAAAGCGACTTGGCGGCGGGTGCCGAGCCCATCAGTCCGAGGTCCAGCGAGTTCGACCCGAACGCGCGAACCACGTCGGCGCCGGACGAGAACTGCGTCCACGTGATGGTGGCCTTCGGCATGCACTTGGCGAGCAGATTGGCGTCCTTGACGATCAGGTCGCCGTTCGGGATCTGCTGGAATCCGATGCGGATGTCGGTGGTGATCGACGGGTCGGGGTCCACCGGGCAGTTCACCTCGGGGATCAGGGAGCGGCTCATCTCACCGCGTCCCGACTCCACGATGCAGCCGGTCAGCGTCAGTGCGCACGCCAACAGTGCGCCCGTCAGCGCAAGGGGGTTTCTCATGCTCGGCCCTTCCACGGTGCGGCCAACAGTCCGATCCACTTGATCACCGAATCCAGCAGCAATGCCGTGATACCGATGACGATGATGCAGGCGATCACCAACGGGGTGCGCAGTTGTGTCCCCGCCACGTACGCGAGTCCACCGATTCCGGGAATGCCGTTGTTCAGTTCCGCGGCCACCACCGTCGTCCACGCGAAGCCGACGGCCAACCGCACGCCGTTGACGATGTCGGGCACCGAGGCCGGCATGACAACGCGCAGCACAACCTGGGATCTGCTGGCTCCCAACGCTCTTGCTGCATTCACGTAGTCTCGTTTGACGCCGAGCACACCGGAGAGCGTGGCCACCGTGACCGCGGGGAACGCCGCAAGGAACAGCAACCACACCTTCGAGGTGTCACCGATCCCGAACCAGACGATCAGCAGGCTGAAGTACCCGAGCGGGGGAAGTGCCCGCAGGAAGTTGAGATACGGTTCGACCATCGTCGCAACCGATTTCGACGAACCCATCGCGAATCCGAGCAGCATTCCCACGACGATGGCGACGCCGACACCGACGAATATTCGTTGCAGACTGGCGACCAGGTGTTCCCACAAGAAGTAGTTCTGCTCACCGAGCACTTCGCGCGGCACCCCGGGCGCCACCTGATGCCAGGAGTTGGCTCTGACGAATGCCCGCCACACGTCGCCCGGGCCCGGCAGGTAGAGCGGCTCGACGATATGTGCCGCCGTCACCATCCACCACCCGGCGAGGAAGACCGTCAGCGCCCCGAGCCGAATACCCCAGTGCCGCAGCGCCGACGGCGACCCTACTGGTAGCCGCCGGATGAGTGCGCGGCGCTCGGGCGGCTCGTGTGTGTCGTGCTGGGACGCGATGTCCTGTCCCGCGACTACCTGTGTCATGACGTCCTCCGATGGACACGTTGTGCGCTGGTCTGATCGCGCGCGAGCAACAGCATGGAGTCGACGTTGACTCGGGCGGGCCGTGTGACGACCCAGGTGACCGCTTCGGCGACGTCATCGGCGGTCAGCGGTTCGGCGCCCGCGTAGACGGCGGCCGCACGGTCGCGGTCGCCGCCGAAGCGGCGGATCGAGAATTCGGTCTCGACCATCCCCGGATCGATCTCACATACGCGCACCGGTTCGCCGAGCAGCTCGAGTCGCAGTACCCGGGTGAGCGCCCGGACCGCGTGCTTGGCGGCGTTGTACCCGCCGCCACCGAGGTACGGCTCGACGGCGGCGATCGATCCAATGGTCACGATGGTGCCCGCGCCCGATGCGCGCAACCGGGGCAGCAGTCCGCGGGTGATCCGCAGCACCCCGAGGACGTTGACGTCGAACATCGCCTGCCAGTCCGCGTCGGACGAGGACGCGATCGAGTCGACGCCCACCGCGCCGCCGGCGTTGTTGACCAGAACCTCGACGGCGTCGACGCGACTGCAGAAGGCGTCCACCGCCTCGGAGTCGGTCACGTCGAGTTCGTGTGCGGAGACCGTGCGTTCGGGATGATCGGCGGTGATCTTCGCGGCGAGGTCCACCAACCTGTCATGCCGGCGGGCGGCGAGGACGAGATCGTAACCCACCGCTGCCAGGTGCACCGCCGTCGCGGCACCGATGCCGCTGCTGGCGCCGGTGACCACGGCAACCCTGCGGCTCGTCGTATCCGATGTCATGGCGACCAGACTCCGGCACATCTGGCCCCTTCGACAGGTCCACTCCATGAGTAGTTGACCAGGCCAGTGGTAACCGCAGCCGCCCGCTGTTAACCAAACCGGGTCCGATGCCCACCTCAGGGACGGCAACTGGCACCGTCGATTCGGCGCCGTCTGCACCTGTGCCGGTGGCCGACACGGTGACACCGTGGCATCAGACGGTCCCATCCGACGCGTCTTCCGCCGTCCCCGAGAGGAGCCAGCCTTGCCAGCACCCGCCAGCGCCGCTGCCCGCCGTATCTACGACCTCGACCGCAGCCGAGTCTTTCACTCGTGGTCGGCCCAGGACCAGCTCGATCCGCTCGTGATCACCGGCGCCGAGGGCAGCCACGTGATCGACGGCGACGGCAACCGGCTGCTCGACTTCAGCTCGCAGTTGGTCTACACCAACGTCGGCCACCAGCACCCGAAGGTCGTCGACGCCATCGCCAAGCAAGCGGCCACCTTGTGCACCATCGCCCCCCAGCATGCCAACGAGGCGCGCGCCCACGCCGCGGACCTCATCACCCAGATCGCTCCCGCGGGCTTCAACCGGGTCTTCTTCACCAACGGAGGTGCCGACGCCGTCGAACACGCCATCCGCATGGCACGCCTGTACACCGGCCGGTACAAGACGCTGTCGGCGTACCGGGGGTACCACGGCGCCACCCATCAGGCCATCAATCTCACCGGGGACCCGCGACGTTGGCCCAGCGACTACGGGTCGTCGGGTGCGGTGCACTTCTTCGGCCCGTTCCGCTATCGCAGCCAATTCGGCTCCCGCACCGAGGAAGAGGAATCGGCCAACGCCCTTGCGCACCTGCGTTCGCTGATCGAGTTCGAGGGTCCGGAGTCGTTCGCCGCCATCATCCTCGAAACGGTGCCCGGCACGGCAGGGATCATGGTGCCACCGCCGGGATACCTGGTCGGAGTTCGCGAGCTGTGCGACCAGTACGGCATCGTGATGATCCTCGACGAGGTCATGGCCGGATTCGGCAGGACGGGAAAGTGGTTGGCCCTCGAGCATTTCGGGGTCACGCCCGATCTGATCACCTTCGCCAAGGGAGTGAATTCCGGTTACGTCCCGCTCGGCGGCGTCATCGTCAGCGACCCGATCGTGGCCCGGTTCGCGGACACTCCCTACCCCGGCGGCCTGACCTACTCGGGACACCCGCTGGCCTGCGCGGCCGCTGTGGCCACCATCAACGTGATGCGCGACGAGGCCGTCGTCGAGAACGCCGAACGCATCGGCACCGAGGTCCTCGGCCCCGGCCTGGCCGAGCTCGCCGAGCGTCACCAGATCATCGGCGAGGTCCGCGGTCTCGGAGTCTTCTGGGCGGTGGAACTGGTCACCGATCGTGACACCAAGCAGCCGCTGGCTCCCTACGGCGGGACGTCGCCCGCGATGCGTGCGATCGCCGATCGCGCGCGCACCAATGGCCTGTTGATGTTCAGCAATTACAACCGTTTCCATCTGGTGCCGCCGTGCAACGTCAGCCCGCAGGACACCAAGCAAGCGCTGGCCATCCTCGACGATGCGTTGTGCGCGGTGTGATCACCGGGGCAGTGCGCCGGCGAGGGCCCGCACGCCCGGTTCGATCAGGTCGGTGGGCAGCGAGCTGAATCCGATGCGCAGGTAGTTGTTGCGCCAGGTCCCCGGAAAGAAGTACCTGGATCCGTCGGCGACCAGCACACCTTGCTCGCGGGCGCGCAATGCCCAACGCTTGCAGTCGATGCCGTCCGGAGCGGCATACCACAGGCTCACCCCGCCGGGCGGGAAGGCGTCCTCGGCCATCGGCAGATACCGGCGGACCGACGCCGTCAGCACTTCCCAGCTGGCGCGCAACCGTCGGCGCTGTCCCCGCAACGTTCGGTGGTACTCACCGGATGCGATGAATATGCCCATGGCACGTTGCAGGTGCCCGGGTAGATGCTTGGAGCGGTGGTGACGCTCGGCGCGCAGCGCGGCGATGACGTCGCGGTGTGCGACCACGAACCCCAACCGCAGTCCGGCCGACAGGAACTTGGAGAACGATCCGATGTACACCACGCGACCGGTGGTGTCCATCGACTTCAGCGACGGGGTGGGCTGGCCGCGGAAGCGGAACTCGCTGTCGTAGTCGTCCTCGATTGCAAAGGCATCGCGTTCCTCGAGCTCGTCGACAAGTATGCGGCGGCGCGGCAGGCTCAGCGTGACGTTCGTCGGGTGGTGGTGGCTGGGGGTGAGGTAGATCGCGTCGAAGCCGGGGGCTTGTTCGATTGCGGCACCACGTTGGTCGACGGGTACGGGGACCACGGACGCACCGATGCGCGAGCATATGTGCCAGGCATCGACATAGCCCGGATTCTCCACCGCGACAGTCGACTTCGGCGAGAGCAGGACGTCGGCGAGCAAGGACAACCCCTGCTGGGCGCCCGAGGTCACCAATACCTCATCGGGCGCGGCGTGCACCCCGCGCGGCGGCAGGATCTCGTTGCACAACGCCTCCACGAGCAGGGGGTCATCCAGATCGCCTGCGTCGCGCACGCTGTAGGCCAGATGCGGTGTTTGCAGCGCCTCCACGGCGGCGCGCTGCCAGCCACGCACCGGAAAGCTCTTCAGCTCGGGCTGAGCACTGATGAACGGATACCGGAATTCTCGCCAGTCCGGGAAGGCAGGCGCACGGGTAACCGGCAATTGGTTCGACTCGCCTGGCCGGGCCGCCAGCCGTGCCGCCCAGTCCACGCCTCTGGCGTGCGGTGTGGCGCGGATCCGCCGAGGACCGTCGCCGCGCGTCAACGCCACCGGATACAGCCCGGAACGCGGTTGGCTCTCGACGAGTCCGAGGCTGGTCAGCTCCTGGTACGCCAATGCCACCGTGTTGCGCGAAACCCCGAGGGTCTGGGACAGGTAGCGGGTCGACGGCAACGGTCGATTCGCCGCGTACACCCCTCTGGCGAGTTGATCCTCCAGCACCGCGCGGACCTGCCGGTACAGCGGCACCGCCGAGGTCGCATCGATCGCCAGCTTGTCGAACTCCTCCGGTCGCGTGGAGCCTGCTGCCATCGACCGATGCTAACTGGCCCCTCCGAATACAGCACCTTCTGGACCTTCGCACAGGACAGATGGCGATGCAGGGTGAGGGCATGCACGGACACCTCGTCGTCGCCGCTCTGGCGCTCTGCCTTGCCGCTGCGGTGCAGACGCTGACCGGGGCCGGTTTCGGGCTGACGGCCGCACCACCACTGCTGCTCGCCGCACCCGCACTGGTACCCGACACGCTGCTGTGGCTGACACTCGCCGTCACGGGCTACTCCGCGTGGGCCGATCGGCGGGCACTCGACTGGCGCTTCGCCAGGGTCTGTACATGCGCCGCGGTGCCCGGTATCGCGGCGGGTCTGGTGGTCAGTGCGGTCGTGCCGGGCGGGTTCCTCGGCGCCGCCATCGCGGTCGCCGTGATCGTCGCCGGCGCCGCCGGACTGGCCGGGTTGCGGTTGCCCATCACCCCGATGAGCACCGGTATCGCGGGATTCACCGCGGGAGCACTGAATTGGGTCGCCGCATTGCCGGGGCCGCCGGTGACCTTGGTCTATCGGGCCGGCGACGCAGCCACCGTTCGCGCCACGCTGTCCGCGGTCTTCCTCGCCGTGTCGGCAGTCACGCTGGCGATGCGGTACGCAATGGGCCGAGCCGACGCATCGGCTGCACTGTGGGCGGCGGAGTTGGCCGGCGCCGTGCTGCTCGGTGCCGCGGCCAGCAGGCCACTGGGCGCCCGGCTGTCGTCGACGACGGTGAGCCGCATGGCATTGGCGTTGAGCACTGCGGCCGGAGTGGTGCTGTTGGTCCGCGCATGAGGAACGAACCGTCATCGTCATGACGCGTCGGTTCGCGATGCCGGGACATGATCTGTCAGCTGTCGGTTCGGCTGTCGAGAGAGAACGCAGCCAGCGCGACGAAGACGGTAAGCCTGCGCTCAGGGTCGCTCAGTATTGGGCCCGTGACGGATTCGATACGAGAGATCTTGCTGCGCAGCGTATTCGGATGGATGAAAAGTCGACGTGCGGACTCGGTCACATTACAGTCGGTGGCACGCAGCATGCGCAGCACCCGGCGTTGCTCCAGGCTCTCACTGTCGGCTCCGGTGATGGACCCGAGCGTCTCGGCGACGAAACTTCGGCGCGCATGTTCGGGTAACTGGTACAGCAGCGCCAGCACTCCGAGGTCCCGGTACCTGGTGAGCCGGTTGATCGCCCCGATCGACCGGCCGACCGCGACGGCGCGCTGCGCCTGCCGGAAGGAACTGGGATAACCCCGCGGTTCGTCGACTTCAGCCCCGACGCCGACGGCGACGGGCGCTTTCACCGCACGGCTGAGTGCGCGCTGGAAGGACTCCAGGTCAACGGAGGCTCCGATCACCACAACCGCCAGCCCGCTCTTGACCAGGGTTATCGCGTTGGGGTCGAATCGGGTTGCCACCGGGGCGATGTCGTCGCGGAGCTGGGCGAGGCCGCCCATGTCCATGGGAACGTTGAACGGTTCCACCGCCAAGAAGACCACGGATTTGTCGCTGAACAAGGACAACCGCCTGCTGCGCCGCACCGCCTGCTCGCGCTCGGCCAGATCGTCACCGAGGATCAGCTTCAACGACCGCGTGGCTTCGACGACTCGGTCGTCACCGCCCGCGTCGGCATTCTTGGTGTGTATCGACAGCACCGGACGCACCACGTCGATCAGGCGCCGTTCCTGGTCCCCCAGCGGGGTGGCTCGATCCACCTCGAGCGCGGTCCGCGAGTCCACCCGGATGACATCGTCGGACGCGGCGCCCCGGAGCGCCCGAACACTGCACCGGGCCCCGAGCGCCGTACCGAGCAACTCCAGAATCGCCGCCAGGTCATCGGCGACCGCCAAGACGCGCGCCGCGAACTCGCCGAGATCCGGGACGGCCACGTCTGGTTGCTGCGGCGCGCAGAGCCGGCGCACCGCCCCGGCGACATCGGCCGAGCCGTCGCGGTCCCATAGGACAGCGACGTTCGCCCGTTCGGCCAGCTCGACCGCGGCCGGCGGGGCGTTGACCGGCCGGCTTGGCGACACCACCACGGCCGCGGGCCTGGTCCGGAGCACGTCGGCGAGCAGCAACGTGAGATCAGGGAAGGGGCCGCCGGCGCGTGCGGACTCCCAGCGAACGTGCACCAGTTCGGTCACCGTCCATGGGCCGGCAGCACTGTCGACGACGCCGCTCACCGCCGCGTCGGTGGTCACCTGGCTCGTCACCACCGGTAGCGCCAGTACCGCCGCGACGTCTGCGACGGTGACAATCTCAGTGCCGCGCATCACCGCAGCCAGCGGCATACGCTGATCCCTCGCACGTCACGGCCGGCAGCACATGATGCACAGTAGTCGGATGATCACCGTGCCGCCGATCGATTTCGCACAGGCGTGCGGGCCAGTGCCCGCCGACCGGTTTCGGCAGTTCGAGTTGCTGGACACCGCCCTGTCCACGGTCGGTTACGCCCACCTCACCACGCACGGACTGACGCCGACGGCCATCTCCGCCTTGTTCGACGTCACGAGGACGTTCTTCGAGCGGCCCGCCAACGAGAAGGCCGAGGTCGCACAACCCAGCCCGGAGCAGGTCAGGGGCTGGTCCGGGGTTGGTTCCGAGGGGATGGCCTACTCGCTGGACGAGGAGTCGCACGGCGATCTCAAGGAGAAGATGGACATCGGCCCGATCCAGGCGCCGGTCCTCGGCGAACCCGGTGCCGCCGAGATGGCATTCCCCAATCTGTGGCCAACGCAGCCTGCCGAATTCAGGGCCCATTGGGAGCACCATTACCGGCAGATGCAGCGGATCGGCGCCGGGCTGTTGGCGTTGACCGCCGAGGGTTTCGGTATGGCCCGCAACCACTTCGAGCCGATGTTCGATCGCGAGATGAGCATGCTGCGCGCCCTGCACTACCCACCACAGTTGGAGACCCCGTTCCCGTACCAGTACCGGGCCGGCACCCACACCGACTACGGGGCGTTCACCATCGTGTGTGCCGAGTCCACGACCGGTGGCCTGCAGGTGTTCGACCGTGACGGCGAGTGGCTCGACGTGAGCACGGCCCCGAGCACTCTCGTGGTGCTCGTCGGTGATCTGCTCGCCGAATGGACCGGCAATCACTGGTCGGCCACCGTTCATCGCACCGCCAATCCACCGCGCTCGGTGGGATTCGGCGGAACCCGGATGGCGTTCGCGTACTACCAGCATCCCAATTACGACGCCGTCGTCGAAGAGTTGCCGACGCTGCGCGGACCCGACACCGGACCTCGGCAGGAATTGATCGCGGGCGTGCACCTGCGCGAGAAGTACGTGCGGCAGACCACGTTCGGTCGCGCCGTGCCACACGACTGACCCGCCGTCGCGGTAACGAACACACCACCCAACGTTTCCCGGGCGTTAGGTGTTGTTTCCGCAACATTTCCGATGTGACCAGCGCACAGCGTTGCGCGCCACAACGGGTGGCTTTGGCATCTTCATCTCGAATCCATTCGGGGACAGACTCATTCAGAACCGATCCCCGAACGAGTGTGAGGACTTGCCGTGTCCGTAGTTCCGATCATCGACATCTCCGCCCTGACCGACGGTGACGACGACGCCAAGCGGCGCGTCGGAGAAGCCCTCGACCATGCCGGTCGCGAGATCGGCTTCTTCCAAGTGGTCAACCACGGCATTCCCGATGACTTGATCTCGGAGATGTACCGAGTGTCGGACGAGTTCTTCGCCCTCGACGCCGACGAGAAGCGCCGGGTGCGCCAGCCCAGCCCCGACGCCGTCCGCGGCTATTCCTCGATCGGTGAGCAGGCATTCTCCTACAGCGAAGACGTCGAACAACCACGTGACCTGCACGAGAAGTTCGACATCGGTCCGGTTGACGTGGACAGTGCCGATCCCTACTTCGCCCCCGAGAACGCCGGTCCGCACTTCCTGCCCAACCAGTGGCCCGCCCGCCCGGACAACATGGAGCAGATCTGGACCGACTATTTCCGTGCGATGAACGCCCTGGCCCGACGCCTGATGAGCGGTTTCGCACGCGGCCTGGATTTGGATCCCGACTTCTTCGACGGGGCCATCGACAAGGACATCAGCATGTTGCGGGCGATCAACTACCCGCACATGGACACTCCCCCGTTGCCGGGCCAGATGCGCGCCGGGGCGCACACCGACTACGGCAGCCTGACCATCGTGCGCCAGGAGGAGGCACCGGGCGGGCTGGAGGTGTTCACCCAGGACGGCGACTGGGAACCGGTGCCGGTGGTGCCCGGCGCCTTGGTGGTCAACATCGGTGACCTGATGGCGCAGTGGACCAACGATCTGTGGATCTCGACCCGACATCGGGTGCGTCCGCCCCGCCCGGACTCCACCGGCAACACCCGTCGGATGAGCCTGGTCTTCTTCCACCAGCCCAACTACGACGCACTGGTCGAATGCCTGCCGAGCTGCCTGACACCGGGAACCGAACCGAAATACGCACCCATCACGTCCGGGGACCATCTGACGCAGAAATTCGAGAAGACCATCGCATTCGCGGCCAGCTGATGCCCGAGGCATTCGAGATCGAGTTGCGTTCCACCGGTGAGGTTCTCACAGTCACTCCAGACCGGACCGCACTACAGGTACTGCAGGAGCGGATACCGGGTATCGACTCGAACTGCCTGCGCGGCGAGTGCGGCGCCTGCGTCCAAACCCTGCTGGCCGGTGAACCCCTGCACCTCGACACCGTGCTCTCAGCGCGAGCGAAGGCGGCAGGCAGACGCTTCATCCCCTGCGTCAGCAGAGCCGCAGGCGGTCGCCTGGTACTCGATCTGTGACCACACCCCGAACAAGGACGACCATGCCCGAAATCCATCTGTCATTTGCCAGCGTCATCACCGACGACATCGTGGGGCTCAGCGACTTCTACCGAGCCGTGTTCGACCTCCCCGAAGTGGTCGAATTGCGCTCCGATCACTTCCGCGGGCTGCGCATCGGTGCCACCATCCTCGGCTTCAGCTCTACCCACGCCTATGAGTTGCTGAACCTGGACCGCCCCGAATCAACCTCCGGGACAACGCAGTTCCTGACCTTCGAACTGGACAGTGACAAGCGGGTCGACGTCATGACCCAGGCGGCGGTAGCCGAGGGTGCCCGCTGCATCAAGGACCCGGCGCGGACCTATTACGGAGCCTGGCAATCGGTGCTGGCAGACCCCGCCGGAAACGTGTTCCGGCTCAATCATCTCGAGCTCGCCTGAGCTCGAACTTCGACAGCGACGTCGACACCCGACCGACCCAGCAAGGAGAAACCACATGTCGATGTTCCGTTGGCAACCCACCGACGGCAGCGGTGTCGTCGCGCCCCATCAACGGCTGTCGTGGCCGGGCACCATCGGCATCGGCCTACAACATGTGGTGGCCATGTTCGGCGCCACCTTCCTGGTTCCCATCCTCACCGGATTCCCCCCTGCGACGACACTGTTGTTCTCCGGGATCGGAACCATTCTGTTCCTGACCATCACCCGCAACCAGTTGCCGAGCTATCTGGGTTCGAGCTTCGCGATCATCGCACCGGTGACGGCGGCATCGGCCTCCGACGGACCGGCCGGTGCGCTCGGCGGCATCATCATGGTCGGGGTGCTGGTCATGCTTGTCGGCGCGGTGGTGCACTTCGCCGGCATCGGTTGGATCGAACGCCTGATGCCCCCGGTGAGCACCGGAGCCATTGTGGCCCTGGTCGGATTCAATCTGGCTCCGACGGCCAAGACGAATTTCGAGCACGCCCCGGTCACCGCCTTCATCGTCCTGACCATGATGGTGCTCTCGCTGGTGCTCTTTCGGGGCCTGCTGGGGCGCCTCGCCGTGTTCACCGCCGTGGTCGTGGGCTACTTCGTCGCGTTGCTGCGCGGCGAGGTGGACACCTCGGCCATCGGTGCTGCCGCGTGGATCGGCCTGCCGGACTTCACGGCACCGAGCTTCCATCTGTCGGTGCTGCCGATGTTCATTCCCGTCGTCCTGGTCCTCGTGGTCGAGAACATCGGCCACGTCAAGTCCATCAGCGCGATGACCGGCATCGACAACGACAAGCACATGGGACGCGCCCTGTTCGCCGACGGACTGGCCACCACGTTGGCGGGCAGCGGCGGCGGATCGGCGACCACCACCTACGCGGAGAACATCGGGGTGATGGCCGCGACCAAGGTGTACTCCACGGCCGCGTATTGGGTAGCCGGGCTGGCCGCCCTGCTCCTCGGGCTGTGCCCGAAGGTCGGCGCAGCCATCGCGTCGATCCCGCCGGGGGTATTGGGTGGCGCGACGGTGGTGCTGTACGGCCTGGTCGGCATCCTCGGCGTGCACATCTGGGTGCTGAACAAGGTGGACTTCTCCCAACCCATCAACCAGATCACCGCAGCTGTGCCGCTGGTGATCGGCATCGCCGACTTCACCTGGAGCATCGGTGGTTTGAGCTTCGGCGGCATAGCGCTGGGCGCCATCGCCGCGGTGGTGATCTATCACCTCATGCGTGCCATCGGCACGTGGCGCAAGACCGTGGAACCGGCCGACCGTTCCGAGCCGGACCCCACACGCGAACACACCGCGCCCGTCGGCTGACCACCGCACGTACCCGAGACCTCTTCGAACGGAGACACATGACGACCACGCTGATCCACGGCGGAACGGTCATTTCGGCCACCGGCCGCCAGGAATTGGACGTGCTGATCGACGGCGAGACCATCGCGGCGCTGATTCAGCCCGGTTCCACCCCGTTCGGCCCAGGCCTGGCCGAGAACGTCGACCACCTCGTCGACGCGACAGACAAGTACGTCATCCCGGGTGGCGTGGACGCCCACACCCACATGCAGATGCCATTCGGCGGGACCACGGCATCGGACACCTTCGAGACCGGTACTTTCGCGGCGGCCATGGGTGGCACCACCACGATCGTCGACTTCGCCATCCAGACCCCGGGGACCGCCGTCCTGGACACGCTGGGACAGTGGCACGAGAAGGCGGCCGGCAACTGTGCCATCGACTACGGCTTTCATCAGATCATCGGGGACGTCAACGCCGACTCGCTATCCGCGATCGGGCAACTGATCACCGAAGGGGTCAGCAGCGTCAAGTTGTTCATGGCCTACCCCGGGGTCTACTACTCCACCGACGGCCAGATCCTGCGGGCCATGCAGCGTTGCGCCGATGTGGGTGCCCTGATGATGATGCACGCCGAAAACGGGATCGCCATCGATGAATTGGTGGCTCAGCATCTGGAGCGCGGCGAGACCTCACCCTATTACCACGGCCTCTCCCGGCCCTGGCAGCTCGAAGAGGAGGCCACGCACCGGGCCATCATGCTGGCCGATGTCACCAAAGTGCCGCTCTACGTGGTGCACGTCTCCGCCAAACAGGCGTTGGAACAGATCGCGACGGCCCGCGGCAACGGCGCCAACGTCTTTGCCGAGACCTGCCCGCAGTACCTCTACCTGTCTCTGGAGGAGCATTTGGGTGCACCGGGATTCGAGGGCGCCAAGTGGGTGTGCTCGACTCCCCTGCGGTCCCGCGCCGAGGGGCATCAGGACGAGTTGTGGCGTTTCATCCGCACCGGTGACGTCACCGGTGTCGCCACCGACCACTGTCCGTTCTGCATGAAGGGCCAGAAGGAGATGGGCCTGGGCGACTTCTCGAAGATTCCCAACGGCATCGGGGGCGTCGAACACCGGATGAACCTGATGTACCAGGGCGTGGTCGACGGCCGGATGAGCCTCGAACGGTGGGTGCAGGTATGCAGCACCGAGCCGGCCCGAATGTTCGGCATGTACCCACGCAAAGGCGTGATCAGTCCGGGGGCCGACGCCGACGTCGTGATCTACGACCCCCACGCGCGCACCGAGATAGGTCTGGGCGCCACACATCACATGAACATGGACCATTCCGCGTGGGAGGGATTCAGCATCGACGGCGGTATCGCCGTGGTGTTCTCCCGCGGCAAGCGCATCGTCGATGACGGAACGTACCTGGGTAGTCGCACCGACGGCCGGTTCGTCCGCCGCGGCGTGAGCCAGAACCTGATCTAGAAAGGCCGGAGATGGATTTCGGTGTCGTCCTGCAGTGCAACCCGCCCGCATCACGGGTCGTCGAGCTCGCGGTCTCGGCGGAGAACCGTGGGTTCAGTCATGTCTGGACCTTCGACTCGCACGTCCTGTGGCAGGAACCCTACGTGATCTACAGCCAGATCCTGTCGGCCACCAGGACGGTGACCGTCGGCCCCATGGTCACCAACCCATTGACCCGGGACAACTCCGTCACCGCCTCCACGTACGCGACGCTGAACTCGATGTTCGGCAACCGTACGGTGTGCGGTATCGGTCGCGGCGACTCAGCGGTGCGGGTCACCTCGGGCAAACCCTGCTCGGTCGCCGAGCTCGGAGCCGCCGTGCAGGTGATCCGTGAGCTCGGCAACGGCCGCAGCGTCGAGATCAACGGCGCCACTGTCCAGTTCCCGTGGGCTCGCCGGTCCGAGCTCGAGGTCTACGGAGCCGGTTACGGCCCCCGGATGCTGGACCTGATCGGCCGGCAGACCGACGGGGTGATCCTCCAGATCGCGGATCCGCTGATTGTCGAATGGATGGTCGGACGGGTGAAGCGAGCGGCAGAAGCCGCCGGTCGCGATCCGGCCGCGGTGAAGGTTGTCGTCGCCGCACCCGCCTACGTCGGCACCGATGTTGCCCACCAACGGGATCAGTGCCGGTGGTTCGGCGGCATGGTGGGCAATCACGTCGCCGACCTGGTCGCCCGTTACGGTGGCGACGGAGCCGGAGTACCACGCGCGCTGACCGACTACATCGAACACCGCTGCGGGTACGACTACAACCAGCACGGCAAGGCGGGAAACACCCACGCCGACTTCGTCCCCGACGGGATCATCGACCGCTTCTGCCTGCTGGGCACACCCGACCAGCACGTGTCCCGGCTGCAGGAACTCAGCGATCTCGGTGTCGACCAGTTCGCCGCCTATCTGCAGCACGACGGCATCGATGCGACACTGACCGCCTACGGCGACCACGTGATACCGGCACTGCAGCCTCAGTTGTCGGCGCGCCTGTGAACACCACGTCGAATCGGAGCACCATGACCACCGTACGAGTCCCACCGAATCCCGTCGCCGACCAACAGTTCCTCGCGGATTTCACCACCATGTCGGGCTTCGGCGCCACCCCAGCCGGCGGTGTCGAACGCCAGGCCGGCACCGCCGCCGATGGCCAGACCCGGCAATGGCTGGCACAGTGGTTGTCCACCAGAGGATTTCGGGTTGCCTATGACCGGATAGGTAATCAGTTCGGTCTGTGCGAACTCACGCCTGGCGCCCCGTATGTGTTGGTGGGCTCGCATCTGGACAGTCAGCCGCGGGGTGGCCGCTTCGACGGCGCCTACGGTGTGCTGGCCGCCGCGCATGCTGTGGGCCGGTTGCTGCGCCACTATGCCGCGCAGCCCGGCGGCGCGCGGGTGAACCTGGCGGTGGTGAACTGGTTCAACGAGGAAGGCTCTCGATTCAAGCCGTCGATGCAGGGCAGCGGGGTGTTCACCGGGAAGATCGACCTCGACGCGGCGCTGTCCACCGCCGACACCGACGGAGTTACGGTCCGGGCGGCTTTGGACGCCCTCGGAATGCGCGGCGAGACCGATGTTTTCGAAGCGGGTTCCCACCACTCCCCTGGCGGGCTGAGCGTGTGCGGTTATGCCGAGATCCACATCGAGCAGGGCCGTGAACTCGACAAGGCGGGTGTGCGACTCGGCGTCGTACCGGCCACCTGGGCGGCCAACAAATACGAGATCGCCGTGGTCGGTGCGCAAGCGCACACTGGCGCAACGGCTATCGCCGACCGTCAGGACGCGCTCCTGGGTGCTGCCAAGATCGTGGTGGCGCTGCGGGACATCGCCGACCAACACGGCGAACAGTTGCACACCTCGTGCGGTCAGCTGACGGTGTACCCGAACTCACCGGTGGTGGTGGCCCGCGAGGTGCATATGCACCTGGACCTGCGATCGCCCGACGACGAATTGCTGGCGGCCGCCGACGAACAGCTGCGGCGGGCCTGCGCCGAAATCGAGGTGGCCGCCGACGTGCGCATCGAACGACGCTTCGCCCACACCTGGAAGGGGCACACGTATCAGCCCGAGGGGGTGGCACTGGCCGAAGCGGCCATCGACGACCTGGGCCTGAGCCACATGCAGGTGCTGACCCGGGCCGGACACGACTCGACCAACATGAAGGACCTGGTGCCCACGGTCATGCTCTTCATCCCCAGCGTGGACGGGGTGTCGCATGCGGAAGCCGAATACACCCACGATGCCGACCTGACGGCCGGGGTGGACGTGCTCACCGAGGTGGTGGCGCGGATGGTCGAGAGCCCGCGCTGAGCAGGCCTGTCGTACGGGGCAGTTCCGCACCGCTGACCTCTTCGACATCGTGCGCTCGGCGTTTGTGTTGATGTGAGGGCATAGCGCCTACACATGTGCGTCACAGTCATGGGCCGGGATGCGCCGATAGCTTGGGACAAGGTTCCCCGTGCTCGTTCGGGGCCGACGTCGAGGAGATATTGATGTTTTCGCGGTGGCGTTCTCCGGTGGTGCTTACCGGACTATGCGGTGTCGTGGCGATGGTGGTGGCTGCCTGTGGATCAGGCGGCACCTCGGCGCCGAGCCACCCGGTGTTGGCGAAAACCGACGGTGGCGCGTTCGCCGCCA
This sequence comes from Mycolicibacterium canariasense, assembly GCF_002101555.1. GTDB lineage: Bacteria > Actinomycetota > Actinomycetes > Mycobacteriales > Mycobacteriaceae > Mycobacterium > Mycobacterium canariasense. The sequence continues at coordinate 62,003 of NZ_LQOL01000045.1, forward strand.
CTCCTGTCGCCGACCTCCTGCAGGGCGGTTCGTACACGGTGAACGTGAACAAGCCCGACGGGTTGACCGGCGACGTCTTTTACACCACCGGCTTCAGTGCCGCCGTCGACCTGAACAAAGCCAGCGGCACCGCGGCACAAACTCCGTCCGAGAACCAAACCGGCATCCGCGCCGATGCACCGAACGGAACTCCGTCCGGTGTGAGGATCATGACCAAGGACGGACACCTTGTCTGGGGATGGGACGCCCCGAACGGGCAGGGCACCAACAATTTCCGGACCCAGAGTCTCAACGGCGAACCGGTGCTGACATGGTGGGTCGGCAGTCGGTTGAACGGCCATGGCGTGGGCGAAGACTACATCGTGGACTCTCACTACCACCTCATCAAGACACTCACTCCCGGTGACGGGCTGAGCTCTGACGCCCACGAGTTCCGCCTCACCCCCGACGGCCACGCCCTGATCACGTCCTACAAGGAGATCACCACCGATCTCTCATCGGTCGGTGGCCCGAAAGACGGCAAGATGTATGACTGCGTTGCCACCGTGGTCGACGTCGCTACCGGAAACCCCCTGTCGCACTGGGACGCACTGCAGCACGTACCCATCACCGACAGCTACCAGAAGTACGTTCCAGACCAGGTGTGGGACCCGTATCATATGAATTCGATTGCGCTTGACCCGTCAGGAAACCTGCTGATCTCGTTGCGACACGCGTCAACGGTGCTGGACGTCAATCCCAGCACGGGCACCATCAATTGGCAGCTGGGGGGCAAACAATCCAGCTACCGATTGGCCGATGGCGCCGAATTCGCATTCCAGCATGACGCGGAGATGCCGAGCCCTGACACGGTCACCTTGTTCAACAACAACTCCGATTCCGGGACGGCCGGCGGCGGGCTGTCGAGCCTGGAATGGATACACCTCGATCCCGCCACCCACGTCGCGACACTCGTCCGCAATCAAACACATCCACGCAACCTCGTTGCCGGCGCGATGGGCAATCTGCAGCAGATCGGCAATGGCGACACGTTCTCGGGATGGGGTACTGCCGGACACATCTCGGAGTTCGGGGCCAACGGCGACCTGCTCTACGACGTCTCGCTGCCCGGTGCGACCTACCGGGCCTACTTCGACAGCTGGCAGGGCACCCCCGACGACACCCCGAACCTGCAGATCGACGGCACCACCGGTCACGCACAGTGGAACGGGGCCACCGCCGTCAGACGGTGGAAGGTGCTCTCCGGCACCGATACTCATCACCTCACCAGCACCATGACCATCCCCGCCACCGGCGCCGACAGCACCTTCACCCTCCCGAAGGCCGGACTGCAGTACCAGGTACAAGCCCTTGACACGACAGGAGCCGTCATCGGCACATCTGCTTGCGTTCCAGCGGTTTGATCTGGCATCCGCCTCAAGGGAGACGCACCCGTCGGCGCCGCCGGAAAGCCCGGTGCCGGGCCCCCGGCGCCGAGGCTTCGGGCGATGTCAGCGCAGCAGGCTGCGGCCCAGCCGTCCTCGTCGACCTCGCGGTTCGCGACGCCGCAACCTGCCCACGGCACCGCCGAAGGACCGGGCGACCGCGGCACCGACCAACAGTCCCACCGCGATCGCGCAGACCACCGTCACTACGTCGAACGCATTTGCCGCCTCACCGGCGGGATGGGTGATCAGCGTCGTGGTGGACAGCAATCCGAGGCTGCCGGGAACCAGTAGCCAGAAGGCCGGCATGAACACCACGAGCCGCGGTAGATCTGGACGCACGGCCTCGACGAGTGAGGAACCCAGGGTGGCGGCGACGGCACCGAGGAAACTGCCGAGCGCGGCTCCCCCGACGTGTTGTCCGAAGCTCTGGGCGGCGAAGGCGAGAACCAGCACCAGCATGATCCACGGCAGCAACCGGAGCGGCGGGCTCTCCAGCGCCCCGATTCCGAGGCTGATCAGGATCAGCCCCAGCGGCGCCGCCCACCAGCCCAAGGTGTCGACACGCAGGTTGGTCAACTCGGCTGCGGGCACGGCGATCAGGTGGCTGGCCGCGACGATGCCCAGGGTGAACAGCAGCAGCTGGACCAGCCCGAAGATCAGCCGCGACGCACCGGCCACCATGTCACCGGCGGCGAGCTCGAACATCGCCGTCACAATCAGCGCACCGGGCAGCAGAACCGCCAGCGGCGGCAACAGGGTGCGCAGCGGACCCTCCAGCAGATCGGCGTTGGCCGCGGCGAAGACGCCGCAGGCAAGCAGGAAGGCTGCCAGCGTGGGCAGCAGCGTGGCGATCAGGCCGAACCGCTGTCCCAGGCGGAAGAGCGCCACCACCACGACCGCACCCGCGGCGGCGAATACGACGTTGGCGCCGCCGGGCTGCAGGATCAACGCGATACCGGTCGCGATGGCGATCCAGCCGAGGTTGGCCATCCACTGCGGATAACGCGGCGGGCGGTCACGTAGGGCGCGCAGCTCCTCGGTGGCCTCGGCCGCCGTGAGGACCGACCGCACCAACCGGTGCCGGATGAGTCGGACCTCGGCGGCCTGGTCGAGGCGCAGTCCGCCCGCGACTGCCTCGAACGTGACAGGAGCACCACTGGTCAAGGCGATGAAGACGCCGGTCGGCGAGGCCGCAATCTGAACGTCGGGATATCCCAGTGCGAGGCTCACCTCGGCCAGCTCGTCCTCCACGTCGCCCACCGGTTGCCCGGTCGCGACCATTGCAGCACCCAAATACGCCAACAGCGCTCGGACGGTGTCGTCGTGTTCGGACACGGGTGTCACTCTGCCAGGTCAGGCGGGCATCGGATACTTCACGCGGGTCCGCGACCCGGCCGTCGCGAGGCCCTTGCCAGAGGCGCGGTCATTGCGGCGGTACTCGTTCCAGCAGGCCGTTCAGCGCGACAAAGTCGAGGTATGCCGATACACGTACCACTCGTTCATCGCGCATGGTCATCACCCACGTGTAGCTGTTGACGTAAGGAAGACCGTCGCGTGCAGTCGCGGTACCGTCCCAAACCGCCACCACCACATCGTGATCGGTGATCAGCTGTTGTACGTTCGCCTGGATCGGAGCGTTGAGCCTCGACTGGATGGGTGCCACGCCGTCGCGCAGGAACTCCGATCGGCTGGTGTACGTCGTCGGATCGACTGCCCTGGCGACCGTCCACTGCACGTCCTCGGCCAAGATCGAAAAGAAACTCGTCTCGTCCCCCACACCCCGCGCAAAGGCGTCGCGCACCAGTTCGGCGTTGCGTTGCTCCCGTACGGTTCGGTCGACATCTTCGGCGTTACTCGTCGCGCTGACACCCAGTGTCACCCCTGCCACCACCAAGGTGGCGACCACCACGATCGTCGTCTTCAACCGCCGTCGCCACTCGTTGGATGCCATAGCAACGACCGTAGCGCCGCGATCGGGCGCCAACCAGGGCGCAGTGCTCCTAGGAGGGAGTCCGAGCGCAGCTGCCGTTCACCGCACCACCACCACAGGGCTGGGGTCCTACGCACTTCGGTCAGCGCGCCGGTTCAGCCCATGGATATCTCTTTGTGTGCGAGCTGAATTCGCGTCCACACCGCTGCCACTCGCCGCCGGGAGCAATGTTCTGTGTTCCGCCCAAAGCCCATCCCGCGCTTGAAGGCAACGTGCGCGGCATGGCACTGCTTCGCATCCGGCCTTGGTCGACGCCTCACCGATCATGTCGGCCAGCCCGGACGTGCCACCCCGCTTGGAACCGAACGCAACGAGAACACGCATCATCGCTCTCCGTTCTCGGGTGCCGCCTCGGCGTCGGCCTTGATCTTGTTCACCGTCGCGCGCATGATGTGGGCGACGAACGGCCGGACCAGCCACCAGTAGCGCAGGAATTCACGTCTGGAGTCGGGATCGGTTGTCATGGTGCGACATTCGTAGCTCAACAGAGTGCTGAGCTTCCCATACCGCATGACCGAGAAGTCGGCGGCTATCTTTCCCCAACCGGGTTCGGCGAACGCGCTGAAATTCTCCGGTGCCACGTGCCGCCATTCGATGACCGGCCGCCAGAATATTCCCACGGCGCCGAAGGCGATCTCGCGGTCCGCCACCTCCCCGAGCGCCATCCAGCCAGGCAGCCCGACTCCCTCACCGATCACAATCCGAGGTGGTCGCGGCGCCGTCACACCCGACAAGCGGGCGGGCAGACCACGCAACCACATCGAGGCCGTCAACAATGGCGTGCGCACGCTGAGCAGGTCCAGCGCCCGCGCGGCGTGGAAAGTGCTCGACGGGTCGGCAGCGACAACCACGTGCTCTGCGATCGCGACGTCGAACACCGGCATGGCGGACTCGATGATCATGAGATCGCTACCGGCTGGTGTCATGCTGCGATCGTCGGCGGGATGCTCCACGCAGGGCTAGGGACACTGGTCCTCGAAGCAAGGGACCAAACGCTCCCTCCGTTCAGTTCGGGCGGCGTCCGCTGCTGGTTGCGAGCCGACCGGGTTTCAGAGGGGCAGCTTCACAGAGCAAAGACTTGCGGTGGCCCCGCCAGTGTGGCTTTGGCCCGAAGCCCGATCGCATCGGCGATCTCGATCTCGCCTGCCTCCAGCCCGTCGAGGGCCAGCTCGACGAGTGCGGCCGGCTCGATGACCGCACCCTCGGGAAACTCGATACCGGCCTTGCTCGCGAACTCGAAAAGCGTCTCGGTGCCGATGAGCCCGGGCACGAGGCCGACGACATGGGTTCCCTGCTGCGCCAATTCGAGGCGCACACCGTTGGTGAGTCCCCATTCCGCCGATTTGGCCGCGGCGTAGGCGGTGTTGCCCTCCACCGTGACCCACGCGGCAGCCGACAGCACGTTGACGATGGCACCGCCGCCGTTGCGCGCGAGAACCGGTGCGAACGCCCGGATGACGTTCAGCGTGCCGAAGTAATTCGACTCCATCACGTGCCGGATGGCCACCAGATCGCCGGTCACCAAACTGCCGCCCGCGGTGTCGGCCGCATTGTTGATCAGGATGTCGACGTCACCGGCGATCTCGGCGGCGGCCCGGACCGAGTCCGGAACCATGATGTCCAGGTGGAGCACCTCGGCCCCCGGGATGTCGATGAGTTCGGGCCGTCGTGCCGTGGCATAAACCTTGGCCCCGCGCCGCAGGAGTTCCGTCGCAAAATGCATGCCGATACCCCGATTGGAGCCGGTGACCAAAGCCGTGGCGCCTGCCAATTCCATTTGTCCTCCACAGTGTTCCGCGTCAACACGCAAGATGACCGTACGGTCATCTTGCGCGGCATCACTGTAGGCAGAAGATGACCATGCGGTCAACTTGATAGCATGCGGTGGTGCCGTCCTCCCCTCGTACCCTGCGTGCCGATGCTGCGCGCAACCGCGAATCGCTCCTGGCCGCCGCCGAGGAGGTGTTCGCCGAGCGCGGCGTGGAGGCCTCGGTTGCCGATATCGCCCGTCGTGCAGGGGTGGCCAAGGGCACGGTGTTCCGGCACTTCGCCTGCAAAGACGATCTGATCGCCGCCCTGGTCTGCGAACGCCTTGTCACCCTCACCGACGCCGCACACAGATTGGCCGACGCCCCAGATCCCGGTGAGGCGCTGCTGGAATTCCTGGTCATCGCCGCCGATCAGCGACGGCAGCATGATCTGACCTACCTGCAGTCGTACAGCGCGGGCGATGCCAGGGTGGTAGCGATCCGTGATGAGGTGCATGCCGGCGTCGAGACGCTCGTGGCCAACGCCCGCGCCGCGGGCGCCATCCGCTCTGATGTCACCGGAACCGATGTCTTCCTGTTGATGTGCGCACCGGTGCACGTGATGGAAGGCCTCCCCGATCCGCCCCCCGATTTGTGGCGGCGCTATCTGGCGATCATCTTCGACGGGTTGCGCCCGGAAGGCGCGAGCGCTTTGCCGCTGCCTGCGCCCGAATTGTCTTGAGCTGTCGGTGTTCCTGCCTTTACAGCAGCGCAGTTCTCACCGCGCGCCGTGTTCGGCGTAACGTCCGCCCACGACGATGTCGCTGAGCGGTTGCCGCTGAGTGGGACGGTTGAAGTCGATCTCGGTCTCACCGAAGATCAGCTTTCTCGTCATGGGTCTGGCCAGGAACTTGGCGGGGAAGATGGCGCCGGGGTCACTGGCGGCACTGAGGCGAGCCACATGGTCATCGCCAAGCGTGATGTCGAGCGCCTCGAGGTTCTGCACGGCTTGGGAGAGCGTGCGCGCTCCGATGATCGGTGAGGTGGTGGCCGGCTGCTGCAACACCCACGCCAATGCGACCTGCGCCGGGGTTGCGTCAACCTCGGTTGCGATCGATCTGACGATATCGGCGATGCCCAGTGCGCGTTGGGTCATGTTGCCGCTGGAGGCGATCACGCCGGGGCGGGTACCCGTCGCCGAGTCGCTGGCCTCGTGATCGAGGTGCTCCTCGGTGTACTTACCGGTTAACACGCCGCCGCCCAGCGGTGACCACGGCATGATGCCAAGGCCCAGTTCGGCTGCCATCGGGATCAATTCATGCTCAGCGGTACGCTGCACGAGGCTGTATTCGACCTGCAGCGCGATCAGCGGCGTCCACCCGCGGAGATCGGCGAGGGTCTGCATTTGGGCGATGCGCCAGGCCGGCGTGTTGGAGATGCCCACGTAGACCACCTTGCCGGAGCGGACGAGGTCGTCGAGTCCGCGCATCACCTCCTCGGGCGAGGTGGTGAAGTCCCAGGCGTGGACGTACAGCAGATCGATGCGGTCGGTGGCCAACTGGCGCAGACTGGTCTCGACCGACCGGATCATGTTCAGTCGGTGGTTTCCACCGGAATTGGCGTCATCGGGCCGGCGCGACAGGGTGTACTTGGTCGACAGGATCAGCTGCTCGCGACGCGGGGCGATGAGTTCACCGACCATGCACTCGGATTCGCCGTCGGTGTAGTTGACCGCGGTGTCGATCAGATTGCCGCCGCGCTCGACGTAGGCTTCGAATATCTGGCGGGCGGTATCGCGATCTGCACCCCACCCCCATCGAGTCCCGAAAGTCATCGTCCCCAGCGATAGGGGATGAACGCGCAGTCCCGACCGTCCCACCAGCCGGTAACTGACCATTGAGTGTTCCTCTCTCCCACTTGACCGTTCGTAGACCAACGCTAGCCAGTTGCGTCGCCGAGAGGGTGGCCGCAGTACACCCACCATCGCCGACAACGCGGCAGGGAATCGCTCGACGAGGGCCGAATGGCTCGCTCCCGGTGAGCACCGGGTGTCGGGACACTTACACTGCCGAGATGGGCAACCATGGTCTCGGGGAGTTCTTGCGAGCACGCCGCGCCGAGGTGTCCCCCGCCGATGTGGGACTACCCAGCGGGGGTGTGCGCCGTGTCAGTGGACTGCGCCGAGAAGAGGTGGCGTTGCTGGCCGGAATGAGCGTCGATTACTACGTGCGCCTCGAGCAGGGTCGTGAACGTCACCCGTCCCCGCAGGTCGTCGACGCGTTGTCCGTGGTCCTGCAGCTCCCCGACGACGGCCGCGAACACCTTTTTCGGCTTGCGGGTCTGAGCCCTCGAGAACGTGGGAGCGTCAGTGCGCGCGTCGACCCAGCGCTGCTCGACCTACTCGAGATGTGGCCGCTCAATCCCGCGTTCGTCTACAACCGAGCCTTCGACGTCCTGGCCAGCAATCGGATCGCCGACGCCATGTTCTTGCAGTGGACGCACTCCAGGAACTTGATGCACGTGATCTTCACCGAACCCGACGCCCAGACGTTTTATTGCAACTGGTCGGTTGTCGCCGAGGATGCGGTCGCCGGCTTCCGGCACGGTTTCGGACTGGCGCCCAACGACGTCCGACTCCGAACGGTGCGCGACGAACTTCTCGAAGCCAGCCCGGCCTTTGCGCAATTGTGGACTCGCCACGATGCGCGGCGGAAATCTCTGCAGCAAAAGAGCTTTCGCCACCCGGTTGTCGGCACCCTGACATTGACGATGCAGACGTTCGACGTACGCTCAAGCCCTGGTCAAGAATTGGTCGTTTACCACGCAGACGCAGGCTCTCCGAGCGCCGAGGCGCTGTCGTTGTTGTGCTCGTGGGCCGCAACAGAATGACAGTCACCTGACCGAGCTTTGAAACAACCCTCGATACAATGAGCCATGGCCGACGCTCACGTCCTTCCGCTGCCCCCGCAGGGACAGACTCCCCATCGGGTCATGACGATCGCGGGGTCGGATTCCGGCGGCAGCGCGGGCCTGCAGGCCGACCTGCGCGCCTTCGCGATGCTGGGTGTTCATGGGTGCGCGGCCGTCACCGCTGTCACGGTGCAGAACACATTGGGTGTCAAGAAGTTCCACGAGATCCCCGTCGATATTGTCGCCGGACAGATCAGCGCGGTCGCAGATGATATCGGTATCGAGGCAGCCAAGACCGGGATGCTCCCGTCCAGCGAGATCATCGGGACCATCGTGGCAACCTGGAGGTCCGAAGGGCTCGACAAAACCGTGCCGTTGGTCGTCGATCCGGTCTGCGCATCCAATGTCGGTGAGCCACTCCTGCACCCCAGCGCGCTCGATGCCATCCGCGACGACCTGATCCCCCTCGCCACATTGGTGACACCCAACCTCGACGAAGTACGACTATTGGTCGGCATCGACGTCGTCGACGACGACAGCCAACGCGACGCGGCGCGGGCGCTGCACGCGTTGGGACCGCGGTGGGCTCTCGTCAAGGGTGGCCACCTGCGCGCCTCGCGAACCAGTTCCGATCTTCTCTTCGACGGCTCACAGTTCCACGAGTTCACCGCCACCCGAGTCGACACCCCACACGATCACGGCGCCGGGGACAACCTCGCCGCGGCGATCACCGCCGCACTGGCACACGGCTACTCCGTGCCCGAAGCGGTCCGGTTCGGGAAGCTCTGGGTCACCGACTGCATCCGCGCCGCTTATCCCCTGGGCCGAGGCCACGGTCCGGTCAATGGCATGGCCAGGCTGGCGCTCGCATGAACCCGGCCACCGAGTTCGACTACGTCATCGTGGGCGCGGGCAGCGCGGGCTGCCTGCTCGCCAATCGGCTCAGTGCCGACCCCGATCACCGAGTGCTGCTGGTGGAGGCCGGCGGCAACGACGACTGGTTCTGGATCAAGGTGCCGGTCGGCTACCTGTACACCATCGCCAATCCGCGCACCGACTGGTGCTTCACGACCGAACCCGACCCAGGCCTGGCCGGCCGCAGCATCATCTACGCGCGGGGCCGCGTGATCGGCGGCTGCTCCTCGATCAACGCGATGATCCACATGCGCGGGCAGGCCTCCGATTACGACCTGTGGGCGCAGGCTACCGGCGACGACCGTTGGCGCTGGGGTGGTTCGGAGGGGCCCGGGGAGACGCTGACCATCTACAAGCAGCTGGAAGACTACTTCGGCGGAGCCGACGACTGGCACGGTGTCGGCGGCGAGATCCGTGTCGAGCGGCCTCGCGTGCGCTGGAAGATCCTGGACGCCTGGCAGGCCGCCGCCGCTCAGCTGGGCATCTCCCCGATCGACGAGTTCAACAGGGGCGACAACTCCGGCAGCGCGTACTTCCACGTCAACCAGCGGCGTGGCCGTCGCTGGTCGATGGCCGATGCCTTTCTGCATCCCATCGCCCACCGACCAAACCTCACCGTCTACACCCGCGCCCAGGCCGTGTCGCTGCTGCTCGACGACCAGGTCGCCGAGCAGCAGCGACAGGGTGCGTGGACCACGGCCGCGGACCGCGCCTCCGGTGTGCGGCTACTCAAAGACGGCCGGTTGCTCGACGTCCGTGCCGGCCGCGAGGTAATCCTCAGCGCCGGAGCGATCGGATCGCCGCACCTCATGCAGGTCTCGGGTCTGGGGCCGGCAAAGCTGCTCACCGAGCATCACGTACCGGTGACCGTCGATCTGCCCGGCGTGGGCGAGAACCTGCAGGACCATCTGCAACTGCGCACCGTCTACCGGATACGGGGTGCCCGGACCGTCAACACGCTGTACCGAAACTGGATCACCCGTGGTGGCATGGGCCTGCAATACGCGATGCTGCGCTCGGGACCGCTGACCATGCCGCCGTCCACTTTGGGAGCTTTCGCCAAGAGCGATTCGGCACTGGCCAGCCCCGATCTGGAATGGCATGTGCAGCCGTTGTCCTTACCCAAGTTCGGCGACCCGCTGCACCCCTTTGCAGCGATCACTCCCTCGGTGTGCAATCTGCGCCCCACCTCACGGGGCCACGTGCGCATGGCCGACGCGGACCCGCTGACCTACCCGAAGATCTCCTGCAACTACCTGTCCACCGACACCGATCGCCGCGTAGCCGTGCAGGGCCTGCGGATGACCAGGCAGATCATGGCGGCTACGCCCCTGGCCCGATACTGCCCGGAAGAACTGCTCCCCGGCCCGCAACTGGTGACCGACGACGACCTGCAGCGGGCGGCCGGCGAACTCGGTACGACAATCTTTCACCCGGTGGGTACCTGCGCCATGGGAGCCTTCGACACACGGGGCGTTCCGCGGTCGCCCGCCACGGTCCTCGACACCGACTGCCGCGTGTACCGCGTGGCCGGTCTGCGCGTGGTCGACGCCTCGGCGATGCCCACCATCACGTCCGGTAACACCAACGCGCCGGTCATGCTGGTCGCCGAGCGGGCGGCGCGCGCAATCCTGGGATAGGTCGGCCGACACCGAGCGGCTGGAATAAACCCCCGCCCGGTGAACTTCCCTGAAGAGTCGCCCTCCCCCGACTCAGGAGCCTCCATGACCCGTCCCCTCCGTGTAGCCGTGCAGATCCAGCCGGGCGGCGCGCCCGATTACCAGACGTGGCGCGATGCCGTCCTGGCCGCCGACGACCTCGGTGTCGACGTGATCTTCGGCTACGACCACTTCCACCGCCCGGCGCTGGAGGCCCTCGTCGACGGCAAGCCGATCATGTCCGACGAACAGCCTGACGTCGCCAACTTCGAGGGTTGGACCGCGCTCGCGTCGTGGGGCGAGATCACCTCACACGCCGAGATCGGGCTGCTCGTCACCGGCATCGGCTACCGCAACCCCGACCTGCTCGCCGACATGGCGCGCACCGTCGATCACATCAGCGGCGGCCGGCTGATCCTCGGCCTCGGCGCGGGATGGTACGAAAAGGACTACACCACCTACGGTTACGACTTCGGTACCTTCGGCTCGCGGTTCGATCTGTTCGACGAGGGCTTGATCCGCATCGAGAACCGGCTCGCGACTCTGATTCCGCCACCGGTACGCCGGATACCGATCCTGATCGGCGGCACCGGGCCAAAGCGCTCGCTGCCCGCCGTCGCCCGGCACGCCGACATCTGGCACGCGTTCCAGGAACTCGATGCCTTCCGTAGGTCCAGCGACCGAGTCGACGAGTTGGCGGCCGCGTTCGGCCGCAACGGCACCGACATCGAACGCTCGACGCTGTGGGCGGACGCCGACAGTGCCGACGCTTTCCGAGCGGCAGGAGTCACTTTGTTCCAGACCGAGCTGACCTCCGACGATGGCTACGACCTCGGGCTTCTCAAGCAGATAATCGCCTGGAGAGACAACGGGTGAGGTTGGTACCCACAAGCTTTGGCCGCGTACAGGTTGTGCCTGATCGTATCTAGGTAGAGCGCCGCTGGCGCAGCTCAGTTGAGCGCGCCGATCGCATTCCTCCCGTAGTTGTCGGCATACGCGTTCAGCACACCTGGGAGGATCTCCAGGATACTGAAATAGCGTTCCCACAAAGGAGTTTCACGGAGTTCCTCGACCACGAGTTCGTATTCGTGGGCATCCGACGCCTCCCACATCCACGTATCCGTCACCCGGGCGCTGTAGAACTCGGTGTCATACCAACGTAAAAGGACAGACGGGTGCCGGTCGAGTGCCGGTTGCAGATACTTGAGCATCTCGGCGTAACGCTGCTCCACCGGCAGCGCCAACCATTCCGGGTTGGTTTTCACCAGCATGAACACCGTCAGTACCGACCGTGGCTCGGTGAGTTTCTCAGACATGGTCTCGCTCTCTTCATCGACTGCTCCCATACCGAAGAGAAACGAAAACAGGCCAACGAATCTCTTCGCTGACCTGTGAGGTTGTCACCACCGCACGCGTTCCTGCGTGCATGGTCAAAGTAACCCGCACGCTCGGCGGAGGTCAACCCCTCCATCGGTGCGGCGATGAACGGCCGTGGTGAACGCTCGGATGACCGGGGTGTCGACCATCAGTCGATATGTAAATCATTATTCACATTTGGGAAACACGCGCGACTCCGACCGGCGGTCAGATACTCAACGCAAGCAGGACGCATCAATCAGCGGAACATCCATAAAACAAGCACTTTCAGTACCGCCAGAAGTCGGCCGCACCCCACACGGTCGACGTCGTGTTGACAACATCACACACCGGTCCTAGGTTAATGACAAATCACACTGGGAAGAGCACCCAGGCTCGCGGAGCCAGCCCCAGCGCCGCGACGCTCCTGACATTGTGGGGTGCATTTTCAGGCTCGTCGGATAGGCCGGAAGTCGACCGCTGGTCGACGACTGGGGAAACAAACCCAGCCGGGTCGGTCTCAGCAGCTCCCGACCCAGCCGATCTGCAAGCCCTGGAGAAAGGACAAACTCCATGTCCCTGCGCGATTCCCGTGTCTCGCGTGGCGCGCCTGCCGACCGACGCACACGCGCAGGTGCCATTCTCGCCGCGGTGATTTCATGCGTCGCCGCGTTCAAGGGCCTGAACGAGTCGGTGACGCCCCCTGCGCTTCCGATCTTGCAGGAAGAATTCCAAGTTCCCGGATCGACGATCTCGTGGGTGCTCACGGGCATGCTGCTCACCGGCACCATCGCGACGCCCATCGCGAGCCGGCTGGGCGAGGTATGGGACAAACGCCGCACTCTGCTGTGCGTACTTGCCATCGTGGCGACCGGAACTCTGATGTCGGCACTTTCGGTATCCATCGAGATGCTCATCATCGGGCAACTGCTGCAAGGTGTGGGCTTGAGCACCGTCCCGCTGGCCATCGGCATCATCAGGGACACCCAGAGCGAGGCCCGGACGAAATCAGCGAACGGCATCCTGGTCGGCGCGATCTACGGCAGCACCGCAGCCGGAACAATGGTCGCCGGACCGATCGCAGACCACCTGTCATACCGATGGTTGTTCTGGGTGCCCTTCATCGCACTGGCCGGCTGCATGGCGGCGGTGTGGTGCTTCGTGCCCCGCACCGCGCGCACCAGTGGCAAGCGACCGAGTATCGATGTCGCCGGCAGCGTCCTGCTGGCCATCGGCCTGGCATGCATTTTGCTGGCGCTGACGTTCGCGCCCGGATGGGGGTGGCGGTCGGGGCACTTGCTGCTGCTGTTCGCAGCCGGGCTGGTGGCCATCATCGCCTTCGTCCGCGTCGAACTCACCGTCGACGACCCGCTGATCGATCTGCGGCTCATGCGCAGTTTCACCGTCGTCGCGTCGTCAGGGCTGATGTTTCTCGCCGGATACTGCATCAACGCCACACTCATCAACATCCCCGTTCAGACGCAACTGCCGGTCTCCACCGGTTACGGGTTGGGTGGATCAGCGACCGTCACCTCCGTCATCCTGGTGACCACCACCCTGATAGGGCTCACCGCACCGTTGATTTCGGTGCTGGACAGGTTGATCGGGTCCCGGTTCGCTTCGTCGATCGGGCCGATCTCGATTCTGGGCGGCGCGGTACTGATGTTGACAGCCGGACACCGGGGCAGTCTCGCAGTCGTCTTCCTGGCGACCTCGTTCGTCATCTTCGGCCTCACGGTGTCCATGACCCAATCGCTGAACCTTGTGGTCACCGGTGTCCCGGCGAACAAGGTGACCGAGTTCAACGGTCTCAACTTCGCGATCCAGGCGGTAGCGGGAACGATCGGCGCCCAGGTGTCCGGCGCCGCCCTCACCGTCGACGGGGGTGAGGCCGGCGCGCCGCCTCCGTGGAGCGGATTCGCCATCTCCTGGGGAATATCCGGTGTGATCGCCATTGCCGCACTGGTCCTCGTGCTGGCCCTCCGCACCCCGAAAGTGTCGGCACCGTAATCCGGTCCACCGGATCACGGGCGGTCGTATCTGCCGATGTTCGATCTTCGCCCACACCGTCAGGTGATGGTCAGCCCACCGTCGACGACGAGTGTCTGCCCGGTGACGTAACCACCGGCGGCCGACGCCAGCCACACGGCGGTCGCCGCCAGTTCGACCGGGTCGCCGGTGCGGCCGAGGATGACCCGTGCCAGCTGGGTGTCGAGATAGCCGGGCTTGTAGGCATCGGTCATCTCCGATTCGAAGAAACCGGGTGCCAATGAGTTGACGCGGATACCCTTGCGAGATCCCCACTGCTGAGCGAGGTCTCGGGTCAAACCGATCACCGCGGCCTTCGATGCGGAATACGCTGCCTGCGGTAGTCCGGCGGTGGTGATGCCGAGGACGCTGGCGATGTTGATCACCGATGAACCAGGCTGCATGACCCGACCGCAGGCCTGTGCCATCCAGTAGGACCCGTTCAGGTTGATGTCGACCACCTGACGAAACTCGTCGGGAGTCTCGCGGGTGGCCGGCACCGCGGTGCCCACACCGGCGTTGTTGATCAACACGTCAACCTTGCCGAACTCGGCAACGGTGGCGTCCACCAGATACTGGCAGGAAGCAGGGTCGGCGACATCAGTACCCACGGGCAACGCCCGGCGGCCGGCTGCGGACACCAGCTCTGCTGTGCGGGTGAGCTTTTCGGTCCGGCGTGCACCGAGTGCGACATCGGCCCCGGCTTCGGCGAATGCCTGCGCGAAGGCCACCCCGAGGCCCGATGAGGCACCGGTCACGATGACAACTTTGCCGTCGAGTCGGAACAGATCGAGAACACTCACGATATCTCCTGCGGTTCGTGGAGGCCGGCTCCCGTTTTGTCGGACCGGCAGCCGCCGGTACCGGTCGGTATGGGGCCGGTCAGGGCATGCATCGCCGCGGTCGACATCGTCGCCACGATCTCTTGTCGGTCCAGTCCCTTGTTGAGGGTCGCCACCGAGTTGAGCATGGCGAACACCGCCTGCGTCAACATCCGAGCCTGCGGTTCCGACAGCTCGGATCGCAGCTGTTGCACAACCAGAACCCACTCCTGCGCATACTGATTCATCTCACGGCGGATCCGTCGTCGATCGATATCGGGAAGCGCGTGCTCGTTCTTCAGGAATATGAGCGTCCTCGGCGGATCGGCGATCACGGACCTCAGGTGGAATTCGACCATCGTCGCCAGCGCGGCACGGGGATCGGGTTCTTCGTCCACGGTGGCCCTGGCGAACCGAATGA
Organism: Mycolicibacterium canariasense; assembly: GCF_002101555.1. Taxonomy (GTDB): domain Bacteria; phylum Actinomycetota; class Actinomycetes; order Mycobacteriales; family Mycobacteriaceae; genus Mycobacterium; species Mycobacterium canariasense. The sequence continues at coordinate 77,277 of NZ_LQOL01000045.1, forward strand.
AGCGCCTGCAGACCCTCTTCGACCACCGCGATGAGCAACGCCTGCTTGTTCTGAAAGTGGCGGTACAGGCCCGGGCCGGAGATCCCCGCCGCGGTGGCAACCATGCCGACCGTCACCGAGTCGTACGGGTGATGCAAGAACAGATCGGCGGCGGCATCGAGGAGCAGTTTCCGTCGCGCACCACGGGGCTGCGGTGCACTCTCCCGCGCGACCGCGGGCTCTGCACCCGCAGCTTCTGCCGCCATCACCGCCATGAGTGCCCACCCTACCTCGGTCCGATTGACATATACCGCAACGGTCGACACGGCGTCGGCTCCCATCGTCGCGCATGTCGTTACGACACTAGGGAGATCATTAACATCTATACAGGATGCACGACGCACCCGCGACCGGACTTCAACGGACGGTAAATAGTCGCTTCTACAAGCCAATTGGCGTTGACAACCCCTCGGATACCTTGACAGCTGCCCGCCATCGCCCTACGTTAATGATCATTCACATCGAAGGAGGATGAAGAGAACCGTGAGATTCATATTCATGAGCGAGGGCGAGACAGCCCCCGGCGCCTCGTACGAGCACCGCTATCGCGAACTCATCGACGAAGTGCTCCTGGCAGAGGAGGTGGGGTTCGACGCGTTCGGTACCTCGGAACAGCATCTGGCCATCGGTACCGCCACGACGTCCGCGCCCGAGGTTCTGTATCCGTACCTGATGGCCCTGACGAGCAGGATTCGGTTCGTTCACCTGGTCACCTTGCTTCCCACCCGGATCAACCACGCCATCCGCGTCGCCGAGCGGTTGGCCACCGAGGACGTGCTATCCCACGGTCGGGTCGAACTCGGTGTCGGGCGGGGCAACACCACGCTCGCGTTGCGTGCTTTCGAGGTGTCCCCAGCGGAGAACAAGTCGCAGCAGCTCGAGGGAATCGAAGTCATCCGTCGGGCGCTGCACAATGACGTCTTCTCGTTCGTCGGCGAGCACTACAAGATTCCACCCCGCAGCCTCGTCCCCAGAAGCATCCAAACGCCCTATCCCCCCATCCACATGGCGACCGGGAGCCCCGAATCTGTGCGAGCGGCAGCCGAACTCGGCGTCGGCGCGATCGTGGGCGGCTTCTACCTGGGCTTCGATTTCGTGGAGAACATGATCCGCCACTACGACGATGCACTGGCTACGGCAACGCACACCTATCCGGTACAAGCCGAGCGACTGGTGGCGATCGGCGGTGGCATGCACTGCGCGGAAACCCGCGACGAAGCCCGTGCTTGGGCCCGGAGCCTCAAAGAGACGGTTGGGCTGTCCACCGACGCCTACGAGCGACTGTCGAAGCTGTCCAGCGACTACCAGTACATGGGTGCGGTGAAACATCTGGACTTCGACGACGAACGTTACATGTTCGAAGACTCGTCCGGTTTCATCGTCGGCGACCCCGACGATTGCATCGCGCAGGTCCAGCGCTTCGCCGATCTGGGAGCCGATTCCCTGGTCATGCGGATCGACGGCCTACCGCACAAGGAGCTCATGAAGTCGATCGAACTCTTCGGCAAGTACGTCATCCCGAAGTTCAAGAATCCACGTGGAGTCGCACGCACTCCGGAAGCCATTCTGGCCGATATCCGCGCCGCCCGTCCCGCGCACTATGGCGAACGAGAAGCCTTTGAGGAGAACATGAACCACAAACGGCCAGCAGTCAGTGGCGTCGGCGCGAGCGCAGGTGAGTCGTGATGAGCAACCGCAACGGCAACGACATCTTCGCGCGCTACCCGGAAGAGTTCCTCATCGAACGTAAGCCCAACGGCGTGCTCTTGGTGACCCTCAACCGGCCGGAGCACCTGAACGCACTGACCATGCCGATGTTCGACATGATGGGTGACCTGCTGGCCGACATCGACCGCGACCCGCAGACCCGGGTCGCGGTCATCACCGGTGCCGGCCGCGGCTTCTGTACGGGCATGGATGTCGCACAACCCGATCCATCGTTGGAAGAAGCGATCGCGCTCATGGAGACCGAACGCAAACGCATCATGACGACGCTGACCATGGACAAGCCGATCATCTCGGCGATCAACGGACCGGCCGTCGGTTGGGGTCTGTCACTGGGATTGCTCGCCGACATCAGCATCGCGGCCGAAGACGCTGTCCTCATGGACGGCCATACCCGTGTCGGCGTGGTCGCCGGAGACCACTCATCACTCATCTGGCCGCTGCTGGTCGGTATGGCGAAGGCCAAGTACTACCAGTTGACCTCGGCACGCATGACGGGAATCGAGGCCGAACGCATCGGACTGGTCAGTCTGGTGGAGCCCCGAGACAAGGTACTCGAACGGGCGCTGGCGATCGCCGACGATCTCGCACTGGGCTCGCAACGCGCCATCCAGTGGACCAAGCGATCGCTCAACACCGGCTGGCTGACCAATGCGCTCCCGCAGCAGGAGCTCTCGGCCGCTCTGGAAACCCTCAATTTCGCCGGCGCCGACTATCTCGAGGCTCGGCAAGCCTTCCGAGAGAAGCGCCCGACACGCTTTCCCTCCGCACACGGCGATCATGCCGCACCGTCACGGGAAACAGTCGGCAAGGCATGACCGAGACCGCCACCGGCGCCCTCCCCGGACTGACCTGGGCCGACCATTCCGGGGTCCTGGTCGCCACCATGGACCGACCGCCCGCCAACGCGTTGAATCACAGCCTCGTGGCCAGCTTGTGCACGTTCTTCACCGAGTTGGCTGCCCAAGACGTGCCTGCACCGGTGGTACTCACCGGTGCAGGTACCCGCTTCTTCACCGCCGGTGGTGACATCAAAGAACTGGAAGGAACGGGGCCGGCGGAGATCGAAGGAAGGATGCGCAACTTTCACGCAGTGCTCGTCGCGCTGGATCGTTTCCCGCGGCCACTGGTCGCCGCCATCAACGGGCATTGCGTCGGGGGCGGCATGGAACTTGCGCTGTTCGCCGACACCGTCCTGGCGGTCCCGAACGCCAGGTTCGGTTTCCCCGAGATCAACCACGGTCTACTGCCGGCCGACAAGGGCATCCAGCGAGCCGAGCGCGTCATCGGCGCCCGCGCCGTCCGGTCGATGGTGTTGTCCGGGGACCTGTTCTCGGCAGCGGAGGCCGTCAGGATCGGATTGGTGGAACGCCTCGAGGAGCCCGACGCCTTGCTTGCTTCGGCCATCACTGTGGCGCGCACCGCAGGCGCCAAGGCTCCGGTTCTGTTCGGCGCGCTCAAACGCAGCGTCAACGACCCCGACGACGCCCGCGATGAACGGTCGTTGACCAACACGATCGCCGCCGCGAACGCCTACTTCGAGGATCCGGTCGCCGCAGGACTACGCGTCGGGTGGAGTCGGGACAGGGTGTCCACGAGCCGCCAATCGACAGACCGCTAATACCAACGAGTTCGCCGAGGACGAAGGCAGACAATGGTCTCAGAGAGAACTTTCCGGACAACCACGCCGAACGACAACAGCGCCGGTACAGTCCCTGTCCTGCAGAGTATCCACAACTTCGAGGCGTCCCCCCGAACGTTCGGCCAACTGCTGGTCGATCGGGCCGCGCACGAACCCGATACCGTCGCGTTCGCTTCATGGCTGGACGGCGTCGCACGTCCGACGACGTGGGGCGAGTACCTCACCGAGGTCCAGCAGATCGCGGTCGGACTATACGAACTCGGCGTCCGGGCCGGGGACCGAGTCGCTGTCATCTCCGCAACCCGCCGCGAATGGGTCATCGCCGCGCTGGCGATCCACAGCCTCGACGCGGTGCTCGTGGGTGTCTACCCGACCAGCTCGGTCCCCGAACTGGCCCGAGTGCTCCAGATCAGCGAAGCGACGGCGATCTTTGCCGAGACCGAATCGGATCTGCGCAAAGTTGCTGCGGCGGCACGAGATTCACCACACCTGCGCATCGCAATCGGAATCGAGTCCACCCCGGCCGGACTTCCCGCCACCGTACAAGCAACGGACTGGCACGCGTTGCAGCGAGTGGGATGGGCACGCTCGGCCGCCGAGCCGGGTCTGTTCGGTGTTCTCGTCGCGGGCGGCGACATCGACCATCCGGCGGTGCTGTTCTGGACGTCGGGTTCCACCGGAGACCCCAAAGCGGTGATCCACACCCATCGTTCGCTGCAGTACTCGGTGCTGGCATTCGCAATGGCGTATCCGGACATCGGCCGGGTACAGCACGACGCCGTTGCGTTCCTGGGGCTCTCACACGTGGCGCCGGCGCTGGTCAACGTATTCGTGCCGATCATGACGAGGCTCGTCGTCACCTACTGCACGATGGACGAACGCTTGGCGGTGCTCAGCGCGGTTCGGCCCACCGCGATCGTCTGGCCGCCACGCATGTACGAGAAACTCGCCGGTGAATTGCTGGAACAGCTCCGGCGGTCCGGGCCGCTGTTCCGAGCGCGTTACGCGGCGGCCATGACGGTCGCCCGCGTCGTCTGTGCCCGCCGCTGGGAAAATCGGGCGCTGTCCCGTCCCCTCGAAATGTTGTACCGCAGCTGTATACGAACGGTCTTCACGCCGCTGCGGGCGACATACGGGATGGACCGCATCGCCGTCAGTTGGACCTCATCGGGAGCCATGACACCCGAACTCGCCGCATTGTGGCAGATGTGGGGTGTCGACCTCCGCGAGATGTACGGGACGACCGAGACCTGCGGGCCCGTCCTCGTGCAATGGGAAAGATCCTTCTACCCGCCGGGCACCGTCGGCAAATCGCTGCCCGATCCGCGCTGGTCGGTCCGGGTCAGTGACGACGGCGAGCTGCAGGTCAACGGCCCTTGTCTGTTCACCGGTTACTGGCGAGATCCCATGGCCGCCGAGCCGCCTCCGGCGGATGTTTGGTACGGCACCGGGGATCTGGTCGAGATCCGTCCCGACGGGGAGGTTGCGATCATCGGCCGCATCAAGGACGTCCTGAAGACCAGCGGCGGAAAATCAGTCAGTCCACAGCCCATCGAGGTGCGGCTGAAGGCCAGCCCGTTGATCGATGAGGCGATCGTGGTGGGTGAAGGCCGCAAGTACCTCACGGTTCTGCTCAGCATCAGCGACGATGCCAGGTCGTTGCCGGCGCCGGAGCAGCGCGCGGCGTTGAACGCGTGGGTCCAAGAGGTGAACGCGGAACTGGCCCGGCCGTTGCAGCTCAAGGACTTCCGCGTGCTGCCGCGCGCCCTGTCGGCCGAGCTCGGCGAGCTCACGTTGAAATCGACCATCAGGCGCGGGGTCGTCCTCGCCTCGTTCGCCGATCTCGTCGACGAGATGTACACGGCGCGCGAACAGGACCAGATCTCGAGTCAAGCGCGCCTGTCGGGGCGAAGCAATGGGTGAGTCGGCGTCGGTGACCTCCACCCGTCACGAAGTGCGGATCGAGCGGATGACCACCAGTGAAGTGGCGGCAGCGGTCGAACAGGGAGCAAGCACTGCGATCCTGCCCTTGGCAGCGGTGGAGCAGCACGGTCCACATCTGCCGCTGTCGATGGACGCCGATCACGCCGACGAGCTGGCGATCCGGGTGGCCCGCGAGCTCGGTGATGCTCTGGTACTGCCGACGGTCCGGGTCGGGTACTCACCACATCACCTCGGCTTCCCCGGAACCCTGTCGCTACGCGCCTCGACCTTGGAAGCCATCTGTGCGGACTACGGCGCGAGCTTGGCGGATTCGGGTTTCAGCACCCTGGTGCTTTTCTCCGGGCACATCGGGAACTATCCGGTGATGCGCGAATTCGAGGCTCGTCTGGCCGCCGAACTGGCACCGCTCTCGGTGATCGTCTTCACCGGCAGCCAGGCGATCCTCGACGCGTGGCGTGCCGCGGCAGAGCAATCCGGACATGGCGCCGGCGTCGGCGGTCATGCCGATATCGCCGAGACGTCGGTCATGCTCGCGCTGCACCCCGAACGCGTGCGCGTCGATCGACTGGTCCCCGGATACCAGGTCGAAATCGACGATGACTTCCTCGCCCGCGTGCTGAGCGAGGGCCTCAAGGCGTTCTCCCCCAACGGCATTCTCGGTAATCCCGTCGGAGCCACCACCTCGATCGGCCATGCCTGCCTGGATGCGGTCACCGGGCTGATCACCGACTACGTCCGCAGCCGGGCGGCGTCGGTTCGACCCTTGAGGCAGTCCCCGCCCGAGCATGTCCAGGCATCCCGTGAGGAAGACCAAACATGAACACGTTCACCGCAATCAGTTCCGGAGATGCCGTCCACGACATGTCTCGGCTGCGCAGGCTGTACGGCCGCTACCCGACCGGCGTGGCCGCAGTCTGCGCTTTCCGCGACGGTCAACCGGTGGGAATCGTGGCCACCTCATTCACCCCGGTGTCCATGGAGCCCGCCTTGGTATCGATTTGCGTACAGCACACATCGACCACGTGGCCCCAGCTGTCGCGAGCGGATCGTGTCGGAATCTCGGTGCTCGCCGAGGGGCACGCGCAGCTGTCTCGTCAGCTGGCTGCCAAGAACGCCGATCGCTTCGCCGGGCTGACCTGGTTCACCAGCGACTCCTCCGCGGTCTTCCTCGCTGACGCGGCCGCGTGGCTCGACTGCCGGATCAACACGTCGATCACGGCAGGCGATCACGACGTCGTGCTGATGGAGGTCATCAGCGCCGCCGACGATGAAACCGTATCGCCACTGATCTTCCACGACAGCCGCTTCCGAACGATGCTCACCGATGACAAGTCCGAGTGAGCTTCGACTGCCCGCCGCGCACCCGCCCCGTGCGAACGGACCAGCCTGGAAGATAGCGGAAGCCGCCGCCGATCCTGCCGCGGTGTCGAACGAGATCAGAGCCATGGTGATCAACCGCATCATCGACAATGCCGCGGTCGCCGCCGCCGCTGCGCGCCGGCACTCTGTTGCGCTCGCGCGTGCCCAGGCCCGGCCACACCGGAGGACGCCAGGTGCCGCGATCTTCGGTATCCAAGGCGCCTACTCCGCCGAATGGGCCGCCCTCGCCAACAGTGTCGCGGTCCAGGATCTCGAACTGCACGACGTGTTTCCAGCCGCCGAGGACGCCCATCCCGGCGCCGCCATTCCCGCCCTCACCGCGGTCGCTCAGCAGGCCGGGCTACGCGGCGCCGATCTGGTCAACGGGATCGCGACCGCCTACGACGTGCACCTCGCGCTGGCTCAGCAGACCCATTCCCGGCAACAGGTGGTCGGTCATCCCGGACCTCTGAGCACCGCGGTGACGGCGGGCCTGGGAGCCATGCTCCGGCTGTCCCCCGCGACGATCTACACCGCCCTTACGCATACGGTGCAGCTGACCGCCCGTGGCCGCAACGGCTATGCGGCCGCCTACGCCGGGAAGGTGGCCATCGAAGCTGTGGACCGCGCCGTCCACGGCGAACGCTACCCGGACCCACCCGAAGGTCACGGGCACGACTGGCCGCTGACCGACCGTGACTGCCGGACCCGACTACCGGAACCAGGTGAACCGAGAACGGCCATCCTGAACAGTTGCCCCAGAAGACATCCCGCCGCCTACTCCGTCCAAGCCTGGATCGATCTGGCCTTGAAAATGCGAGACCGGATCGGCCGGGTCGAGACCATCGACTCCATCGTCCTGCACACCCGGCAGGACACCGACCCGATGGCCGTACCCGGGGATTCACGCCTGTCCGATCACCAGGAGTCACGGGATGTACTCGCTCACTCGGTGGCCTACCTGTTCGCCGTCGCGCTACAGGACGGAGCAGTACATCACGAACAGTCCTACACATCGGAGCGAGCGCAGCGAGCCGACACGGTAGACCTTCGCCGACAGATCTCTTTCGCCGAGAATGCGGCCGAGCGAACGCTGGGTGCACGAGCGACGATCACGATGAAGTCCGGTGCGGTGATCGACGACGAACTCGCCGTACCCTACGCACATCCGCGGGGCGCGCACCCCTTCCGGCGCAACGATTACGTCGCGAAGTTCACCGAACTGGCCGATGGGATCATCGACAGGCGCGAGCAGCAGCGCTTCCTGGACGTGGCCACCTGCCTGGTCGACCTGAAGCGGGGAACGCTGGGCATGCTGAATCCCTTGATCAGCCAGCACATCCTGGATGACGCGCCCAGCACGCACGGGATCTTCGCCTGATCCCACCGATAACCTACCGCTTCCGGTTCGGCCCCGTGTAGCGCGCCTCGCGCGCGATCGCGTCGAGGTCGTCGGCGTCATACATATCGTCGACGAGATCGGCGAACGCGGCCAGGACGGCGGCCCGCCGGATGGTGCCCTTGGCCGTGAGTTCGCCGGCCGCCGCCGACAGCGCGCGTGGAAGGACCCGGTATTTCTTGAGCTGATGGGGGCGTGACAACTCGGCGTTCACCTCGCTCAGCCACGCGCCCAGCGCGTCGTCACGGTCCCGTGCCGTCAGACTCGTCGCCGCGTGGCTCAACCCCAACAACACGCAGAGGTACTTTCGCCCGTCGCCCACGACGATTGCCTCGTCGATGAACGGACTGGCCTTGAGACGCAGTTCGATCGGTTGCGGATTCACCATCTTGCCGCCGCTGGTCTTCAGGACATCCTTCAGCCGGCCGATGATCGTCACTTCACCGTCGGCTGCGAGCTGCACCAGATCTCCGGTGCGGTACCAACCGTCCGACATGGCCGCCGCAGACGCCTCGGGGTTGTCCCAATAGCCGACGAACAGCGACGGACTGCGTAGCTGAAGCTCACCCTCTCCGGAAACCCGCAACTCCCACCGCGGATCCGGCAGGCACTTTCCGATGGTGCCGGGCGCAGGAAAGGACCGGTCCCATTGCGCCACCACCGATCCGCAGGTTTCGGTGGTGCCGAACAGCTCTCGGAGATCGAGGCCCCACATGTGCCACAGCGCGGCGACATCGGGGGTCATGCTTCCCGATGCCGTCCAGGTCACCTGCATGCGATCCATGCCCACCTTGGCCAACAGCGGGGCGAACACCGTTCTGCGGGCCACTGCGTCGGCGGTCCGGAGATACCAGGGCAGCGGGCGTTGCTGCCAGCGCCGTGCACTGACCGGCCGGGCCACCGACATCGCCAGGCGGTAACTCCATCGGAACGCCTTTCCCGACGTGGACAGTGCCTGCAGCGCCTCGGCGGCCAACTTCTCGTGCATGCGCGGGGGCCACAGCACCGCGGTGGGCCGTACGCCGATGAGTGCCGTGAGCCGTTCCTCGATGCTGCAGTGGGTGATGACCAGTCGGGTCATGATCGGCGTATACACCGCGATGAGCGCCGGCGCGACGTGTGACAACCCGAGAAAGCCGACGAGATCGTGACGAGTGCGCCCGAGCTCGGGATAAGACATGGCGAACCCGAGCACGGAGTACTGAATGGTCCGGTGGGTGTGCGTGACCCCTTTGGGTGCACCCGTAGACCCCGAGGTGTAGAACAGCCCCGCCGGTTGATCGACATCACCGGCCTCGACCAGCCTCTCGAAGAGCGTCGGGTCTGCGGCAGCCAACCGGCGGCCGTCGGTGCGCAGCTGCTGCCAGGTGCGCACGTCGACACCGTCGGCTGCGACCGTCGGGCTCGTTGCCAGCCCGACGGCGATCCGGAGTTGCTCGAGGTCGGCGCTCAGCACCGCCACGTTGTCCGCATCGTCCGCGGTTTCGACGAAAATCGCGGTGGCCCCGCTGTTTTTCAGGACGTGCCGAACCTCTGGGCCCGAACTGGTCTGGTGGACACCGACCGGGATGCCTCCGACGCTCAGGACGGCCAGCGCGGCGATCACCCATTCGGGGCGGGGCCCGGCCAGGATCGCCACGCGGTCACCGGCAACCACACCCAACCCGTGCAGACCGAGCGCAATCGCGCGGACTTCGTCGAGATAGGCTCGCCAGGTGGTCGGCCGCATCGTGCCAGCGGCCCAGCTCTGGAAGGCGACGGTGTCCGGCTCGAAACGTTCCCGGTCGCAGAGCATCTGCGGAAAGGTCCGATCGACGGCCTCGAAGTCCGCCAGGGCCGAAAGCACCGGGCCACCACCACTTCTACCGGTACCCGACGGTGTCATAGCGGAATTCTCACCCTTCAGATCGGCTTCTCAGCGAGGTATTGACAGACGGCTTTGGTCAGCGCAGGTCGAGGCGCTCCGTCGATGGTCGGCAGTCGACTGTTCGACAACCGTCAGCACCGCCACGAAGTGAATATCGATTAACATAATCGCGCCGCTTGGTCGGTGTCAACGGATACCATCGCGCATTGATGTTAATATTCGATAACTGGGTACTTCGATTACGCCCGTTCGGGTGGTGCCGACCCGCGCACCATCGAGCGGCGCGGGCGAGCGGGATATCGTGACGAGCATGACTGAAGACCGACCATCCGCCAGAGGTTCTCGGCGAGAGCTCCTGTTGAAGGTCGCAGCCGAGCTTTTCCTGGAGCATCCCTATGACTCGGTCACCGTCGGGATGGTATGCGCGAAGGCAGGTATCTCGGCACCAGGCCTCTATCGTCACTTCCAGAACAAGCAGGCTCTGCTGATCGCCGTCGTGGAAAATCCCATCGGATCGCTGCACGAGTTCGCCCGCAAGGTTGCCGAGGAACAGGACGATCCGCACGCCGCGCTGACGGCGATGGTGGATTTCCACATCCGCAGTGTCGTGGAAGGGCCTCCGACCCCACTGATCTTCCTCAAGAACGAGTACGCACTTCCCGAGGCGGATCGACGACGAATCCGTCGTGCCATGAATCTCTATGCCGAAGAATGGATTTCGGTCGTGTCGGTCCTGCGCACCGATTTGTCGGACCCTGCGGTGCGGCTACTGACCCAGACCGTCTTCTCGATGCTCAACGCAGCAGCGACGCTACACAAGGGACTCGACCACGAGACGATCATCGCCACCATGTCCACCGCCGCCTATCACGCCTTGACCGAAACATCCCGCCCGCCAGGCTGATACGGGCTCATCGAGGAGAGCGCGCGCCGCCACCCGCTGGGACTGGTTCGTCCCCCGATATGCCCCTCGACCACGACTCCAATCGTGCCCGGACAGAGGTCAGGTAACGCGCCGCGTCTGCGCCGTCGATCAGTCGATGGTCGTAGGTCAGTGACAGGTACGCCATGGGCCGGATGCGGATGAGCAAGGCGCCATCGGTGTCATGTTCGGGCACAAGCCGTTCGGTCACAGCGCCCACGCCCAGGATTGCGGACTGGGGCTGGTTGATGATCGGGGTGTCGAACAATGCCCCTCGACTCCCCGTATTGGTGATGGTGAAGGTGCCACCGCTCAGATCGTCCGGCGCTATCGAGCCGTCGCGCACGGCCGCGGCCGCCGATGCGATGGCCGTCGCCATCTCGACGACACCCTGGTGCTGCGCGTCACGGATGACCGGCACCATGAGGCCCTTCGTGCTGTCCACCGCCATTCCCAGATGCACCGAGCCGTGGTAGGTCACCTCAGAACATTCGGAGTCCACCGTGGCGTTGATGATGGGGTGCTCGGCCAGCGCATCGACTGCCGCCACGGCTATGAAAGGCAAATAGGACAGCCGGGAACCGGTTCGCTCGTGAAACTGCTGTTTCATCTCCGCGCGCCGAATCGCCACCGACGTGAGGTCGGCTTCGACGACTGTGGTCAGTTGTGCTGCAGTGTGCAGTGATTCGACCATCCGGCGCGCAATCGTCCGGCGAATACGTGGCAGCTTCTCTACTCGGTCGGCGCTGGCACCGCCGTCCAGCCGAGCGGCCGGCGGCGGTTCTTCCGCGTCCGCGGGTATCGGTTGCGGGATGGGGTCCGCCGGCGGCGCCGACACCGGCGTAGCCGTGCGCGTCGGAGCCGCGATGCCGAGCGTCGCAACGACGGCGCCCACCGCCACGAGGGCATCCTCGGGTTCGACGATCTGCACCACGGTGCCGGCCGCGGGAGCCGGAATCTCGGTGTCGACCTTGTCGGTGGCGACCTCGAGCAACGGTTCGTCGAGTTCGACGGTATCGCCGACCGTCTTGAGCCATCTGGTGATGGTCGCCTCGGTGACGCCTTCACCAAGGCCGGGCAGGATCACCGAGATCTCATTTTCGGCAGGGGTCATGTCACACCGTCCCCACGAGATCGAGCGCGGCACCGACGATGCTGTCGGTGTCGATGCCGTGATACCGGTACACGTCCTCCAACGAGCCGACCTGACCAAATCTGCTGACGCCCAGCTGAATTCCCCGGACACCATTGACCGCGGGCAGAAAGGCCAGGGTGTGCGGGTGGCCGTCGAGGACGGTCAGCATCGGTGCCGCCCGACCGGCAGGGAAGAGCTGATCCAGAATCCACGTCGGTCCGTCGCCGCATCCCTGTCTGGCTTGCAACGCCTCGAACAGCAGACCCGGGCTGGTGACACAGACAACGTCGGCATCGACACCCTGCTGGGCGAGGCGGTCGGCCGCGGCCAGGGTCTCGGTCATCAGGGCTCCCATTCCGACCAAAGTCAGCGCCGGGTGTGCGGCGCGGCGCAGCACGTAGCCTCCGGCCAGCACATGGCGGCGGCGCCGCTCCCGTCCTGCTGCGTCCTGCGGGACCGCAGCCAGCGACTGGTCCACCGGTCGCGTGGACAATCGGATGTAAGCCGACGTGCCGTCGGGCCTGCCGAGACGGCCGATGCACGACAGCAGCGTCCATTCGACGTCGATGGCGAAAGCCGGCTCATAGCTGACGCAGCCCGGCTGTTCCAGGCCGATGGATGGCGTCTTGATGGACTGGTGGGCGCCGCCTTCTGCGGCCAACGTCACGCCCGACGGGGTGCCAACCAGAATCGACTGCCCGCCGGCATAGATGCCGTACGACCACGGTTCCAACGCGCGCTCGACGAACGGGTCGTACAGCACGCCGATGGGAAGCAGCGGTTGTCCCCACCGGCTCCAGGTGGCGCCGAGCTCCCCCATCAGCCCCACCAGATTGGTCTCGGCGATACCAAGTTCCATGTGCTGACCGCTCGGCCGTTCGCGCCAGTGCATGATGGTTTCGGGATCATCGTCGAACCAGTTGCGCCGCTCACTCGGCGACCAGACGCCGACCTTGTTCAGCCAACCGGCGAGGTTCGTCGTCGAGCTCACGTCCGGGCTGACGGTCACCACGCGCTTGGCAGCCTCCGGCGCCTGCCGGCTCAAATCGAGCAGAGCACGCCCCAACGCGGCTTGCGTGGTCGCGGTACCCGAAGGGGTGCGCCCGAAGTCACCGGGTATCGGCGGAGGGGTCATCATCTCCACCGGCTCGCGTTTGAGCCGCAGTGCCGTCTGCGCGCAGAGTCGCCCCGCCGGGCTGTCGGGATCGAATCGCGGCCAGGGCTGGTCGACGTTCACGCCGAGTTCGGCGGCCAGCTGTTCGTACTGCTCGGTGGTGAGCAACGACGAATGGTTCTGCGGATGCCCCTGAGTCGGCAGCCCTCGGCCCTTGATGGTGTAGGCGATGATCGCCGTGGGACGCGTGTCGTCGATCTGCCCGTACGCCGCACGCAGCGCGGAAAGATCGTGACCACCGAGATTGCGGATCGCTTGGAGCAAGTCGGCATCCTCCAACTCCGCCACCAGGGCGGTGATGGCCGGTGCCTCGGAACCCGATCCCGGTAGTCGCTGGCGGAGTTCGTCTGCGCTGCAACGCAGCAGACGCTGATACTCCGGATTGGGCATATCGAGAATCCTGTTGCGAAGCGCGGCACCGCCCGGGCGGGCGAACAGCGATTCCAGCAGGGCGCCGAACTTGACGGTGATGACCTGCCAGCCCGCCGCGGTGAACATGGCTTCCAAGCGTCCGGCGGCGATATTGGGCACCACTCGGTCCAGCGACTGCCTGTTGAGGTCGATGATCCAGACGATCTCGCCCAAGTCGGCCACCGACGGGTCCAGGATCGCCTCCCACACCGCACCTTCGTCCAGCTCCGCGTCGCCGACCAGCGAGTATTGCCTGCCCTTGCCGACGGTACCGATCTGTGTGTCGACGTATCGGCGCGCGATCGCACCCCAGATCGGCGCGGTGGCACCGATTCCCACCGATCCGGTCGAGTAATCGACCGGATCGGGGTCCTTGGTGCGGCTGGGGTAGGACTGCAAACCGCCGAATTCACGCAGCCTGGGCAGATAGGATGCGTCGAGTTCACCGATGAGGTAGTTGATCGCGTGCAGAACCGGCGAGGCGTGCGGTTTGACCGAGACCCGGTCTCCGGGCTGCAACTGTTCGAACCACAGCGACGTCATGATCGACACCATGGAAGCGCTGGACGCCTGGTGCCCACCGACCTTCATGCCGCTGGTGTTGGGTCGAACCCTGTTGGCGTGGTGAATGATCGCGGTCGACAACCAGAGGACCCGCTGTTCGATCTCGTGAAGCGGCGTCGGGGTCGTGTCGACATGGTGGGCGGTGTTGTGCACTGCGACGTGGCCGGGCATCGAGCATCCTTGTCGGTGAGCGAGGGGTGGAAACGGCGTCGCTGCACTGGACTCAGGTCGTGAGTCTGCGAACCTGCTCGTGCCGGAACCCCTGGATAAGGGACCCGACATCGTGGTGACGAATCGTCTGCCGAGGTACGGTTCGCTCGTGCAAAAAGTCATCTTGAGTGGACCATCTACACCTTGTATGCGCAATAACCGCCGCCTGCGATGTGCAATCTGCCCACCAACCGGCACTCGCGTGTCGTCGGGATGGGCATTGTGACAAACAAAACGCGTGTCGACGCGATCGACGCCAGGATCATCAGGGCACTCAACGACGATCCGCGGGCAACCGTGATCGCGCTCGCCGACGCCACCGGACTGTCCCGCAATACCGTCCAAGCCCGGCTCAGCAAGCTGGAAAGCCAGGGCGTATTGCGATCGCTCGAACGCCGCGTCGATCCGGCCGCGCTCGGATACCCGCTCACCGCTTTCATCCTGACCCGGGTGACACAGCGCAAGCTGGCCCGGATCGCCGCGTCCCTTGAGCAGGTTCCCGAGGTGATCGAAGTGCACGGGTTGGCGGGCGTCACCGACTTGATGGTCCATGTGGTGGCGCGGGAAGCCGATGATCTCTACCGGATAGCAGGGCAGATCCTGGACATCGACGGTGTGGAGCAGACAACCACGTCGCTGGTGATGCGCAAGCTGGTCGATTACCGGATCACCCCGCTGCTCGACGACCTCGACGACCGCTGATCGATCTGCGCACGGACGGACGCCCGGCAATCGGGAAAATTGGCAGATTGCGCGATGCTGCCGATGTCCGTTGCCTGACGGAGTAGGACCGTGTTCACTCGGTCGCACCCCAGCCGGTACTGCGCCGGTCGGTGCCAACATCATCGATCCCGAGGAGCGACGCCGCGATGAACACCCGAAGGCAATCAGCGCAACCTCCGTCGATGAGCTACGAACCGTTGACACCCACCGCATACCTCGATCGGGCGGCCAGCTGTCATGGAGACCGATTGGCCGTGGTCGACGGCGACAACGGGTGGACCTACGAACAGCTCCACCTTCGGTCCGCTCAGCTCGCCGGCGCCCTGGCACAGTTGTCATCGGGCAAGCCCGTCGCCGTGTTGGCTCCCAACTCACATGTTCTGCTGGAGTCCCATTTCGGCGTTCCGTGGTCCGGTTCGCCGCTCATCGCACTGAACACCCGGCTCTCGGCGATCGAGATCGCCTACATGCTCAGCCATTCGGAGGCGTCCGTACTCATCTACGACCCGGGTCATGCCGAGGTCGTCGACCGCGTGCGGGCTCAGATGAGCAACTCACCGATCATGGTGCGGGCCGACGATGATCGGCACGGCGACTACGAGCAGATGCTGGCGGCGGCCCCGCCGGTACGGCGCACGCCGACAAACGAACTGGAGCTGCTGTCAGTCAACTACACATCGGGTACTACGGGAAAACCCAAGGGCGTCATGTACTCTCATCGCGGCGCGTATCTGCAAGCGTTGGCCATGGTCGGTCACACCGGGCTGTCCCCGTCCTCCGTCTATCTCTGGACACTCCCGATGTTTCACTGCAACGGATGGTGCTTCCCGTGGGCCGTGACAGCCGCGGCCGGCACCCATGTGTGCTTGCGCAAGGTCGACCCCTCCGACGTCTGGCGATTGATCCGCCAGCGGGGTGTCACTCACCTCAACGGCGCTCCAACGGTGCTGTCCATGCTGGCATACGCGGACGAGGCGGACAGCATCGATGGCACACCGGTCCGGGTCGCCACCGGCGGCGCACCGCCCTCGCCGGCGATCCTACGCCGCATGACAGCACTCGGATTCGACGTCACCCATCTCTACGGGTTGACGGAGACCTATGGACCTGCCGCCATCTGCGACTGGCGCCCCGAGTGGGATGAGCTCGGTCTCGACGCGCGCGCAAAAATGAAAGCCCGGCAGGGCGTCGCGAACATGATTTCCTGCGAGATTCGCGTTCTCGACGACGACGGCGCCGACGTGCCGCCGGACGGCATCAGCACCGGCGAGATCGCGCTGCGCGGAAACAACGTGATGCTCGGGTATTTGCACGACCCGGAAGCCACCGAATCGGCGGCACCAGACGGCTGGTTCAGAACCGGCGACCTGGGGGTGCGCCATCCCGACGGTTACATTGAACTACGCGATCGCAGCAAGGACGTGATCATCTCGGGTGGAGAGAACATCGCCTCGGTAGAGGTCGAGCAAGCGATCATGGAACACCCCGCCGTCCTCGACGTTGCGGTCATCGCCGTACCAGATGCTCAGTGGGGTGAGGTGCCGGCCGCCCACGTCGCACTCAAGCCCGGCTGTGAGGCGACGGCCGATGACATCATCGATCACGTGCGGTCCGCCATCGCGCGTTTCAAAGCCCCCAAGCACGTCATTTTCGGTGACCTACCGAAAACATCCACCGGCAAGACGCAGAAGTATCTCTTGCGCGAACGCACCCGGCAAGACCGGGGATAGTCGCGTTCGATAACGCCAACGACAACGCCGGGCCCTGGAGGGCCTCGGGCGACACCGATGACCCAGGGGCACATATGCGCTTTCATCGTGACCGGCACCGCTCGATCTCGGTACCCGACAACCCGACCGGAGGCAACACCGTGACCGCCGATGAGCTGGCTTGGCGTCTGGCCGACCTGCTGCCGCCGGTGTTGCCTGACATGGACCGGCACGCCATCTATGTTGCCCTGGGGTGTCGACACTTCCGTTCCGCCATCACGCTGTCGCTGCGTGCCGTGATCAAGCACCGCTTAGGACTGCCCGCCGTAATGATCGACGACCTGCACACATGGATGGCCGTTCTGCACGATGACGGCGAGCGCGCTTCCCTCCAAGCCCTGTTGCAGATGGTGATTCAGCGCGAAGCCGCGCGCACCATACCGCCCTTGGCTCCCAGCCGGCGCCCACAGGTCGGCAGGGCACCCGCCGACGCAGGTGTGCAGTCCCATCACCACCGATGATCGTTCGGTCATCGTCACCGCAGTGCGGGAATATCGAGCTCTCTGCGGCCCGATAGCCGAATCTCGTCAAAGGCAATGCTGCACAGCGTAATCCGCGTCCATATGGTGGCATGAAGGTAAGCAAGACCACACGACAGACCCCACCGAATTCATCCCATGTTTGAGACACTCATGTGGTGCGCCGACGGTGAGCACGCGTCCCCGGCGCCCGTGTCCGAACGATCGATCCGCGTCGACCGCGTCTCGATCCCGCCGCTGAGCAAGGAATGAGATGCCCACGAACCCGATCACAGCCGCGACCTCCGATACGACCGAGAGCACCTGCACAGCAGGCACATCGGAGTGCTTCGCACGGGAGGTGATGCCCTACGCCTATGCCTTGCTGCGAAAGGCACGCCAGCTGACACGCAATGATGCCGACGCCGAGGACTTGACACAGGAAACGTTGCTGCGGGCCTATGCCGGCTTCGCGCGGTTGCGTCCCGACAGCAACATCCGCGCCTGGCTCTACCGCATCCAGACCAACACGTGGATCAGCACCCACCGTGCCCGCCTCTGTCGTCCACCGGAAAGCCTGACCGGCCGCATCACCGATGATCAACTGGCACACGATTGGCCGTGCGGCTCGGCGGCCTGCGCGTCGGCCGAGGTTGCCGCGCTCGAGCATCTGCCGCACGATCAGATCACGGCTGCGCTGCGCCATATCGACGAGGCACAGCGCACCGTCGTCTACCTCGCCGACGTGGAGGGCTTGCCCTACAAGGCCATTGCCCAGGTGACCGGGATGCCGTTGGGCACGGTGATGTCGCGAATCCACCGCGGCCGCCGCGCTTTACGTGGCCTGCTCGACGATTACGCGCGCCGCCGCGGCTACCTACGTTCGGCCGACGTCATCGCGGCCGACGGCAGGGAAGTCGACTGTCCCGTGAGACTCCCCGGCTGAGCGCACCCGCCGTGACTCACACGCAGAATCACGTCGACCCCGTCCCGCGGGTGGCTTCCTGGAGTCAGGACCTCTTGTAGCAGCAGACCCCGAATGGCGGCCACGGCCACGGTGGCCATGCTCAGCGCTTCCTTGGTCCTTCATCTGGACCCGCCGTCTCCTTGAGGTCTACCTCGTCACCCGAGCCGCCGAGTGCGCCATCGCGACAGATCCTCCTCCAGCACCGCAGGATCTCGCTCAGGAAAAACCTCGCCCGCGATCTCCAGACTGCGGATGCGATCCAGGTGAAAACCCCGGATGCCTTCCCGCAGCCGACACCATCCCACGAACATCCACGAATCACCTCCGCGCAGCAGACCCATCGGCTCGACGTCACGGCTGGTGTGCGTCTCACCGTCATCGGAGGTGTAGTCCAACCGTACGACCCGGCGCGCGGCGATTGCCTCGGGAATCAGTGAGATCGCCGCCGCGGAGGGCGACGGCGCGTCGATGACGAACATCGACGCCAACGCCTGACCGACCTGTGCGAGATGATCTTCCCGGCTGATCGCCAGGACCTTGGCCCGTGCCCGACGCGCTGCCGCCCCATACGGCGAGTTCTCCAGCAATCCGAGACCCGCGAGCACCGCGAGCGACTCCGGCACCGTGAGATTCAGCGGCGGCAGGGAGTGTTCCCGCAGGATCGAATACCCGCCTGACACCCCGTGGTCGGCATAGATCGGGACCCCCGCGAGCTGCAGGGACTGGATGTCACGCTCGACCGTGCGCTTGGACACGTCGAACTCCTCCGACAGCCGAGCGGCCGACAACGGCCGGCGTGCTCCCCGCAGCAGATCGACCAGCGCGTACAACCGCTCGGCTCTCCTCATGAACTATGAGTCTCCCCCGGTCTCAAGCCGGGTGCGTGCGTGTCCCGTTCACCGACCACACCTCGCGGATCAGTCCATCCTCGGTGAAGTCGAAGACGTCGATCCCGCCCGCACTGACGGCCCCGGCCTGCATGTTCCACAGCATCCGCCCGTGCGCGCCGTCCACGGCCCGCGAGACCTCGGTGAACACCACATCCGGATGCTGCCCGCGATACCGATGCAGGAACCGAGCGAAGCTGTCCGCACCCAGCACGTCGTCGCCCGGGTTGGACCCATCCGACTCGGAGATCAGGAAATGAATCCGGAAATCATCGCTGCATATCCGACGCGCGATCTCAGGATCCGCGTTCCACATCTCCAACCACACCGCCAGCGTCGCATCCGCGACAGCCGGGTCCGTCTCAACCGTGTTCGTGTTCTTGTTCATGACATCAGGATCCGACACGGGCGCGACAACGGTATGTCGGTGTTCGTGTTCTTGTTCATGACATCAGGATCCGACACGGGCGCGACAACGGTATGTCGGTGTTCGTACCGGTATCGGTGAACGGCGCCACCAACGCCTGTGAACGTGGAGCCCGGTCAGAACGCGTAGCGGAGGATCCGGGCCTTGCGCGCTCCGGTTCTGGTCCGCCCCATCAGCTTCGTCGCGACGCGTATCCAGCCGGGAAAGAGGTCGACCTCCGGCCGGTGCGCCAGGCTGGCCTCCTCGACCAACGTGATCCGCGGGTTCCAGGTCTGTGGATGACGCGCATCTTTGAAACCCGCATAGCCC
Source organism: Mycolicibacterium canariasense (assembly GCF_002101555.1). GTDB lineage: Bacteria > Actinomycetota > Actinomycetes > Mycobacteriales > Mycobacteriaceae > Mycobacterium > Mycobacterium canariasense. The sequence goes on from NZ_LQOL01000045.1 coordinate 97,208, forward strand.
CACTGGGTTCCGACATCCTTGAACATCTTCTGCGGGGCCAGCTTGATCGCGACGCGGCTGACCACACCGATCCCACCGTAGTCGTTGAAGGCGAGTTCACCGGCCTGGAAGTGCTCGGTGATGCAGCGGAAGACCTCGACGATCGTGTGTTCGGGCAAGAACGCGAAGAGCCCGTCGGCGACCAGCATGGTCGGCCGGTCACCCGGGATGCTGTCGGCCCAACGTTTGTCGGCCAAGGAAACGGGCACCGAGCGCACCCGTGGGTCGACCGGTAGAACTTCCTCGCGGACGGCCAAGATCCCTGGCAGGTCCACGTTGTACCAGTCCACCGACGTCGGTGGACTGACCCGGTAGAAACCGCTGTCGAGGCCCGCCCCGAGATCCACCACGACGGCGTCCGGGTGGCGTACGACGAAATCGCGTATCCGGTCGTCGAGCATCTTCGCGCGCAGCGCAGCCTGGCAGACCACGCTCGTCTGCACCCCGAGGCCCGCGAAGTCGTAGTCGATTTTGCCCACCACGTCGTCGGCGAGCGTGTCACCCAGGATTGGCTGCTGCCAACGACTGTCGAGCGCCCTGGCGTACACGGTGAGCAGGGCCGTCTGTTCGACGGCACTCAGTTCGGCGGTGTCAACCCCCAACGACCGCGAACATTACACCCGATCTCGGATTGAACGATTCAGCCAAAACGTTCAGGCCCTTGCGATTACGCGTTCAGCAGCGCACGATACGTGGCGAGTTTCCCCGGTCGGATACCTGAGCGGATCGACGCGGGTCCGCGATACCGTGGGCGGCCGAGTGCGCGATAGGGCGGAAGCGCGGTAGAACTGCGTGCAGACATCACCGACCGCATCGAGAGGATCAGCATGGCCACCGTTCCCGAGGGTTATGAAGCGCTGCTCGTTCGCCCGTTGTACGGCCACCTCGCCACCGTGCGTCCCGATGGCACCCCCCAGGTCAATGCGATGTGGTTCCTGTGGGACGGCGAGTTGCTGCGCTTCACGCACACCACCAAGCGGCAGAAATACCGCAACGTGACCGCCAACCCGGCGGTGGCGATGTCGGTCATCGATCCCGACAACCCATACCGCTTCTTGGAGGTCCGCGGCGTCGTGGAGGAGATCGTCCCCGACCCCACCGGGGCGTTCTATCTGCAACTCAACGATCGGTATGACGGACCGCTCACCGAGCCACCCGCAGACAAGGCCGACCGGGTGATCCTGGTGGTACGTCCGACCGCCTTCAGCAAGCAGTAGACGCCATGCTGGTGGCTTTCAGCGTCAGCCCATCGGGCGCAGACCAGGATGGCAGCGTCGGCGCGGCCGTCGCCGAAGCGGTCAGAGTGGTTCGAGCCTCGGGCCTGCCCAATGAGACCAATGCGATGTTCACCAACATCGAAGGTGAGTGGGATGAGGTCATGGCGGTGGTCAAACAGGCCGTGGAGGCCGTCGCGGCCGCTTCCCCGAGAGTCAGTCTGGTGCTCAAGGCGGATATCCGACCGGGCTACCGCGGACAACTGACGGCGAAGGTGCAACGCATCGAGGACGCCCTGCGGGACTGAGCGACGCGGGGACCCACCGCACCGCTCTCCAGGGAGCGCGAGAACACGACTTTGGGCATCGCGCACCAGATGCGGGCGAAGTCGACGATCAACGGGGTGGCGTCCGGGGCCTGCTCGGCCGTCGGCCAGTAGGCCGACATCAGGTCGTAGAGCCGCCTGCCGTAGAACGACAGTGCCGTCTCCCGCGCGAAGTCGTTCCAGTACTGGTGAAGTTCGTCGCTCGGCTCGGACCAGTCGATATTGCCCTGCGCGTCGGCGATGTACCCGTCCACCGATACGTTGAACCCATAGATGAGCTTGCCCATGACGATCAGACCGCGGCGGCAGCCAAAACTCAGCGCCCATGGCTACCGACGGCCCCGATGCCACCGGTAGCCATGACCAAAATCACAACCGAAACGACCTGGAATCCTCCGGTTCCGTAACCGTAGGTTCGGCGACCTACGGTTGCGTACCCTCTGGGACGCGGCGGATCGTGTCGCGGGTGAGCCACTACATCGCCAATGTTCGCGACGTGACCTTCAATCTGTTCGAGTTACTGCCAATCGCCGACGTCCTCGCCGGCGGCGGGTACGGCGATCTCGATGTCGACACCGTCCGCGCCATGCTCGACGAGGTCGCACGCCTGGCCGAAGAAGTCATCGCCGATTCCTTCGTCGACGGCGATCGCAATCCCCCGGTGTTCCTGCCCGACGAACACCGGATCACCGTTCCCGACCCGCTGGCCAAGACGGTGCAGATCGTGAAGGACGCCCAATGGTGGCGGGTCGGGCTCGACGAGCGGGCCGGGGGCACGCCGGCACCGGCGGCGCTGGTCTGGGCGATCCAGGAGATGGTCATCTGCGCCAACCCCTCCGCCATGTTCTTCTACGGCCTGGGCCCGGCGATGGCGCACACGCTCGCCGAGGTCGGAACCGACGAGCAACGGCATTGGGCGCGCACGGCGATGGACAAGGGCTGGTCGGCCACGATGGTGCTGACCGAGGCCGACGCCGGATCCGATGTGGGGGCCGGCCGGACCAAGGCGATCGCGCAAGACGACGGCACCTGGCATATCGAAGGCGTCAAACGGTTCATCTCCGGCGGCGACGTCGGCGACACCGCCGAGAACGTCTTCCATCTCGTCTTGGCCCGTCCCGAAGGCGCCGGACCCGGCACCAAGGGCCTGAGCCTGTTCTTCGTGCCCAATTACCTGTTCGACTCCGACAGCCTCGAGCTGGGCGAGCGCAACGGTGTATTCGTCACAGGCGTGGAACACAAGATGGGCATCAAGTCCTCACCCACCTGTGAGGTCAGCTTCGGCGTGCACGGCACCCCGGCGGTCGGTTACCTGGTCGGCGATGTGCACAACGGTATCGCCCAGATGTTCAAGGTGATCGAGAACGCCCGCATGACGGTCGGGGTGAAGGCCGCCGGAACCCTGTCGACCGGATATCTCAACGCGCTGGCCTACGCCAAGGAGCGAATCCAGGGGCCCGACCTCACCCAGATGGCCGACAAGACCGCCCCGCGGGTCGCCATCATCGAGCACCCCGACGTCCGGCGCAGCCTGATGACGCAGAAGGCCTACGCCGAGGGGCTGCGCTCGCTGTACCTTTACACGGCCGCATATCAGGATCCCGATGTGGCGCAGCTGGTTTCGGGTGCCGACCCCGTCATGGCGCACCGCGTCGAGGACCTGCTGCTACCCATCGTCAAAGGGGTGGGCTCCGAACGGGCCTACGAGATGCTCTCCGAGTCCCTGCAAACGCTCGGCGGCTCCGGATTTCTGCAGGACTACCCCATCGAGCAGTACGTCCGGGACGCCCGCATCGACGCCCTCTACGAGGGCACGACGGCCATCCAGTCCCTGGACTTCTTCTTCCGCAAGATCATCAAGGACCAGGGGTCGGCCCTGGCGCACGTCGCCAACCAGATCTCGGCCACGATCGACGCCGCCGACGTTCGGTTGGCGGCCCAGATCGGTTGTCTGGCAGCGGCATTGGCCGATGTGCAGGCCATGGCCGCCGCACTGACCGGCTACCTGATGGCGGCCCAGGACAAGCCCGAGCAGCTGTACAAGGTGGGCCTGAGCTCGGTGCGCTTCCTGATGGCGGTCGGGGACCTACTGATCGGCTGGCGGTTGCTGGTGTCGGCGGACAAAGCACTGCAAGCGCTCGACGAGGGCTCCGCCGAACGGGACCGGCCGTTCTACACCGGCAAGGTCGCGGTGGCGAAGTTCTTCGCCGAGAACATGCTGCCGTTGCTGACCTCGGTGCGTTCGGTGATCGAGTCGGTCAACACCGACATCATGAAACTCGAGCCGGGAGCTTTCTGAGCGAGCGAACGCATCCAAACGTTTCCCGCGCGCACCACACTTTCCTTAAGGTGGACCCGTGGAGTGGGAGTTCGAGGCCGAGGTCTTCCAGTGGCGCGGCCCCGCACCGTACTTCTTCGTCGCCACACCAGCCCGCGTCGACGACTTCTTGCGCGCCCATCACGGCGAGCTGACGTACGGCTGGGGCGTGGTGCCGGCGCACGTGCGCATCGGAGAGACCGAGGTGACCACATCGCTGATCCCGAAGGACGGCGGGCATCTGGTGCCGCTGAAGATCGCGCTCCGCCGTCCGGAAGGCATCGACGACGGCGATCACGTGCGAGTCCGGCTGGGGGTCGGCCGGCAAGACGTCGGTGAACCCGAGTCGACGCGGATGAACACGTTCGTCATCGATGCACCGGTGGCGATCGCCCTTGCCGCGGACGGAGTCACCATTCCGCCCGAGCGCAGCCTGACCGCTCCCACGCTGCTGCGCTCGCAGGTGCTGGCCCTCGTGTACGACTCCGTGCGCCGCGGGCAGATCGACGAAACGGACGGCCGGCGGGTACTCGACGGTGTCCGTCGCCTCGGGATCCGGTTTCTCGGCGATCGATCACTGGAAGATCACGCGTGGCGCCTGGCCACCGAATTGAACTGGCCCGACATACATCAAGCCCACTACATCGCACTGACCCAACTGCAAGCCGACGCGTTGGTGACGGCGGACGACGATCTGGCCGCAGTCGCAGGTTCCCTCGTCAAAACCGCATCCGTCACCGATATCCTGCGGGGGTAGTCCAGCGGCGTCATTGTTCGGATCTGCCGATCGCAGCCATCCGGTTCTGCCTATTTTTCGGATCGCGCCACGATGTGATCCTGTCTAGCGACGATCACGAGGAGACAACGATGAGCGAGTCGCGCCCACCTACGCCACCCTTCGATCTGGCGAGCGCCACACAGAAGGTTCAGGCCGCCGAAGATGTTTGGAACACCCACGACCCGCATCGCGTCAGCCTGGCGTACACCGCGGACAGCGTGTGGCGCAATCGTGACCAGTTCCTCACCGGCCGTGACGAGATCGTCGCCTTCCTCACCGCCAAGTGGGAGCGTGAACTGGACTACGCGCTGCGCAAGAGCCTGTGGGATTTTCACGACAACCGGATCGCGGTGCGCTTCCAGTACGAATGCCGGGACGCCTCGGGGCGGTGGTGGCGCAGCTACGGCAACGAGCTGTGGGAGTTCGACGAGAACGGACTCATGCGCCGCCGCGAGGCCAGCATCAACGATGTCGGCATCGAAGAGTCGCAGCGGCGCTACTTCGGCCCACGGCCGATCCACCAGCATGGCCAGGACTTTCCCCTGCACTGACGCAGCGGATCAGGCCTCGTCATGGCGGAGATGGTCGGGTTGGGTAACCCAACCCGACGGCACGTCGACCGACAGAGCCAGGTCGACGAACCGGCCCACCGCCGCACTCGCCGCCCGGATCGGACACCACTGCAGGGTGTACGGCACATGCAGTTCCGGTGCGAGCGGGATGAGCGGAGTCGACATGTGTTTTCCGGCAACGGATTTGGTTGTCAGGATCCAGTCGACTTCGGCTTGGGCCGCCCAGCGGCAGGCCGACAGGTCGGTGTCGGTCAGCTCCACCGTCGGCGGGGACACGCCGGCGGCCTCCAGCACCTGGCGTTGCGCCAATGTCCAGGCGGGGAACAACGCCTCGCTGTGCAAACCCAAGGTTTCGCCGACCAACTCATCCAGATCGATCCCGTGTCGCCCGGCGAGCCGATGGTCGGGCCGCAGCGACACGAAAAGTGGTTCCGCGCAGAATATTTCGCTGATGATCCCCGGCGGGTCCGGAACCTCTGCACAGGTGATGGCGAGGTCCAGTTCACCGTCGATTTCGGCGACGGTCCGCTCGAGGTCGGGTAGCCACATCCGCCGAATCGTCAGTTCGACATCGGGGGCGAGCTCTTTGAACGCCGCGGCGAGATGTGGCGCCAGGATGGGAGCGACGGGCGGTGTGACGCCGATCCGGACTCGCCCCGCGCCGCCCTCGGCGATCCGGCGTACCGCAGCGGTTGCTCCCTCCACCGAGTCGATGATGAGCTTGGCGCGGCCCAGCAGTTCGCTCCCGGCTTGGGTCAGCGCCACCCGCCGTGTGGTTCTGGTCAGCAGCGCGGCGCCCAGCTCGCGTTCCAGCCGTCGGACCAAGTCGCTGAGCGTCGGTTGCCCGATGTGCAACTTCTCCGCGGCACGGCCGAAGTGCAGTTCGGTTCCGACGGCGACGAACGCCTCCAACTGACGTAACTCCACCGACTGATCATACGATTCGGCGAACACGCGATCGGCGATCCCTTATCCCGCGGCACAGTGGATTCCCGGGATCCCCTCTGCCACAGTCATTTTGCGTCCAGCGGTCGTCACAGGTCCAGCACAATCGGCTCAGCGGGTTTCGCGATGCACAGCAGCACATTGCCTGGTGCGGGCGGGTCCAGGGGGTCGAGGTCGTAGCTGACCCGCCCGGCGAGCAACCCCGTCTCGCAGGTGTGACACACCCCGGTGCGGCACGACCAGCGCGTCGGTACGCCGCACGCTTCGGCGAACTCCAGGATGCTGCCGTAAGCGGCACCCCACGGCGCGGACAGGGCGCTGCGTGCGAACGCGATGGTCGGCCCCGGCCCGGCCGGACCGTCGGGCAGGTGCGGTGGCCCGGATTCCCCTTCTCCGGCAATGCCGGGCGTGATCGCCGAGCGGGCGCCGAACGTCTCGGCGTGAATATTGGCCGCGTCCAGCCCGTAGCTTTTCAGCGCAGCGCCCAGTTGATCCATGAACGACGCCGGCCCGCAGAGATACGCGGACCCATCACGAGGCAAGCTCAGTGTGGCCACTGCCTCCGCGTCCAGGTGGCCCTGCTGGTCGTAATCGACGCCGATCCGGTCGGTGGCCGACGGCCGGCTGTAGAACACCCGTGCCCGACCGTTGGGCAGCGCGCCCAGCAGTGCTCGGGTCTCCGCTGCGAAGGGATGTTCGTCGCCGTTGCGTGCGCCGTGCAGCCACCACACGGGTCGGGTCGGTTGTGTCGCTTGCAGGTGATGCAGCATGGAAAGAACCGGTGTCACACCGACGCCGGCAGACACCAGCAGGATCGGTTCGGTGCCGGCCGTCACGCAGAAGGAGCCACGCGGGGCGGCCACGTCGACGACATCACCCACGTCGAGATGCTCGTGGATGTAGGTGCTCACGGTACCCACCGGTTCCTGCTTGACGGTGATGCGGTAACCGCTCGTCCCGGGCGCGTTGGACAACGAATAATTGCGCACCAGAGGCATTCGGTTCGGCCCGGCCGGCAGCCGTAGCGTGATGGACTGGCCGGCGATCCATTCCGGTGACGGTGTGCCGTCGGCATTCGCCAGGAGCAGCGAGCGCACGTGCTGACTCTCGACATGGGTTGCGGCGACGCGCATGGGCCGGAATCCGGGCCAAGCGGGTGGCGGCACCGTCACGCCGGTCAGCCCACTGTTGCCCAGCGCCTCCGTCGTCCCGGCGGCCTGATCGAGCAGGCTTTGCAGGGATTGTCGCCAACCGGGGCTCAAGGCCGGGATCCGAAGACCCCGTTCCAGATCATCTCGGGAGTGCCCCGGCAGATACAACAACGCATCCATCTCGGCGACGGTGACGCGTTCGGGTCCGTCATCGATCTTGACGATGTCCTGGCCGGCTTCGATCTCGCCTTCGGTGAGCACCCGGCAATAGAAGCCGGTGCGGCGGTGCGCCACGAGTAACGCGGCCATTCTCGGCTCACCGATGCGCAGTCCAGCGCGATAACACGTCACGCGCGGTTGGGTGACTTCGACGACTGCATCGCCGATGCGGTACCGGTCACCGATACACACCTCGTCGTCGGGCAATCCGTCGACGGTGAGGTTCTCCCCCAGCACGCCGGGAACCAGATCGTCTCGCCCGAACTCGCGGGCCCAGTGCTGATATGACGCCACCTGGTACACCAGAACGGCACGGTTCTCGCCACCGTGGCCGGCCGTGTCGCCTTGCCCGTCGCCGTCGATGTTGAGCCGGCGCAGCATGCGTGGACCGGTAACCGGCGCTTTCCACGCTCCGGTGTGCACTGTGCGTCCCTTCCACGGAACGTCCTTGGGCATACCGACGTTCACCGACACCAGTGTGGCCATCTGCACCCTCCTGCTCACCGGATCACCGGACTGGGTCGAGTCCGTCACCATGACCTGTGCAGTTTCATACGCCTCGTCGCGCGCGTCGCGGATGAAACTGCACATTTGCGTCGGAGGTGGGTTGCACGGTGGTCACGGCCGGCCCCGTTCAGCTCGCACCGGTGAGGCGGTGACGCAGCTCGGCGTTCTCGGCTTCCAACGTCTCGATCCGACCCTGCAGGCGGGAGAGGCCGGGCTCCAGCTCGGCGACGCTGAAGCGCGGGGTGATGTGTTGCGGGCAGTTCCAGTCGAACGCATCGACGGACACCACAACGGAGCGTTCGACCACCGCCTCATAGGCCGGATCGGCCAAGGAGTGCGCCAACTCGGCGTCGGCCTCCGCGGAGACGATGCGCGCACGCCCGAAGATCTTCAGACGCGTGCGCCGCGCATAGTCCATGGCGATGATGGCCACCCTGTCGTCGCCGCTGAGGTTGCCCGTGCTGATGTACTGCAGGTTGCCCCGGAAATCGGCCCACGCGATCGTGTGCTCGTCGAGTGTGTGCACGAATCCTGGTGGACCTCCGCGGAATTGCACATACGGCCACCCGGTCTGGCTGACCGTCGCCAGGTAGAAACCATCCCGCTCACGCAGGAAGACCTGCTCGTCGTCGGTCAGTGGGTCCGGCCCGGCGGACGCGCTGCCGGCGACCGCCTTGCGCCGGTAGAAGGTGTCGCTGCCGTGTTCGCTTTGAGCGTGCTGGACATCATCGGTGAAGGCGATGGCCGGATAGTGTTTGCTCATGACCCACTCCTCGGCGTGGCTGCAGGTCACTCACCTTACGGGTTACAACCTGCCCATGAAGTCGCGAATGTAGCCGCTGATTTCATCGCCATGGGTCTCCAAAGCGAAATGGCCCGCGTCGAGCAGGTGGAACTCACCGTTGGGCAGGTCGCGCTTGAAGGCCTCGGCGCCCGGGGCCCCGAAGATCTCGTCGTTCTTCCCCCATGTCACCAGCAGCGGCGGCTGATGGGTGCGGAAGTACTCCTGGAACTTGGGGTAGCCGTCCAGGTTGAACTGGTAGTCCCAGAACAACTGGAGTTGGATGGCATCGTTGCCCTTACGGTCCAGCCCGGCCTGATCGAGCAGCCACGCTTCGGGGGCGATGCGGTCCAAGCGGTCGGCGGGCACACCGTGGGTGTACTGCCAGTAGGTCCTCTCGGCGGTGAAGTATTCGCGCACGGCGTCTTCGTTGGCCGCCCGGTCCTTGGCGTGGGCGAACAGGACGTCCCAGAACGGGGTGAAACCCTCCATATAGGCGTTGCCGCTTTGCGTGATGATGGCGGTGATCCGGTCGGGGCGGGTACTGGCGATCCGCAGCCCGATCGGCGCACCGTAGTCGTGAATGTAGAGCGCGAACCTGTCCAGGCCCAGGTGCGTGATGAGCTTCTCGGTGACCTCGGTCAATCGGTCGAAGCTGTAGGTGAATTGGTTGACCGACGGCATCGACGACCGCCCGAACCCGATGTGGTCGGGTGCGACGAGGTAGAAGCTGTCCGAAAGCGAATCGATCAAGTTCCGGAACATGTGCGAGCTCGACGGAAAGCCGTGCAGCAGCAGCAGGGTGGGGTTGGACCTGTCGCCGGCTTCGCGGTAGAAGACGTCCAGTCCGTCGATCTTTGCGGTGTGGTAGCGCGTGCCGAAGACGGACATCGTGACCTTTCGTTGCATGACAGTGACTCGGGTCCACCTTGCATGGCTGATGCGGCTGGAAAAAGGGGTGATTTCCGAACTCAGCGATCGTCGATCGCGATGAATCGATCTGATCTCTCCCCGAGTCAGCACGTCGCGGTGCGCGGCCCACCGTGCCCTGCATACTGGGCGCGTGTCGGTGAACCCCGGAATCACGGCCGGGCTGCTACCCGCCGATCGCGCGCGGTGGTCGCCGGTGACCACCGGCGAATCCGCAGCTTTCGTGCTCCGCGATGCCGACAGGTCGCGCTACGCGAAGGTGGTCTCGCACGAGCACGCCACCGATCTGGCCGACGAGCGCGATCACATCACCTGGCTCGGTGACGCCGGCATTCCCGTTGGCGCCGTGCTGGATTGGCCATCAGCGCCGATACGCGAGCTACTCTCCGCGTCACGATCCGCTCGGGCGGGATGCGATCACCGGCCGATGATCAGGGATGTGTCAGCCCCGGCAAGCAGTTGACGAACAAGATGCACGGCGGCGGCGGGGGCGCCGGTGGTCCCGGCGGGTTGCCGTTGAGCATGACGGGTTTGGTCGACGGGGCGGCCGGATCGAAATGGAACGTGTGGCAGACATTCATGTCCCAGCCTGGTATGGCTTTCATCCCCGAACCGGGGCACCACAGCTGACCGCAATCGCCGTTGGCGTTACAGGCGGGCAGCCCCTCCGGCGGCATGCACGGCGGGACATTCGCGTTCGACGGTGAACACTGCGGGACGGCGTAGGCCGGACTCGCGGACAGCCCGACGGCCGCGGCGGTGAGACCACCGGACAGCAGGGTCGCGGCCGCGGCCGCGGCGACAAACGCTCTCTTCATGGGCGCCCTTTCGACGACGCCGCGCGGGGCGGCGCTGATTGACCGATGCCCGATACCGTGCGCCGGGTGGCTTGGCAGATTCTTGGTGTCGAAAGGGACTGGCGGCCGTCAGGCGCCCACGGCCGCCAACCACTCGCCGTAGAACAGCGCGATGCCCAGGCCGCAGGCAATAGCGGTCGCCAGCCAGAGCCGGATGGTCAGGGTGGTCTCCGGCCAGCCCATCAGCTCGAAGTGGTGGTGCAGCGGTGTCATGCGAAAGACCCGACGGCCGGTGGTGCGGAAGGACGCAACCTGGATGACGACCGAGGTCACCTCGGCCACGAACAATGCGCCCACGATGACGGCCAGGATCTCGGTGCGACTGGTCACCGACAGCCCGGCGATGATGCCGCCCAGCGCGAGCGAACCCGTGTCCCCCATGATGATCCGGGCCGGTGCGGCGTTCCACCACAGGAACCCGATACAGGCGCCGGCGGTCGCCGCGGCGACGACGGCCAGGTCGCGCGGGTCGCGGACGTGATAACAACCGGCCGCCGCGGTGACCGCGCACGCATTCCGGAACTGCCAGAAGGTGATCAGCACGTAGGCCGCGCTCACCATCGCCATGGCGCCGGCTGCCAGACCATCCAGGCCGTCGGTGAGGTTGACGGCATTCGACCACGCCGTGACAACGAATACACAGAAGAGCACGAAGACGACGGGCACCATCGTCCACACGGCCATGTCGCGGACGTGGGACAACTGGGTGCTGCCCGGGGTGAGGCCGTCGGGGTTGTGGAAGTGCAACGCGAGCACACCGAACAGGACTCCCGTCACGATCTGACCCGCGGACTTGGCCCTCTTGTTCAAACCCAGATTGCGACCGCGGCGCAGTTTGACGTAATCGTCGGTGAATCCGACCACGCCGAGCGCGGTGGCCAGCCCGAGGACCAGCAGACCGGACGCTGACGGGCCCCGCATGCCGAAACCGAGTCCGATCAGGTTCGTGCTCAGGTAGCTTGCCCAGATCGCGGCCAGGATGGCCAGGCCACCCATCGTGGGTGTGCCACGCTTGCGTTGGTGCGTCCGCGGGGCGTCGTCGCGGATCTGCTGGCCGAGACCCAAGCGGACGAATACCCGGATGAGCACGGGTGTCAGCAGGATGGCTGCGGCCAGGGCGACGCCGGCGGCCATGAGAATCTGCGTCATCGACCGGTACCGAAGTTCACAGCGCAGGCATGTACTGGCTCCCCGACCCCCATGGGGCCAGTATGACCGACCGCCGGCGCAACCTACCGCGGCGACACCCGGCCGCGGTCAGGCGGCCGGAACCATCGGAGGCTGGTCCGGGCCGGGCCACACCACCGCCTGTGCCACCAGCACGCGACCATCACCGAATGTCACCGCGGGGCCGCCATGCAGCACGTAACCCAGGTCCAACGCCTCGCTGACCCGAACACAGAACGCCGCATCATCCGGCCCTGTCAGCACCCGATACCGTGGTAACCGATCGCCCATGCCGGCCATCCTCGCACAGCGCCAGGCGGTGCCGAGTCACCGGAACGCAAGGTCACCGTCGGTGAATCGTGAGATCGCCTGCCGGACAGCGACTGCCATCGCCAGCGTACCCGTGTGCCCCGAGTCGTCGATCACGGTGAGCTCGGCATCCGGCCACGCGCGGGCGAGCTCCCACGCGGACAGCACCGGTGCCGACAGGTCCAACCGACCGTGGATGAGTACGCCGGGGATGCCGGCAAGCCTGTCAGCGTCGCGTAAGAGCTGTCCGTCGTCGAGCCATCCGGAATGGGCGAAGTAATGCGTACAGATTCGCACGAAGGCGAGCTTCGCAGCGTCGGGTCGGGCGCTGTACTGCCCCGGGTTGCCGTGCACCTCGTGGGCGATTGCGGCGTCCTCCCAGCGGCACCACTCACGGGCGGCGTGTAGTCGCACGTCCGACTCGGGATGCTCCATCAATTGGCGGTAGGCCTCGACAAGGCTGCCGTGACGGAGGTGTGCCGGCACCGCGGCGCGGAACCGTTCCCACTGCTCGGGCAGCAGCCGCCGCAGCCCGTGATACAGCCAGTCGATCTCATCGGGCCTCGTCAAGGTGACCCCGATGATGATGATGCCCGCCACCCGCTGCGGATATCGCTGCGCGTAGGCCAGGATCAGCGTGCAGGCCCACGATCCACCGAAGAGCAGCCATCGCTCGACGCCCAGGTGCTGTCGTAGTTTCTCCATATCGGAGAGCAGATGCTCGGTGGTGTTGACGCTCATCTCGGTTGCCGGATCTGCGGCACTGGGCAGACTGTCCCCGCACCCGCGCTGGTCGAATGAGACGACCTGGAAAATGTTGTGGTCGAACGCCTTCTGCGCGGTCAGTGAGCGGCCACCACCCGGGCCGCCGTGCACGATCAACACCGTGCGTCCGGCCGGATTCCCGGCGGCTTCCCAGAACATCCGATTGCCATCGCCGACGTCGAGTAAGCCGTCGCGGCGTTCGTCATCCCCCACGGGTCACACGGTAGTCGACGGGCAACAGTAGATCGATCGTCCTGGCCTGCCCGAAAGTTCCCGTCAACGTGGCTGAAGTAGGACCAGTGGAATCGTCCTCGATGGCGGGACGCGTTTCGCGTAGCGGCGCCAATGGCTGGTATACGCCAGTGCTCGCGGCCACAGAGCTTGGCGTTCCTCACCAATGACTTCACTGGCCGCCACCTGCACGCGCCGTGCACCGATCTGAATTGTGGCGTGCGGGTGTGCACGGAGGTTGTAAAACCAAGCGGGGTTTGTCGGGTGGCCGCCTTTCGCTGCGACCAAGACGTAGCGGTCACCATCTCGCATGTACACGAGCGGAGTGGTGCGTAGTCGTCCGCTTCGAGCTCCAACGTGGTCGAGCAGCAGGATGGGTGGAACCCCGGGGAATCGCTCACCGAGGCGTCCGCCCGTCATGCGATAAATCGCCGCGTGTCCGCGGGCCAATGGCCCGATGATTGGCCAGGAGCGATCGATGATTCGCATCAGCACTTCGACGGGCGAGACGGACATGGCACGCTCCTGTTCACCTCGAACCTACCCGCCAATGTAGGTCGATCGAACCAACACGGACAAGATGGCGGCCACGAGTTTCGGCGGTCGCATGTCTGTATTCGACGCGAGGACGGCACTGTGACCGACACCAGCCGACGCCATCTAATCCCCTTATGCACCAGAATTTTTGGAGACGAACGCAGCGGGTCCAGGCACGGGCCGAACGGCGTCCACGGTGGATTCCCGCGCGTCGGGCACAATGTGCACCATGCCGTCGCCCAGTCCAGCAGCCACGTGGAGAGCTCTCAAGGCGGGCAACGAGCGGTTCGTCCAGGGCAAGCCCGCACATCCCGGACAGAGCAGCGCGGACCGCGCGCGGCTGACCCACACGCAGAAGCCCCATGTGGTGCTGTTCGGTTGCGCCGACAGTCGGGTGGCCGCCGAGATCATCTTCGACCAGGGACTCGGCGACATGTTCGTGGTACGGACCGCCGGACATGTCATCGATGCCGCGGTACTGGGTTCCATCGAGTACGCCCTCACCGTGCTCGACGTGCCACTGATCGTGGTTCTCGGGCATGACAACTGCGGCGCGGTCAGAGCCGCACTCTCGGCGATCGAGGGCGGCGTGATGCCGAGTGGCTACGTCCGCGAGATCGTCGACCGCGTCACGCCATCCATCCTGCCGGCGTATCACTCCGGGTTGACCCAGCCCGACGCGCTCGGTGCGCGGCATGCCGTCGAAACCGCCACGCAGTTGCGCATCCGCTCCGTGGCGGTGGCGCAGCGGATCCTGGCAGGAACCGTCGCCATCGCTGCCGCGACCTACCATCTGGCCGACGGCCGAATGGTGTTGCGGGCCCACTTGGGCGACATCGGCGAATTCTGACCGCCCTGCACGCCGACGTCGACGTCGCCCCACACCGCCACGGCACGCCCGGGTATCGAGGCGTCGCCGAACCGCCGAAATGCCATAGTGACCACATGACACAACCGGGATACGACGCGCTTGCCGACCAGTACGCCGCCATGTTTCCCGAGCCCTACCAGACCCCCTTCGAACGGCACGCGGTCGAAGCCTTTGTCGAGGTCATCCGGATGCCCGGCCACGTTGTGGATGTGGGTTGCGGTCCGGGGCATGTCACCCACGACCTCGCCAGCCGGGGACTCGACGTCATCGGATGCGACCCCAGCGCCGCCATGCTGGCCTTGGCGCGCAACGCTTACCCTCATCTGCGGTTCATCGACGACGACGCCACACTCACCCACATCGACGATGACATCGCGGCAATCATCGCCCGCTTCAGCCTGATTCACCTTCCGCCCGAACGCGTGGCCGCGGTCTTCCGATCGTGGGCGTCCCGACTGCTCCCGGACACGCCGGTGTTGATCGCCGTGCAGTCATCCGATACACCGGGCCCGGCAACACCTTTCGACCATGCCGTGGCACCGGCCTGGCGCTGGCATGCCGACGAGTTGAGCCGGGCGCTTTCCGCTGCGGGTTTCGACGAGGACTGGCGACTCGTCAACCGTCCCGACGACGTTCACCGCTTTCCAGGCGTTCACATGCTCGCGCACCGCCGGTCCTAGCGTGCACGGATGCGTGGCGCGACCGGCGCGGGATGAATCGCGGCGACGGCGGGCGATCTAGCGGAGGACACGTCACTCGACGCGGTCTTCCCGAGAGCGCACGCAGGAGAAGAGAACATGAGCCTGGACAACATCACCCGACACGACGGGCTCGACGAGCTCGTCCCGTCCCGGTACGCGGTCAAGGTGGGCGAAATCGACGTGACGGTGATCAGCGACGGCGTCCTACCCATCACCGCCTCGACGCTGGCCACCAACGCCGCACCGGCCGCGCTGGCGGGCTGGCTCGGCGACAATTTCCTGCCGCCCGAGATCATCGATTGGCCGCTGAATGTGGTGGTCGTGCGCACCGCCGGCAAGACCATCCTGGTCGATGCCGGCCTGGGTGTGGAGTTCCCCGACTTTCCGCGCGCCGGCCACACGGTCCAGCGTCTAGAGGCAGCCGGCATCGATCCCGGATCGGTGACCGACGTGGTGCTCACCCACCTGCACATGGACCACGTGGGCGGTCTGCTGACCGAGGGGTTGAAAGACCGGCTCCGGCCTGACCTGCGCATCCACGTCGCGGCGCGGGAAGCCGAGTTCTGGGCCGCGCCCGACTTCTCGCATACCACCATGCCGGCACCGGTACCCGCTGCGCTGCGGTCCATCGCCACGCGATTCCTGGACGAATATCACGGCCACCTGCACACATTCGATACCGAGTACGAGGTGGCGCCGGGTGTCCTGCTCTCCCGCACCGGCGGCCACACTCCTGGTCACAGCATCGTCCGGCTGGCATCGGGCGGTGACCGATTGACCTTCGCCGGGGATGCGGTATTCGCACCCGGGTTCGACAACCCCGAGTGGCACAACGGCTTCGAGCACGATCCCGAGGAGGCAGCCCGCGTCCGCATCGCGTTGCTGCGGGAGCTGGCCGGCACCGGTGAGGCACTGGTGGCCACCCACCTGCCTTTTCCGTCGGTGTGCCATGTGGCCACCGCAGGTGACGCATTCCGCTGGGTACCCGCTCCGTGGGACTACTGAGCACGCTCAGCAAACCGGGATGCTTAGCGGCGCTCAAAACCGGGTAACACCGCGAGGTCCGTTCTGCGCAACAGCGGCTTGGCTGTGCGCAGCCGTATGAAGAGAAACGAGCCTCACATGTCGATTGTTCGCATCATTCGTGGAGTACCCGTCACCGCCGTCGTTGCGGGCGCGGTCCTGGTCGGCGGGCTGACCGCAGCATGCGGTTCCGACAGTGGTGGCAGCGATTCCACCTCGACGTCCACCTCGACGACGGAGTCGACGCCGACCACCACGTCGACGACCGTCGTGGAGACGACCACCATGGCACCCGCCCCCGCCGAAACGGGTGCTCCGGGCGCCGGTGCCGGCCCCGGCGGGGCGACCGCCGGCGTGCCCGGCGCCGGTGCCGGCGCCGGCCCGGGTGGCGCCACGGCGGGCGTGCCCGGTGCGGGTGCCGGTGCCGGCCCGGGTGGCGCGACCGCGGGCGTGCCGGGCGCGAGCGCCGGCGCCGGTCCCGGTGGCGCGGGTGCGTGCGCGGGCCCGGTGTGCGTGGGAACGGGGGGATAATCCGTACCAGGTCCGCCACGCCTAGTCCCGAGATCTAACGGAGGTTTCGATGCGCGAAGAGTCCTGCGCTGAAGCTGGGGGGTCCCCCGTCCGAAGCGTCACGCGCCGGCTGGGCAGCCTGCTGGCTGCGACGGCCGCGGTGCTGGCCGGTGCCACGGTGACGGCACCGGCCGCCGTCGCCGCTCCCTGCCCGGACGCCGAGGTGGTGTTCGCCCGTGGCACCGGTGAACCACCCGGCCCGGGCGGTGTCGGGCAAGCCTTCATCGACGCACTGCGCGCCAAGGCGAGCGGGAAATCGGTCAGCGACTATGCGGTGAACTATCAGGCCAGCGCCGATTTCAACGACGGAATCCAGTTCGCCCTGACCGTCGTCGACGGGATCAGGGACGCCACCAACCACATCCAGGCGGTGGCTGCCGATTGCCCGGCCACCAAGATGGTGCTCGGCGGCTTCTCGCAAGGCGCGGCAGTGGCGGCGTTCAGTACTTCGGCCGAGATTCCCGCCGGTGTGCCGGCGGCCTTTGTGCCGGCTCCGATGGCTCCGGAGATTTCCGACCATGTCGCGGCGGTGGTGCTGTTCGGCAAGCCCTCGAACCAGTTCTTGAGCGATGCCGGTGCACCGCTGATCACGATCGGTCCGTTGTATGTGCCCAAGACGATCGACTTGTGCGCGCCCGGGGACACCATCTGCGATGGTGCGCCGCCCGGGCCCCCGACCGGAGCGCACACCGCGTACGTCGCCGACGGGTTGGTCAACCAGGCCGCGGAGTTTGCCGCGAGCAGGTTATAAGTTCACCCGCTACACAACCCCACTACACGACGTGGCCCCGGACGGGTATTCCGTCCGGGGCCACGTCCTGTCGCTATCCGTTGCCACCCACGGGCGGTGTGCCGCCGTTCGGCCCATATGGGCCGTTCTGCACGCCGTTCCCGGGCACGGGCGGGGTGGCCGATTCACTGGCGCTACCGGGTGCCTGGCACACGGTGGCGGTGCCGGCGTTCTGGCAGGGGTTGGGATCTGCCGACGCGGCCGGGGCGAGCGCGATGCCCGCCCCGGCGGCACAGGCCGCCACCAGCAGGGTCGTGGACGCAGTCTTGCGCATCATGAAATCTCCTCGATGCTGATCGATGATGTCTGGGTCCGACCGCGCGTTAAGGGCGGTCGCGGGACAGCCGTGCAGATCAGCCGACCGTATCCCGACCAACCGGGTACCCGGGTCCCCGTGCGACGCAAACGCGTTGGGTCACTCGATCTCGGCGACCGAAGCGACGTACTGGTCGACCCGACCGGGAGCCATCTCGTGCGCGAGCCCGGGGTCGCCGTACTCGAACGGGCGGTGCAGGAAGATCGTGCCCATCCCCAGCGACCCCGCTGCTTCGAGGTCGTACGGGTGAGCGGCCACCATCGCGGCCTCGCCAGGCGCGATGTCCAGGTACTGCAGTGCGCGCAGATAGGTTCTCGGATCGGGCTTGAAGGCGCCGACCATTTCCGCGGTGAAGATCGCGTCCATATCGATGGCGAGGCGCTTGAACAGTGTGATCATGGTGCTCATATCGGTATTCGACAGGGTTGCGGTGATCGCCTGTCTGCGCAGTCGCGCCATTCCGGTTCGGACGTCGGGCCAGGGCTCCAGTCGCTGCCAGCTCGCCGAGGCCAGCCCGGTGTCGCCGGGGCTCGGCCGGTCCAGGCCGTAGCCGGCGCACACGTCGGCGAAACCTGCCGCATAAAGGTCTTGCACCCGGCGCCAATCATCGACGCTCTGCGGGATGCTCCGAACCCGCCGAAAATAGTCCTCGCGCCATGCGCGGGTGAAGTCACCCGGATCAACCGTTGTAATATGCTGATTGTCAAGGTAATTCGTCACGGCATCGGTTACCGGCCCGAAGAAATCCAGCAACGTGCCCTGGACATCGAAAAGGTAGGCCCGAAACCGCATGCCGCCACCCTACCGCTGGTCGCGACCGAAGTTCGTTGCCAGCGGCAGGAATACATCGTCGACGATCTCGGTGATGGTCTGCGCCGGAACGGCCGCCATGGTCATGAACATCTCATGTCGCACCAGATCGACCGGCAGCGTCACGATCCGGGCCGGTGGCACCGCGGCGAGTTCGCCTCGCGCCACAGCTCGTTCGATGACGGTGTCCATGATGGACGGGCCCTCCGGCACGAACCACGTGCGAATTTCCTTGGGCGACCCTTCGGCGTCGTCGTAGTAGGCGCCGAGCCGGACGGCAATCAGTCCGATGATGCGTGACCGGCGCTCACTCAACTCGGTGAGTAGGGCCAGCATGTCGGTACGCAGGCTTCCGGTGTCCGGAGTCGAGATCCCGTCGACCTCTCCCCTGCGGCGGATCACGGCCTGCAACAGATCCCGTCGCGACGGCCAACGGCGGTACAGCACGGACCGGGCGGTGGACGCCCGCTCGGCTACCGATTCGATGGTGAATCTGTCATAGCCGGCCTCGATGAGTTGTTCCCACCCCGCGTCCAGGATGGCGGACTCGAGCGCGGCGCCACGACGTCGTTGGACGGAAGGCTCTTTAGAGGACACTTGCGTATCTTATCGCACGAGGCTATGGTCGGAGCAGATAAGCTACATTGACGTATCTAATTCTGTGAAACCACTTTGCGGACAGCACTATTGGAGGCTCGCATGCCCACTGCCAGCGCCCTGATCTCCGGAGCCAGCATCGCCGGACCGGCACTCGCGTTATGGCTGACCGAGGCCGGCTGGGATGTCACCGTCGTCGAGCGTGCCGAGCGGCTGCGCACCAGCGGATACCCGATCGACATCCGCGGTACCGCGACCGAAATCGTGCATCGGATGGGACTGCACGATCAGGTCAGCGCGCGGCGCTACCGCCATGAGCGGATGACCGTGCTCTCACCGCGCGGCCGCAGGTTGTGCACCCTCGATTACGGTGGACTGCTCGCCGACTCCGCCAGCGGCGATGTCGAACTCACCCGCGGTGCACTCAGCGAAGTCCTCTATCGGGCCGGTGCCGACCGTGTCGACTACGTCTTCGGCGACACGATCACCGCACTGACCCACACCGACACCGGCGTCGACGTCACCTTCGCCCATCGAGAAGCCCAGACGTTCGACGTGGTGATCGGTGCCGACGGCATCCACTCCAACGTCCGTGGCCTCACGTTCGGCGATGAATCGCAGTTCGTCCGCCACCTCGGCCCCTACGCGGCCATCTGGGACATGCCGCCGGATTTGTTCCCTCCGGGAAGCGGTTTCATGTATTCCCACCCAGGGAGGACCGTCGTGGTCGAGCGTCACCAAGACGGACCCGCCCGCGCATTCCTGGTCTTCGTCCATCCGAATCCCGGCTCGGTGGACCGCCACGACGAGCGGGCTGTGGTTGCCGCCCTCCGCGATGCGTACCGCGGCGACCGCTGGCGCACCGACGAGATCATCGCGACCCTCCCGGACTCCGAAGACGTCTATTTCGACACCGTCAGCCAGGTGCGGATGCCGTGTTGGAGTTCGGGACGGGTCGCACTGGTGGGTGATGCGGCCTACGCCCCGGCACTGCTGTCCGGCCAAGGCACCAGCATCGCGATCGCCGGTGCCTACATCCTGGCCGGCGAGCTGGTCCGACAGCCCAGCCCGCAGGACGCGTTCGCCGCCTACGAACACCGCCTGCGCGGGTATGTGGAGAGAAATCAGAGTCTGGCACTGCGCACGGATTCGACCGTCATCTCACGTACCGGTGCGGCGCTGTTGCGGCGCAACATCAAGCTGACCCTGGTGCCATGGTTGCAGCGGTTCGGGATCGCGCATCTGCTGCAGACGCAGCTTCGTTCGGCGGCCACCGATCTCGCGCTGGCTCCGCACGATCTGCAGCGCAGCGGCACCGCCCAGCGGACCACCTGACGCCGCGTGCGCTTCACAACAGCTCGGGCGTTGTCGGGGGTTCGTCTGCGAGGAATGCGGTCACCATCGGCGCCACCAGGTCAGTTGCCCCCGACAAACCCACATGCGACATTGCCGCTAGCACCGCCAGTCGAGCGGTCGGAATGTCTTGTAGCACTCCGGCCGCCGCGGCCCGGATATCACCCCCGCCGCGTAACAAGAACATCGAGACGACGTGCTCCAACCGCACACCGTCCGCGTCACCGGCGATGATCATCGTCTTGGCCGAGATCGTGCGCATTTGCGCATCGCCGATGTCCTGGTCCTCGACGTTCAGCCGCTTCACCTTCTCCACGTAAGCCGCGAAGGCCGCGCCGTCGGGAGCTGGCTGCCATGCAGACCAGCTTGCCCACCAGCGACGGATGGCGGCTGGCGAGCTGAAGGGCGACGCCTTGTCCCCATGAAGTGTTCCTCTCGTCACCGTTTCCGGGATAGACGCGAGAAGTGGCCGGAACTCATCGCGCGGCCAATTCCGCCACGCCGGGGCCGCTCAGCTCGTCCAATGCCACCGCGCGTCCACTGGCGGCAAGGAGAACGGAGACCGCCGGCCCTTCGATGGTCAGCCCGTCACCGACGGTGAAGCCGGCGTCGGTGCCGACCAATCTCAGCCCCGTGAGCCGGCGCTTGCCACCGGAGAACCGATCCGCGGCCAGATAGGCGACGGCGGCCCCGATGTGGTCGCGACGGTAGGCGTGCACCAACCCGAGTGGTCGCCGGATGTCCTCGGCGTGCACCACGATTTCGACGATCCGGGAGATCACCGGAAGTGGTGGCGACGCCGTGCATTTCATCGCCGCGGAAAACTGCGCGAGCAGCTGCTGGGGGTCACGTGAGCGCCCCGCGGCGATTTGGCGGCGCACGATCCGCTCAGGGCTGAACCCGGCCCGTACGATTTCGGAGACGAAGCGGCGTTTGGACAGCGTCGCGGTTGCCGCCAGATGGGCCACCACGTCGCGCACCGTCCACCCCTCACACAGCGAGTCGGCATCCCACTGTGCGTCCTGCAGTGCCGCGAGATCACGGGCCAGCACCGCGCGCTCATGGTGCACAACCGTCCAGATATCCCCCGCCACCCGATGAGCACATCACATCCCGGCGGGACCGTCACCCCGGCTGTCACAGCAAGCGTGGCTAGGATCCGGGGTCGACAACCTCGGCCGCGGTGAAACGGAGTAAGCCCAATGACGATTGTGCGGCGGGGCGCGATGCTGCTCGCGCTGACGGCCACGGTGCTGGCCGGTGTGGTCGGCACACCGGCGGGCGTCTCGCATGCCGATGACCCGCTCGTGCCTCCGGTTTCGCTGACCTCCACCTCGGGTGCGCCGGTACAGAACGGCGGCACCTATGGCATCGGGATGGTCGTGGTGGCGCACTTCGCCGCGCCCGTGGCCGACCGCGGCGCCGCCGAACAACAGCTCTCCGTCACCACCGAACCTCCGGTGGCCGGCGCCTGGCACTGGGTCAACGATCAGACCGCGCATTGGCGCCCGCCGCAGTACTACGCTCCGGGCACGGTCGTCACCGTCGGGCAGGACGCCCCCGTCACCTTCACCATCGGCGCATCGCACGTATCGATCGCCGACGACACCACCAAGCAGGTCAGTGTGTACGACGGCGGCACACTGGTCCGGACGATGCCGACGTCGATGGGCCGGGGCGGCACCGAGACCGTGGGCAACACCACGCTGAGCTTCTGGACCCAACCCGGCGTCTACACGGTGATGGACAAGAGCAACCCGGTGATCATGGATTCCTCGACCTACGGGCTGCCGATCAACTCCCACCTCGGCTACAAGGAGTCCATCGCGTACGCGGTGCGGATCAGCACCGACGGCGTGTACCTACACGAACTCGACGCGACCGTGTGGGCGCAAGGCAAGACCGACACCAGCCACGGCTGCCTGAACCTCAATCACGACAACGCGCAATGGTTCTACAACTTCTCCGTGCCCGGTGACGTGGTGGAGGTGCGTCACACCGGCGGAAAACCGTTGCAGCTCTGGCAGAACGGCGACTGGAGCGTGCCGTGGGACCAGTGGGCGTGAAAGCTATTGCAGTTCGGCCAGATTCTGCACCGATCGGCGTACATCGGATTTCAGCACGGCAGCAACCAGCCTCCCGACCGGTCCGCTGAGCAGTCCGCCGGACAGATCGGCCAGCACACGCAACGTCGATCCTGGGTCGTCGGGAGTCACCGTCATGGTCAAACCGATCCGGACCCCGCCACGGCCGCGGCCGCAGAGCCGGATCTGCTGCGGCTCTTCATAATCGGTGACCTGCCAGTCGACGGTATTGCGAAAGCCCTTGACCTTGATCAGCGATGACACCTGCATGCCGACGGCGATGACATCCGGCGGCGGCCCGCACCAGCCGGCGAAGATGGTCAACCATTCATCGAAACGCCGCAGATCCGACGCCAGCTTCCAGGCCTGCTGCGGCGTCAGGTCCGATGTCACGGACACGTCGACATTCGCCATGTGGTCGGTCAGCCGATCCCGACGACTTCTTGAGCGATCGCCGCGAGCCTGGTCTGCGCGGCCGAGACCACCCGCTGCCGGTTCTTGTGGGCTTCCTCCCACGCCACGATGGTGCGGATATCGGCCGGGTCGGTCAGCTCCTTGACCGCGGCGACGGCGTCCGGGACAGCCAGTTCGTCATACCCGGCAATGGGCAGCTCGGACGGATCCAACGCACCTGCCGCCGACCGCAGCGCCCGTAGGGCGTCCGCGGCCTGCTCGGCCCCGTCACCGCGGGTGATGTCCTCGGCCGCGGCCAGCGCCGCATCGCGCGAACCGGCGATCACCCGGCCGGCCAAGTCCCCGGCATGGGCGCCGCGGTCGATCAGCTCATCGACGTTGGGCCGGACATTGCGCAAACCGTGCAGCAGGCGGTCCAGACCACGTGCCGTCCAGATACCGGGCAGATTGGCCAGTTTCACGGCGGCGCCGGCCAGGGCCTGGGCCGGCGTGCGACGCAGGGCCGCCGGCCCGCCGAGCGCGTCCTCGGCCAGCACCGTGGTCAACCACTCGACGGTGGCGGCGTGCGCGGTGATGAGCCGATCGGCCAGTTCGACGACGTCGCTCCGCTTGGCCGCCACGGCCAGCGCCTTGATATAGCGGGACCGGTCCAACAGCTGGTCCTCCAGTGCCAGGTCACCGAGCAGCGCCTCGTCGAACGGTTCGGCCTGTTCGGTCAGGGCCTTCACTGCGGCCGCGGCGCGCCCGAGGAACGGGCCGACGACGTCGGGATAACCGCCGAGGTCACGAATCGCCCGCTCGATGGCCCCGGCACGGTCCCGGGCATTGGCGGCGTTCTGGGTCAGCTCACGCTGCACCGCCTCGGTGCGCGCCTGGGCACGCCGGGTTTCGGCGATCTGGATCTCGGTGTGGGTCAGGTCCAGCACTGTGCGCAGCTGAGCGAGCAGTGTGGTGGTGTCGGTGTCAGCCGGTGTGATTCGAGCCGGTGTGATTCGAGCCATTGTGATTCGCCCCTTCGCGTTGACGGATGTGTCGGCGCTGGGTGCACCTTGCTCACCCGGTTACCCGGGTCCGCCGCGGCGAACTCGCACCGACCGGCGTTCAGCACCATGACTTGCGTCACAGCGGCGCAATGAACACCGGTGGACGTCGCCGCGCTGCGCGTCGACATCGAATCGTTTGACCCTCGGCAATCGATGTCGCGGCGTTCGGGGTTGCCTGGCCGAGCCGGCCCGGCGCGGCTGTAGCGTGGCGGGCGTGAATGCATCCCGTGCGTCTGCTTCGGCCGTCCTCGTCGTCGGTGCCACCTCGCTGGTGCTGACCCTCGCCGGCTGCGGCTCCGAGTCGGACAACTCCTCCAAGCCGTCGGCCAGCACGCCCTCGATCGCGCAGGTGGCGTCGTCCCTGCCGGAAGCGCCCCCGGCTACGCTCAGCTGCCCGACGGCGGCGCCGGCCGACCCGGGCACCCCGGAGTGGACGCTGGCCGGAGCCACGGGCAACGTCGCTGTCAGCGGGTCGACCGACACCGCCGCGCCCTACGTGAAAGTGGGCGGACCGTTCAGCGTGACCGAGACCCAGGTGCACACCCTCAAGGCCGGCGACGGACCGGTGGTGCCGGACACCGCGACCGTGTCGGTCTGCTACATGGGCGTCAACGGGCGCGACGGCACGGTGTTCGACAGCAGCTACGAACGCGGCACCCCGGCCGATTTCCCGCTCAACGGTGTGGTCCCCGGCTTTCAGAAGGCGATCGCCGGTCAGAAGGTCGGCTCCACCGTCGCGGTGGCCATGACCTCCGCCGACGGCTATCCCAATGGGCAGCCGGCGGCCGGCATCCAGCCCGGTGACACGCTGGTCTTCGCGATCAAGATCCTGAACGCCGGCGCCTGAAGCCTGCGCCCTGTTGTTCGGTTGACCGATCGGGTGGGATAGCGGCTAGGCAACCCGACTCACATGTTCGACGGATTGGCCGATCGCCGCCTCCCCGTCGCCGATCATGGTGCGTAACAGGGCATGTTGTTCGCGCTGGCCGCGCCGGGCGGCGCGCTCCATACCGCCGGGGATGGCCATGTCGATGACGCTACGGGCGACGTTGATCGGGAGACGCATCAGCGGATACCAAGGCGGCACATAGGCGGGCAGACCGAGCATCCGCATGGCTCGGGGCCCGAGGAAGCCGCTGGTCACCGAAAGGTGCTGGGCACGTGCCAGCCTGCGGCGCAGGGTGGGCAGATGGTCGTAGTGCCAGCTCATCGGGTCCTCGACCATGGGGGCAGCCAACTGCCGGGTCGACTCGTCGGGCGCCGACAACGCGGTCAAGGTGTGGAACAGGACGCGCACGGCATCGCGGAAGTCGCGTGGCAGCCACTCATCCTCGACACCGATGAGCCACCCCACGTACCGGGTCAGGTGTGCGATGGCCTCCAGATCGGCAGGGGCGGTGAGGATTCCCATCCCGAGCCCGCCGACGGGTGGTGCGATCAGCGCGCCGACAAGGGTGGCAGCCATATCGGTCTGATTGACCGGCAGTCCCCAGTCCCCATCCCGCCAACCAGGCATGCTCGCCAGGTGTCGGCGGACGAAGGCGTGGATGAGCCGCACCCTGATGGTGGAGCGATAGCCGATGCCGAGTGGCTCCAGCCCGCCTTCGGAGATGACGTCGATGGCCCATTGCATGGTCTCGGCGAATCGCTTGTTGGACCCTTTTTCCAGCGCGCCGGTACGCAGCAGCGTCTTGTTGAAGCCGGAGAACTGGTAACCGCCCAACAGTGAGACGTCCCGGGCGACGTACATGCCGTCGGCGCCGCCGCGGCGCAACGCCCGTTGACCGCGACGCAGAACCTCGACGTCCACCCAGTCCGGCATGGTCTCCACACTGACGAAGAAATCGCGCAGGGGTGCCGGGGCCTCGGGAACGCGAGCGATGCCTTCGGTCAGCGCTCGGTCGAACATCGGGCGGGTCTCGGTCAGTCCGGTGTCGACCATCCAGTCCAGCAGCCGATCCATGGGTTCATCTCCCACCGTCAGCCGCTCCCCCAGCCGTTGCCATTGCCGCCCGGTGGGAGCGCCGATCCCGAGCGCCCGGGCCAGCAGTTTGACCATGCCGGGCACCGGTCGGGGCGACTCGGGATGCCGAGTCGGGATGGGTGCGGTCATCGACGCTCCTCGCTGAGCAATCATTTGGACTACAGGCGTAGTCGAAAGCTAGCGCGGGGGTAGAGTGCTGTCAATGAAACGCGCGGAAGTGGTGCGTGACTACGGCGGAATCTCGGCGGCCGATCGCCGCGCCGACCGTCGCCGCAAGCTGATCTCCGCCGGCCGGCAGATCTGGGGCGAGTCCGGCATCGCCGATGTCACGGTGCGCGGCGTCTGCTCAGCCGCCGGTCTGATCACCCGCTATTTCTACGAACAGTTCGACTCCCGCGACGCCCTGCTGTTCGCGGTGGTCGACGAAGTGCGCACGCAACTGCTGGACGCCATGGTGCTCGCCGGTGTCGGGGAGAGCGGCGACCTGCGAGACAAGCTGCGGGCAGCGCTGACGGCGTTCCTCGACATCGTCGCCGACGATCCGCATCTGCATCGCATCATCGTCGGCGACGTCACCGGTGTGCCCGGACTGCTCGAGTACCGGATGCAGTTCCTGGACATGATCGTCGCCTCGATCATCGAACAGGCTCCGTCGGTGCTGGGCTCGGCGCTGCCCGATGCCATGGCAATGCGGCGCGGCGCACTGTTCATGGTCGGCGGTGTCAACCAGATCATCGCCGAGTGGCTACGCGAACCGCGGGAGACCGTCGGCGAACTGGCCGCGCTGTGCGCCGATCTGTGCGTGGCGGTTGTCAGAGACACCGTCGAGCGGTAACCGCCGCCGAATCCGCGGGCCACGTCCGGTTGTACTGTGCTGGCCATGCGCAAACGCCGCAATCCCGACGGTGACGCCCCGCTGTGGAAGCTGGCGGTGTTCGAACTGAAATGCTTTGTCAAGCGTCGGTTGGCGCCCAAGGCGATCCCGGTGACGGCCCCGGAGCAGCCGTACCTGGTGGTGCCCATTCTCGGTCAATCCAACGCTTTCGGGATGGGGCTGCCGCTGGACCGTGACGGTGCCGACAAGGCGCATCCCCTGGTCCACCAGTGGGCCAACAGTGGACCGTCGAAGAACACCGTCGTGCTCGGTGTCGACCCCCTGTTGCACGAAACACCCTCGCGCCGTGTCGGTTTCGGCGTCACGTTCGGCAAAGAGCTTGCGACGGCGACCAACCGGGCGGTCCTGCTGGTGCCGTGCGCCCGCGGCGATACCTCATTCCACCCCAAGAACGGCTACACCTGGGATATCGCGGACACCAAGACCCGCCGGAATCTGTACCGAGAGGCGGTGTCGGCCATCGACGCGGCGCTCGCTCGATATCCACGCAGTTCGGTGGCCGCGGTGCTGTGGCACCAGGGCGAGTCCGACGTGCCGCTGATGAGCGCCCCCGAGTACCAGGACAAGCTGGACGCGTTGTTCGGCGATCTGCGCACCCGGTACGGGCCGGAAGTACCGATCATCCTGGGCGGCATGGTTCCCGAGGAGATGGAGCGCAGCGGCAAGGATTACGCGCCCATCAACGCGGTGCACGCCGATACCCCGCACCGGATTCCGCGGACCGCCTTCGTCCCGGGCATCAGGGGCGCGTTCAACAGTGATGTCGACCGGCACTACAACGCCGCCGGCCTGCGCACCCTGGGTAGGGCCATGTGGGAGGCCTACCGGACGATCGATGGGACAACCGAT
This sequence comes from Mycolicibacterium canariasense, assembly GCF_002101555.1. Classification (GTDB taxonomy): domain Bacteria; phylum Actinomycetota; class Actinomycetes; order Mycobacteriales; family Mycobacteriaceae; genus Mycobacterium; species Mycobacterium canariasense. The sequence goes on from NZ_LQOL01000045.1 coordinate 125,153, forward strand.
TTGGGCCCGCAGTCGTGAGAAGACGCCCAATTCCTAATAAGACGGTGTGGCTTCGGTGATAGGACTCTGGCGGCCCGGGGCAACGACCACCGATGTGTGTCAGCATTTCCCTTGTGACCTCCTGGCGCAACGTTGCTGCGGTCGGTGTCGCGGCCGCAGGATCCGTGTTACTGCAGAGCGCGACCGTGCTGCTCGGCGCGGCGCTGCCCACCGCGCGGGCAGCAGGTTGTCCTGACGCCGAGGTCATCTTCGCGCGCGGGACCACCGAGGACCCAGGGCCCGGCCCCACCGGTGCCGAATTCATCGATGCACTGCGCAACAAGGTTCCCGGCAAGTCGGTCGGGGTGTATGCGGTGGACTATCCGGCCACCCTCGACTTCGGCACCGCGGTCAGCGGGATCTCCGATGCGCGGGCGCACATTCTGGCAACCGCGGCGGCGTGCCCCGACACCAAGATGGTGCTCGGCGGGTTCTCTCAGGGCGCTGCGGTGATGGGTTTTGTGACCGCCAGTACCGTGCCCGACGGTGTGGATCCAGCAACGGTGCCCGCCCCGATGCCGCCCGAGATCGCCAATCACGTTGCCGCCGTTGCATTGTTCGGCAAACCGTCGGCCCGTTTCATGCGCGCCATCAACGACCCGTCGGTGACGGTCGGCCCGCAGTACGTCGCCAAGACCGTCGACCTGTGCGTGGACAATGACTTGGTGTGCGACCCGACCGGCCGGAGCTTCTCCGCGCACAACACGTACTTCGACGCCGGCATGGTGGATCAGGCTGCCGTCTACGCTGCCAACGCCCTGCAGGCGAGTTGGGCCGCCGCGACGCCCGGCGCACCCACGGCACCCGCCGCCCCGTTGATTCCGGTCACGGCGCATCTCGGCGGACCAGCGCCGTCGGCCACGCCCGCTCCGGTGGCACCGTTGGGTCCGCCCCCGGGCCCGGTGCTCGCGGCGCCCGCGCCGGGCGCGGGTCCGGCTCCGGCCGGCGCCCCGGTTCTCTGACGAGTCGCCCCCGGCCGTCCTGACACCTGCTGTCGGGACTGCTATCGTCGCCTGCACATGCATTTCTTCGTGGGGGCGAACCGTTGATCAATTCTGAACATCTGGTTTTCTTGGCGCACCGTCGATTGGGGCGTCTCGACATCCCCAGCAAACCTCGATTCGGCAGCAAGACAGCCACGGACTGGTTTCTCGGGGCCATCCGAGAATGCAGCCGTTATCTCGAATTCGGGGCCGGAGGTTCCACTTACACCGCCGCTCAGCACGGCGTCGAGTTTGTCGCCGTCGATTCCGATCCACTCATCCTCGGCGCGGTTCAGCACCGCATCGCGGCCGACGGTCTACTCGACCCGGCCGCCCAGTCCTACCACTACGCCGACATCGGGCCGATCAGCAAGTGGGGCCGTCCCCGCCACGCTCGGTTCGCCGGGCCCGAACGGGTCGAGCAGTTCCGGCGCTACTCGGATCCCCCCACTGCCTGCTTGACCGGCGACAAAGCCCCGGACTTCGTGCTCATCGACGGCCGGTTCCGGACCGCGTGTGCCCTCAAGGCGTTGTGCATCCTGCAGGACGCGCCGGACTGGACACTGGCCATCAACAACTACACGGGCCGGCACGGGTACGCGGCGATCACCGAGTTCGCGAACATCGACGAGGTCGTCGGTGATCGCATCGCCGTCATCCACTCGGTAAAGGACCACGACCCCGAAGAACTGGACGAGAAAATTCGGCATTACGAGACCGTCCTGGACTGACACCGTCGGATCTCATCGATTAATCGACCCGAAGAGCCAATTTCAGCAAACAATTATCAGTTAGCCGTCCACCATCTCCCGGGGAATATTCGGCCACGGCTGGAAAAAGATGTGTCATTTCGGCCGATTCGCGGCAATCGTCACGCGTCGGGCACCGCGGGCATGGTGGTGGGGCCATGATGGAGGGCATGGAGTCGACGCGTGTGGACCGCTGGCTGTGGGCGGTCCGGCTGACGAAAACCCGGCCGGACGCCGCGGAAGCCTGCCGCGCCGGCCACGTCCGCATCAACGACCGCACCGCCAAACCGGCGACGACCGTGGTTCCCGGCGACACCGTCCGAGCCCGGGTCGGCGATACCACCCGCATCGTCGAAGTGGTGCGGGTGATCCAGAAGCGGGTCGGCGCCGCCGACGCCGTGAACTGCTACCTCGACCGCACGCCCCCGCCACCGCCGGCCGTGGCCGCCCCGGTGGCCGTGCGGGATCGCGGTGCCGGCCGCCCCACCAAACGGGACCGCCGTGTGCTGGACAAGTGGCGCGCGGGCCAACTCTGACGGCCGGGCTCAGGCCGCCCGGGTCCGGTCGGCCGCGGAGCCGCCGCCGGCCTCGGTGAGCGGCAGCACCGCCGCTTTGCGACGGGTCTCCCAGCGCTGCAATGCGATTCGGCAGGGCTCCTCGATGAGTGCGTAGCTCACCGCGGCCATCGCGAGGCCGAAGACCAAGGTCAGCAGCAGCACGGCGATGAAGCCGGCGGCCGACTCCGGCCGGTCCAGCAGCGCGAACACCACACTCAATGCCGCCAAATGCCAGATGAACAGCCCGTAGGACCACTGCCCCAAGGTGACCATCACCGGGCTGCCCAGCACCGGGTGCCGCGCCGAGGGACGGTCCAGGACGAGCGGGGCCAGCAGCGCCGCCGCGACGACCGCTCCCAGCGCCGTGCGGATCACGAACTGCCCCACGGTCGCGTGCGCCGATCCGGTCGGGATCACCAGCGGCGAAGCGGACAGCACAAACGCCACCACCGCGATCCCCGCCATCACCGCCGGCCGGCGCGCGATGCGGTGCATCCAGTTCTCGGGCCGGCAGGTGAACTCGGCGAGCAGGATGCCCACGGCGAACCAGGACGCGTAGGCGGGCGCCCAGTTCAACGGATTGGCATCGTTGGGCGCCGGGATGGGCAGATACGCCCACCCGAAACTGGCCACCGCGACCGCGGCGATCACCGGCACCCGCGCGCGCACGGGCAGTCGCCGCACCGCCAGCGCCAGCACCGGCAACGCCAGATAGAACGTCACCTCGACGGACAGACTCCACATCTGGGTCAGGCCGGTGACCAGGGCCTGCGGCACGTAGACCTGGGTGAGCGTCAGGTTGGCCAGCCACACGGTGCCGTTCGCGCCGTGCGCGTCGGGCAGCAGCGCCAGGATGACCACCACGGCAAGCAGGTACGCGGGCATGATGCGGACCAACCGCGACCGCAGATAGCGGCCGGCATCAGGCGATTCTTCGAGCCCGTGCGCCGCCGCGGCGTGCCCGCGCCACAACAGGAAACCGGACAGCGCGAAGAACACCGCGACCGCGAGGTCCAACCGGATCCACAGGGGTCCGAACAACCCGACGGATTGTCGGGTCTGCGTCGCCACGTGGGTGATCACCACCGCGACGGCGGCGGCCCCGCGCAAACCCTGCACGGCCGGCAGGAACGCGCGCGTCCCGCCGGCCGGCTCCGCTGGCGAATGGCCCACAAGTGACCAGTGTGCCCGACGGGCACTACCCGTGGTGCTGCGCGATCTGGATCAGGTTTCCGCAGGTGTCGTCGAGTACCGCCGTGGTGACCGTCCCCATCGATACCGGCTGCTGGGTGAACCGCACCCCGCGGTCCACCAGGCGGTGGTATTCGGCCTGGATATCGTCGACGGCAAACGACGTGAACGGGATGCCGTCGGCGACCAGGGCCTGCTTGAACGGCTTGGCCGCCGGATGCTGGTCCGGTTCGAGCAGGATCTCGGTGCCCTCGGGTTCCTCGGGTGAGACGACGGTGATCCACCGGTACTCGCCCATCGGTACATCGTGCTTCGGCCGAAAACCCAGGACCTCGGTGTAGAACCGCAGCGCCTTGTCCTGGTCGTCGACGAGCACGCTCGTCACGTTGATTCTCATGCGAATTCCTCCCGGATGACGGCGACGAAGTCGTCGACATCGGCTTCGGTGGTATCCCATGCCGTCATCCATCGAACCTCGCCGCGGGCGCGATCCCAGTCGTAGAACCGCACGCGCTCGCGGATCCGGTCGGCCGTCGCGGTGGGCAGCGTCGCGAACACCGCGTTGGCCGACGTCTCCTGGGTGAACGCCAAGCCCGGCAGCACGCCGTCGGCGATACCGGCTTCCAGCGCGACCCGCAACCGGGTCGCCATGGCGTTCGCGTGCCCGGCATTGCGAGTACCCAGTTCGCCGTCGAACAGAGCCAGCAATTGCGCCGAGGCGAACCGCATCTTGCTGGCCAGCTGCATGGTGAACTTGCGCAGATAGGGCAGTCCGTCGGCGCGCTGGGTGTCGAGCACCACGACGGCCTCCACCCCCAGCAGGCCGTTCTTGGTGCCGCCCAGGCTGAGGATGTCCACACCGGCCTCGGTGGTGAACGCACGCAACGGCGCTTCCAGGGCGGCGGCGGCATTCCACAGCCGCGAGCCGTCGACGTGCACGGCCATCCCGTGCGAGTGCGCGAGATCGGCGATCGCCCGCACCTCGTCCGCGGTGTAGACGGTGCCCATCTCGGTGGTTTGGGTGATACTCACTGCCAGCGGCTGGGCGCGATGTTCGTCTCCCCAGCCCCACGCTTCGCGGGCGACCAGTTCGGGGGTGAGCTTGCCGTCGGGTGTCGGCACCGTCAGCAACTTGATGCCGGTCACGCGCTCCGGCGCACCCGCCTCGTCGGTGTTGATGTGGGCGGTGGACGCGGCGACGACCGCACCCCACCGGGGCAGCACGCTGGTCAGCGCCACGACGTTGGCACCGGTGCCGTTGAAGACGGGGAACACTTCGGCCGCGGCACCGAACTGTTCCCGGATGACGTCCTGCAGGCGGACGGTGTAGACGTCTTCCCCGTAGGCGACCTGATGGCCGCCGTTGGCGGCAGCGATGGCGGCCAACGCTTCCGGATGCACTCCGGCGTAGTTGTCGCTGGCGAATCCCCGCCAGGACGGGTCGTGCAGTCGGGCGAGCGGCACTCTCGTTACGGAGTCGGGGCGCCGGGCGCGACGATCGGCGGCGCGGCGGGATCAGCCGCGGGTGCGGGGGCTCCCGGCGCGGGCTCGTTCACCCACGCCGGTGGGTTCGGATCGCTGAGGGCGACGTACCCGGGCGGCAGCGCCGGTCCGCCCCCCGGAGTGCCCGGCGGCGCCGCGACGGTGACCGGCAAGGCCGGCGTCGAGGAACTCGGGTCGGTCAACGAGGTGTAACCCGGCGGCAGCTTGGGGGCGGGTCCTGCCCCGGGCGGGGCACCGAGCCCGACCCCGGCGTCCTCCGGCGCCATCGTCAGCTCGCCGATCGGGTCGGCACTGTGGAAGGTGTGCCAGATGTCGCGCAGATAGCCCAGCTGCCCCGGCGTCTGCCCCTGCCCGTACTGCTGGTTGGCGACCTCGGGCACCGGCGGGGCGCCGGGCGGCGGGGGCGGCTGCGCACCGACGGGCTCGTTGGCCACCAGCACGGGCTGGCCGGGAGCCGGCTCGGCGGGCGCGCCCGGCGCCGGCGTCGGGATCAGCGGGTCGGGCTCGGCGGCGGCCTGACCCGCGCCTGCCAGCGCGCCGCCGACGATGACGCCGCCGGCAACAGCGGCGATGGCCGCCGCGGAGATCCGGTCAAACATGTTTGAGGTTGTCCTCTCCTCGACACTGGGTGCAATCCTCTATGCCCGCCCGCCGTCGCGTCAACGCGAGCTCACAGACTCGGATCGGACTCTCAGTTCTGCCTGGGCAACAACTCCGCGGCGAATCGGTCCACGAAGTCGGCCGAATCGGGTCCCGCGCCGAGCGGCCGGACCACGAACTTGGTCAGGCCCGCGTCGATGTACGCGTCGAGTTGCCGGTGCAGCGCCGGCCAATCGGGTGCGACCAGCGTCGCCGGGTCGAGGTCGGGACGGCGGGCGCGCACCGCCGCGGCGACCGTATCCGGCAACTCGCCCGTCCCTACCGCGAGATTGATCCCGTAATGGTCGGCCTCGATCACCCGGCCGGCCCGCTCGGCGGCCTCGACGATGGCGCTGCGCGCCTGGCCCGCCTCCTGTGGTGTCAGGAAGCTGCCCAGCCAGCCGTCGCCCAGCCCCCCGATCCGGCGATAGGCCGCCTGCGACGATCCACCGATCCAAATATCCATCGGCGCAGTGGGTTTCGGAGTGATCACCGCGTCACGGACACGGTGATGGTCCCCGGTGAAGGTCACCGGCCCGGTACTTCTCAACACGGTCCGCAGCAACGTCAGCGCCTCGTCGAACACCGCCGCACGGCGACCGTCGGGCACCGGGAACAGGTCCCGTTCGGCGGGTAGTGCCGAGCGCAGCCCGAAAATCGGCAGGACCCGTTTGGGCGCCAAAGCGGCCAGCGACGCCAACTCCTTGGCCACCAGCACCGGGTGCCGGCCCGGCAACACCGCCACCGACGTGCCGACCTTGAGCCGGTTCGTCCGCGCCAGCGCGAACGTCATGCCCACGACGGGGTCGACGGCCGGCGAATACACCAACTCCGAGAACCACAACGAGTCGATGCCGGCCTCTTCGAGCTGATCGACGAACGCCGGCAGCGCGGCAGGGTCGGCCTGGGCTCCCAGTCCCACTCCGAAGCGGATCTTCATGCAGCGCATAACACGGTGCAGCAGCGTTTTGTGCCGGGGTCGGGATTTATACGCAGACCGCCAAGAAAATGTTTAACGAGTACAGATAACGGGCAATAGTGATGCCGTGGCGTCAGATGCGGACTACGCGGACCTGCTCCGCGCTGCCGCGCTGCGGGTGACCCGGCCGCGGATCGCCGTGCTGGAAGAGGTCCAGTCCCACCCGCACGCCGACACCGAAACCATCTTTGCAGCCGTGCGCAACGTCCTGCCCGACGTCTCGCGCCAGACCGTCTACGACGTCCTCAATGCCCTGACCTCGGTCGGGCTGCTGCGCCGCATTCAACCGCTCGGGTCGGTGGCCCGCTACGAGACCCGGGTGGGCGACAACCATCACCACGTGGTGTGCCGGAATTGCGGCACCATCGCCGATATCGACTGCGCCGTCGGCGCGGCGCCCTGCCTCACGCCGGCCGACCTGGACGCCGCCATCGACGGCTTCGTCCTGGACGAAGCCGAAGTCATCTACTGGGGCCTGTGCCCCGACTGCTCTGCCTCGGTTTCCCGATCCGATCCGTGATCACAGCCCAGTCACCAACCCGGAAGGAAATGTTGTGTCAACCGATACATCCGACAGCCGCCCGCCCCACCCGGACACCGGTACCGCCAGCAACAGCGAGAGCGAGAACCCGGCCATCGCGTCCCCGAAGCCCAAGGCGCACGGCCCGCTGACCAACCAGGACTGGTGGCCCGAGCAGATCGACGTGTCGCGCCTGCACCCGCACGCCCCCGACTCCAACCCGCTCGGCGATTCCTTCGACTACGCAGCCGAATTCGCCAAACTCGACGTCGAGGCCCTCAAGGCCGACCTGCTGTCGGTGATCACCACCTCCCAGGACTGGTGGCCGGCGGACTACGGCAGCTACGCCGGTCTGTTCATCCGGATGAGCTGGCATGCCGCGGGCACCTACCGCATCTTCGACGGGCGCGGTGGCGGCGGCCAGGGCCTGCAGCGCTTCGCGCCGCTGAACAGCTGGCCCGACAACGCCAACCTGGACAAAGCGCGCCGGCTCCTCTGGCCGGTGAAGCAGAAGTACGGCAACAAGATCTCCTGGGCGGACCTGCTGGTGTTCGCCGGCAACGTCGCGCTGGAGTCCGCCGGTTTTCAGACTTTCGGGTTCGGCTTCGGCCGCGAGGACGTGTGGGAGCCCGAGGAAGTGCTGTTCGGCGAGGAGGACACCTGGCTGGGCACCGACAAGCGCTACTCCGGCGAGCGCGAACTGGCCCAGCCCTACGGCGCCACCACGATGGGTCTGATCTACGTGAATCCTGAAGGCCCCGAGGGTAATCCGGATCCGTTGAAGGCGGCCGTGGACATCAAGGAGACGTTCGGCCGGATGGCGATGAACGTCGAAGAAACCGCGGCACTGATCGTCGGTGGCCACACGTTGGGCAAGACGCACGGAGCCGGCGACGGCGACCTGGTGGGCCCGGAGCCCGAGGGCGCCCCGATCGAGCAGCAGGGCCTCGGGTGGAAGTGCCCCTTCGGCTCCGGTAACGCCGCCGACACCATCACCTCCGGCCTGGAGGTGGTGTGGACGCCCACCCCGACCAAGTGGAGCAACTCGTTCCTGGAGATCCTGTACGGCTACGAGTGGGAATTGGTGAAGAGCCCGGCCGGGGCGTGGCAGTTCGAGGCCAAGGACGCCGAGGCCATCATCCCGCCGCCGTTCCCCGGCGGACCGAACCGCAAGCCCACCATGCTCGTCACCGACGTGGCGTTGCGGGTGGATCCGGAGTTCGGCGAGATCACCCGGCGCTGGCTGGACCATCCCGAGGAACTCAACGAGGCGTTCGCCAAGGCCTGGTACAAGCTGCTGCACCGCGACCTCGGCCCGATCACGCGTTATCTGGGCCCGTGGGTCGCCGAGCCACAGCTGTGGCAGGACCCGGTGCCGCCGGTCGAGGGTGAGCTGATCGACGATGCCGACGCCGCGACGCTGAAGGCCAAAATCCTGGATTCCGGGCTCTCGGTGCCGCAGCTGGTGAAGACCGCGTGGGCCTCGGCGTCCAGTTTCCGCCGCACCGACAAGCGCGGCGGCGCCAACGGGGCCCGGCTGCGCCTTGAGCCGCAACGCAGCTGGGAGGCCAACGAGCCGTCCGAGCTGGAGAAGGCGCTGCCGGTGCTGGAGCGGATCCAGGCCGATTTCAACGCCGGCGGAGCCAAGAAGGTGTCGCTGGCCGACGTCATCGTGCTCGCCGGTAATGCCGCCATCGAGAAGGCGGCCAAGGACGGCGGTGTCCCGGTGACGGTCCCGTTCACCCCGGGCCGCACCGATGCCACCCAGGAGGACACCGACGTGGAGTCGTTCGCGGTGCTGGAGCCGCGCGCCGACGGCTTCCGCAACTACGCCCGCCCCGGGGAGAAGGCTCCGCTGGAGCATCTTCTGTTGGAGCGCGCCTACCTGCTGGGCGTCACCGGGCCGGAACTCACGGTGCTGGTGGGCGGTCTGCGTGCGTTGGGCGCCAACCACGGCGGGAGCAAGCACGGTGTGTTCACCGACCGCCCGGGCACGCTGAGCAATGACTTCTTCGTCAACCTGCTCGATATCGGTACCGAGTGGAAGCCGTCGGAAACGCAGGAGAACGTCTACGAGGGCCGCGGCCGCTCGTCGGGTGAACTGGTGTGGACCGCGACGGCGAATGACCTTGTGTTCGGCTCACATTCGGTGCTGCGTGCGGTCTCCGAGGTCTACGCGCAGGCCGACGGAGCGGAGCGATTCGTCAACGACTTCGTCGCCGCGTGGGTCAAGGTGACCGACAACGACCGGTTCGACGTCAAGAAGAAGTAGTGCGATCTGTGCACGTTCTGTCGCGCCTGACGTGACAGAACGTGCACAGATCACCGGGGCAGGCGGTAGAGCTGCTCGGGTACCAGCTGGTCGGCTATGGTCATCGCCTCCTCCTGGTCATGGTTCACGTACAGGGCGGTTATGCCGAGTCCCTGTTGCAGGCACCGGATTTCGGAGCGCAGCTCGACGCGGAGTTTGGCGTCCAGGTTGCTCAGCGGCTCGTCGAACAGCAGCACCGACGGAGTCCGTACGAACGCTCTTGCGATGGCCCGCTCGGCCGTCTCCTCCTTGCCCACCCCGGCGTTGCGCACGGTCCCGCCGGTCTCGAATCGGCCGGCCAGGGCGGGAGCTAGGCTGAGTTCCCATGGCGGACACCATCGACGCGCGGCGGCTCGATCTCGGTTTTGCCGTACTGGGCGGCCCCACCACAGTGATCGACATCGCCGGGCTGCGGTTGGTGATCGACCCGACCTTCGATCCCGCCGGCGACCACGGATACCTCACCAAGACGGCCGGGCCGGCCGTTCCCGCCGAGCAGTTGGGTGCGGTGGACGTGGTGCTGGTCAGCCACGACGAGCATCCCGACAATCTGGACACCGTGGGGCGCGAGTTCGCCCGGCGGGCGCCGGTGCTGCTGACCCACCCGCGCGCCGCCGAGCGCCTCGGACCGTCGGCGCGCGGGCTGGAGCCGTGGCAGAGCATCGACCTGCCCGGCGGACACGGGCACGCGGTCATCGTCCAGGCGGTCCCCGCAGTGCACGGCCCCGCGGACGGGACCCGCAACGAGACGGGTCATATCAACTGCGAGGTAACGGGTTTCGTGGTGTCGGGCGCCGGAATCCCGACGGTGTACCTCAGCGGGGACAACGCCTCGCTGGACGCCGTCCGGGCGATCAGGGACCGAGTCGGCGCGGTCGACGTCGCGGTGCTGTTCGCCGGTGCGGCCAGGGTCGCGGCCAAGGAGCGCAACCGGCCGCTGACTCTGACCGGCCAGCGCGCCGCGGCGGCCGCCGAAGTGCTGGGCGCCAAGGTGGTCGTTCCGGCCCACCTGGACAGCTGGGCACATTTCAGCGAGGGACTCGACGAATTCGTGGCCGCCTTCGACGAGGCGGGATTGCGCCGGCTGATCGCCACTGCCCCGCACGGCCGGTGGATCGTGCCGCGCCTCGCCGATTCAGCGCCCGTGTGAGTCGAAGAACCGCCACGACGCCTCCGAGGCATCGAAACCGCGGCTGGCCAGTCCCACCGCCTGCGGGGGCAGCACCTCCGGGGCGCCGGGCCACGTGTGTCCGCCGCCGTCGACGCGCATGAACACCACTTCGCCGCCGGGTGCGCACTGCGGATAATCGATCCGGTCGGTGTGCGTCCCGTCGCCGCTGGGTGCCAGTGGCTGCTGCGCGGGCGTATCGGCACATCCGTTGAGCTGACGCCAGCGTTGCACCAAGGCCGGGGCCGACACGATGTCGCTGACCCCACCGCGGCCCGTCATCGGACCGCCGTCGAACGGGACGATCGGATCGGCAGTGCCGTAGGCGGCCAGCACCGCGACCGGACGCGACGGGGCGCAGCCCACGTTCGAGCCGAGGGTGCCGGCGACCGGAGCGATGGCGGCGAACAGATCGGCGCGGTCACAGGCCAGCCGATTGGCCATGAACGCGCCGGCCGACAGACCGGTCACGTAGACACGCCCGGGGCTGATTCCGTAGTCGGACACCAACTTCGAGGCCAGCGCGGTGATGAATCCGACATCGTCGACGCCCTGGCGGTCGGGGACGGACGCTCCGCGGCCGTCGGCCCAGCTCATATCGATACCGTCCGGATACACCACGGCGAATCCGTGGGCGTCGGCGACGGCGTCGTAATGCGTGAGTGCGGCCTGGTCGCGGCCGGTCGCCCCGGCCGCGTGCAGGTTGATCACCAGTGCCGAGGGCCGAGATCCGGCGGGAAGATGCAACTCGTAGGTCCGCACCAGACCGCCGAAATCGAGCGCCGCCGCACCGGCCTGCGGCGCCCGTACCAGCGCGGCACCGTTGGCGCCGACGAGGCAGGTGACCGCGGCCAGTATCGCGCCGGTGTTCTTCAGAAGCTCACGCATCCGCGCACCGTAGAGCGGTCAGCCGAACGTCAACCGAACGGCAGGTGACCGGATGCGGCCACAGTGCGCACACAAGACCGTCCGATCCGGCACCCAGAATTCGTGACACACATCTTGTCTATCAGAATTCACAGGTTCTGTGCCGCAATTTGCCGGGTAACAAACGGCTATTTATCGCCGGCGTCAGATCAAGGTGTTCACGTGCCGATTCTCCAGCGATCGGCGTATCGCCGGGACCGGCGGCGAATGGCCCCCGATTTGCGAAACAACCGGCACCGGCAAGTGCACACCGGGCCGCGGACGCCGCGGGCCGCACCGCCGCGCACAGCACACGTACCAGGCCGTATGATGGCTGATACCAAGCGCTTTCAGTGCGTCACCAGCAGCGGGCCTGGCGTCGTCTGACCGGTATGAGAGAGGTTGACAGTTGGGTCGGTCACGACGCCTTGACGATGATTCGCGCGCCGAATTCGCCGCCGGGTTGCGCCTTCGCATTTCCGATTACGCGATGCGCATGTCCAATTCCGCACCATTCAGAAACCGAGCGACACGCAATTACGAAACGCGCCGCGCACGCCACCGTTCGGTGCTGCCGACGCTGAAAGACGGCGACGAAGCGGTCGCGGACGAGCTGCGGATGCGTCATATCGGGCTCTTCACAGATGAGGGTGTAGAGGTGGTTGGCGCGTCGTTGCCGGGATAGAGGTCGAGGTCTCTCGAAAATGA
>NZ_LQOL01000046.1 GCF_002101555.1 Mycolicibacterium canariasense
TTTTTGGCCATCTTGGTGGGGGACTCCCCGTCTTCCTGCTACGTGGGATGGTTGTTTTTTTGATGCCAGTTTTTGGTGTCTTTTGTTTGTGATCGGATTTTTCTGATTCGAATTCTGCCTGGCTTTGGCTGGGGGTTTTTGTTTGGAGAGTTTGATCCTGGCTCAGGACGAACGCTGGCGGCGTGCTTAACACATGCAAGTCGAACGGAAAGGCCCTTCGGGGTGCTCGAGTGGCGAACGGGTGAGTAACACGTGGGTGATCTGCCCTGCACTTTGGGATAAGCCTGGGAAACTGGGTCTAATACCGAATAGGACTGCGCTCTTCATGGGGTGTGGTGGAAAGCTTTTGCGGTGTGGGATGGGCCCGCGGCCTATCAGCTTGTTGGTGGGGTAATGGCCTACCAAGGCGACGACGGGTAGCCGGCCTGAGAGGGTGACCGGCCACACTGGGACTGAGATACGGCCCAGACTCCTACGGGAGGCAGCAGTGGGGAATATTGCACAATGGGCGCAAGCCTGATGCAGCGACGCCGCGTGAGGGATGACGGCCTTCGGGTTGTAAACCTCTTTCAGCACAGACGAAGCGCGAGTGACGGTATGTGCAGAAGAAGGACCGGCCAACTACGTGCCAGCAGCCGCGGTAATACGTAGGGTCCGAGCGTTGTCCGGAATTACTGGGCGTAAAGAGCTCGTAGGTGGTTTGTCGCGTTGTTCGTGAAAACTCACAGCTTAACTGTGGGCGTGCGGGCGATACGGGCAGACTGGAGTACTGCAGGGGAGACTGGAATTCCTGGTGTAGCGGTGGAATGCGCAGATATCAGGAGGAACACCGGTGGCGAAGGCGGGTCTCTGGGCAGTAACTGACGCTGAGGAGCGAAAGCGTGGGGAGCGAACAGGATTAGATACCCTGGTAGTCCACGCCGTAAACGGTGGGTACTAGGTGTGGGTTTCCTTCCTTGGGATCCGTGCCGTAGCTAACGCATTAAGTACCCCGCCTGGGGAGTACGGCCGCAAGGCTAAAACTCAAAGGAATTGACGGGGGCCCGCACAAGCGGCGGAGCATGTGGATTAATTCGATGCAACGCGAAGAACCTTACCTGGGTTTGACATGCACAGGACGCTGGTAGAGATATCAGTTCCCTTGTGGCCTGTGTGCAGGTGGTGCATGGCTGTCGTCAGCTCGTGTCGTGAGATGTTGGGTTAAGTCCCGCAACGAGCGCAACCCTTGTCCTATGTTGCCAGCGGGTTATGCCGGGGACTCGTAGGAGACTGCCGGGGTCAACTCGGAGGAAGGTGGGGATGACGTCAAGTCATCATGCCCCTTATGTCCAGGGCTTCACACATGCTACAATGGCCGGTACAAAGGGCTGCGATGCCGTGAGGTGGAGCGAATCCTTGTAAAGCCGGTCTCAGTTCGGATCGGGGTCTGCAACTCGACCCCGTGAAGTCGGAGTCGCTAGTAATCGCAGATCAGCAACGCTGCGGTGAATACGTTCCCGGGCCTTGTACACACCGCCCGTCACGTCATGAAAGTCGGTAACACCCGAAGCCGGTGGCCTAACCCCTTGTGGGAGGGAGCCGTCGAAGGTGGGATCGGCGATTGGGACGAAGTCGTAACAAGGTAGCCGTACCGGAAGGTGCGGCTGGATCACCTCCTTTCTAAGGAGCACCACGAGAGCTCGCCCCGCCCACATCGTGTGGGGGTTCGGTGTTGCGAGACGATTCGTTGGATGGCTCGGCCTCTGTAGTGGAGGCGGGTCTGGTGCACACAACAAACGTGGGTCCCCTTTGCGGGGCTTGGAACTGCTGGACACACTATTGGGCTTTGAGACAACAGGCCCTGCGATCGCATGCTCGGTGGAGTGTGTGGGTCGGCCGCGAGGGACCAGGCGTTGTTCTGGTGTTCGGACGGTGTTTGTTGTTGCCCTGCTTTGGTGGTGGGGTGTGGTGTTTGATTTGTGGATAGTGGTTGCGAGCATCTCGCATACAAGAAGACTCTG
>NZ_LQOL01000047.1 GCF_002101555.1 Mycolicibacterium canariasense
CCACCACCGTGTCTCCCCCGCCCACCACCCAGGCACCGACCGTCACGGCCCTGCCTCCCTCACCGCCGGAGCCGGGCACCACCTGCCGGACGGCGTCATGACCACCGCCCCCCAGTCGCCCGTCGCCGTCACACCGCCGCTGCCCAACCGGCGCAATGCCGAACTGGGGTTGCTGGGCTTCGCCGCCGCCATCACCACCGTGGCCCTGCTGATCGTCGAGGCCAACCAGGAACAGGGCCTGAGCTGGGACCTGCTGCAGTACACCGTGGCCTACCTGGCGCTGTTCGCAGGCGCGCACCTGGCGATCCGGCGATTCGCGCCCTACGCCGATCCGTTGCTGCTGCCGGTGGTCGCCCTGCTGAATGGCTTGGGGCTGGTCATGATTCACCGCCTGGACCTGGCCGCGGCACCGCTGAACCCGGACAGCCCGACCGCCAACCAGCAGATGTTGTGGACGCTGGTCGGCGTGATCGCGTTCTCGGCGATCGTGATCGCCGTGCCCGACCACCGGGTGCTGGCCCGCTACGGATACCTCTGCGGCCTCACCGGCCTTGTGCTGCTTGTCATTCCGGCCCTGCTGCCGGCGAGGTTTTCCGAACAGAACGGCGCCAAGATCTGGATCCAGTTCCCCGGCTTCTCCATCCAGCCCGCGGAATTCTCCAAGATCCTGCTGCTGGTCTTTTTCTCCGCCGTGCTGGTGGACAAGCGCGAGCTGTTCATCAGCGCCGGAAAGCACGTTCTGGGAATGGATCTGCCGCGCCCGCGCGACCTGGCCCCGCTGCTGGTGGCCTGGATCGCCTCGGTCGGGGTGATGGTGTTCGAGAAGGACCTGGGCACCTCGCTGCTGCTGTACACCTCGTTTCTGGTGCTGGTCTACGTGGCCACCGGCCGGCTGTCCTGGGTGTTCATCGGTCTCGGCCTGTTCGCGGTGGGAAGCGTTGTGGCATACCACCTTTTCGGGCATGTCCGGGTCCGGGTGCAGAACTGGATCGACCCGTTCGCCGATCCGGACGGCGCCGGCTTCCAGATGGTGCAGTCCCTGTTCAGTTTCGCCACCGGCGGCATCTTCGGCACCGGGCTGGGTAACGGTCAGCCCGGCACCGTGCCCGCCGCCTCAACGGATTTCATCATCGCTGCCGTCGGTGAAGAACTCGGCTTGGTCGGGCTGGCCGGCGTGCTGATGCTCTACACGATCGTCGTGATCCGCGGGTTGCGCACCGCGATCGCCGTGCGCGACAGCTTCGGCAAGCTACTGGCCGCCGGGCTGGCCTCCACGCTGGGCATCCAGCTGTTCATCGTGGTCGGCGGGGTGACCAAGCTGATCCCACTGACCGGACTGACCACGCCGTGGATGTCTTACGGCGGTTCGTCGTTGGTGGCCAACTACATCCTGCTGGCCATCCTGGTGCGCATCTCGCACGCGGCGCGCCGGCCCATCACCTCCACCCGCGGACCCAATCCGAGCCCGATCGCATCGGCCAGCACCGAGGTGATCTCCAAGACATGAACACCGCACTGCGCCGCCTGTCCGTCACCATCATGGTGCTGGTCGTGATGTTGCTCGCCAATGCCACCTTCACCCAGGTGTTCGCCGCCGACGGGTACCGCGCCGATCCCCGCAACCAGCGGGTGCTGCTCGACGAGTACTCGCGCCAGCGCGGGCAGATCTCCGCCGGCGGCCAACTGCTGGCCTACTCGGTCTCCACCAACGGTCGCTTCCGGTTCCTGCGGGTCTACCCCAACCCACTGACCTACGCCCCGGTCACCGGCTTCTACTCGCTGCAGTACTCCAGCACCGGCCTGGAGCGCGCCGAGGACGCCATCCTCAACGGCTCCGACGAGCGGCTGTTCGGACGGCGGCTGGCCGACTTCTTCACCGGCCGCGACCCACGCGGCGGCAACGTCTCGACCACCATCAATCCCCAGGTGCAGCAAGCCGCCTGGGACGCCATGGAGCGTGGCTGCGACGGCGCCTGCAAGGGCGCCGTGGTGGCGTTGGAGCCGTCCAGCGGCAAGATCCTGGCCATGGTGTCCGCCCCGTCGTACGACCCGAACGAGTTGGCCAGCCATGACGGCAGCGAGCAATCCGCGGCCTGGCAGAAGCTGCGCGACAACCCCGACAACCCGCTGGTGAACCGGGCCATCTCGGAGACCTACCCGCCCGGGTCGACGTTCAAGGTGATCACCACCGCGGCCGCGCTGCAGGCCGGCACCACCCCGGACACCCCGCTGACGGCGGCCCCCCGCATCCCGCTGCCCAACAGCACCGCGACCCTGGAGAACTACGGCGGGTCCACCTGCGGCAGCGGTCCCACCGCGACGCTGCGTGAGGCGTTCGCGCGGTCCTGCAACACCGCCTTCGTCCAGCTGGGCATCGACACCGGCGCCGACCGGCTGCGGGCGGCCGCCCGCGCGTTCGGCTTGGATGACGCACCGGTCCAGATCCCGCTGCAGGTGGCCGATTCCACCGTCGGCCCGATCGACGACGCCGCCGCACTGGGCATGTCGAGCATCGGACAGAAGGATGTCGCGATGACACCCTTGCAGAACGCGATGGTGGCGGCCACCATCGCCAACGACGGCGTCACCATGGCGCCCTACCTCGTCGATGGCCTCAAGGGCCCTGACCTCTCGAATATCGCCACCACAGCCCCGCAGGAGCTCAGGCGGGCAGTGTCGCCGCAGGTCGCGGCTACACTTACTGATCTGATGGTGGGCGCCGAGCAGGTGACACAGCAGAAGGGAGCCATCGCCGGCGTGCAGATCGCATCGAAGACGGGCACCGCCGAACACGGGACGGATCCCCGCAACACCCCACCCCATGCCTGGTATATCGCCTTCGCCCCGGCACAGGCCCCCAAAGTGGCCGTCGCCGTACTCGTGGAGAATGGTGGGGACCGATTGTCCGCCACCGGCGGCGCGGTGGCCGCCCCGATCGGGCGAGCGACCATCGCCGCTGCCCTGCGGGAGGCATCATGACGGCCCGGGTGGGTGTGACGCTGTCCGGACGCTACCGGCTGCAGCGTCTGATCGCGACCGGCGGTATGGGCCAGGTGTGGGAAGGCCTGGACACCAGGCTCGGCCGCCAGGTGGCCATCAAGGTGCTCAAGGCCGAGTTCTCCACCGACGCCGAGTTCGTCGACCGGTTCCGCGGCGAGGCCCGCACCGTCGCCATGCTCAACCACCCCGGCATCGCCAGCGTCTACGACTACGGCGAGACCGAGTTGGAGGCCGGTGAGGGCCGCACCGCGTACCTGGTGATGGAGCTCGTCAACGGTGAGCCGCTGAACTCCGTCATCAAGCGCACCGGGCGGCTGTCGCTGCGCCACGCGCTGGACATGCTCGAGCAGACCGGCCGCGCCCTGCAGGTCGCGCACACCGCGGGGCTGGTGCACCGCGACGTGAAACCGGGCAACATCCTGATCACGCCGACCGGTCAGGTGAAACTGACCGACTTCGGTATCGCCAAGGCCGTCGACGCCGCACCGGTCACCCAGACCGGCATGGTGATGGGCACCGCGCAGTACATCGCGCCGGAGCAGGCACTCGGCCGCGACGCCACCGCCGCCAGCGACGTGTACTCCCTCGGTGTCGTTGGCTACGAATCACTTTCGGGCAAGCGGCCGTTCACCGGCGACGGCGCCCTGACGGTCGCCATGAAGCACATCAAGGAGCAGCCCGCCCCGCTGCCTGCCGACCTGCCGCCCAATGTGCGCGAGCTCATCGAGATCACCCTGGCCAAGGAACCCAACCACCGGTACCGCTCGGGCGGCCCGTTCGCCGACGCCGTTGCGGCCGTGCGTGCCGGGCGCCGTCCGCCCCGGCCCAACCACGCGCCCACCATCGGTCGTGCCACACCGGCGGCCATCCCGTCGACCACGCAGGCCCGGGCCGCTGCCGCCGACTACCGGCCGCCGGTCACCGCCGCACGGCCCCGCCCGGCCACCGGCAGCCACCGCACGCCCCCGCCGCGGCGCACCTTCTCGCCCGGTCAGCGGGCCCTGCTGTGGGCCGCCGGCGTACTCGGCGCGCTGGCCATCATCATCGCCGTGCTGATCGTGCTGAACGCTCAGGACAAGAAGGACCGCCCGGTGCAGCAGCAGACCTCGACCAGCACCACCGTCATCGGCGTGCCGCCGGCCTCGCCGCCCAGTGGGTCCCCGTGACCACGCCCCAACACCTCTCGGACCGCTACGAGCTGGGTGAGATCCTCGGCTTCGGTGGGATGTCGGAGGTTCACATCGCGCGTGATATGCGCCTGCACCGCGATGTCGCGGTCAAGGTGCTGCGCGCGGACTTGGCCCGCGATCCCAGCTTCTATCTCCGGTTCCGCCGGGAGGCGCAGAACGCCGCCGCGCTGAATCACCCGGCGATCGTGGCCGTCTACGACACCGGGGAGGCCGAGACGCCCAACGGGCCGCTGCCCTACATCGTCATGGAGTACGTCGACGGCGTCACGCTGCGCGACATCGTGCACACCGAAGGTCCGATGGAGCCCAAGCGCGCCATCGAGATCATCGCCGACGCCTGCCAGGCCCTGAACTTCAGCCACCAGCACGGCATCATCCATCGCGACGTCAAACCCGCGAACATCATGATCAGCAACAGCGGCGCGGTGAAGGTGATGGATTTCGGCATCGCCCGCGCCCTGGCCGACACCGGCAACAGCGTCACCCAAACGGCCGCGGTGATCGGCACGGCACAGTACCTGTCCCCCGAACAGGCCCGCGGTGAGCCGGTGGACGCCCGCTCCGACGTGTACTCGCTGGGCTGCGTTCTGTACGAAATCCTCACCGGCGAGCCACCTTTCGTCGGTGACTCCCCGGTGGCCGTGGCCTATCAGCATGTCCGCGAGGACGCCGACCCACCGTCCAAGCGGCACGCCGGTATCTCCCCGGAACTCGATGCGGTGGTGCTCAAGGCACTGACCAAGAACCCGGAGAACCGGTATCAGAGCGCGGCCGAGATGCGCGCCGACCTGATCCGCGTACACAGCGGCGAGTCGCCCGAGGCCCCCAAGGTGCTCACCGACGCCGAACGCACCCACATCCTGAGCGCCAGCCAGCCGCACGCGCGGGCCCTGCCGACCGAACACATCCCGACCACCGGCAGCTACACGCCGCCCGGCAGCGGCGGGTCGGTGGGCCGCTGGCTCATCGCGGTGGCGGTGCTCGCGGTGCTGACCGTGGTGGTCACCATCGCGATCAACGCCATCGGCGGCAAGCCCCGCGATGTGCAGGTGCCCGACGTGTCCGGGCAGGCCTCGGCCGACGCCATCGCCGCGCTGCAGAACCGTGGATTCAAGACCAACATCGCGCGCAACCCGGACTCGAAGGTGCCGCCGGACCACGTCATCGGTACCGATCCGAACGCCAATGCTTCGGTGAGCGCCGGGGACGAGATCACCATCAACGTTTCCACCGGCCCCGAGCAGCGCGAGGTGCCCGACGTGTCGGGCCTGAGCTACGCCGACGCGGTCCGCAAGCTGACCTCCGCCGGTTTCGGCAAGTTCAAGCAGGCGCCGTCGTCCTCGGCGCCGGAGCTCAAGGACCGGGTGGTCAGCACCGTGCCGCCGGCCAATTCGACGTCGGCGATCACCAACGAGATCACCGTCGTGGTGGGCACCGGGCCGCAGACCAAGGCGGTCCCGGATGTCACCAGCCAGCCCGAGCAGGGCGCGCGGAACAACCTGCAGATCCTCGGCTTCACCGCCGTGCTGACGGCCCCGGTCTCCAGCCCACGCCCGGCGGGGGAGGTGGTGGCCACCGATCCGGTCGCCGGCACCGTGGTGCCGCTGGACGCGCCGATCACGCTGAAGGTGTCACTGGGCAATCAGTTCGTGATGCCGAACCTGGTGGGGCAGTTCTGGGTGGACGCCGAGCCGAACCTGCGGGCGCTGGGCTGGACCGGTGTGCTGATCAAGGGCGCCAACGTGGACAACAGCGGGCTGCGGTCCAACGCGGTGGTGACGCAGAGCCCGTCGCCGGGCAGCGGCGTGGGCTACGGCGACTCGATCACGCTCAGCTTCGCCTCCTAGGAGGCGGTCGTAGCGGCCTGGACGGTATCGGCGACTTCCTGCTCGAGGCGGCGGACCAAAGCCTCGTCGGGGGCCTGACCGCAGAAGCCCAGCCAGTTGGCCAGCATCCGGTGCCCGCCCTCGGTGAGGATGGACTCCGGGTGGAACTGCACGCCGTGGATGGGCAGCTCGGTGTGCCGGACGGCCATGA
Source organism: Mycolicibacterium canariasense (assembly GCF_002101555.1). Lineage (GTDB taxonomy): Bacteria > Actinomycetota > Actinomycetes > Mycobacteriales > Mycobacteriaceae > Mycobacterium > Mycobacterium canariasense. The sequence continues at coordinate 6,228 of NZ_LQOL01000047.1, forward strand.
TCACCCCGGAGTCGGTGTGCCCGATGGCCTCCAGGACGTCCGGTTTGGTCTCCGGCAGGATGGTCAGCGAGTGGTACCTGGTGGCGGTGAAAGGATCCGGAAGCCCTTGCAGCACACCGACATCGGAGTGGTGCACCAGGCTGGTCTTGCCGTGCAACAGTTCCGGCGCGCGGTCCACGGTGCCGCCGAAGGCCACGCCGATGGCCTGGTGTCCCAGACACACGCCGAGCAGCGGGGTGCCGGTTTCGGCGGCGGCGTGCACCAGCGGGATGGACGCGCCGGCGCGTTCCGGGGTGCCGGGCCCGGGGGAGAGCAGGATGCCGTCGAACTGCTCGGCAATGGTCCGCGGATCGCCGAGGCGCTCGTCGTCGTTGCGCCAGACGTGCGCGTGCACGCCGAGCTGACCCAGGTACTGGACCAGGTTGAACACGAAGCTGTCGTAGTTGTCGACGACCAGAACCTGCATGTCACCAGGCTACTGCGACCGACAAAGTGGTTAATACCCGAGCGGCCCGGCGGGCTTGGCGTACTTCATCCGGATCGGCGCGGTGTACCCGGCCAGCTCCACCGACGGCTGCGGCACCTCGCTGTAGCCCAGCCCGAACCGCACGACGTACTGCTTGTACAGGGTCACCAGCGGCGCGGCGGCCAGCGCGGCCTGCATGGCGGGCACGTCACCGATCGCGGTGACGACGTACGGCGGGCTGTAGGTGCGCCCACCGAGCAGCAGGGTGTTACCGACACAGCGCGGCACCGAGGTGCCGACGATCCGCTGATCCTGGACCTGGATGCCGTCGGCGCCGGCGCTCCACAGCGCGTTGAGCACGGCGACGATGTCCTGCTGGTGCACCACCAGGTCGTCGGGTGCCGCGTCGCGGGGGAAGCGGCCCTCCGCGTCGCGTTGGGCGTCGTTGAGGGTGATCACCAGCCCGGGCCCGCGTTCGGGGTTCAGCCCGGCCTGTTCGGCCAGCCGATCGGAGCGCGCGGTGATGGCCCGCAGGGCGGCGTCGGCGCCGGGGGAGCCGCCGTGATGGTTGTCGATGGCCGAGACCAGCTGGTCCCGCTGCGCGGTGAGCCGGTCCACCCCGATCTGCGCCTCGCGCACCAGATCCACCAGCCGCGGCGCGTCACTGCGCCGGATCTCGCCGCCGCCCGAGACGCCGTGCGTCGCCGCCAGCAGCAGACCGGCCAGCAGACACACCACCGGCACGCCGAATCGCCAGGCCGAGCGCGGTCTCCCAGAATTCTCGGCGGGGGCGGACGCTGCGTTAGGCTCTGTGTTCAATAACGGCGTCCCATCCGGCCACGTGTTCCATCGTCTCCAAAGGTAACCATGCCCAAGTCCAAAGTTCGCAAGAAGAACGACTTCACCATCAACCCGGTGAGCCGGACCCCGGTCAAGGTGAAGGCCGGGCCGTCGAGCGTGTGGTTCGTGGTGCTGTTCGTGGGTCTGATGCTCATCGGGCTGCTGTGGCTGCTCGTGTTCCAGCTGGGAGCCACCGGCCTGAACGCTCCCACGTGGCTGAATTGGATGGCCGACCTCGGCCCGTGGAACTACGCGATCGCCTTTGCTTTCATGATCACAGGGTTGTTGCTGACCATGCGGTGGCGCTGAGGCGGCACCCCGCCGGAATGAATTCATTTTGGCTTCGAACTGTTACCCGGCTCGCTACCGCGGCGTCACCCAATCACAACGTTGTGATTCATCCCCATTGGGGATAGCGCCTGTGGATAACTTCAAACCGCACGGTAAGACCGGGTATTGACGCCATGCAGCAAACAATGTGGGGGCCTAAGCCCGCGGGCATTCTCGGCATAGGGTTCGCCGGCGTCGTGATGGCCATCGCCGTTGTGACTGTGGTCACAGACGGTCCCGGACGTGTTCTGGGTGGCGTTGCCGCGATGGGTTTGCTGGTGTTTGCAACTTTGTCGTGGGTCGCGCGGCCGAAGCTGGCAATCTCCGGTGAAGGTCTGCTGATACGCGGCTGGTGGCGCACCCGGGTGTTGCGCCGCGACGATATCGCCACCATCCGGATCACCGAATTCCGCAGGCTGGCCCGCAAGGTGCGGCTGCTCGAGGTCGACACCGCCGACGATCGGCTCTACGTGTTCACCCGCTGGGATCTGGGCACCAGCCCGCTGGACGTGCTCGACGCACTCACCCAAGCGGGGTATGCGGGCCGCTGACCCCTGCCCTCAACGCAAATGTGCGGTTCCATACGCGACGCGCGGGGCGAGGCGTACGGAACCGCACAAATGGGGGATTCAGGAAATGGTGACGGACTCGATCACCACCGGCTCGGTGGGCCGGTCGCTGCGATCGGTCGCCGTGGTGGCGATGGCGTCGACGACCTTCTGCGAGGCCTCGTCGACGACCTCGCCGAAGATGGTGTGCCGGCGGTTCAGGTGCGGGGTCTTGCCCACGGTGATGAAGAACTGCGAGCCGTTGGTGCCCGGCCCGGCGTTGGCCATGGCCAGCAGGTAGGGCTTGTCGAACTGCAGTTCCGGGTGGAACTCGTCGGCGAACTGGTAGCCGGGGCCGCCGCGCCCGGTGCCGGTCGGGTCGCCGCCCTGGATCATGAATCCGTCGATGACACGGTGGAACACGGCGCCGTCGTAGAACGGGCCGGAGGTGCTGCCCGAGGCGTTCTCGGTGCTGTAGTCCTTGGTGCCCTGCGCGAGGCCGACAAAGTTGGCGACCGTCTTGGGGGCGTGGTTACCGAACAGGGCGATCTTGATGTCGCCGCGGTTCGTGTGCAGCGTCGCGGTGGCTGTCTGAATGGGGCTCGTCACGGATTGCAGTCTGCCACCCGGGCATCCGGGCCCCTTCCGAGGCCCCTCCCGCAGCGCACCCGTACCGCGTCGGCAGGGTTTGATGGCAGGCTGGGAAGGCGTTTTCCCGCCCGCCTGCGAAAGAGGTGCCCATGAGTTCCAACACGGATGTCCGGCTGACGTCGGGACAACGGCTCGCGCGTGGTCTGAAGTACTCCGTGGTGGGCCCGGCAGACCTCACCCGCGGCGCCCTGGGCGTGGGTTTGAGCTCCGCGCTGTCGTCGGCGTCCTGGCTGGGGAGCCGGCTGCGCAAGGAAGACGTCGTGCCCGAGCCGCGCCGGCGCAAGCCGCTGCTGTGGATCGTGATCGGTGCCGTGGTGCTCGTCGGTGGGGGCGCGGCGTTCGCCATCGTGCGCCGCTCGACCCGCCCCGAGCCGTCCGCGCTGCCGCCCAGCGTCGAGGTCGCGCCCAAGCCGTAGCGCGTCAGCCCAGCGGGCTGCTCGGCAGTCCGGTGACGGGCAACCCCGACGGCAACCCGGCAGTGGGCAACCCGGTGCCGGGCAGCGCGGGGATGTTCAGTCCGGCCGTGTTGGTCGCGCCGGTCAGCGCCTGCAACGGATCGGTCGCCGCGCCGGTGACACTTTGCATCGGGTTGATGGCCGATGCCGCTCCCGTGAGCGCTCCTGGCAAGTGCCCGTTGGCAAGTGAGTTGATCCACGACGGGCACTGGTTCTGGATGACGAGGTTGGTGACCCCTCCGGCCACCGCGCCGCCCAGACCGTTGCCGTTGGCGCTGTAGGAGTTCTTGGCGAAGTTGCTGCCGGCCTGGGCGATCAGTGGGCAGAACATTTCGCCCAGCTCCGCGATCATCGAGCTGATGGTCCCGTTGTTGCCCACCCCGACGTCGTTGAGAACGGTGTTGACCGGGTCGGCCGCGGCCTTGGGCATGGACCACCACATCGCGGCGATCATGATGGCCACCGCCACGAGCACCGGCCGCAGCACCGTGGCGAGCACATCGCCGATGCGTACCACCGCGCGGCCGAGCTTCCGCCGGGACGCCCAGTCCGGCATGGTCTGGTGGTACAGCGCAATCGTCATGTCGTTCCCCTTGTTCCCCGACGGCATCGTCCGCGTCGCGCGGCAATGTCACTTTGGTAACGGTGGGCTACAAAGGTCACGTTTTTAACACGGGATGGTCACCGTTCGAACCCTATGCGTTTCGCTGCACCGCGCTGTGGCGGTTTGGTGAGAGCATGGCCGGTTTACTAAACGCCCACTAAGAGATTGGGCGGTTACCTTAACGAAAATTGGGCGCGCGCAACCGAATCCGCGAAGAGGTGATTCCGGCGCGCGCCGAGAGAAGAAAATGCTTGTGGAGCCTAGGAGATTCGAACTCCTGACATCTGCCTTGCAAAGGCGAATCACCCTGCAGTTCATGTGCTTTCATGACGTTCGAAGTGCGAAAACACACAACTGTGGTTAACAGTAGTTATCTGTAACTGTGGTCAGATTGTGGTCCGCCGCCTGGCCTAGTCGTTCCGCGCCTTTGGTTCTGTGTGGGAACCGAGTCGGTCAAGCACCAACTCATGCGCAAGCTTCAGTGCTTGGACATCGTTGCGCAAAGTCTCGTTTTCGATCTCCAGGTCGTTCACCTTCGCCAGCGCATCCCCCAAAGACCGATCGAGGTCCGCGATGCTCTTCGAATGACCATCTTCTTCCACGGTCATCGCGTTGGGCGTTCTCGGAACCCCATCGGGCAGCACCGGCCCCTCGTCGAGTAGGCGCCTCAGATAAGCGTGCACCGATTCAGCGGTGAGTCGGATCGGATTCGATGTGCCCGGGACCTTCTGCAGATCGCCGTCGTCAACTCGACGATTCACCGTGGACAAGCTCTTCCGAGACAAGGCGACGACGTCACTCACCGTGTAGTCGCTCTGGGCCTGCATCGGACACATCCATTCAATTGACGATCAAATGGCGGTTAAACCGCGCTCTGTCGACTAGTCTTCCAACTGGACCTCAAATGACAACCATGCGATTCTCCTCGGAAGGCGACGCAGATGACTTCCAAACAGTCGGAGCAGAGTCGGACGTGGCGCTCCGAAAAGCGTCAACGGACCGCCCTGGTGGCGCTCCGCATGTTGCCGGCCGAGCGGGACGCCTTGCATGCAGCGGCGAAGCGCCGTGGCGTCAGCATCTCCGAATTGGTGCGCTCCACCGTTCTCGCCGAAATCACCCCATAAGAAGATCTTCTGAGCAGCGCCGCGCTGCACGTCGGGCGGCGCAACGCCCTAACCAGTCTTCGGTGCCGATCAAACCGTGGTAAAACCGCGTGTCGCTCATGGTAAAACCATCGCGGCCGTGCGACTGTAATCGCAAGCGGGAGATACAGACTGCTCTCGCGACCGTATGCCCATTCCAGGGAAGGTCTTTGCGATGGTGTTTCTGCCCAGGTTCCTGAACGACCTCGCTGTGCTGGCAGCGGAATTACCACCAGTAATCCCGACAGTTGCACGCGGGATCGCACGACGACTGTCAATCGCACTCTCCTGTGAGATCGACGAACGGCGTCAACAGGCGTCTGAGTCAAACACCGGCATCGTCCTCAACATCAATTTCTGCTCACCCGACGGAGCATTGGGGCGCGATCTGGCTGAGGACCGCTGCGGTCCTTGGTGGGGGCTCGAAGGCTACGACACCGGATAACAGAGCGTTACCCCCACCGTCGCGCGGCTTCCGGGGAAGCGGTGACTATAGGGCTAAGCGCGTAGCGAGTAGAACAATCCACAGCGTTGGGCGTCAGTACACCGCAATCTGTGAACAGGAGCGGATTGAGCTACCGGCGAGGACACGCCGGTGAGCGTCGGGTGAACGGAATACCCTATTGACCGGGGAGCAAGCCGCACCCCCAGGAACGCCGAGGCCCGGCCGGAGCGGACTCCAGCAGGGCTCGATCATGTCTGGCAGGACGACTCGATCCTATGTGACGCACTTTGGTGCGTCAGCGCTTCGGCCAACGCTGCGCCTGTGAAGCTCCGCGCCGCCAGGTGAGGTCCCGGTACTCCTGGCTTCCGCGACCGGAGCTTTATCAATGCGCAAATACATGTTCTCGGACGAGAGCGGTGACCTGCAATGCAGGGCAGATCCCAACGTATCGAAGTACTTCGCCGTCGGCACGTTGACCATGACCGAGAGTCAGGTCGCGGACATGCGCGCTCGTCTGATCATCCTCCGCGACGAACTCGCATGGCGGTCTCAGGGTCTGGACACCACATTTCACGCCACCTGCGACTCACAACTAATCCGCGACGAGGTGTTCAACGTCATTGCTGATCTTGACTTCCGTTTCGACGTGACGCTGCTCGAGAAGCGCAAGGCGCAGCCGAAGATCCGGCCCGACGAGCCGACGTTCTTCCAGTACGCGTGGTTCTACCACCTCAAATACGCGGCGCCGCGGCGGTTCTCGGCCGGCGATGAGGTGTTGATCGTCGCTGCCGAGCTCGGCACGAAGAAGATGCGGGCTGCTTTCAGGGGTGCCATCGAGGACGTCATGAAGCAGTGCCTCGATTACCGGGTGAAACGCACCCTTGCGTTCTGGCGAGACGAGTCGGAATTGGGGCTGCAGGCGGTCGACTACCTGATCTGGGCGGTCACCAGGTTTTACGAGCGAAACGACCGTCGGTCGTATGACCTGATCAAGGACCGCATTCACTCTGAATATGACCTCTTCAAGATCGGCAGGCAGTACTACTACTGAACCTGCACCTCAGAGAGGGTAACGAACCCCCGACCAACTAGGCTCAGCCAAGCCCAGGGGCTCTTTCGTCGGTCGGGGTCGCTACTTCAGGAGAGTAGCGCGCTACACCGACAACCCGCGACACCGACATGCAATCGGCTCGGAGGCCGTCGGCTCTGGCGAGGTCGTAGTTCAGCGTGCAAAACAGGGACTCCGAAATCGATTCGGTTCTGCACAGACAGGCGGACGCTATGCGCTTCGGGGTCCGCCTCCGCCGCTCAGGGGTGCCTCCCCCAGGGGTCTCAGGTGGCCATCTGCGAGCCGCTTTTGGGTGTCGTGGTGGATTCTTTGGGTGTCGCATTTCATCCGCCGTACTTCGCGAGTTGGCCCTGTGACTGCTGGGCTTTGCGGATGTCGAACTCCTGCAGCATGCGGTCTGGGTTCATGCCGTTGAACGTTGCCGACCAGGAAGCTCGACACGACGTTCGCCGTTTGGTCGAGGACCTTGCCGCCTTCCTGGATAGCGCCGGCCACGATCTGACCAGTGCGCTTCGGTGAGGCCGCCGAGCTGAGATGGCGAGACGTTCTTCTCGACAAGAAGTCCATCTCGATATCGCGCTCGGTGACGCTGGTCGACGGCCAGTTCGTGGTAGGCACACCGAAGGGCGGGAGGGGCCGCACCGTTGCGCTGCCGGAGTTTGTGGCTGATCTGCTCGTCGCCGACGATCCGGACGCTCTGGTGTTCCCTGACAGCCGTGGCGGGTATATGCGGGGGACGAACGTCAGGCGCCGGTGGTGGTCGGAAGCCGTCGCGTCGGCCAAGTTGTTCCCCCGCGTCGAGCGGAACGCGGCCGGGGAGCCAGTCACGGTGTACGAGTTCAAGCTGCACGAGCTGCGACACACTGCGGCGTCGCTGGCGATCCAGGCCGGGGCGAGCATTAAGGCGCTGCAGAACATGCTCGGACACGAGTCTGCGGCCCTCACCCTGGACCGGTACGGGCACCTGTATCCATCCGATGTGGAGGCCGTCGGAGTCGCCATAAATGACATGCTCACGCGGGGGATTACTCGCAAATGTGGGCAAGATGTGGGCACAGACGAGAAAAGCGGCCCCGGCGAATAACACCGGAACCGCTTCTGAACTGCGTGTTCTACTTGTGGAGCCTAGGAGATTCGAACTCCTGACATCTGCCTTGCAAAGGCAGCGCTCTACCAACTGAGCTAAGGCCCCTTAGGGGTTCGCGGGGTTCTCGGCGGTGTGCCACACTTCGGCACCGTGTCGCGATCGCCACACGACGGCTGCGGCCACAACTGCCGCGAGCACTACCACCAGCCTCATGGTGTAACCCTTCCGTGGGCCTAGGAGGACTCGAACCTCCGACCTCTTCGTTATCAGCGAAGCGCTCTAACCGCCTGAGCTATAGGCCCGTGTGACCACTCGATTTCTCTGACCGGCCGAGCGACGAGATTACCGTAATGGGTCCCGTCTTCCCAAACCGCGGGGTTCTAGTCGCGCCGGCGGGCCGGCAGTCAGTCACGCCGGCGGGCCGGCAATCAATCTCTGTCGGCCAGTGTCACCTCGACCCCACCCACCAGATCGGTGGTGAGGTTGTAGATGAACGCACCGGCGGTCGCCATCGCGGTCAGCAGCACGATGTTCACCAGGCCGATCAACGCGGCGCCACCGAAAATCGTTCCGCTGGAGACCAATTCGCCGCCGGTACCGCTGTTGCTGGTCAGCAGATCGCCCACGTTGCTGTTCAGCTTGCTCCACACGCCCATCCCGCCGAGCACCAGGTAGAGGAACGCCACCGCGATCATCCACACGAAGAACAGCGCGGCCGAGAGCACCAGCGACACCTTCAGCGTGCTCCACGGATCGATGCGCCGGATCTGCATACTGGCCCGCACCGGCCCCTGCTTACGGTTGGCCACCTGCACCCGGCCGGGCGGGGGAGCGGGCCGGGATTCGGCCGCCGCGGGCCGCGCCGGTCGCGGCGGCGGCCCGGACAGATCCGGCAGCTCACTGGCGTAGTTCTCCGGCCGTGCGGCCTCCGGCCGCTCGGTGCGGGTGGGCAACACCTCGGTTTCGCGCGGCTGGTTCTGCGGGGGATTGGCAGGCGTCTCCCGGGCCGGTGCGTTACCCCCGGAGATGAACCGGTTGAGCCGAGCGTCCACCCCCTGGGGGTGCGCCGGCCGGTTCCCGCCCTCGGCGGGGCGAGGAGCGTTGGCGCCCTCCGCCGGCCTGCCGGCCGCGGTCCCATCCGCCGGCCTGCCGGCGGAAGCCCGAGCCGCCGGCCCGCGCTGCCACGGCGGCACTTCACCCTCGGGTACCGCACCCGGCGTCCCGGCCGCGCCGTTGGCGCTACCGGGGCCCTCGCTTGCCCGCGAGTGGCCGGGTTCCTTCGGTGACGTCACCTGAGGTGCTCCTTAGCTCAGGCCCCGGAGGGCTGGGTGCTGGCGGTACTGCCGCAGTGGCATCCGGCAGTCACGCTACGCGTCCGTCGACTCATCGCCTGCGGCCTGATCGCCTTCGGCCTCGTCGGCTTCGGCGTCGTCGGTCTCCTCCGCGTTGCGAGCGATGGCAATCAGTGTGTCGCCCTCACCGAGGTTCATCAAGCGCACGCCCTTGGTCTGCCGGCCGGCCTTGCGTACCTGGCGCGCCGCCGTGCGGATCACACCGCCGCCGGAGGTGATGGCGTACAACTCGGTGTCGTCGTCGACGATCAGCGCGCCCACCAGGCTGCCGCGGCGCCGGTCGTACTGGATGGTCAAGATGCCCTTACCGCCGCGGCCCTGCACCGTGTACTCCTCGATATCGGTGCGCTTGGCGTACCCGCCGGCGGTCGCGACCAGCAGGTAGGTGCCCTCCCGGACCACGTTGAGCGACAGCAGCCGGTCGTCCTCGTTGAACCGCATACCCTGCACACCGGAGGTGGCCCGGCCCATCGGCCGCAGCGCCTCGTCGGTGGCCGAGAAGCGGATGGACTGCCCGTTGGCCGAGACCAGCAGCAGGTCGTCCTCGGCCGAACACAGCACGGCACCGACCAACTCGTCGCCTTCGCGCAGGTTGATCGCGACGATGCCGCCGGAGCGGTTCGAGTCGAAATCGATCAGCTTGGACTTCTTCACCAGACCGTTGCGGGTGGCCAGCACCAGGTAGGGCGCATCCTCGTAGCTCTTGATCTGGATGACCTGGGCGATGCGTTCCTCCGGCTGGAAGGCCAGCAGGTTGGCCACGTGCTGGCCGCGCGCCGTGCGCGACGCCTCCGGCAGGTCGTAGGCCTTGGCCCGATACACCCGGCCCTGGGTGGTGAAGAACAGGATCCAGTCGTGCGTCGAACACACGAAGAAGTGGTTGACGATGTCGTCCTGCTTGAGACCCGCGCCCTGCACACCCTTCCCACCGCGCTTCTGGCTGCGGTACAGGTCGGTCTTGGTGCGCTTGGCGTAGCCGGTCTCGGTGATGGTGACGACGACGTCCTCACGCTGGATGAGGTCCTCGTCGGTGACGTCACCGTCCGCGGCGATGATCCGGGTACGACGTTCGTCACCGTGCTTCTCGACGATCTCCTTGAGCTCGTCGCGCACGATGGCGCGCTGGCGCTCCGGCTTGGCCAGGATGTCCTCGAGGTCGGCGATCTCGGCCTCGATCTTGGCCAGGTCGTCGACGATGCGCTGCCGTTCCAGGGCGGCCAGGCGACGCAGCTGCATGTCGAGGATGGCCTGGGCCTGGATCTCGTCGACGTCGAGCAGTTCCATCAACCCGCTGCGGGCGACGTCGGCATTGGCCGACGCCCGGATCAACGCGATGACCTCGTCGAGGGCATCCAGCGCCTTGACCAGACCGCGCAGGATGTGGGCCCGTTCGTTGGCCTTGCGCAGCCGGTACCGGGTGCGCCGGATGATCACATCGAGTTGGTGCGCAACGTAATACCGGATCATCTGGTCCAGCCGCAGGGTGCGCGGCACGCCGTCGACGATGGACAGCATGTTGGCACCGAAGCTGGTCTGCAGCTGGGTGTGCTTGTAGAGGTTGTTCAGCACGACCTTGGCGACGGCGTCACGCTTGAGCTCCACCACGATGCGCAGACCCACGCGATCGCTGGACTGGTCCTCGATGTTGGAGATCCCGGTCAGTTTGGCATCGCGGACCTGCTCGGCGATCGAGGTGATGAAGTTGTCGTGGTTGACCTGATACGGCAGCTCGGTGATGACGATCGAGGTGCGCCCGCGGGAGTCCTCCTCGATCTCGACGACACCGCGCATCCGGATGGATCCACGTCCCGTGGTGTAGGTGTCGTTGATGCCCTGGGTACCGACGATCAGGCCACTGGTGGGGAAGTCGGGCCCCTTGACCCGCTCACAGACCGCGGCCAGGGTGGCTTCCTCGTCGGCCTCGTGGTTCTCCAGGCACCAGTACACGGCCTCGGCGAGCTCGTTGAGGTTGTGCGGCGGGATGTTGGTGGCCATGCCGACGGCGATACCGCCGGAACCGTTGGCCAGCAGGTTGGGGAACCGGCTGGGCAGAACCGTCGGTTCCTGCACGCGGCCGTCGTAGTTGGGGATGAAATCGACTGTCTCCTCGTCGATTTCACGCAGCATCTCCATGGCCAAGGGGGTCAGCCTGGCTTCGGTGTATCGCATGGCGGCGGCCGGGTCGTTGCCCGGTGAGCCGAAGTTGCCTTGACCGTCGACCAGCGGGTAACGCAACGACCACGGCTGGGCCATCCGGACCAGGGTGTCGTAGATCGACGCGTCACCGTGCGGGTGGTAGTTACCCATCGTCTCGGCCACCGAGCGCGCCGACTTGGCGTGGCTGCGGTCCGGGCGGAAACCGGAGTCGTACATGGCGTACAGCACCCGCCGGTGCACCGGCTTGAGGCCGTCGCGCACCTCGGGCAGCGCGCGGCCGACGATCACGCTCATCGCGTAATCGATGTAGCTGCGCTGCATCTCGTGCTGGATGTCGACCGGTTCGATACGATCGGACGTGCCGTCGCCGGGGGGCAACGTGGTGTCAGTCATGAAATTTCCTCAGTGGGTCAGACGACTAAACGTCAAGGAAGCGAACGTCTTTGGCATTCCGGGTGATGAAGCTGCGGCGCGCCTCGACGTCCTCGCCCATCAGGATGGAGAACAGTTCGTCGGCCGCGGCGGCGTCATCGAGGGTGACCTGACGCAGCACCCGCACCGATGGATCCATGGTGGTCTCCCACAGCTCCTTGGCGTCCATTTCACCCAGACCCTTATAGCGCTGGATACCGTCGTCGGTGTTGATCCGCTTGCCGGCCTTCTTGCCGGCTTCGAGCAGACCGTCGCGCTCGCGGTCCGAGTAAGCGAATTCCGGTTCGCTGCGTTGCCATTTCAGTTTGTACAGCGGCGGCTGCGCCAGGAAGATGTGCCCGTTCTCCACCAGCGGCTTCATGAAGCGGAACAGCAGCGTGAGCAGCAGGGTGGAGATGTGCTGGCCGTCGACGTCGGCGTCGGCCATCAGCACGATCTTGTGGTAGCGCAGCTTGGTGATGTCGAACTCGTCGTGGATGCCGGTACCCAGCGCGGTGATGATCGCCTGGACTTCGGTGTTCTTCAGCACGCGGTCGATACGCGCCTTCTCGACGTTGATGATCTTGCCGCGCAGCGGCAGGATGGCCTGGAACATCGAGTCCCGCCCGCTCTTGGCCGAACCACCGGCCGAGTCACCCTCCACCACATACAGTTCGGACTTGCTCGGGTCGGTGGACCGGCAGTCGGCCAGCTTGCCGGGCAGCCCACCGATGTCGGTGGCGCTCTTGCGGCGCACCAATTCCCGCGCCTTGCGGGCCGCCATCCGCGCCTGGGCAGACGAGATCGCCTTATTAACAACGGTTTTGGCTTCGGCGGGGTTGGCGTCGAACCAGTGCTGGAGTTCCTCGTTGCAGATCTTCTGCACGAAGGACTTGACCTCGGTGTTGCCCAGCTTGGTCTTGGTCTGGCCCTCGAATTGCGGCTGCTGGACCTTGACCGAGATGACCGCGGCGAGGCCCTCCCGGATGTCGTCCCCGGTGAGGTTCGGGTCCTTGTCCTTGAGGAGCTTCTTGTCCTTGGCGTACTTGTTCACCACGGTGGTCAGCGCGGCGCGGAAACCCTCTTCGTGGGTACCGCCCTCATGCGTGTTGATGGTGTTGGCGAAGGTATGCACGGATTCCGAGTAGCCGGCGTTCCACTGCATGGCGACCTCGACCTCGTGGCCGGTGCCCTTACCGTCGAAGTCGATGACGCTGGGCTGGATCGCCGTCTTGGTCCGGTTGATGTGCTTGACGAAATCGACCAGACCGCCGGGGTAGTGGAAGGTCCGGTGCTTGACCTTGTGCGGTGCCGCTGCTTCGGCGGCCTTCTCCACCGCGGACTTCGGCGCCTCGGCGGTATCGCCGACGACCTCGTCGACCACTTCTTCGGGGGTGACCCGCTCATCGGTGAGTTCGATGGTCAGGCCCTTGTTCAGGAACGCCATCTCCTGCAGTCGCCGGGCGATGGTCTCGAAGTCGTAGGTGGTGGTTTCGAAGATGTCCGGGTCGGCCCAGAACCGGATGGTGGTCCCGGTCTTCGTGGTTTTCTCGCCCTGGCGCAGGGTGCCGGGCACCGACCGATCGTAGGTCTGGAACCACTCGGAGCCGTCGGTGCGGACATCGGCTTCCAGACGGGTGGACAGCGCATTGACCACCGAGACACCGACGCCGTGCAGACCACCGGACACCTGGTAAGCGCCCTCTTCGAACTTGCCGCCGGCGTGCAGAACGGTCATGACCACGTCGATGGTGGGAATTCCGGTGGCGTGCATGGCCACCGGGATACCGCGGCCGTCGTCGGTGACCTGCACGCCGCCGTCCTCGAGCAGGCGGACGTCCACCTTGGTGGCGAACCCCGCCATCGCCTCGTCTACGGCGTTGTCCACAACCTCCCAGACCAGGTGGTGCAGACCACGTTCGCCGGTGGAGCCGATGTACATGCCAGGACGTTTGCGGACCGCTTCGAGGCCTTCCAGCACTTTGATCGAATCGGCACCGTACTCATTCTGGGCAGCCACGTTGGACGCGTCTCCTTGGGGTTCGCGGGGGGCGGTAGCGACTACCGCCCACAGATCTCGCCTCAGTCTACCGTCACATGTCGGCGGGACTGACTCTGTGGCGGCGTTTCCACGTACCTAAACGCGGCGCCTGTGGAATTTCTCGATCCGGGGTGCGTCCTGACGCCTGAGAAAGTCCTTCGCGGGGTTCTGGCGGCTTACAGCGACTCACTCCGCCGGCTATCCGTAGGTGTCCCTCGGGCCCCGGCCGGAGACGTGATAGCGCCCCTTCTTCCACGACGGTGCCTGCGGTCCGAGGATCTTCACCGAGGTCACCACACCGTCACCGACGGCGGCGGCGATCTTGGCCAGGATCTGGGCCTGCATCATCCGCAGCTGAGTGGCCCACGCGGTCGATTCGGCGGCGACGGTCAGCACACCGTCGCGCAGCCCCGTCGGCACCGCGTGGTCGGCGATATCGGCGCCGACCACCACCTTCCACTGACCCAGCACCGAGCCCTCGGCCACCTGTTTGGACCAACCGCGTGATCGCGCCAAGTCCCGGGTGGCCGACCCGAACGCCTGCGGATCACGCACATCGGGTCCGGGTCCGGACCAGCTGCGGCGCTTGCCGGCCTGGCCGGTCCGCCGGGCCGGCGACGTCCGGCCGCGGCCCACGTCCTTACCCTGGCTGCGCGCCGCGCCGCGAGCCTCCTCGAGCACCCGGCGCACCATGTCGCGCGGATCCTCGGGTGACGCATCTTCTGCCGGGTCGCTCACGCCAGCACCTCCGATATCCGTCCCGTGTCATCGTCGCGCATCCCCACCAGTATCCGCCGCGCATCCCAATTCCCGGGCAAGTCGTCGGGTACCGCCGCGGTCACCAACACCTGTTCGGCCGACGCCGCGACCTTGGCCAACGCGTGGCGCCGCGCACTGTCCAGCTCGGCGAACACGTCGTCGAGCAGCAGCACCGGATCGGTACCGTCGATCCGCAGCAATTCGTAGGCGGCCAACCGCAGGCCCAATGCCATCGACCACGATTCGCCGTGGCTGGCGAAACCTTTGGCCGGTTGATCACCGAGGCGCAGCTCGAGGTCGTCACGGTGCGGCCCCACCAGGCAGACGCCGCGCTCCAATTCGGCGGACCGGCGCCGGCCCAGCTCCTCGAGCAGCGCGGCTTCGTATACGGCCGTATCGACGGTGCCCGCCGCCGCCGCGGCCTCCACCGCCTCGGTGCCGCTGCGGTACCGGACGGATGCCGGTCGCGACGCGGGTGCCAACAACTGGTAGGCCTTCTCCACCTCCGGGCCCAACTCGTTGACCAGCTCCACACGGGCCGAAAGGAGTTGTGCCCCATGGGAAGCCAAATGCCCATCCCAAACCTCGAGGGTGTCCAACACGCCGGACTCCCCGCGGTAGCGGGCCGGTCCGGCCGTCTTCAACAGGGCGGTCCGCTGCCGGACCACCTTGTCGTAGTCGGCGCGCACGCCGCCGATCCGGGGACGTCGAGTGGTGGCCACCTCGTCCAGGTAGCGGCGCCGCTCGCCCGGGTCGCCGCGTACCAGCGCCAGGTCCTCGGGGGCGAACAACACCGCGCGCAGCACGCCGAGCACCTCCCGCGGGCTGCGCACCGGCGAGCGGTTCAGCCGGGCCTTGTTGGCCCGGCCGGTCGTGATCTCCAGGTCGACCGCGAGTTCACGCCCATCGTTGGCGACGATCGCCGAGAGCACCGCCCGGTCCGCGCCGGCCCTGATCAGCGGGGCGTCGGTAGCCACCCGGTGTGACCCGAGGGTGGCCAGATACCACAGCGCCTCAACGAGATTCGTCTTACCGTAGCCATTCGGTGCGACGAACACCGTCTGGCCGGGACCCAGCTCGAGATCGGCCCGCGGCCACGAACGGAAATCCGTCAGCACCAAATGACGTACGTACAAATCGTCTTCCCGGCGTCAGCCCGACTCGTGAACCCGTTGCACCGCATGCCCGCCGAACTGGTTGCGTAGCGCCGAAACGGCCTTCATGGTCGGTGAATCTTCTTGGCGGGAAAGGAATCTGGCGAACAACGAGGCGGCGATACCGGGCACCGGTACCCGCAGCCGGATGGCTTCCTCGACGGTCCAGCGCCCTTCTCCCGAATCGTCGGTGTAACCGGTGATATTGGCCAGGCCGGGATCTTCCTTGAGCGCCTTGGCAAGCAGCTCCTGCAGCCACGATCGCACCACGGTGCCGTTGGACCACGCTTGGTACACCGCCGCCGGGTCCTTCACCAACGGCTCGGCCGCCAGCAGTTCGTACCCTTCGGCATAGGCGGTCATCAACGCGTATTCCACGCCGTTGTGCACCATCTTGGTGAAATGACCGGCGCCCACGGGGCCGGCGTGCACGAATCCGTCGGCGACCTCGCCCGGCGGCCGCAGCGTGTCGAAGATGGGCATCGCCCGCGCGACATCCTCGTCACTGCCGCCGACCATCAGGCCGTACCCTTCGGTCAACCCCCAGATACCACCGGACACACCCGCATCGATGAAGGCTATTCCCTTGTCGCCCAACAGCTTTGCGTGTGGGGCATCCTCGGTGTAGCGCGAGTTTCCGCCGTCGATCACCAGGTCGCCGGGCTCGAGGTGTTCGGCGAGTTCCACGATGGTCTGGTGGGTGATGTCACCGGAGGGCACCATGACCCAGACGATCCGGGGCGCGGTGAGGGCATCGGCCAGCCCAGCCAGGCTGGGCACGTCGGTGACCTCCGGGCGGGGGTCGTACCCGATCACCTCGTGGCCGCCGCTTCGCAGCCGCTCCCGCATGTTGAAACCCATTTTTCCCAGGCCGACCAACCCGAGCTGCATATGCGTCCCCTTTACGCGAGGTAGGACCGGTCAGCCAGGAAGACGAACCGGCATCAACAGATAGACATAGTCGGTATCGGCGGCCGGGAACGGTCCGGACGATCCGACAGTCTCATCATTGTCGCCCGCCGGCCGCAACACCGCGGGACGGCTCGGTGTCGTGAAGCCGAACGTCACACGCTCGGAGTGCAACGAACTCAGCCCATCGGTGAGATACCCGGGGTTGAAGGCAATGGTCAACGGCTCACCGGCGAACTGCACCGGGAGATCTTCCTCGGCACGACCGACATCGTCGGCCCCGGCCGACAGCCGCACCACATCGGTGTCGAACTCCATGCGCACCTGTGCACCACGGTCGGCGACCAGCGCCACACGCTTGATGGCCTCGGTCAGTTCGGCGACCCCGACGGTGGCGATCGCGGTGTGCTCGCTCGGCAGCAGCTGGCGGAACTTCGGGAATTCGGCATCCAGCAGCCGGGTGGTGGTGCGCTTGCCGTTGGAACGAATTCCCAGCAGGCCCTCCTTGCCGACCGCTGCGCCGGCGCCCAGCGCCAGGTGCACTTCGGTGCCCGCGGTACCCGCCTTCGCCGCGTCGGCCAGCGTCTTGGCCGGCACCAGCACCGCGGCCTCGACTCCGGCCACCGACGTCGACCAGGTCAGTTCGCGAACCGCGAGCCGGAACCGGTCCGTCGCGGCCAAAACCACCTTCTCGCCCGAAATCTCGACGCGAATACCGGTCAGCATGGGCAGCGTGTCGTCCCGCCCGGCGGCCACCGCGACCTGGCCGATGGCCTGACCGAACAGATCGGCCGACACCACACCGGTCTCGTCCGGCAGCGCCGGCAGCGACGGGTAGTCTTCCACGGCCATGGTCGGCAGCGAGAAGCGGGCACTTCCGCAGCTCAGTGACACCCGGGTGCCCTCGACGCTGACATCCACCGGCTTGGCCGGCAACGACCGAGTGATCTCCGAGAGCAACCGCCCGGACACCAAAACGCTTCCAGGAGAAGCGATCTCAGCGGGAACCCGAATCTCGGCGGAAGTCTCGTAGTCGTATCCGGAGATCGTCAGGCCGTCATCGGAGCCGGTCAGCAGCACGCCGGCCAGTACCGGGACGGTGGGGCGGCTCGGCAGGTTACGGGCGACCCAGGCAACGGCGTCGGCAAAGTCTTCGCGTACCAGGCGGAATTTCAAATCGGTGAGACCAACAGTCGTCGTCACCACGTCCATAACGTCCCTTCGATCTACCGCATCAACAAGCACAAGAGCGCACAGGCCCAGTGTCGTTCCGAGCCTAGTCGCGAAGTGGTCGGCGACCGTGCCGGTTATCGAATCACCACCGTAGAGCGTTCGACGCGAAGTTGAAAGCCATCCGCTCGCTAAGACCACAGGCCTCGAGCCGGGCCTGTCGTGCTGTGTCCCCAACAGCCTTCTTCTGAAGAAGGAACTAGGTAGAGATACAAGCAACAGTAATAGGGGCTGTGCAGGTTGGGGATAGCCACTCGGGCCCGCTGGTGAGAACCGCTTCGGGGGTGTGAGCAGGCTGTGGAATCCCGGGGCGGTTGTTGGGTGTGAATGTGGATAACTTCGGCGGTGTGGAGTGAACGGTGGTTGTCCGGCCGGTTGCGCGCAGCTTTTCCACAGCATCATCCACACCGTTTCGTGTGACAAAAGATGCGGCAGTGGTCAAAGTTTTTTCGGATTTCTCGGCACTGTGCTCGGCACCCGCCGGGCCGAAGCCGATTCCGGGGGCACGACGAAGCACCGAGATGAGCGCCGTCGGGCGCGCACTCGAGCGTGGGGGAGAAGGTGTCAGCCCTTGGAGCGCTGACGGATCCGGGTGGTGAGTTCCTTGACGTGATCGAAGATCTCGCGCCGCTCGGCCATCCCGTCGCGGATCTTGCGTTCGGCATACATGACGGTGGTGTGGTCGCGGCCGAACGCCTCGCCGATCTTGGGCAGGGACAGGTCGGTGAGTTCGCGGCACAGATACATGGCGATCTGGCGCGCCTGGGCCAGCGCCCTGGTCTTGCCGGGCCCGCGGAGCTCCTCGAGGGAGGTTTCGAAATACTCGGCGGTGACCGCCATGATGGTCGCGGTGCTGATCTGTACCGTGCTGGCATCGGCGATGAGATCGCGGAGCACGATCTCGGCCAGGGCCTTGTCGATGGCGGTATTGCTCAGCGAAGCGAACGCGGTGACCCGGATGAGGGCACCCTCGAGCTCGCGGATGTTGCGTTCGATTCGACTGGCGATCAGTTCCAGAACGTCATCGGGCACGTCGAGCCGGTCCATCTGCGCTTTCTTGCGCAGGATGGCGATGCGGGTCTCCAACTCGGGCGGCTGCACATCGGTGATCAAGCCCCACTCGAAACGGGTGCGCAGTCGGTCCTCGAGGGTGGCCAGCTTCTTGGGCGGCCGGTCCGAGGAGATGACGATCTGTTTGTTCGCGTTGTGCAGGGTGTTGAAGGTGTGGAAGAACTCTTCCTGGATACCTTCCTTGCCCTCGATGAACTGGATGTCGTCGACGAGCAGCACGTCGATATCGCGGTAGCTGCGCTTGAACGACGCCTTGCGGTCGTCGCGCAACGAGTTGATGAAGTCGTTGGTGAATTCCTCGGTGGAGACGTATTTCACCCGCATCCCGGGGAACAGCTTCTGGGCGTAGTTGCCGGCCGCGTGCAGGAGATGGGTCTTGCCCAGACCGGACTCACCCCAGATGAACAACGGGTTGTAGGCCCGGGCCGGGGCCTCGGCGATGGCCAGGGTGGCGGCGTGCGCAAAGCGGTTGGACGCGCCGATGACGAACGTCTCGAAGGTGTAGCGCCGGTTGAGGCTGACATCGTCGGGCTCCGGGCTGGCCGGCTGCGGTCGGTTGAAGAATGTCGGCCAACTCTGCTCGGCGCTGGTGCGCGCCTCGAGATCGTCGTCGACCTCCTCGACGTCGGGGGCCGGAGGCGGGTCGGCGGGCGCCGATTCGGGTTCGGGTTCCGGCGTGGAGATCCGGACGGCCAGTTCGACGCGCTGGCCGAGCTGACGACTGAGCGAGGCGACGATCGGCTCACGCAGATGGCGTTCGATCTCGTTCTGGACGAACGGTGTGGGCACCGACAGCAGGGCGAACCCTTCGGTGATGACAAGTGGCTGCACCATCCGGAGCCAGGCGCGCTGCTGCGGCGTCAGGGCGGAGGTGAGTTCGGCGACGACGTTGTTCCAGATCGTCCCGAAGGAGGCATCGGGGTCGGCGGCCAACGACGCTTACCCCCTTGTGGCTGGCCTGGGCGTCGCCCAGGAGCGACGACGACAAACTGTCCACATGGTTATCCACAGTCTGTGGAGAGTGGTCAGCCGTGGTTATCGCGTTGTGTGTTCGGCGTGGAAAACGTGTGTCGGAGCTCGTCACGTGCGCGGTGGCGTGTGGGCTCTCGGCCGGTGTTTGTCCTCGCTCTGGTGTCCGGCGCCGCCTCGGTGTCGAAACGGCATTGCCAGAAGCTAACAGTTTTCTCTCGCAGTGCCAACCGTTCTGCAACATTGCCGGGAGGTACCTGGCCGGCACCGTAATGTCGGTGACACATGTGACTTTTGTGATTGCACAGGCGATTCCGGATGAGCAGTTCGACGGGGAGGAACGTTGCGGTGCAAAGCCGGAGATCGGGCGCGGGGACGAGGTTTGACCCAGGCAAATCTCGTCAGTACCCTCGAGCAGTCGCCCGCACGTGGTGATACGGCTGCGACCCGGGTAACCGGGGACCGCGCCGGTTAGTACATGAGATCGACGAGCTTACCCATGGTGGCCGTGGTCGCATCGGCACGGGATTCTCGTGGCGGTGTGGTTGTGGTCACCCCATATGTAACAAGGAGAAACAGCCGTGGCCAAGGGCAAGCGGACTTTCCAGCCGAACAACCGCCGCCGGGCCCGCGTGCACGGTTTCCGTCTGCGGATGCGTACCCGTGCCGGGCGCGCCATCGTGTCGGCTCGGCGCGGCAAGGGTCGCCGTTCTCTGACTGCCTGATTCGATCAGGGCTCAGGGCGGTGCTTCCGGCCCGAAACCGGATGACCCGGTCGACTGATTTCGGTGTCACGGTTCGTCGAGGTGTGAGGGCAATTCAGCCCGACCTTGTCGTGCACGCGTTGCGCGGCGAGGCGGGTGCCCAGATTGACGGCCCCAAGATCGGTTTGGTCGTGTCCAAGTCCGTCGGGAACGCGGTGCAGCGGCACCAGGTGTCCCGGCGGCTTCGTCATGTGATGCGCACGATGCTCGATGATCTGGACACCGCGGACCGTGTGGTGATCCGGGCGCTGCCGGGTAGCCGCGATGCGGTGTCAGCGCGCCTGGAGTCGGAGTTGCACGCGGCCCTCAAGCGCGCCGGGATCACGGCCGGAGCCCGATCGTGACGGGCCGCGCTGCCCGCGGCGTGATCTTCGTCATCCAGCTCTACCGCACGATGGTGTCGCCACTGCGGCTGCCCACGTGCCGTTTCACCCCGACTTGTAGTGCGTACGCCGTCGATGCCTTGACCGAATGGGGCCTGATCCGCGGCGGATGGTTGGCCGTGGTGCGGCTGGCCAAATGTGGGCCTTGGCATCGCGGCGGATGGGATCCGATACCCGAGCGGTGCGAACACTCCGCCGGAGCAACCTCAGCGGCAGTCGTCAGGAGCGATTCTCTTGTTTAACTGGTTCAGCCTGGACATCATCTATTACCCGGTGTCGGGCATCATGTGGGTCTGGTACAAGCTGTTCGCGCTGGTGCTCGGCCCGTCGAACTTCTTCGCCTGGGCGTTGTCGGTGATGTTCCTGGTGTTCTCGCTGCGCGCGATCCTCTACAAGCCGTTCGTCCGGCAGATCCGCACGACGCGGCAGATGCAGGAGCTGCAGCCGCAGATCAAGGCGCTGCAGAAGAAGTACGGCAAGGACCGCCAGAAGATGGCGCTGGAGATGCAGAAGCTCCAGAAGGAACACGGGTTCAATCCGATTCTCGGCTGCCTGCCGATGTTGGCCCAGATCCCGGTGTTCCTCGGCTTGTTCCACGTGTTGCGATCGTTCAACCGGACCCAGGGCGGCTTCGGCCAGATCCACCTGACCGTCGAGCAGAACCGCGCCACCGGGAACTACGTCTTCAGTCCGACCGATGTGGCGCACTTCCTGGACGCCAACCTGTTCGGTGCGCCGCTGGGCGCCACCATGATCCAGACCACCGGTCTGGACGCGTTCACCGAATTCAACCGTGCCGCGGTGATCGGTGTCGGCCTGCCGGTGATGATCCTGGCCGGCATCGCAACCTACTTCAACAGCCGTGCCTCGGTCGCCCGGCAGAGCCCGGAAGCGGCCGCGAATCCGCAGACGGCGATGATGAACAAGCTGGCGCTGTACGTCTTTCCGCTGGGCGTCGTGGTGGGTGGTCCGTTCCTGCCACTGGCCATCATCTTGTACTGGTTCGCCAACAACATCTGGACCTTCGGTCAGCAGCACTACGTGTTCGGCATGATCGAGAAGGAAGAAGAAGCCAAGAAGCAGGAGGCGATCGCGCGGCGCGCGGCGAACGCCCCGGCTCCCGGTAAGAAGCCCAATCGGGCGAAGAAGCCGGCGAAGGAGATCGCCGAGTCCGAGGGCGTCGAGGACACCGTCGTGGCCGATGGTGCGGTGGACGATTCGATCGAGGACTCACCGTCGAAGACAGAAGGTGGCGGTGCCGGGGGCAGCGCGTCGAACAAGACGCCGCGACCGGGCGCCCGGCCGAACCGAAAACCCAAGCGCTGATCCAGCCGTACGGATCGACGCGAGCAAGCCAAGCCGGGCGGCCAGCCGGCGGGACGAATGGTTCCGGGAGCCGGGCCGGCAGAGTAAGGAGAAGACGATATGACTGATGCCGAAACCACCGAGCGCACGGAGGACACGGTTGCGGTGGACACCGAGACCGTGGGCTCGGACGATCTCGAAGAGCGACTTGTCGCCGAGGGTGAGATCGCGGGTGACTATCTGGAGGAGTTGTTGGACCTCCTGGACTTCGATGGCGACATCGACCTGGACGTCGAGGGCGACCGGGCCGTGGTGAGCATCGACGGCGGCACCGACCTGAACAAGTTGGTCGGTCGTAAGGGCGAGGTGCTCGATGCGCTGCAGGAGTTGACCCGGCTCGCGGTGCACCAGAAGACCGGCGAGCGCAGCAGGTTGATGCTGGACATCGCGCGGTGGCGGCGCCGGCGTCGTGACGAGCTGGCGGCGTTGGGCGACAAGGTGGCGCGGCGGGTGGCGGCCTCGGGCGAGCGCGAGGAGCTCTCGCCGATGACGCCGTTCGAGCGCAAGATCGTGCACGACGCGGTGGCGGCCGTGGACGGGGTGCGCAGCGAGAGCGAGGGTGCCGAGCCCTCCCGCCGCGTCGTCGTTCTGCCATCCTGAATTACAGGGATGTAGTTCCGAGCTACACAATCAAGGCCGTCGGCCTGGGTCATCCGGAGGATGTTTCACGTGAAACATGGCGAACTGAGTCCGGCTCCCGAGTCGGCGGCCTTGTGCTTTGGCGAGCGCATCGATGTGGCGCACCGGTATGGAGAGATCCTGGCCGGCGCCGGTACCGAGTGGGGCTTGATCGGACCGGCGGAGCTCGACCGGCTGTGGGAGCGCCACCTCCTCAACAGTGGTGCGATTGCCGAACTGATGCGCCCGGGCGAGCGGGTGGGCGATATCGGCAGTGGCGCCGGGTTGCCCGGAATACCGTTGGCGATAGCTCGCCCTGATGTGCGCGTCGTTCTGGTCGAACCGCTGCTGCGCCGAAGTGAGTTCTTGCGCGAGGTGGTGGCCGAGCTCGGACTGGATGTCACGGTGGTTCGGGGTCGGGCGGAGGATCCGGCGGTGCGCCACGAGGTGGGGGAGTTGGACACGGTGACCTCACGAGCGGTCGCCTCCCTGGACAAGTTGACTCGGTGGAGCATGCCGCTGCTGCGCGTCGGTGGCCGCATGCTGGCACTCAAGGGCGAGCGGGCCGAGTCGGAGATCAGCGAGCACGAGCGGACGCTGCGTTCGCTTGGTGCCACCGATGTAAGGGTGGTGAGATGTGGCGTGGAGTATTTGAATCCACCCGTAACCGTGGTCGCGGCCACGCGCGGTCAGCGAGCGGATCGCCCGGCACGATCCGGCAGGAGGAAGCGATGACAGCGGGACCGGCACAGCCACCCGACGGCGCCGATGTTTCACGTGAAACGTGGACACCCGAGGGTGCCGGCACCTGGCGGGGGGACCCGGGCATCGATACGCCGATTGCCGCCGAGGCCGAGCGGGCCACCCGGCTGCTGCACAATCGCGAGGCCGGCCTGCCGAAGCCCGAACGCCAACGCGTCTTCACGATCGCGAACCAGAAGGGTGGGGTCGGCAAGACGACCACTGCGGTGAACATCGCCGCCGCACTGGCCCGGCAAGACCTGCAGACGTTGGTGATCGATCTCGATCCGCAGGGCAACGCAAGCACCGCCTTGGGGATCGAACACCGGCAGGGCACCCCCTCGTCGTACGAAGTGTTGATCGGGGAGATCCCGTTGCACGCCGCGCTGCAGCGCAGCCCGCACAACGAACGGCTGTTCTGTGTGCCGGCCACCATCGATCTGGCCGGCGCCGAGATCGAGCTCGTCAGCATGGTGGCTCGGGAAGGCCGGCTGCGCGCCGCGCTCGCCGAACTGAAACAGCACAGCTTCGACTACGTCTTCATCGATTGCCCGCCGTCGCTGGGCCTGCTCACCATCAATGCGCTCGTCGCCGCCCCGGAGGTGTTGATCCCGATCCAGTGCGAGTACTACGCGCTCGAAGGGGTGGGCCAGCTGCTGCGCAATATCGAGATGGTGAAGGCGCATCTGAATCCCGAACTGGATGTCACCACCGTGGTGCTGACCATGTACGACGGGCGCACCCGGCTGGCCGACCAGGTAGCGGCGGACGTGCGCGCGCACTTCGGTGACAAGGTGCTCAAGACGGTCATCCCGCGCAGTGTGAAGGTGTCCGAGGCCCCCGGGTATGGGATGACCATCCTCGATTACGATCCTGGTTCGCGTGGCGCGATGAGTTATCTCGACGCCAGTCGTGAGATCGCCCGTCGCGGGCAGGACGGCGAGCAGCGGAAGGCGCAAGGATGAACCAACCGGCCAAGAAACGCAGCGGTCTGGGACGCGGTCTGGCGTCGCTGATCCCGACCGGCCCCACCGACGGCGATCCGCTGGGCACCAAGTTGGGCAGTGCGGCCGCCGATGTGCTGATGGGTGGTCCGAACACCGATACGGCTCCGAGCACCCCGCCGGCCGCCGTCTCGGAGTTCGGTGCGGTGTACCGGGAAATCGATCCGAAACTCATCGAGCCCAACCCGCGCCAGCCGCGCCAGGTGTTCGACGAGGAAGCGCTCGCCGAGATGGTGCACTCCATCAAGGAGTTCGGCGTCATGCAGCCGATCGTGGTCCGTGAGCTGCCCGGCTCGCCGGACGGGGAGCGCGGCGCCCGGTATCAGCTGGTGATGGGGGAGCGGCGGTGGCGGGCCTCCCAGGAGGCCGGGCTGGCCGTCATCCCGGCCATCGTCCGGGAGACCGCCGACGGGGATATGCTGCGCGACGCACTACTGGAGAACATCCACCGCGCGCAGCTGAACCCGCTGGAAGAGGCGGCGGCCTACCAGCAGCTGCTGGAGGAGTTCGGTGTGACGCACGACGAACTGGCGGTACGAATCGGGCGCTCTCGCCCGCTCATCTCCAACATGATCCGGCTGCTGCGTCTGCCGATCGCGGTGCAGCGCCGCGTGGCGGCCGGGGTGCTGTCGGCCGGTCACGCTCGCGCGTTGCTGGCCCTGGAAGGCGGGCCGGAGCGGCAGGAGGAGCTCGCGGCGCGCATCGTCGCCGAGGGATTATCGGTGCGTGCCACCGAGGAGGCCGTCACCCTGGCCAACCGGAGCGGTCCCGCCGATCCGCCGGCTCCGCGCCGCAAGCCGATCCAGATGCCGGGGCTGCAGGACGTCGCCGAACAGCTGTCGACGGCCTTCGACACCCGGGTGACGGTGAGCCTGGGTAAGCGCAAAGGCAAGATCGTCGTCGAGTTCGGGTCGGTGGACGATCTGCAGCGCATTGTCGACCTGATGAACGCCACCAAGCCGTCATGACCCGAAATGGGCGCTGCAGTGCCTGACCCAGGGACACGGGCGAATTACGTCACTGTGACACTCGGTCGCCCGATGGCCCGAGCAGGCGCGTCGTGGGACGGAGATGTCTTGTGCGGCAGCAGCTTTCGGAATCCGGCCGGTTTCGGACGGCAAACCGGCCGGATCTGGGCCGGGAGTGGCGCGCTCTCGTATCCTGGAAGGGCAGCCGAGCCGGCCATGCCACCATGTGCCGGAAGTTTGTGAGAGTCGGGGGTCGAAGTGTCATCGCGAATCACGCCGCTCCGGCTGGAGGCGTTCGATCAGCTGCCCAAGCATGCCCGGCGCTGCGTGTTCTGGGAGGTGGATCCGTCGACCGTGGGCGGTGACGATCACCTGGCCGACCCGGAGTTCGAGAAGGAAGCCTGGCTGTCCATGGTCATGCTCGAGTGGGGCTCGTGCGGGCAGATCGCCGTCGAGTGCGCACCCGAGCCCGGCCGGCGGGAGGTCACCCCCAGCGAGTTGCTGGGGGAGTCCGCCTGTCTGGGCTATGCCTTCTACGCCCCGCCGCGGGCGGTGCCGCGGGCGCGGCGCTTCCCCACCGGACCGGTCAGCGCCGACGCCGTCCTGCTCACCTCGCTGGGCGTCGACGCCTGCGACGAGGCCGGGCTACTGCCGCGCGGCTTGATCGCTGCCGTGGTCGCCGATCTGGTACGCCGAGGTGTGCGCGCACTGGAGGCCTTCGGCCGCACGTCGGCGCTGCTGTCCGTCGATCCGGCGGCCGTACCCCCGGATCTGCAGCCGGTCATCGAGGTGCTCGGTGACTGCAGCCCCGAACAGTGCATCATCGACGTAGAGCTGTTGTCCGAGGCCGGATTCGAAGTGGTGGCCCCGCACCCCTATGTGCCGCGCCTGCGGCTCGAGCTGGAGCAGGGTCTCGGTTGGAAGGCCGACGTGGAGGCCGCGCTGGAGCGACTGTTGGAATCGGCCCGCATCGAGGTACCGGTCGGGGCGGTGCCGTGCGGCTGACGACGGGCCGTTACTAGCTGGGGGAGACCCGGCCGGCCTGCTCGACCGACAGTTCGTGCGCCAGCAGTTCGGCGAATGTGAAGGTGCCGGTGGGGCGGTCGTTCTTGCCGAGCAGATAGAGGCGCTTCACCGCGGCCAACATTCCTTCGGCGATGGCGTCACGAGTTACGTTGGAGGCCAACAACTGTCGGTCGTGCGAGTTGGTGATGTAGCCCAAATCGACCTGGACAGTAGGCATTCTGGTCAGGCGCAGTAGATCCCATGTGCGGCCGTGGGTGCGGCAGTCACGTAATCCGGTGCGCGCCACCACTTCCCGTTGGATGAAGTCGGCAAGATTGCGGCCGATGGTGGACACCGAGCCGTGGGAGTTGCCGAAGTGGAACGAGGCCACCCCGCTGGCGGCCGGGCTCACGTGGCTGCTGCAGCGCAGGCTGATCATCAGATCGGCGCCGACGGTGTTGGCGGTGGCCGCCCGTTCGGCGTCCGACGGACTGCGTCCGACGGGGCGGGACAGGAAGGTGTCCATCCCGATGGCCGTCATCCGGCCTTCGAGGCGACTTGCCAAGTCCCACAAGATGTCCGCTTCGCTGATCGGACCGTCCGGGCCCTGCAGGATCAGCCCGTGGTCCGCACCACCGCGCCCCGGATCGATGATGATGCGCTTGCCGGACAGCTGGGGCCCGGACCGGCGCACCAGTTCCTCCTCGCGGATCGCGTGGATCGAGCCACCGGTGACCCGGGAGCCGAGAAAGTACAAGGAACGCAACGTTTCCGGACCGCAGATCCCGTCCGGGAACAGGCCGTACTCACGCTGGTAGGACATCAGGGCATTGTGGGTCTGCAGGCCGAAATGGCCGTCCACCAAACTGGTGTAGAAGCCGAGGTCCTGGAGCCGGGCCTGCAGGGTTGCCACGTCGTCGCCGTACATCGGTGCACCGAACTGGTGGGCCAGGGTGCGGGCGCCCAGCTGGTAGGAGGCCTCCTTGAGGGCACGGAAGGTGGCCTCGCCGACCATGCCGTCGACCAGCAGACCGCGGTGCTGCTGGAAGGCCCGCACGGCGTGGTCCAGGTCGTCGTCGAACACGTCCAGGGCGATGTGCTTGCCGGTGGACGGATCCGCGTCGGGATTGTCCATCAGTCCCAGCGCAGCCAGCGCCGCCCTGATCTCGGTGACCGCTGCGCCCCGGTCACCTCGACGCAGAATCGACATACCTGGCCTTTCAGATGCGCTGCAGCCGGACACGCGCCGACGACTGCTGGACGGACTGACAGCATTGTCGCAGATACGCGCCAAAATCCGGAAAACCCCGGGGTGCAGAGTGACTGCGCGTTACCTGTTAGATGTGCTCGGCAAGCTCCCGGAGCAGGGCGGCCTTGCCCTTCGCCCCGACGATACGCTTCACCGGCTCGCCGTCCTTGAACAAGATCATCGTGGGAATCGACACCACCTGGAAATCGCGGGCGGTTTCCGGGTTCGCGTCCACGTCGAGTTTGGCCACCCGCAGATCGCCGGTCTTCTCCTTGGCGATCTCCTCGAGCACAGGGGCGACCATCTTGCACGGACCGCACCAAGTGGCCCAGAAGTCCACCAGCACCGGGGTGGAGCTGGACAGCACATCCTGGCCGAACGAGGCGTCGGTGACGGTGCTGGTCGCGGAATCTTCGCTCATGTGATCCTCCTGATCGAGTTGGGAACGTCTAAACGGTTGCGGCAGCGTAATTCTCGGCCAACCAGCGCTCGGCGTCGATCGCGGCCGAACAGCCCGAACCGGCGGCGGTGATGGCCTGTCGGTAGGTGTGATCCACCAAATCGCCTGCGGCGAAGACACCTTCGACCGATGTCGCGGTGGTGCGACCGATCACCTTGACGTAGCCCTCGTCGTCCAGGTCGACCTGACCGCGCACCAGCTCCGAGCGCGGGTCGTGCCCGATCGCGACGAACACACCGGTCACCGGGAGCTTGGACTCTTCGCCGGTCACCGTGTCCCGCAACCGGATTCCGGTGACCTTCGGGTCACCCTCGATCTCGGTGACCGCGGTGTTGGTGAGGAACGTGATCTTCTCGTTGGCCTGAGCGCGCTCCAGCATGATCTTGGAGGCGCGAAACTCGTCGCGGCGGTGGATCAGGATGACGCTGCGCGCGAACCTGGTCAGGAAGGTCGCTTCCTCCATCGCCGAGTCACCGCCGCCGATCACGGCGATGTCCTGGTCGCGGAAGAAGAACCCGTCGCAGGTGGCGCAGGTGCTCACGCCCAGACCGATGCGCTCCTGCTCACCGGGCACGCCCAGATGACGGGCCGCCGCGCCCATCGCGAGGATCACCGCGCGGGCCTGGTGCGTCTCGTCACCGACGGTCACCTTCTTGATCGGGCCGGACAGGTCGACCGCGTCGACGTCCTCCATGCGCAGGTCGGCGCCGAACCGCAGCGCCTGCTCGCGCATCTCGTCCATCAGGTTCGGGCCGGTGATGCCCTCCCGGAAACCGGGATAGTTCTCCACCTCGGTGGTGGTCATCAGCGCGCCACCGAACTGGATGCCTTCGAACACCACTGGCTTCAGTTGTGCCCGGGCGGTGTACACCGCGGCCGTGTAACCGGCCGGTCCCGAGCCGATGATGATCACGTCGTGGATCTCGGATGAGCTTGACATCGTGGGTGCGAGGCCTTTCTGCCGTGTCAAACCGGCGTGAGTTCAAACATCAGGGTAGGCCCAGCTGTTCCCGGAGGCGCGCTCCGGTGGTACCTGTCAGGGCCGGCGCAGGGTGGTCTCGGCGAGGGCGGCACCGTGTGCGGCGTCGCAGTCGGTGCCCAACGTGACGGCCTGCACGTCGGCGGGATGGTTCCCGGGGAACACCACCACCACCGCCGGGCGCCCGGCCACCGTGACGGGGGTGGCCCCGAGCACCGGCACCGCCGGATCCCGTCGCAGCCCGAGCATGCAGGCGGCCCAGCGTTGCGGCTCGGCGAGCGCCCCGAGATCGGCGGGTCGGGACAGCAGCGCCAGGATGTCGGCCCGGGGCAGCGGCATCGGCCGGTGCGTGACGGTGATCTGCCGGGCCGTCGGCCCGGTGCTGCGGCCCGGTGCCGAGGTGTCGCTCAGTGCCACGGCACCCAGGCCCAGGGCGGCAAGCGCGGCAATCACGCCGCAGACCAGGGCGGTGCGCCGCCAGCGCAGTGGGCGGGCGGCATGGGCCGGAATGTCGGCCGGTTCAGCGTCGCCTGACAGAGCACCGTGCACCCGTCCATCATGGCGTGGCCGGCGCGGTGCGCTCGGCCAGCACGTGCGCCAGTGTCGCGCGCGCCCTGGCGCGGCGGCTCTTGACGGTGCCCTCGGCGATGCCCAGCATGCTGGCCGTCTCGGCCACCGAGAAGCCCTGCATGTCCACCGCGACGACGGCGGCGCGCTGCTCGACGGGCAGGCGCATCAGCGCACGCTCCACCACGATCGCGGTGTCGACCTGCGCCGTCTCGTCGTCCACCGGCCAGACGTCGTCCCCCAGCGGCGACGTGGGGCGAGCCTTGCGCCGGCGTAACCGGTCCAGGCAGGCGTTGAGCACGATGCGGTGCAGCCAGCTGCTGACCGACGAGCCGTGCCGGAAGGTGGCGGCGGCGCAATGCGCGGACAGCATCGCCTCCTGCAGCGCGTCACCGGCATCCTCGGGACTGCGGGTGGTGAAGCGGGCCAGTCGGTACAGCGGCCGCCGATAGCGGATGAACAGCTCCTCGAACGCGAAGCGGTCACCGGCGACGTGCGCGGCGAGCAGCTGCGCATCGGTGCGCTCCTGGCCGGAATTCCCCCCGAAATTCTCCACAACCGAACCCTATGGAGGCGGCGGGCCCGCCTCGCACAGATCTTCTGGCACAGGTGTCAAAAGGGCGCTGACCTGCGCATGAGCCATGCACAGGCTGGGGATAACCGTCAGGACTGAGCCTTGAGGGTGATCTCGGAGATGTCGCTGCGGTTCTTGCCGTCGACCGTGCCCAACGTCGAGATCCATACCAACACGTACGACGTCGGGGACGCGTTCGGGATCGTGATGGTGTTGGACCCCTTCTTCAGCGGGGTGGCCGGGGCCAACACGGTGGTGTCTTCCAGCTTGGCCGGATTCGCCGACTGCGCGGACCGGATCTGCACGGCGGTGCCGGTGCTGGAGACGTCGACGGTCACCGATGCGAGGGTGGTGGGTTGAGGCAGCTGCAGCATCAGACCCACCCCGTTCTTGAAGTTCGGGAACGGGTTCGGATCCGAGTAGGTGTCGGTGGGCCACGCCGTGGCCGGGTTGCCGTCGATGGCCAGCCCGGCCAGGGTCGGTTCGTCGGCCTCGCCCTCGGGCGAGTAGACCGTTGCCCGTACCGGCTTCACCACGTCGCCCGCGGCCGAACTCGACGAGCTGGTGGGGGCGTTGAGTCCCAGTTCCTGCTTGTCCAGGGACCCGCCGACGTCGCCGAAGATCCGATTGAGCACCGAGGCGAGCACGACGAGGGCGATCACCACGATCACCCCGGCCGCGGACAGGCCGATGATCAGACCCTTCCGGCGGCGGGCCAGGGTGTCCGGGTCGCCGGCGGCCACGGCGCTGAACGGCCGCGCGGGGGCGGCCGCGTCGCCACCGTCGACCGGCGCGATGTAATCGGTGCGGTCGGCGACGGCGGTCGCCTGCTGCAGCAGGTTCAGCAGGGTGGGGGCGCTACGGATGCCGCCGCCTGCCTGCACGGCACGCGCCGCCGCGGCCGAGATCTGGAACGGGATGTCGCGATCCACCGAGCGTGGTTCGACGGGCTGGCCGGCGCCGTCCACGTCGGCAGGGGCCAGGCCACTGTGCACCCCGGCTTCCGGCAGCGGCCAGCGGTTGATCAGCAGCGCGTACAGCGCCGCGCCGATCCCGCGGATGTCGTCCTCGGGGGTGGCGGACGGCAGGGTGGCGGGGAACGCCAGCGCCACGTCGCCCTCGATGCTGACCCGGACCCGGCTGGGATCGTCGATTGACAGCGCCACCCCGGACCGGTGCGCCGCCTCGGCCGCGGCCGCCAGCGACTGGATGGCCCTGGCCCCGCCGATCGGCGACGGTGCGGTCTCGGCCACCTCGGCCAGCGAGCCGCCGCGGATCCACTCCGCGACCACCAGCCCGCCCGTCGCGGCGCGGGCGACGTCGAGGATCTGGGCGATGCCGGGCGAGTTGATCTTGCTGAGCTTGGAGGTCCGGCCGAGGATGTCCTGGACTTCGCTGTCGGGCAGTTGGCCGTCGGGATCGATGAAGGTCAGCGCGACCTGCCGGTCCAGCGCTGTGTCCAGGGCGTGCCAGAACTGCAGGTGCGGCGGCCCGCCGTGGAAGACCAGCAGTCGGTACCGGCCGCTGGCGATGGTGGCACCGGGGACCAGGTGGACATCTTCCTCGCCCGGCAGGCGGGACCCGGGCGCGGCGGTTTCGACGGCAGGCTCGCGGGGCGGATCGAATGGCAACTGCTCGCGGGTGGGGTCGCCGCCATAGTCCGCGGGTGGCCGCGCGGGGATGTCGGGCTGGAAGTCGCCGGCATCGGCTCGAGGAATCCGCGTGGTGGGACCGGCGCCGCTACCTGCCTCGGCAGGTCCGTCAGCGCTTGGCGGGAACCCGCTTCCGGGTTGGTCGGCCACCATGTGTCCTTTCCGCGTGCCCGTCCCGGCGGGGCGCTGAGATGTGTACGAATTCCTGTGGTCAGGGTAATTGACCCGCGCGACCGGCCGCTGGGAGATAACCCGCGGAGGTGGCGCGACGGGTGCGGCCGGCGTGCGGCCCAGTCGGCTCCGCACCACGCGCAGCGCGGCCTGGGCGTCGGGTACCCGGGCGGCCAGCAGTACTCCGGCGATGATCGGCAGCATGATCACCCCGAGGATGAGCAGCCGCAGCAGCGAGCCGGCCGCGCCGGCGTGCTCGGTGAGTTTCTCGACGCCGAGCAACTGGTCCACCACGTGCGCGACCAGGCCGGCGACCATCGACCCGGCGATGGTCACCAGGATGGTGCGGACGACGTCGACGCTGATCAGCCCGCCGGCCCGGGGCGGCAGCAGCGGCGCAAGGTTGGCCCGCAGCACCACGTGGCCGATGGTGGCCCCGGCCAGAAAACCCAACCCGTTGGCCAGTCCGAGGTAACCGGCGACCAGCTCGGGGTCGGTCACCAGGTGCCCGACCAGCACCGAGGCCACGATCTTGACCGCGGTGATGACCAAGATCAGCACGATCGGGATCCACGGCTGCTCCCTGGCGTAGAACACCCGCAGCTGCAGCAGCACCAGCGCGTAGGGGATGAGGGTGAATGCGGACAGGGTGATCGCCATGCCGAGGTACCCGGCGTCGGTCGCGCCGAAATTGCCGTACGCGAACAGCGCCGAGCCGATCGCCGGTCCGGCGACGGTCATGAATGCCACGATCGGGATGAGCGTGATCATGGTCAGCCGGGTGGCCAGCGACAGATCGGCCAGGATTGCCGGGCCGTTCTCGGCGGCCGCGTTGCGCGACAGCCTCGGCATCACCACGGTCAGGACGGTGACGCCGATCATCCCGAACGGCAGCTGCAGCACCAGCCAGGTGTAGTTGTAGATCGCCGGGCCGGATGCGGCGGCCGCGCTGGCGATCTGGTTGCCGACGATCAAGCCGATCTGACTGATCAGCACGTAGAGCACCATCGCGGCGGCCATCGTGCCGAACTTCTTGAGCCGGTCGTCCACACCCCACAACGGCCGCAGACTGATCCGCTGGCGCCGGATCGCGATGAGCAACACCGCCGCCTGTGCGACGACACCCAGCGTGGTGCCGATGCCGAGGACGAGCAGCTTGGCGTTGCCCATCTGGACCGGGTCCAGCGACAGTTCACCGGGCACCAGCAGGTACAGCCCGAGGGTCGCGATGGCGACGACATTGTTGACGACGGGCGCCCAGGCCGGCGGACCGAACACGTTGCGGGTGTTCAGGATTGCCATGTACACCGAGGTCAGGCCATAGAAGATGACCTGCGGCAGCAGCAGATACGCGAACGCGGTGGTCAGCGGCCGGTTCACCTGCGGATCCCCGCCCAGCATCAGGTCGACCAGCAGCGGCGCGGCGGCCACCGAGACGATCGTGGCGATCAGCAGCAGGGTGGTGGCCAGGGTGACCAGCCTGCGCACGAAAGCCGTTCCGCCGTCGGCGTCGTCGCGTTCGGCACGGGCCAGCACCGGCACGAAGATGGCGGTGAACGTCGCCTCCAGGACCAGGGCAGCCACCAGGTTGGGCAGCTGATTGGCCACGGTGAAGGAGCTCGACAGCGCCGCGCCGAGGATGGCGGCCAGCAGCACGATGCGGAAGAAGCCGGTGATCCGGCTGATCAGGGTGGCGAACGCCATGCCCCAGGACCGCGACACCACGGCCGAATCCGACAGTTCCTTGCGCGGGGCTGCAGCGAACCCGCGGGAGGCGCGTTGCGGTGTGTTCATCGGCGATCGTCGTCGGGGGCGTGGGCCAGGGCGGTGTCCAGCGGATCGGGCCGGTGGGCCCGGGCCGGTCGGGTCGGTGGCACCAGATCGGCGCGGTCGGGCTGGCCGCGGAACCGGTGCCAGAGGCGCCGGCCGACCAGCAGCGCCAGGATCACCCCGCCGGTCAGGGTGATGAAGAACAGCACCTTGCCGTAGGCGTTGGAGTGCACCGACAACCGGACCTGCTCACCGAGTGGCATCCCGTCGACGGTGCTCAACCCGACGTCCACGGCGACGCGCTGGGTGAAGTGCACCTCGATCGGGACGCGCAGCGGCAGATAGCCGGGCGGCAGTTCGATCTCACCGGGATCGGTCACCGTCATGCCGGGCGGTGCGTCGATGTGCAGCCGCACCCTGATGGGCACCGGCAGGTCGTTGCGCAGGGCCAGCGGCAGCGGGCTGCGTTCGGTCGCCAGGGTGTAGGAACCGCCGGGGTTGACGATGGTCACCGCGTGGACGATGTCGGACACCGTTCGGGTGACCGTCGAAAGCCGTTGCTGTGCAAGCCCGTTACGTGCGTCGGGCGGTACCGTCTGGCTCAGTGCGCGCAGCATGTCCTCACGAAGCGGTGCGGTGTACGCCGCTCCGGTGAGCCCGGTCTGCTGATCGGTGGTCAGTGCCGAGGTGAGCTGCCACAGCCGCGCGGTGGTCGAGCCGACGCCGGCGATGACGTCGTCGTCGAACCGGGCGCGCGGGTTGGCGTCGATGGCCGGTGGCGGGCTGTCCACGGGCGGCGCCCCGGCCGAGGTCTCGGCGATCAGGGCGGGCAGCGGTCGCGGCACCGCCAACCCGGCGCGGATGGTGCTGGAGATCGCGCTGAACACCGCCTGGGCTTCGTCCGGCCGCAGATTCCAGCCCAGCGGCGGCATGACGATCTGGGTGCGCGGCTCGATATCCGGGCGCAGGCCGCGCCACAACAGCGCACCCAGCGCATCCTGCAGGCGGGCCACCGCGGAGTCGTGTTTGAGCGGGATCGTCAGCGACGAATCGACGTAGGTGGGCGTCTGCGGATCGGTACCGGCGCCGGCCAGCGCGGCGCCCAGCATGGGATCGAACGGTGCGGTGACCACCTGCGGTGCGTCGCGGCGCGGCTGCAACGCCACCGTGTCGGCACCGTCACCGGTCAGCGGGGCGGCAGCGATCGCGACGGTCGGCCCCTGGGTGCCGAGGACCTGTGCCGCCCGCTGGGTCAGCGGGCCGTCACCGAGCAGGGTCGTGCCCCGTACCGATTTCACCCCGAGGATCTGGTCGACGATATCGGCGGCCGAGGCGATGGCCGCGCCGTTCAACGCGGCGTCGCCGACCCGGTCCAGGGCATCCAGATCGGCCTGGGCGTACACCGTCGAGGTCACACATGTCCGCTGGGCCAGCGCCTTGAGCCGGTTGAGCCAGTCCACCGCCGCGTCCTTGCCGGTGCCGGGCCGGGTGGGTGCGCCCATACCGCCGTCGGGCGCGGTGCTGATCACATAGCCGGCGGTCATCGCGTTCACGGTGACCAGCAGGTCCGGGTCCACCGCCAGGCACAGCGCGGTGCGCACGGTGCCGTCCGGGTCGACCTCGGGACTGGTCGCGAAATCGGCCGCCGACAGCAGGGTGTCCAGGCGGCCGCCGGAGGCCAGCGAGGTGGCCAGGTCGTCGTCGACCAGTCGCACCGGTGTGGTGCCGCCGGGGATGCCGGCGGCCAGCCGGGGCCGGTCGGCCAGCGGCCACAGCACGGTGGTGGCCACCGGATTGGTGGTGTCGGGTGCGACGACGGCGCCGAGCGCGGCCTCGTTGGCCGCGCCGCTGCTCTCGGTCGGGTCGGCCGGCACGCCGAGTACCGGGAGCAGGAAGCGGGCGTCGTCGAGGCGGGCCGGCTCGCCGTAGTCGGGGGTGCCGTTGACGTTCACCAGCACCGGGTAGACGCCCGGCTTGTCGATGCGCAGGGACGGCAGCCGACCGGCCCGCACGGGGTAGCTCAGGGTGAACGGGACCCGCTGCCCGCGCTCCAATTCCGGTGCCACCGTGATGAAGTCGGCCACCGGTTCGTACTGGTCGAGGTTTCCGGAGAGATTGGTGCGCAACCCCGGTGCGGCCGTCACGGCCGCGGCGTGCTCGAGCCGGACGACGATATCGCGCACCGGCCGATCGCCGATATTGCTCACGGTGCCGGTGACGGTGACCACGGCATCGCTGGTGGTCGTGACGATGTCGGGAGTGACGTGGTCGATCTGCAACTGGAGGAACTGCGCCGAACCGGGTTCACCCGCGGCCGCGCGCGGCGAGATCGCGGGACTGGCGAACAGGATGAGCATCGCGGCGGCGGCGAGGAAGCGGAGAACAATCACCGCCCTCGAACTCACGGGCCGTTTCCGCATCCGTTCGCCCGCCGCCTCGTCGAGTCCTCCTGGCGCCGGTTCCTGGTGTGCGAATGGGTCTGGGGTCGCCGCCGCGGGGAGCTGTGCGGCAGCGGTGGCAGCGCCGCGGGCCCGTCGGTCTGCAGCTTGTCGATGAGTTCGCCGGCGACTTCGGCCAGCCGCCGCTCGTCGGCGTAGGCCAGCCGGGCCGGCAGGTCCTCCAGCGGAACCCACGCAACCTCGGTGACCTCCACGTCGTCATCGGAGAGTTCACCGCCCAGGAAACGCATCAGGTAATGGTGCACCGTCTTGTGTACTCGGCGCCCCTCGGTGACGAACCAGTAGTCGATGCTGCCCAGGGCGGCCAGCACGCTGCCCTGGATGCCGGTCTCCTCGGCGACCTCGCGGATGGCGGTCTGTTCGGCCGTCTCACCCATCTCGATATGGCCCTTGGGCAGCGACCAGAGCATCCGCCCGCGCCGGTCGATCCGCCCGATCAGCGCGGCGACCTGGCTCTCCTTCGGACCGTCGATACCGTCGATGACCAAACCGCCGGCCGAGGTCTCGTGCACGGTGCGTAACCGCTCCTGGGCGCGGCGCGGCGGATGTTGCTGGCGGTTCTGGCCGGGTTTGGCCGGACTGGGGGTCTTCTCGGCGGCCGGCTCGCCGGCGTTCGAGGCGGACTGCTCGGATACAGGTGTCGGTGGACCGGCAGCGCGGCGTCCGCGGCGACGCCCTCGGCGCCGTCGCGGTTTGGCTTGTTCGCCGTCCGACACCCAAGCGATAGTAGCTGCCGCGGCATGCCGTCCTTGCCACACTGGCCCGGTCGTGGCCGGGCTGTCGCCGGGTCGTTATCGCCGGGATGGTCGTCACTAGACTCACCGAACGTGCCGAACCACCCGACCTCCGAAGACGCCGACGCCGAACTGCTGGCCGGCGCCTGGGTGGCGCTGAGCGGGTACCGGCCGCTGCTCGCCGACCTCGGCGCGGTGTTCGCCGCCGCCGGGCATGAGCTGTACCTGGTGGGCGGCAGCGTGCGGGACGCCCTGCTCGGCCGGGTCTACACCGACCTGGACTTCACCACTGACGCCCGCCCGGAGCAGATGCAAAAGCTGCTGCGCGGCTGGGGCGACGCGCTGTGGGACACCGGCATCGAGTTCGGCACGATCGGGGTCGGCAAGGGTGGGCACCGGCTGGAGATCACCACCTTCCGCTCCGACAGTTATGACCAGGTGACGCGTAATCCGCAGGTCCGCTTCGGTGACAGCCTCGACGAGGACCTGGTGCGTCGCGATTTCACCGTCAACGCGATGGCCGTGCGGATCACCGAGGACGGGCCGACCGAGTTCTGTGACCCATTGGGCGGTCTGGCCGCGCTGCGCGCCAAGGTGCTCGACACCCCGTCGGCACCGCAGGTGTCCTTCGGTGACGACCCGTTGCGGATGCTGCGCGCGGCCAGGTTCGTGTCCCAGCTGGGATTCACCGTCGCGCCCCGGGTGCTGGAGGCGCTGCTGGACATGGCGCCGCAGCTGGAGCGGATCACCGCCGAGCGGGTGGCCGCCGAACTGGACAAGCTGCTGCTGGGCGTCGACCCGGTCGCCGGGGTGGATCTGATGGTGCAGACCGGGCTCGGTGATGTGGTGCTGCCCGAGGTCGGCGACATGCGGATGGCCATCGACGAACACCATCAGCACAAGGATGTGTACTGGCATTCGCTGACGGTGCTGCGCCAAGCCGTCGACCTCGAGGAGGACGGGCCGGATCTGGTGCTGCGCTGGGCGGCGCTGCTGCACGACATCGGCAAGCCCGCCACCCGCCGGCACGAACCCGACGGCGGGGTGAGCTTCCATCACCACGAGGTGGTCGGCGCCAAGATGACGCGCAAGCGGCTGCGCGCGCTGAAGTACTCCAAGCAGATGGTCGACGACGTGTCCCAGCTGGTGTACCTGCACCTGCGCTTCCACGGCTACGCCGATGCGGCCGGCACCGGCCGGTGGACCGATTCGGCGGTGCGCCGGTACGTCACCGACGCCGGCCCGTTGCTGACCCGGCTGCACAAACTCGTGCGTGCCGATTGCACGACGCGCAACAAGCGGCGGGCGGCCCGGCTGCAGGCCAACTACGACGACCTGGAGGCGCGGATCGTCGAATTGGCCGAGAAAGAGGACCTGCAGCGGGTACGCCCCGATCTGGACGGCAACGAGATCATGGAGATTCTCGGCATCCCGGCGGGACCGCAGGTGGGCCAGGCGTGGAAGTACCTCAAGGAACTCCGGCTGGACCGCGGACCGCTCGAGCACGACGAGGCCGTCGCCGAACTGAAGAAATGGTGGAACGCGCAGCACGGCTGATGCGTCTTCAAAGGGCATGGACTATTGCCTGGCCGACGGTGACGGCGGCGCCACCATGTTCTCCGCGGAACCGGTCGTCGACGCGGACGGCGACGGACTGCTCGACGGTGTCGGACTCGACCTCGACGGGGACGGTGTCGTCGACGATGCGCTGGCCGATCTGGACCGGGATGGGCTGGCCGATCACGGAGTGCACGACGTGGGGGCCGCGGGTGCGGCGTACTTCACCGACGACGGTTCCGGCACATGGGCTTTGGCGGCCGACGCCGGGGCTCGGGGCGGGCAGCTGCGCTGGTTCGGGCTGGACGGGGTGGAACAGAGCGGCGGTCCGATGGTGGATTTCGATGCCGACGGCCAAGTGGACGACCGGCTGCTGGACACCGATGGTGACGGACTGGCCGACCAGGCGTTGGCGGGACAGGCCGCCTACGCCGACCGCGACGCCGACGGGCACTGGGACGTCAAGCTCACCGATGCCGACGGGGACGGGGCCGCGGATTCGGCGAGCGAGGTCTAGCCCCGGCCGGCGCCCGGCGGTCCCGCGAACGCCTGCGCGATGGTCAGCCAGGTCGCGGCGTCTTCGCCGACGGCGCTTACGTCGAGTTCGGCCGGGGGCCGGCGCTGGGTGACCAGCATGCAGAAGTCCTCGGCCGACCCGGTCACCGACTGGGCCGCGTCCTCGGGCCCCCAGGTCCACGAAACCCCGTCCGGCGCTTGCAGTTTCACGTGAAACGGGGCGGTGGGCGGGGTCAGGCCGTGCACGGTGAAGGCGAAATCGCGGGTCCGCACACCGATATGGGCGATCGACCGCAGCCGCGCCGTCGGCTCGCGGCGCACCCCGAGCGCGTCAGCGATGTCGAGGCCGTGCGCCCAGGTCTCCATCAGTCGGGCGGTCGCCATCGACGCGGCGCTCATCGGCGGTCCGAACCATGGCAACTTGCGCCCGTCCTCGACGCGCAGCAGTGCATCGTGCAGCCGGGACCGGTCGGCCCGCCAGCCGGCCAGCAGTGCGGCCGGGGGCGTGGTGGCCAGCCGCTCGGCGGCCGCGTCGACGAAACCGAACGGGTCTACGGTGGCCTCGGCCAGCACCGCCCCGAAGGCGGCTTCGTCGGTGACCGCCTGCAGGGAGGTCCGGTCCGTCCACCACAGGTGGGCGATCTGATGCGCGATGGTCCAGCCGGGGGAGGGGGTTTCGGTCCGCCAGGCCGGCGCGGGCAGGTCGGCGACCAACGCGTCGAGCACGTCGCTCTCGGCCTGCAGGTCGGCGACGATCGGTCCGGCTCCAGCCATGAGTGGAACCCTAACCCCGGTCCGGTACCGGTCTGTTGCGCCTACCCAGCCAGGCGTGCACGGCCAGCCCGGTCAGGTAGAGCACCGCACCGGCACAGACCAGCGCCACCGACCGGCCGTCGGCCGGGATCACCGCGGCGGCCACCGTGACGGCGAGCACGAACGACATCCAGAACAGCGCGTCCTGGACCGTGAACACGTGCCCGCGCAGGGCGTCGTCGACGTCGATCTGCATGGCACTGTCCGCGCACAGCTTCACCACCTGTCCGGCCGCGCCCAGGATGAAGCCGCAGACGATCATCACCGGCACGGCGAGCGTCACCGCGCACAGCTGCACGACGGCGGCCAGCGCGAGCGCCCCGTTGGCCGCGCGGTACCGGCCCCAGCGGCCGACCAGGGCCGGGGTCAGCAGCGTGGCCAGCAGCGCCCCGGCGCCGGCGGCGCCGACGAACAGCACCGTGGTGCCCAGCCCGACACCCGCGACCTCCTGATCGCCGATGTGCCGCACGATCACCAACACCAGCAGGGTGTTGATGCCGAAGGCCATGCGGTGTGCGGCCAGCCCGCTCAGCGTCGCGGCGACGGTCGGCACCGACAGCACCGTGCGCGCCCCGTGCAGCCAGCCGGTGAACACGGCGTAGGCCACCGAACCGTGCACGGCGCGGGCGCTGTCGTCGGGGCCGAGCACGTGCGGGGAGAAGCGCACCGACAGCCACAGGGCACCGGCGATGGGCACCGCGGCCAGGAAGATCACCACCGAGGCCCCGGCGTCGTTCGCGCCGAGCAGCCAGCGCGGCAGCAGCATGAAATTCGCGCCGAGGAAGGTGGCCACCGAGGCGGTCGCGGTGGCCACCGAGTTCATCGCGATCACCTTGTCGCGCGGCACCACGTGCGGCAGCGCGGCCGACAGCCCGGACGAGACGAACCGGGTGAACCCGTTGACGATCAGCGCCCCCAGCAGCAGCACCAGATTCGGTGAATCGACGGCCAGCGCGGTTGCCACGGCGAGCACCAGCGTCAGCCGGCCGGCGTTGGCGCCCACCAGCACCCAGCGCCGGTCCCAGCGGTCCAGCAGCGGGCCGGCGAACGGGCCGAGGATCGAATAGGGCAGGAACAACACGGCGAACGACAGTGCGATCTCCCATGGCCGCGCGGCGCGCTCGGGGTTGAACAGGATGGCGCCGGCCAGCCCCGCCTGGAACAGTCCGTCACCGAACTGGCTGACCGCCCGCAGTTCCAGCAGCCGCCGGAATTCGGGCATGCCGCGCACCGCCTGCCAGCCGGTGTCAGGTGGGCGGGTGTCGGTCATGTGGTTTCAGATCCTGTCCGGGCCGGGCGGTGCCAACTGAGCCGTCCGCACCCGGAATCCACCCTACAAATATCCCGGCGGGCCGTGCTTGTTCGTCACGGCGCGCGGCCGCTGGTGCGATGATGGGTGCGTGGCGCACCCAGAGGATCCGGAGGATTACACGACTCCGACGGCACCTCGAGTGCGGGCCGGAACCCTGCTGCTGGCCGAGACGGATCTGCTCGAGCCGACGTTCCGGCGCAGCGTCATCTACATCGTCGAGCACAACGAGGGCGGCACGCTCGGAGTGGTGCTGAACCGCCCCAGCGAAACGGCGGTGTACAACGTGCTCCCGCAGTGGGCCAAGCTCGCGGTGAAGCCCAAGTCGATGTTCATCGGCGGACCGGTCAAGCGTGATTCCGCGCTGTGCCTGGCGACCCTGCGGGTCGGGATGAGTGCGACCGACGTGCCCGGGCTGCGCCACGTGCAGGGCCGGGTCGCGATGGTCGACCTGGACGCCGATCCGGAGGCGATCGCCCCCCTGGTGGAGGGGGTGCGGATCTTCGCCGGGTACTCCGGCTGGACCCTCGGTCAGCTCGAGGGCGAGATCGCGCGCGACGACTGGATCGTGCTGTCGGCGCTGCCGTCGGACATCCTGGTCGAACCGCGGATCGACCTGTGGGCCCGGGTGCTGCGGCGCCAGCCGCTACCGCTGTCGATGCTGGCCACGCACCCGATAGACCTCAGCAGGAACTGAGCAGGGCGGTCAGCTGCAGGACAGCGTGCAGGAGGCGCAGGAGCCGGCGCAGCCCGAACCGGCCTGCGTCTTGGTGAGTTCCTGGGCGGCCTCGGCCCTGGCGACCAGCTTGGCGTTCTGCCAGCAGCCGGCGGCGACGGTGCCGATCGCACCCAACACACACACCACGAGCACCAGCAGCGCCATCGAGCCGGGCTTGGCCAGGGCCACCACACCACCGGCGGCGAGCATCGCTGCCGCCGCGAACTGAGTGGGCGCGACGGCGCGCAGCACCTGGCGGACGGGGTCGGCGGAGTGTGGGCGGGTCAGCGTCCAGCCGGCGACACCGGCCGTGGCAGCCGCGGCGCACAGACACAACACGGCGGCGACGAGCATGCGCCCCAGGATACGAGGCGCCGCGAAGGCGTCAGCGGGGGAGGCCCAGTGCCGCCGGTGCCACCGTGCCGGCACCCGGGCCCATCGGCCCGGTGGCCAGCGCCGCCGCCGGTGTCGCGGGAGCCGCCGGTGCGGCCGGTACCGCGGGTGCGGCGGGGGCCGGGGCGGCCCCCGGAACGGCGGGTGTGGCCGGTGCCGCGGCGGGTACGGCACCGGGCGGCAGCACCTTGAACCCGTTGATGATCGCGTCGGTGGCCTCCCCGGAGGCGACCGAGACACTCGCCCCGGTCGTCACCGCGAGCGACACCAGGTAGCGGTCCGGTCCGGCGGTGGCGATCAGGTTGTGCCGCGACGTGTTGAGCGTCATGTTGTTCTCGCGGTACGTGCCTTCGATCCACGAGGTGGGCACGTCGTTGATGATGGAGATCCGGCCGTCGGTGGGACGCCAGGCGGCCAGCTGCTGGCTGTCGACGAATCCGTGCCGGATGGCTTCGCGCGGATCGAAATCGCCGACCAGCTTGTAGATCACCACCTGGGCGTTCGAGGTGTACAGACCATCCCCGCCGACCCGGTCGGCGATCACCGCGAAAGCGTCCGGAACGTTCGGGTCGGGCACCTGCGACCAGCCGGGCGGCATCGGCAGCACGATGTGCAGCGCCTTGAAATCGCGGGCCGACTGCGGCTCCAGGGTCACGCCCTTGGACGTGAGGTAGTCCTTGATGGTGCCCGAGTTGTCCGGGTTGAGCGGGATGGCGACCGGCTGGGTGATCGCCTGGGTGACCGGGGCGGTGCCGGCCGGGGCCATCATGGCGCCGGCGGCAGCGGGCGCGATCGGGGCGGCCGGGCTGCCGGCCAGCCCGGCGGCGGGGACACTCGCCGCCTGCGCAGGCGCCAGTGGGCCGGCGTTCGGGGCGACGGTGACCGTCTGGGTGACGGTGGCCGGCGCGGGCAGCACGGGTTGCGGTGCCAGCGGTTCGGCGCCGGCGGTGTTGCCTGCCAGCCCGACCACACCGGCCAGCCCGGCTGCAGTGCCGGCGATCACAATCCGCCAACGGTGCCGCGCGGTCGGCTTGACGGCCATCTCCCTCATCTGACGTCGGTCCTTCCCCTGCTCGTTCCCAAGTCAGGCGCCGACTGTATCCATGCCCGCGGCGTGGTCACCAGGGCCGGAATCGAGCTGCAACCGTGTGCTGACCGCTCTGCAACGCAACCTTTATCAACCCGTGGCCGAAGGCTCCCTCAGCGGCGCTTATACCCTGTTTGGCGTGACAGACGCCCCGGCCGGCCACGAGACCGCCCCTGATGTTGACGCCCCGAGCCATCGCTACAACGCGGAACTGGCCGGTGCGATAGAGGCCGACTGGCAACAGCGGTGGCACGCCCTGGGCACGTTCAACGTGCCGA
Source organism: Mycolicibacterium canariasense (assembly GCF_002101555.1). Taxonomy (GTDB): domain Bacteria; phylum Actinomycetota; class Actinomycetes; order Mycobacteriales; family Mycobacteriaceae; genus Mycobacterium; species Mycobacterium canariasense. The sequence goes on from NZ_LQOL01000047.1 coordinate 50,052, forward strand.
ATCCCGTCGGCTCGCTGGCGCCCCCCGACGGCGGCTCGGTGCCCGCGGACAAGATGTTCGTCCAGGACATGTTCCCGTATCCGTCCGGTGAGGGCCTGCACGTCGGGCATCCGCTGGGCTATATCGCCACCGACGTGTACGCGCGCTACTTCCGGATGACGGGCCGCAACGTGCTGCACGCGCTGGGCTTCGACGCGTTCGGCCTGCCCGCCGAGCAGTACGCGGTGCAGACCGGGACCCACCCGCGTACCCGCACCGAGGCCAATATCGTCAACTTCCGGCGTCAGCTGGGGCGCCTGGGCCTGGGCCACGACACCCGGCGCAGCTTCGCCACCACCGATGTCGACTTCTACAAGTGGACACAGTGGATCTTCCTGCAGATCTACAACGCCTGGTTCGATCAGGACCTCAAGCGGGCCCGCCCCATCGCCGAATTGGTCGACGAGTTCGCCTCGGGCACCCGGGCGCTACCCGACGGCCGGGACTGGGCCGCCCTGTCGGACGCCGAGCGGGCCGACGTGGTGGACGGCTACCGGCTGGTCTACCGGGCCGACTCGATGGTCAACTGGTGCCCCGGGTTGGGCACCGTGCTGGCCAACGAAGAGGTCACCGCCGACGGCCGCAGTGACCGCGGAAACTTCCCGGTGTTCCGGAAACGCTTGCGGCAGTGGATGATGCGCATCACCGCCTACTCCGACCGGCTGCTCGACGACCTGGACGTGCTGGACTGGCCGGACAAGGTCAAGACCATGCAGCGCAACTGGATCGGCCGGTCCACCGGTGCGGCGGTGGAATTCCGCACGCCGGCAGGTGACGTCGAGGTGTTCACCACCCGGCCGGACACCCTGTTCGGCGCCACCTACCTGGTGCTGGCGCCCGAGCACGACCTGGTGGACGCGCTGGTCGCGCCCGAATGGCCGGACGGTGTGGACGACCGCTGGACCTACGGCTCGGCCACCCCGGCCGCGGCGGTGGCGGCCTACCGCGCGGCGATCGCGGCCAAGTCGGATCTGGAACGCCAGGAGAACAAGACCAAGACCGGCGTGTTCCTCGGCGCGTATGCCACCAATCCGGTCAACGGCGCCCAGGTTCCGGTCTTCATCGCCGACTACGTGCTGGCCGGCTACGGTACCGGCGCGATCATGGCGGTGCCCGGTCACGACCAGCGGGACTGGGAGTTCGCCACCGAGTTCGGTCTGCCGATCGTGGAAGTCATTGCCGGCGGCGATGTTTCGGAGCAGGCGTATTCCGGCGACGGTGAGCTCATCAACTCCGGCTACCTCGACGGGCTGGCCGTGCCCGCCGCCAAGGAGGCGGTGGTGGCCCGGCTGGAGGCCGACGGCCGCGGCCGGTCCCGGGTGGAATACAAGCTGCGCGACTGGCTGTTCGCCCGCCAGCGCTACTGGGGTGAGCCGTTCCCGATCGTCTACGACGCCGACGGCCGCGCCCACGCGCTACCGGAATCGGCTCTGCCGGTGGACCTTCCGGATATCCCGGACTATGCGCCGGTGTCCTTCGACCCGGACGACGCCGACAGCGAACCGTCGCCGCCGTTGGGCAAGGCCACCGACTGGGTGCACGTCGAACTCGACCTCGGGAACGGTCTGCAGACCTACACCCGCGACACCAACGTGATGCCGCAGTGGGCCGGCAGCTCCTGGTACGAGCTGCGTTACACCGACCCGCAGAATCCGGATGAACTGTGCGCCAAGGAGAACGAGGCGTACTGGATGGGTCCGCGGCCGGAGATCCACGGGCCTGACGACCCGGGCGGCGTCGACCTGTACGTCGGCGGTGTCGAGCACGCGGTGCTGCACCTGCTGTACTCGCGGTTCTGGCACAAGGTGCTCTACGACCTGGGCCACGTCAGCTCGGCGGAGCCCTACCGGCGGTTGGTCAACCAGGGCTACATCCAGGCGTTCGCCTACACCGATGCCCGCGGCAGCTATGTGCCCGCCGCCGAAGTGGTTGAGCGTGAAGGCAAGTTCTACTATCACGATCAAGAGGTCAACCAGGAATTCGGCAAGATCGGCAAGAGCCTGAAGAACTCGGTGTCGCCGGACGAGATCTGCGACGCCTACGGGGCGGACACCCTGCGTGTCTACGAGATGTCGATGGGCCCGCTGGAGGCGTCGCGGCCGTGGGCCACCAAGGACGTGGTCGGCGCGCACCGGTTCCTGCAGCGGGTGTGGCGCACCGTCGTCGACGAGACCACCGGCGGGCAGCGGGTCGTCGAGCACGAGGCATTGTCGCAGGACACCCTGCGCATCCTGAACAAGACGATCGCCGGCGTGGCGGAAGACTATGCGGCACTGCGCAACAACACCGCCGCGGCCAAACTCATCGAGTACACCAACCATCTCACCAAGGAGGGGGTGGCCGCCCGCGCGGCCATCGAGCCGCTGGTGCTGATGGTCGCCCCGCTGGCGCCGCACCTGGCCGAGGAGCTGTGGCGCCGGCTCGGCCACGACACCTCGCTGGCGCACGGGCCGTTCCCGGTCGCCGACGAGCGCTATCTGGTCGACGACACCGTCGAGTTGCCGGTCCAGGTGAACGGGAAGGTGCGGGGCAAGATCACCGTCGCCGCCGACGCCGACAGGACGGCGCTGGAGGAGGCGGCGCTGGCCGACGAGAAGGTGTTGGCGTTCCTGGACGGCGCCATCCCGAAGAAGGTCATCGTGGTGCCGGGACGGCTGGTCAACCTGGTCGTCTGAGCGCGACCGCCGGGCGGCGGGGAGCAATCCCCACCGTTCGGTTAGTTTCTGCCACGGATGTGCAGACATTCGCCCTCGCGCATATCGACGCGCGGATACTGGATGCCAGGGCCGCGCTGTTGCGGCGGAAATCCCGTCTGAGAGAACGACTTACGGTATTCGCGGTCCCAGTCTGGAGTGCGCGGTGTCTGACAACCGAATCGTCGTCTACAAGGGCCCGGGCAAGGTCGCCGTCGAGACGTTGCCCTATCCCAAACTCGAAGTCCCCGCCGAGGTCGCCGATGCGATGGGAATGAGTCGCAAGGCGGACCACGGCGTCATCCTCAAGTGCGTGTCGACCAACATCTGCGGGTCCGACCAGCACATGGTGCGCGGGCGCACCACCGCGCCGGTCGGCCAGACGCTCGGTCACGAGATCACCGGTGAGATCGTCGAAAAGGGTTCCGACGTCCAATTTCTCGACGTCGGCGACATCTGCTCGGTGCCGTTCAACATCGCCTGCGGACGCTGCCGCAACTGCCGCGAGGGCCAGACGGGCATCTGCCTGAACGTCAATCCTGCCCGGGCCGGGTCGGCCTACGGGTACGTCGACATGGGTGGCTGGCTCGGTGGGCAGGCCGACTACGTCATGGTGCCGTTCGCCGACTTCAACCTGCTCAAGTTCCCCGATCGTGATGCCGCGCTGGCCAAGATCCGCGATCTCACCATGTTGTCGGACATTTTCCCCACCGGCTACCACGGAGCCAAGACCGCGGGCGTCACCACGGGGTCGACGGTGTACGTCGCCGGCGCCGGCCCGGTCGGTCTGGCCGCGGCGTACTCGGCGCACCTGCTCGGCGCCGCCGTGGTGATCGTCGGCGACCTCAATGCCGACCGGCTCAAGCAGGCCGAATCCTTCGGCTGCGAGACCGTCGACATCAGCGCCGATGCCACGCTGGAAGAACAGATCGCCGACATCCTGAACACCGATGAGGTGGACTGCGCCGTCGACGCGGTGGGATTCGAGGCCAGCGGTCACGGCCACGGCGCCGGGGAGCAGCCCGCCGCCGTGTTGAATTCGATCATGAACGTCACGCGCGCCGGCGGATCGTTGGGCATCCCCGGCCTGTACGTGACGGGCGATCCGGGCGGCACCGACGACGACGCCAAGCACGGCACGCTCAAGGTGCGCCTGGGCCTGGGCTGGGCCAAGAGCCACAGCTTCTACACCGGTCAGTGCCCGGTGCTGAAGTACAACCGCGGTCTGATGATGAGCATCCTGCACGACAAGGCCCACATTGCGGATGCGGTGAACGCGACCGTCATCGGCCTGGACAAGGCACCGGAGGGGTACGCCGCGTTCGACTCGGGGGTGGCCCAGAAGTTCGTGCTCGACCCGCACGGCATGGTGCCGGCCTGACCCGTCACCGGGGCCGTACCACGATCTCGTGCACGTGGCCGTCCGGCGGGGTGGCCACCGCGTGTGCGACGAGTTCGGCGACGGTCTCCGGTCGCAGGAACCGGTGCGGCTGATAGTCCTTCTCCTCGTAGGCGACCAGGTCGCGCTGCATCTCGGAGTCGGTACGGCCCGGGAACACCGACGTCACCCGTAGCGACGGTTCGTCGGCGCGCAGCGAATCGGCGAACGCCCGCAACGCGAATTTGCTCGCCGAGTAGGACGCCATCCCGGCCGACACGGTGCGGCCGGCGCCGGAGTTGATGAACACCACGTGCCCGCGTGCGGCCCGCAGCGCCGGCAACAACGCCAGTGTCAGGGCCACCGCGCCGGTGACGTTCACCTCGAAGCTCGCTCGCCACTGCTCGGCGGTGGACTCGGCCACCCGCCCCGGATAGAGCACGCCGGCGTTGTGCACCAGCACGTCGAGTTCGGCCAGCACCTCGGTGGCGGACTCGATCGACTCCGGGTCGGTGAGCTCCAGCGGCCAGGTGGGGGCGCCGAGGCGCTCGGCGAGCGCGTCCAGGCGTGCCGACGGGCGGCCGGCCAGCAGCAGGGTGTGGGTGGGGGCGAGCGCGGCGGCGATGGCGGAACCGATACCGCCGGCGGCACCGGTGATCAATGCGGTCGGCACAGTGTCGAGGGTAGCGATCTGCCCGGTCCAATCTGCACGATGCCGCCCGGCGTCGCATGATGGATGCGATGCCACCCGATCCGAGCTTTGCGCCCACGCAGCTGGCCGCCCGCGCCGCCTATCTGCTGCGCGGTAACGACCTGGGCGTGATGACCACCGCGGCCCCGTTGCTGTACCCGCACATGTGGAGCTGGGATGCCGCGTTCGTCGCCATCGGTCTGGCGCCGCTGAGCGTCGAGCGGGCCGTCGTCGAACTGGACACGCTCCTGTCGGCGCAGTGGCGCAACGGCATGATTCCGCACATCGTCTTCGCCAACGGGGTCGACGGGTACTTCCCCGGGCCCGCCCGCTGGGCCACTTCGGCGCTGGCCGCCAACGCCTCACGGGTACGGCACACCTCGGGCATCACCCAGCCGCCGGTGCACGCCATCGCCGTGCAGCGGATCCTGGACCATGCCAAGACCAGGGGCCGCAGCACCCGGGCGGTGGCCGAGGCGTTCCTGGACCGGCGTTGGGCCGATCTGGTCCGCTGGCATCGCTGGCTGGCCGAGTGCCGCGACCAGCAGAGCCGCGGACGGGTCACGCTGTACCACGGCTGGGAATCCGGGATGGACAACTCGCCGCGCTGGGACAGCGCCTATGCCAACGTGATTCCCGGCAACGTGCCGGAATACCAGCGCGAGGACAACAAGATCAACACCGACGCCACCCAGCGCCCGTCGGACCTGGAGTACGACCGTTATCTGTGGCTGCTGGAGGAGATGAAGTCGGCCCGCTACGACGACGAGTTGCTACCCAAGGTGATGAGCTTCGCCGTGGAGGACGTGTTCGTCTCGGCGGTGTTCTCGGTGGCCTGCACCGTGCTGGCCGAGATCGGCGAGGACTACAAGCGCCCGCTCGCCGACGTCCGCGAGCTGTACTCGTGGGCCGACCGGTTCCGCACCGGCGTGGTCGAGACCGCCGATGAACGAACCGGCGCGGCAAGGGATTTCGATGTCCGGGCCGAGAAATGGGTGGCCACCGAGACCGTCGCGCAGTTCGCCCCGTTGTTGTGCGGCGGGCTGCCGCACGACAAGGAACGCGCCCTGCTGAAACTGCTTGAGGGGCCGCGCTTCTGCGGTCACCCGGACCTGAAGTACGCGCTGATCCCGTCCACCTCGCCGGTGTCCCGGGACTTCCGGCCGCGCGAGTACTGGCGGGGTCCGGTGTGGCCGGTGATGACGTGGCTGTTCTCGTGGTGCTTCGCCCGGCGCGGCTGGGCCGAGCGGTCGTCGGTGCTGCGCCGGGAAGGTCTGCGCCAAGCCAGCGACGGCACCTTCGCCGAGTACTACGAGCCGTTCACCGGCGAGCCGCTCGGCAGCATGCAGCAGTCCTGGACGGCGGCCGCCGTGCTGGACTGGCTGGGCTAGGTGGTCTTCTCGACCGGGGCCTGGTCGGCGAGCCGGTCCAGGGAGCCCAACGCGGCGGCCAGGGTGTGCTGATCGTCCTCGCTGAGCTTGCCGACCAGCTCGGCCAGGAACGACCGCCGGGCCTCCAGCGCCTCGCGGTGCTGAACCAGCCCGCGCGGGGTCACCTCGACCAGCACGGCGCGCAGGTCCGACGGATCACGCGACCGCTTGACCAAGCCCAGTTTCTCCAGCCGGCGGATCGCCACGGTGGTGGTCGGGGTGCGGACCCGCTCGTGCGCGGCCAGCTCGGTCATCCGGATGGGACCGCAGTCGAGCAGGGTCAGCAGGATCGACAATTGAGCCAGCGTGAGGTCGCCGGCCTGACCCTTGTTGGTGTCGCCGCGACGCAGCACGGAGAACAGCTTGGAGAGCACCCGCTGGAGCTCTCCGGCCAGCTCAGCGACCTGCGGTTCGGTCTCGACCATAATTCGCTAGTCTAACCTGTCGGGGCCTGCCAGGTCGGTTCCGCGCCGATTTTCCTCACCACGACGCCCTCACAGCACCTGCGAGAGGAAGCGGCGTAACCGGTCGGTTTCGGCGGCCTCGAAGATCTGCTCCGGCGGGCCGGATTCGACCACCTTGCCGTGGTCCATGAACACCACCGCGTCGGCGGTGGACCGGGCGAAGCCCATCTCATGGGTGACCACCACCATGGTCATCCCGCCGGAGCCGAGTTCGGCGATGAGTTCCAGGATGCCCTTGACCAATTCGGGGTCCAGTGCGGAGGTGGCCTCGTCGAAGAACATCACCTGCGGCGACATCGCCAGCGCCCGGGCGATGGCCACCCGCTGCTGTTGGCCGCCGGACAGTGTCGACGGACGCACATCGGCCTTGTGCCGCAGGCCAACCCGATCCAGCTGAGCCAGTCCCAGCTCGCGGGCGGCGTCGGCGGACATGCCCTTGAGCTTGCGCGGTGCCAGCGTGACGTTGTCCAGCACCGTGCGGTGCGGAAACAGGTTGAACTGCTGGAACACCATGCCGATTCGTTGCCGCAGCGCATCCGGATTGTCGGCCAGCACCGACCGGCCGTCGAGCAGGATGTCGCCCCGGTCCGGTTCGTAGAGCCGGTTCAGGGTGCGCAGCAGCGTCGACTTCCCCGACCCGGACGGTCCGATCACCACGGCGGTGCTGCCCGCGGGCACCTGCAGGTCCACCCCGCGCAGCACCGCGTTGGGTCCGAACGACAGGTGGATGTCCTTGGCGCCCAGGGAAACCGCGATTTTCCCCGTCGCTTCGCTCGCCCCTGGATCGGCCATCAGATCATCTCCTCTTGCACCGGGGCCGGCTGGCGTCCGGTGCGCAACCGCTCGTCGATGAGGTTCACCACGTGGGTCAGTGGGATGGTCAGCATCAGATAGAACAATCCGGCCGCCACCAACGGGGACAGGTTTCCGGTCTGGGCATTGAGGTCACGGCCCACCTGGAACAGCTCCCGCTGGTTGGCCACCAGCCCCAGGAAGTACACCAGCGAGGACGCCTTGAGCAGTGAGATAAATTGATTCACCAGCGCCGGGAGCACCCGACGCACGCCCTGGGGCACCACCACCAGCCGCATCGACGAGCGGTAGCTGAACCCCAGCGCCCGCGACGCCTCCAGCTGACCGGCCTCCACGCTCTGAATGCCGGACCGGAAGATCTCGCCCACGTAGGCCGCCGACATCAAACCCAGCGCGGCAATCCCCAACGGGTACGGGTTGTTTCCGGTCAGCCCGCCGACGACGGGCCCGACACCCAGCCCGATCACCAGGATGATGACCACCTCGGGCAGACCGCGGAAGATATCGGTGTACACCCGCGCCGGCCAGCGCAGCCACCGGGAGCGCGAGATACCCGCCATGGCGAGTACCAACCCGAGCAGGACGCCGATGACGGCGGCGCAGGCGGTGAGGATCAGCGTGTTCGGCAGGCCGGTCTTGAACAGGTCCGGGATGGCCTGCCGGTACAGATCCCAGTCCAGGAAGGCCGCACCGAGTTGCGCCAGAGTCGATTTGGGTGCCGCCCCGCCGGTGGCGGGGGCGCCGGCATGCTGGGCGGCGATCGCCGCGAAGTCCGGAAGCTGCGGGACGGGAGCGGCTTTCGAGCCCGGCTTCCAGCCCGGCGGCAGCGCCCGGGGCACCCAGTCGGAGTACAACCTGGCCCAGGTGCCGTCGGCGATCACCGCATCCAGGCCGGCGTTGAGCGCGTCGATCAGCGGCTTGTTCTCCTTGGCGACGGCCCACGCCACGAAGTTGTCCAGGCTGAAGGTGTTCTCGACGATGACCGTCGGATCTCCGGCCTGCACCGTGCCGACGGCCTGTTGCGACGGCGCCACCCAGGCGTCGATCTGGCGGGTCTTCAGACTGGCGTAGACGGTGTTGTAGTCCGGGAACTTCACCGGATCCAGGTGCAGGGTGTCGACGACATACGCCTCCTGCACGGTGCCCTGCACGACACCGATGCGCTGCCCCTTCGCCAGCTGGGAGAAGCCGGTGATGGGTGATCCGGTCGGCACGACCAGCGAGAAATAGCCGAAGTCATAGCCATTGGTGAACCCGACGGTCTTGCGCCGGGCGTCGGTGGTGGTGATCGACGAGGAGCCGACGTCGAAGCGCCGGGACGCCACCTGCGCCAGCAGCCCGGAGAAATCGGTGCCGACGAAGTTGATCTTCAACCCGACCCGGTCGGCGACAGCGCGCAGCAGCTCGTTGTCGAATCCGGTGAACTGCCCCTTGGCGTCGATGCAGATGCTGGGCGGCGCGTCGGACAGGGTGCCGACGGTGAGCACGCCGGGAACGCCGAGCCCGAGCGCCTGCACGTCGATGTTCTGCAGAGGTTCTACCGAAGCCGTGGTGTATTTGTCCGCGCCGGGGCCCTTTGCGGCCGCGGCCAGGTTGGTCGGCAGCGCGCTGGCACTGTCGACGCCGGGTGGGGCGCACTGGTCGGCGTTCGCGGGGGCGGCCAGCGCCAGCCCACCCGCCATCAACGCCACCAGGACGCAGACCACCGCCCGGAGAATGCGGTTCGGTACAGACGTCATCGTGGAAACCTAACCGGTCGATGGCCGACGGCGAACGCTTCGGCTCACGCGGGGTTCATTTGGCCGCAGGTCGGGGCGCGGGTCAGTCGCGGCCGGACGGGAGCACCGGGGCGAGCACCCCCCGCCGCACCAGCTCGGCGAGCATCGCCCGGCCCATCAGTGCCGCACCCGTCTGGCACGCGGCGCGCGCGGCGTCCGGGTCACCGTCGGCGATGGCGTTGGTCTCGCTTTCGTAGAGCTGCAGCAGTGCGGGCCCGGCGTGCAGATGGTCGGCCCAGAACGCGCGCGGGATGAAGGTCTGCGAGGCGGCGATCGCGGCCTGCAACCGGGGCCCGGCGTGCTGTTCGGTCAGCAGCCGCCGATACTCCCATGCGATGTCGTGGAAGTTCTCCGGCCGCAACTGCGCGGTCAGGTCCTTGAGCCGCGCGATGGTCGCCGCGGTGGCCTCGGCGGCCGCCCCCGCGGATACCAGCCCGTTGAGCACCCCGAACAGGTGGTAGTGCTCCAGCAGCACGTGTGCGTCGAAGCGCGCGATGAACGCGCCGCGGTGGTAGCGGGTGGTCACGATGCCGTCGTGTTCCAGCTGGGCCACCGCTTCTTGGACCGGTACCCGGCTCACCCCGAGGGACGCGGCAAGGTCGTTGCGGTCCAGCCGATCTCCGGACCGCAGCTTTCCGGTCAGGATCAGCTGTGCGACGTGCCCGACGACCTGTTCGCGCTCGTTGACGCCATACCGCTTGGGCAAGTCAGCCCCGGCTGTCGCGCCACCGGACCAGCTCTTCGGCGTCCGACAGGTCGTAGTCCGGGCCGTTGACGCCGACGGTCAGCAGCGAAACCCCCAGCGCGGTCAGCGCTTCGGCGTTGGCGATCAACCCGTTACCGCTGCGGTCCACGCCGGCGGACCGTTCGATGGCGCCCGGGTCGCGGCCGGCGTCGGCGCAGTGCCGGTCCAGCACCGCGGCCTTGTCCGGATAGCTTTCCGCGGTGGTGAAACCGTGCCAGATGTGCGCGTACTGTGCGACGAGTTTGAGCGTCTTGCGTTCGCCCTGGCCGCCGATCAGGATCGGGATGTCGCGCACCGGCTGGGGGTTGAGCTTGCCCAGCCGCGACGTGATACGCGGCATGGCGGCGGCCAGGTCATCGAGTCTGCTTCCCGCCGTGCCGAATTCGTAGCCGTACTCGTCGTAGTCCTTCTCCTTCCAGCCGGACCCGATGCCCAGGATCAGCCGGCCGTCGGAGATGTTGTCGACGGTGCGGGCCATGTCGGCCAGCAGCTCGGGATTGCGGTAGGAGTTGCAGGTGACCAGCGCGCCGATCTCGATACGCGAGGTCTGCTCGGCCCAGGCGGCCAGCATGGTCCAGCATTCGTAGTGCGCCCCGTCCGGGTCACCGTACAACGGGAAGAAGTGATCCCAGTTGAAGGCGATGTCCACACCGAGGTCCTCACAGCGGCGCACCGCGTCGCGGATGTGACCGTAGTTGGGGGAGTGCTGGGGCTGCAGCTGGACACCGATCCGAGTCATGACCTCAACCGTAGCCCTCCGCGGCGTTTTCCAAACGCGTCGGATCTACACGCCGATGGCGCCGCCGTCCCGCCATACCGCCACCACGGCGGGCCGGGCCGGGGCGTTGCCGCCGTCCGGCCAGTGTGACAGCGGGTTGTCCAGGCTGTGGTCGTCGCCTTCGCCGGGGTGCTGCACGCTGACGGTGATCAGGTCGTCGGTGATCACCGGCCCGCACGTCTCCGCGCCGACCGGCACGGTGAGGAACTGTTTGGTCTCCCCGCGCCGGTCGCCGTCCAATGCCACCGCGAACAGCCCGTCGTTGGAGTCCAGCGCGTTGCCGTCGGTGGAGATCCACAGGTTGCCGTGCCCGTCGAAGGCGACGTTGTCCGGGCAGGAGATCGGGCTGACCTTGGTCTTGTCGAAGCCGCCGTAGTACGTGTCGGCCGCGGCCGGGTCACCGCAGACCAGCAGCAGATCCCAGGTGAAGCTGGTGCCGCCGTGGTCGTCGGTGATCTCCAGGACCTGGCCGTTCTTGTTCTCGTTGCGGGGGTTGGCCGCATCCGGCTTGGCCTTGCCCTCGGCGCCGCGCTTGTCGTTGTTGGTCAGCGCGACGTACAGCTTGCCGGTCTTGGGGTTGGCCTCGAAGTCCTCGGGGCGGTCCATCTTGGTGGCGCCGGCCTTGTCGGCGGCCAGCCGGGTGAACACGGCGACGTCCTGCGCCGAGAAACCCTCGACCAGGGACTCGGCCAAACCGGCGGGCCCGGAGTGCAGCAGCGGGATCCAGGTTCCGGTGCCGGCGAAGGTGCCCTTGGCGGGCAGCTTGCCGCTGCCGTCGATCTGGTCGGCCGGGATGTCGCTGGACAGCTTGGCGACGTACAGCGTGCCCTCGTCCAGCAGGGTCATGTTGTGCGCCGTGTCGCCGGGCCGAATTTTCTTGTCCGACACGAACTTGTACATGTAGTCGAAGCGTTCGTCGTCGCCGGTGTACACCACCACGGTGCCGTCCCCGGTCACGTACACGTTGGCGGCCTCGTGTTTGAACCGGCCCAGGGCGGAGTGCTTCACCGGTGTCGAGGCCGGATCCCACGGGTTGATCTCGATGACGTAGCCGAACCGGTTCACCTCGGTCGGCGTGCGGGCCAGGTCGAAGCGCGGATCGAAGTTCTCCCACCGCAGTTCCGACGGTTCGGTGAGCACGCCGTAGCGCTTGAATCGGTCCGGGTCGGCGGGCGGCGTGCCCTCGGCGGCACCGAAATAGGTGTGGAAGTTCTCTTCGCCGGAAAGAATTGTGCCCCAGGGAGTTACGCCGCCCGAGCAATTGGCGAAGGTGCCGATCACGGTGCGCCCGGCGGGATCGGCGGCGGTCCGTACGGCGGGCGAGCCGGCGGCCGGCCCGGTCAGGGTGAACGGGGTGTCGGCGGTGATGCGGCGGTTGTAGCGGCCCAGTACGGGGCGCAGACCGCCCTGCGGGCCGCGTTCGACCTCGACCACCGACAGGCCGACGGCACCGGTTTCGACGTCGAACTGCTCGCGGGTGGGGGCGTCGGCGTTGTACCCGTGAAACATGAACTGCGGGCTCACGTACTCGTGGTTGGACACCAGCAGGTAGCGCCCGGGCTGGTCCTTGATGGGCAGCAGCGCCGCGAAGTCGTTGTTGAAGCCGAACTGCTGGCGCTGCGCGGCGCCGCTCTGCCGGTTGATGTCGAACACCGGGGCGCCGGGCAGTACCGGGTCGCCCCAGGCGATCACGACGCGCTGCTGGTACCCCTGGGGCACGACGACGGCGTCCTCGGTGTTGGGGGCCACGCTGTCGAACCGCATACCGGCCGGCGGCTGCCCCTGCGGGGCGGGTGTGGTCGACCCGGTGCTTGCCGGGGGATTGTCGCCGGCGCAGGCGGCCAGCGCCGAACCCGCTCCCACCGCCAGGACGGCGATACCGGTGGCCCGCAGTACCGAGCGGCGCGACATCTCGGCTACGAGATCGCCGAAGTATTCGTTGGCGCTGGTGTTGGGGACCGGTTTGGAGCACGCGTCGCCGCAGCGGTTGCGGCAGGTCAGGTGCTGGCGGCCGGAACGACCGTGGTGGGAGACAAGCAGATTCAGCGGAACGAGGGCCATGGCCGGCGAACCTACGCGAGCCTGGCAAGCAACTGGTGAACGGCTGGGAAAGTCCCGGTTATCCGAGGATCTCGCGCAGCAACGCCACCAGTTTCGCCGGCTGATCGCCCTGGACGGAGTGTCCGGCGCCCTCGACCACATGGGTGCGCCGGAATCCCGGTGCGGTCCGGGCGAACGTCGCGGCGTCCTCGTCGTTGACGAAGAAAGAATTGGCCCCGCGGATCAGGGTGGTGGGCATGGTGATCGCCGGGACGTCGTCCCACAGTCCGGTAAAGCCGCCACCCTTGCGGAACGAGTCGTAGCGCCAGGTCCAGGTGCCGTCGTCGAGTTGTTTGGAGTTGTGGAACACGCCGCGCCGCAACGAATTCCGGTCCCGGTGAGGTGCCGCGGCGACGGTGACCTCGAGCATGTCGGCGAACGTCGGGAAGGTCCGGCTCTCCTGCACCAGCGCGACGGTGCCCATCTGTGCCTTGGTCATCTCGGTGTGCCGTTCGGGCGCGGACGGGGTGACGTCGACCAGCACCAGTTCGCGCACCAACTCCGGTGCGGTGGCCGCGATGCGCAGCGCGGTCAGCCCGCCCAGCGACATGCCGACCACCAACCGCGCATCGGGGGCGTGTTCGCGCACGATCGGGGTGATCAGCTCGGCCGCCAGCCGGGGACCGTAGTCGCCGTCCGCGCGCCAGCCGGAACGGCCGTGGCCGGGCAGGTCCACGGCCAGCGCGGGCAGGCCCAGGCCGAGGATGACGGTGTCCCAGGTGTGTGCGTTCTGCCCGCCGCCGTGCAGGAACACCACCTCGGGCGCGTCGGTGCCCCACTTCAGGAAGCTGACCTCGCCGGAGTCCGCACGCGTCACCGGCGGGATCACGGTGGCGCCGATCTGCGCGGCGTTCTCGTGCAGCAGGCCGAATTCGTCCAGTCCGGCCAGCTCGTCGTCCGGGATTTGTGGAGTCATACCCGTAATCATTACGGGTATGACTCCACAAATCACCGACTAGCCCTGGATGAAGGTTTCCAGCTCCGCGCGGGCGATATCGTCGGCCAGCTGCTTGGGCGGGCTCTTCATCAGGTAGGCCGAGGCCGGGATGATCGGTCCGCCGATGCCGCGGTCCTTGGCGATCTTCGCGGCACGCACGGCGTCGATGATGATGCCCGCCGAGTTCGGCGAGTCCCACACCTCGAGCTTGTACTCCAGGTTCAGCGGCACGTCACCGAAGGCGCGGCCCTCCAGCCGCACATAGGCCCACTTGCGGTCGTCGAGCCAGGCGACGTGGTCGGACGGGCCGATGTGCACGTTCTTGTCGTCGATCTTGCCGGCCAGCGAGCCGGTCAGGTTCGACGTCACGGCCTGGGTCTTGGAGACCTTCTTGGACTCCAGACGGTCGCGCTCGAGCATGTTCTTGAAGTCCATGTTGCCGCCGACGTTGAGCTGATAGGTGCGGTCGAGCGTGACGCCGCGGTCCTCGAACAGCTTGGCCATCACGCGGTGGGTGATGGTCGCGCCGACCTGGCTCTTGATGTCGTCGCCGACGATCGGCACGCCGGCGTCTTCGAACTTCTTGGCCCACACCGGATCCGAGGCGATGAACACCGGAAGCGCGTTGACGAAGGCCACGCCGGCGTCGATCGCGCACTGGGCGTAGAACTTGTCGGCCTCTTCGGAGCCGACGGGCAGGTAGGACACCAGCACGTCCACCTTGGCGTCCTTGAGCGCCTTCACCACGTCGACGGGCTGCGAGTCGGAGATCTCGATGGTCTCGGCGTAGTACTTACCGATGCCGTCCAGCGTCGGCCCGCGCTGCACGACGATGTCCAGCGGGGGGACGTCGGCGATCTTGATGGTGTTGTTCTCGGAGGCGAAGATGGCCTCGGACAGGTCGAAGCCGACCTTCTTGGCGTCCACATCGAACGCGGCGACGAACTTCACGTCGCGGACGTGGTACTGCCCGAACTTGACGTGCATCAGGCCCGGGACGGTGCCGTTCTCGTCGGCGTCCCGGTAGTAGTGCACGCCCTGCACGAGCGACGACGCGCAGTTGCCCACGCCGACGATCGCGACCCGAACCTCACCTGAATTGTCGGCTCGGCCGACGGCGTTCGACTCAGACATGTGACGCTCTCCTTCTCTTACTTCCGTGCTTGTGCCGGGGCCGGGCTGATCAGGATCGATTCAGGGCTGATTGTCGGGGCGGCTCTGCCCCACCCGTTCGGCTGCGATCAATTCGTTGAGCCACTTCACTTCACGCTCACTGGACTCCAGACCGAGCTGGTGCAGCTGCTTGGTGTAACGGTCCAATGAACTGCTCGCCCGGGCCACCGCCTCGCGCAGACCTTCCCGGCGTTCCTCGACCTGGCGCCGCCGGCCTTCCAGGATGCGCATCCTGGCCTCGGCGGGCGTGCGGTTGAAGAACGCCAGATGCACACCGAATCCGTCGTCGGTGTAGTTCTGCGGGCCGGTGTCGGCGACCAGTTCGGTGAAGCGCTGGGTACCGGCTTCGGTGAGCTGGTACACCCGCCGCGCGCGCCGCACCTTCGTGGCACCGAGGACGGTTCCGTTGGGTACGGCATCCTCGACGATCAGGCCGTCGGCCTGCATGCGCCGCAGAGCGGGGTAGAGGGACCCGTAGGAGAACGCCCGGAACGCGCCTAGCAGACCGGTCAGCCTCTTACGGAGCTCGTATCCGTGCATGGGCGACTCGAGCAGCAATCCCAGAATGGCGAGTTCCAGCATCGAATCACCTCCCCCTCGGTTGGGAACTCAGTCAAAGCCGAACGAATGTCACGTCGGCTCGACACGTCGCTCAACTGTATCGCGCCGATATATTGAGTGCCACCCGAGGTTGCCAAAGGTGTCGATTTGTCAGGTTGGTCGGGCCTGGACGCGTCAGCTGGCGCGGTTGAGGCGTTTGACGGTGCCGTCGCCGTTGAGCTCGATATAGCCGCTGTTGCCGAACTTCGGGGTGACGTAGATGCTGATCTCGATGCTGCCCGGCGGCTGGGTCATATCGCTGTTGGGCTCGATGCTGACGTGGGTGTTCTTCACCTCGGCGGGGTTGATGCCGACGCTCTCGGCGGCCCCGCGGATCAACCCGACCATCTTCGGGATGTCGAAGGCACCCAGGTCGACCACCCGGGCGTCACTGCTGACGCTCGTCTCCGACGGGTCGTCCCACCCGCCGCGGTAGTAGTAGTTCAGGGCCCGCCGCGGCTCTTTCGGATCGGGCCGGGTCAGCGAGGCATAGTCCTCGAAGATGGTGATGCTGTAGCCGTTGGTGTCGCCGAACTTCTGCCGCATCTGCTCGAACAGACCCGTCAGCCCGCCGAGTGACTGCAGCTGCCGTGGCGGGGTGAGCACCGTGCCGGGAATACCGTCGGCCTTGGCGCCCGGATCGGTGGTGAAGCTCAACGGGGACGACGTGTTGCCGTAGAGGCCCCACCCGATGGCGATGCCCAGCAGCACCAGTACGGCGGCCGTCGCCAGGCGTAGACCCCAGCCCGCGCCGGCCCCGGGGGCCAGGCTGCGCTCGGGCTTGAGGTTCGGCAGCTTGACCGACGCGTTGCCCGTCTGCAGGTCGCTGACCAGGCCTTGCAGCTCGCCGAGGGTGGCCGCATTGGTGGCGGCGCTGACCCGTTGCCGATGCTCCTCCATGGACAGCTGTCCCTCGGACAAGGCGGTGTCGAGCACCTTGCAGGTGTCGCTGCGGTCGCTGTCCTTTGCCCGCGTTCCTGCGGTCTGCCGTGTCGCCACGCGATGATCGTAGAAGTTTCTGTGGTCTTGCTGCTGGTCAGCTGGGATTCTCGACGCGTTTCACGGTCGCGGCCGGATCCAGATACAGGTAGCCGGTGGAGCCGGACTTGGTGGTGATCTTCACCAACAGCTCCAGCCCACCCTGCTCGGCGATGTAGTCGATGTCCAGGTAGGTGCTCGCCACATCGGCCGGCGCGATGTTCAGCTTCGCGGGGGCGGCCGCCACCGCCGCGGCGGCCGCCGGAATGTCGAAAGCGGCCACATCGGTCAGGTCGTCGTTTTCCGACCGGTCCCGCCTGGACGGATCGTCCCAGCCGCCGCGGTACGGGTACACCATCTTCTGCTGATCGTCGGCGGGATCCGGTCGGGCCAGGAAGGCCTGGTCGTTGGTGATGGCCAGTTCGTAACCCATGGTGTCGCCGAACCGGCTGCGGATCGAGTCGACGACGACGGTCAGTCCGTCGACGGTGAGCAGGTCAGGCGCCGTTCTGACGACGGCGGGCGGCACGGAATCCGGCGCGCTGTCCGGGGCAGCCATGGTGCTCAGCACCGCATGCGATTCCGGGACCGGCGTTTCGGAGTTGGGGTGGGGGCTCGGGCTGCTCGACGGTGCGTCGGCGTCGGGCCCGCCGCTGAATGCGACCGCGACGATGACGATTGCCGCCGCCACCCCGGCCCCCACCAGGATCAGATCCCGGCGCCGCCGCCGGCGCACGGGCACCGGACGCTCGTCGTCGGGCACCTGCAGATCGGCGAGCAGCGGCTCCAGCTCGCCGAGCGTGGTGGCCGTCACGGCGACGGTCACCCGGCGCCGGTGCTCGTCCCCGGACAGCTGGCCGTCGGCCAGGGCGTTGTCCAGTAGTCGGCAGGTCGCGTCGCGGTCGCTGTCCTTCGCCCGGGTCCATGCGGCCATGGCGAAGATCGTATTGCGGGGGCACCGATGGCGCTGGTCCTCACTCGACTGCCCAGCAGGCCGACGTACTCTGGTCAACGTGCGATTGCAGCGACAGGTGGTGGATTACGCGCTCCGGCGCCGATCCCTGCTGGCCGAGGTGTACTCCGGGCGCACCGGTGTCACCGAAGTGTGCGACGCCAATCCCTACTTATTGCGTGCCGCCAAGTACCACGGGAAGCCCAGTTCGGTGATGTGCCCCATCTGCCGCAAGGAACAGCTCACCCTGGTGTCGTGGGTTTTCGGTGACCACCTCGGTCCGGTGTCGGGTTCGGCCCGCACCGCCGAAGAGTTGGTGCTGCTGGCGACGCGCTACGACGAGTTCGCGGTACATGTGGTGGAGGTATGCCGGACCTGCAGTTGGAATCACCTGGTCAAGTCGTATGTGCTCGGAACGCCGAGGTCGCCGAAGGCACCCAAAGCGCCCCGCACTCGAACGGCGCGTTCCGGCGCGCGTACGGCCAGTGAATAGCGAAGGGCGCCATACGAGGTCAGCGGGGGATGCCGAACGGGAGCATGCCGCTGCCCCAGGCGCACACCGCCGGGCCAACGTCGCACCCGATGATCGGCAGACCACCCTGCTGCCCCCGGTGCGCAATGCCACCGAGCCGCACCTGCGCGACCCCATCGACGTCGTCAAGGCGGCACTGGACGGTGCGCCCCCGCGCAAACCCCCGGCACCGCCGCCGCGTCCGCCCGTCGGCGGACCGCCGCCCGGCCCCACCGGGCCGCCCAAGCCGCCGCGCGCAGGCTTCCAGTGGAAGTGGGTGCGCCGGGCGGTCTACCTCGGGCTGGTGTTGTTCCTGGTGCTGCCGTTCGTCACGTTCGCGATGGCCTACCTCATCGTCGACGTGCCCAAGCCCGGTGACATCCGCACCGCGCAGGTGTCGACGATCCTGGCCAGTGACGGCAGTGAGCTGGCGAGAATCGTTCCGCCGGAAGGCAACCGCGTCGACGTCAGCATCAACCAGATCCCGGTGCACGTCCGCGATGCCGTGATGGCCGCCGAAGACCGGGACTTCTACAGCAATCCGGGGTTCTCGCTGTCCGGGTTCGCGCGCGCCTTCAAGAACAACATCTTCGGCGGTGACCTGCAGGGCGGGTCCACCATCACGCAGCAGTACGTGAAGAACGCCTTGGTCGGCGACGCCCGCTCCGGGGTGGGCGGCCTGGTGCGAAAGGCGAAAGAACTCGTCATCTCGACGAAGATGTCGCGTGAGTGGAGCAAGGACCAAGTCCTGGAGTCTTACCTCAACATGATCTATTTCGGCCGCGGTGCCTACGGCATCTCGGCGGCCGCCAAGGCCTATTTCGACAAGCCCGTCGAGCAGCTCGACGTCGCCGAGGGTGCGCTGCTGGCCGCGCTCATCCAGCGCCCCTCCACCCTGGATCCCGCCGTCGACCCGGAGGGTGCGGCCGAGCGGTGGAACTGGGTGCTCGACGGCATGGTCGACATCGGCGCGCTGTCCAAGGCCGACCGTGCCGCTCAGGTGTTCCCGCCGACGGTGCCGCCCGAGCAGGCCAGCCAGCAGAACCAGACCACCGGGCCCAACGGCCTGATCGAACGGCAGGTCACCAAGGAACTGCTGGACCTGTTCAACATCAGCGAGCAGACGCTGAACACCGAAGGCCTGCAGGTCACCACCACCATAGACCCGACCGCGCAGAAGGCGGCCGAGGACGCGGTCACCAAGACGCTGGACGGGCAGATGCCCGATATGCGCGCGGCGGCGGTGTCCATCGACCCCAAGACCGGCGGGATCAAGGCGTACTACGGCGGCTCGGACGCCCAGGGCTTCGATTTCGCGCAGGCCGGGTTGCCGACGGGGTCGTCGTTCAAGGTGTTCGCGTTGGTGGCGGCGCTGGAGCAGGGCATCGGGCTGGGCTATCAGATCGACAGCTCACCGGTGACCGTCAACGGCATCAAGATCACCAACGTGGAGGGTGAGGGCTGCGGCGTCTGTAATATCGCCGAGGCGCTCAAGCGCTCGCTCAACACCAGCTACTACCGGCTGATGTTGAAACTCAAGAACGGGCCGCAGGATGTCGCCGACGCCGCGCACCAGGCCGGCGTCGCCGAGAGTTTCCCGGGCGTCGAGCACACCTTGAGCGAGGACGGCAAGGGCGGCCCGCCGAACAACGGCATCGTGCTGGGTCAGTATCAGAGCCGGGTGATCGACATGGCCTCGGCGTACGCCACGCTGGCGGACTCCGGCGTCTACCACAAGCCGCACTTCGTGCAGAAGGTCGTCGACTCCGACGGCAAGGTGCTCTTCGACGCCTCGCAGCAGAGTGACCAGGGTGAGCAGCGCATCGACAAGGCGGTCGCCGACAACGTCACCGCCGCCATGCAGCCGATCGCCGGCTGGTCCAACGGGCACAACCTGGCCGGCGGGCGGCCCTCGGCGGCCAAGACCGGCACCAACCAGCTCGGTGACACCGGCGCCAACCGGGACGCCTGGATGGTCGGCTACACCCCGTCGCTGTCGACGGCGGTGTGGGTGGGCACCACCTCGGGCACCAAGCCACTGGTGAATCAGTGGGGTGGCCCGGTGTACGGGTCGGGTCTGCCATCGGACATCTGGAAGGCGACCATGGACGGTGCGCTCAAGGGCACCGACAACGAGTCGTTCCCCAAGCCCACCGAGATCGGTGGCTATGCCGGGGTGCCGCAGGCGCCGCCGCCACCGCCGCCGGCACCCACCCCACCGCCGGGTATGCCCTCGGAGACGGTGATCCAGCCGACGCTGGAGATCGCGCCGGGGGTCACCATCCCGTGGGGTCCGCCGACCACGGTGCCGGTGGGGCCGCCCCCGCCGGGTGACCCCAACGCGCCGGCCCCGCCGCCCGGACCACCGCCTCCACCGTGACCGAACCGCAAGAGCCGCAGACGGTTTCGCCTGCGCCGCTGGCGCCTGCGCAATCGCCAGCTCCGCTGGCCAAAGACCTGCGCAGCGCCGACGAGCGAGACCTGCCCAGCCGCACCGACGTGCTCGGCTCCGCGCTGTCGCAGACCATCGGTGGCCCCGTGGGGCGGCACGCGCTGATCGGGCGGGCGCGGTTCTTCACCCCGCTGCGGGCGATGCTGGTGATCGGCGTGATCTTCCTGGCGCTGGGATATTCGACGAAGGCGGCCTGCCTGCAATCGACCAGCACGGGCACCGCGGCGCAGCGCGTCGCCAACTGGGAGAACCAGCGGGCCTATTACGAGCTGTGCTACTCGGACACGGTGCCGCTCTACACCGCGGAACTGCTGAACCAGGGCAAGTTTCCGTACAAGTCCAGCTGGGTGGACGTGGACAGCACCGGCAAGCCCAACGTCCAGTACGACGGCAGCCCGGCCATCCGCTACATGGAGTATCCGGTGCTGACCGGTATCTACCAGTACCTGTCCATGACGCTGGCCAAGACCTACTCGGCGCTCACCACGGTGGTGTCGGTGCCGAAGGTGGCCGAGGTGGTGATGTTCTTCAACATCTCGGCGTTCGGACTGGCCCTGGCCTGGCTGGCGACGGTGTGGGCGACGGCGCTGCTGGCCGGGCGCCGGATCTGGGACGCCGCCCTGGTCGCCGGGTCACCGCTGCTGATCTTCCAGATCTTCACCAACTTCGACGCGCTCGCGGTGGCCTGCGCCACCGGTGCGCTGCTGGCCTGGGCGCGGCGAAAGCCGGTGTTGGCCGGTGTCCTCGTCGGCGTCGGGGTGGCGCTCAAGCTGTATCCGCTGCTGTTGCTGGTGCCGCTGGTGCTGCTGGCGCTGCGCACCGGCCGCTGGCGTGCGGTGCTGACCACCGCGCTGACCGCGGTGGTCAGCTGGATCGTCGTGAATCTGCCTGTGCTGGTGTTGTTCCCGCGCGGTTGGTCGGAGTTCTTCCGGCTCAACGCCCGCCGCGGCGACGATATGGATTCGCTGTACAACGTGGTGAAGTCGTTCACCGGTTGGAAGGGCTTCGACCCGCACCTCGGGTTCTGGGAGCCGCCGTCGGTCACCAACGCGGTGACCGCGACGCTGTTCGCGCTGTGCTGCGTCGGCATCGGGTATGTGGCGTTGACCGCGCGGCAGCGGCCGCGGCTGGCGCAGTTGGCTTTCCTGGTGGTGGCGGCGTTCCTGATGACCAACAAGGTGTGGAGTCCGCAGTACTCGCTGTGGCTGGTGCCGCTGGCCGTGCTGGCGTTGCCGCATCGCCGAATCCTGTTGGCGTGGATGACCGTCGACGCGTTGGTGTGGATTCCGCGGATGTTGTTCCTGTACGGCGAGCAGAATCGCGGCCTGCCCGAGCAATGGTTCACCGCGACGGTACTGCTGCGCGATATCGCGGTGCTGGCGCTCATCGCGCTGGTGATCCGCCAGATCTACCGGCCCGAGCTGGATCTGGTGCGCCGGCACGGCACCATCGACGATCCGTCCGGCGGGGTGTTCGCCGACGCGCCGGATGCGCTCCCCGCGTGGTTGCCCGCCTGGCTGCGGCCGCGGCCCGCGCTGGTCGGTCCGGCGCCCGCGCCCGCACCCGCCCCCGAAAGTGCGGTTTCATCCGCGACGCGCGGTTGACCCCGCATCGATCCGCACAAATGTGGGTTGACGGGCGCGATTTCGCAGATCAACGGGCCAACCTGTAACCTGGGCAGGTTGCCGACGCAGGCGACCCTCCTGCCACGGAACGACCGTGGCCGCAACGACCATAGGAGGTGATGGGTTTCTCATGCGTCCATACGAAATCATGGTCATTCTCGACCCCACTCTCGACGAGCGCACCGTAGCTCCGTCGCTGGAGACGTTCCTGAACGTCATCCGCAAGGACGGCGGTTCCGTCGACAAGGTTGACATCTGGGGCCGTCGCCGGCTGGCGTACGAGATCGCCAAGCACGCCGAGGGCATCTACGCCGTCGTCGATGTCAAGGCCGAGCCTGCCACGGTGTCCGAGCTCGACCGTCAGCTCAACCTGAACGAGTCCGTGCTGCGGACCAAGGTGATGCGGACCGACAAGCACTAGGCCGATACCCGCCGCCGATGTCGGGCGACTTGCGTAGGCTCGCGCCCAACATAGGCTGCCCACTGCCCAGGAGGATCTTGTGGCTGGTGATACCACCATCACAGTTGTCGGAAATCTGACCGCCGACCCGGAATTGCGGTTCACGCCGTCCGGTGCGGCCGTCGCGAACTTCACGGTGGCATCCACGCCCCGGACGTTCGACCGCCAGACCAATGAGTGGAAGGACGGCGAAGCGCTGTTCCTCCGCTGCAACATCTGGCGGGAGGCGGCCGAGAACGTGGCCGAGAGCCTCACCCGGGGTTCCCGCGTGATCGTCACCGGTCGGCTCAAGCAGCGGTCCTTCGAAACCCGTGAGGGTGAAAAGCGCACCGTCGTCGAGGTCGAGGTCGACGAGATCGGCCCGTCCTTGCGGTATGCGACGGCCAAGGTGAACAAGGCCAGCCGCGGTGGCGGCGGCGGCGGTGGATTCGGCGGCGGATCGAGTCAGCCGCGCAGTGCGGAGCCGAAAGACGATCCGTGGGGCAGTGCGCCCGCGGCCGGCTCCTACAGCGGCGCTGACGAAGAACCGCCCTTCTAAATCAACATTGACAAGTTTGAACTGAGAAAGAGATAGACCCATGGCCAAATCCAGCAACAAGCGGCGGCCGGCGCCCGAGAAGCCGGTCAAGACCCGCAAGTGCGTGTTCTGCTCGAAGAAGGGCAAGAACCAGGACATCGACTACAAGGACACCGCGCTGCTGCGCACCTACATCAGCGAGCGCGGCAAGATCCGTGCCCGTCGGGTGACCGGCAACTGCGTCCAGCATCAGCGCGACGTCGCGGTCGCCGTGAAGAACGCCCGTGAGGTGGCTCTGCTGCCGTTCGGTTCGTCGACGCGGTAAGGGAGGAACCACATCATGAAGCTGATTCTCACCGCTGAGGTCGACCACCTGGGTGTCGCCGGCGACGCCGTCGAGGTCAAGGACGGCTACGGCCGTAACTACCTGCTGCCGCGTGGGCTGGCCATCGTCGCCACCCGTGGCGCCGAGCGTCAGGCCGACGAGATCCGTCGGGCCCGCGAGACCAAGGAGATCCGCGGCGTCGAGCACGCCAACGAGGTCAAGCAGGCCATCGAGGCGCTCGGCCCGGTCGAGCTGCCCGTGCGGGCAGGCGAGGGCGGCAAGCTCTTCGGCTCGGTCACCCAGGCCTCCGTGGTCGCCGCCATCAAGAAGGCCGGCGGCCCGAACCTGGACAAGCGCACCGTCGAGTTGCCCAAGTCGCACATCAAGTCAGTCGGGACACACCCGGTCGGGGTGCGGCTGCACGCGGGCGTAACCGTCTCGGTGCCGCTCAACGTCGTCGCCGAGTAGTCAAGCGATTCTGATGACGCCCGGGTGGGACACCACCCGGGCGTTGTCGTGTCGCCAGCGAACCCGGCCCGAAATTTGCTCCCAGCAACCGCAACCGACTGTTAACCTTGTCGGCCCTGCGCGGCAATACAACACGCCCGAGACGGCAACCCCGTACGACACGCCGGAGAAGTTTGCATCCACAACTTTGGACAGTCGGGCGATAGCCTTGACCTGCATGTTATTTGACTACCGGTGAGTTGATCCACAAGTTCTCCCCACCCGCTCAACACGGTTGTCCACGGCTGTCCACACGCCATCCACATCTTCATCAACAGGGCCGGTTGCACCCGGCCCAGCTACGTCTAATGTAAGCCGTCGCGACGCAATGGAGCTGACTCCGATCGGGCTTGTCGGTGGGGTCTCCTATTGTCACGGCAGCTGTTCTCGAACATGCGTTCGGCGCTTTAAACGAAGGGGGAGGGACGCTTAGTGGCTGTCGTGGACGACCTCGGTCATCACGGTGCGAACGAGCCGCCCAGCGAGGATTTCGGGCGCCAGCCGCCCCAGGACATGGCGGCCGAGCAGGCGGTGCTGGGCGGCATGATGCTCAGCAAGGACGCCATCGCCGACGTCCTGGAGCGCATGCAGCCCGGCGACTTCTACCGGCCCGCGCACCAAGACGTCGCGATGGTCATCCTGGATCTCTACGACCGCGGCGAACCCGCCGACGCCGTGACCGTCGCCGCCGAACTGGACCGCCGCGGTCAGCTGCGCCGGGTCGGCGGGGCCCCGTATCTGCACACCCTCATCTCCACCGTGCCCACCGCGGCCAACGCCGGGTTCTACGCCGGCATCGTGGCCGAGAAGGCGCTGCTGCGCCGGCTGGTGGAGGCCGGCACCCGGGTGGTGCAGTACGGCTACGCCGGAGCCGACGGCGCCGACGTGCACGACATCGTCGACCGGGCCCAGGCCGAGATCTACGACGTCACCGACAAGCGGCGCCAATCCGAGGATTTCGTCCCGCTCGAGGATCTGCTGCAGCCCACCATGGACGAGATCGACGCGATCGCGTCCCAGGGCGGTATCTCGCGTGGCGTGCCGACCGGGTTCATCGACCTCGACGAGGTCACCAACGGTCTGCATGCCGGCCAGATGATCATCGTCGCGGCGCGGCCCGGTGTGGGGAAGGCGCTCGCGCTCGACACTCCGCTGCCGACGCCGACGGGCTGGACCACCATGGGCGACGTCGCGGTGGGGGACGAGCTGATCACCGCGGACGGTGTCGCGACCCGGGTGGTGGCCGCCACGGACGTGATGCTCAACCGGCCCTGCTACGTCGTCGAGTTGGGCGACGGCACCAGCATCGTCGCCGATGGCTCGCACCAGTGGCCGACGGGCCGTGGCATCGTCGTGACCGCCGCGCTGCGCCCGGGTGCGGACCGACTGGAGCCGGTGCTGACCGCCGGTGGGACGGCGGTGCTGACCCGCCCGGTGCCGATCACCGGGGTGCGCCGCATCGCAACCGTTCCGGTGCGGTGCGTCGAGGTGGATGATCCCTCGCATCTGTACCTGGCCGGCCGTTCCATGGTGCCGACCCACAACTCCACCCTGGGGCTCGATTTCATGCGGTCGTGCTCCATCAAGCACCGGATGGCCAGCGTCATCTTCTCGCTGGAAATGAGCAAGTCCGAGATCGTGATGCGGCTGCTATCGGCCGAGGCCAACATCAAGCTCGGCGATATGCGCTCGGGCCGGATGAACGACGACGACTGGACCCGGCTGGCCCGCCGGATGAGCGAGATCAGTGAGGCGCCGCTCTACATCGACGACTCGCCGAACCTCACCATGATGGAGATCCGGGCCAAGGCCCGGCGGCTCAAGAAGAAGGCCGACCTGCAGCTGATCGTCGTGGACTACATGCAGCTGATGACCTCGGGCAAGAAGTACGAGTCGCGCCAGCAGGAGGTGTCGGACTTCTCCCGAAGCCTGAAGCTGATGGCCAAGGAACTGGACGTGCCCGTGGTGGCGATCAGCCAGCTCAACCGTGGTCCCGAACAGCGCACCGACAAGCGGCCGCAGGTGTCGGATCTTCGTGAGTCGGGCTGCATGACCGCCAACACCCGGATCCTGCGCGCCGACACCGGAGCCGAGGTCACCTTCGGCGAGCTGCTGGCGAGCGGTGAGCGGCCGTTGGTGTGGTCGCTCGACGAGCGCAAGCGCATGGTGGCCCGCCCGATGACCAACGTGTTCCCCAGCGGGCACAAGGAGGTCTTCGTGCTGCGACTGGCTTCGGGGCGTGAGGTCGAAGCGACCGCCAACCACCCCTTCATGACGATGGACGGCTGGGTGCCACTGGGAGAGTTGCAGATCGGAGATCGCCTGGCGACCCCACGGTGGGTTCCCGAGCCGGTGCAGACCGTGCGCATGCACGAATCGGAGATCGTGCTGCTCGCGCACATGATCGGCGACGGGTCGTGTGTGCAGCGGCAGCCGGTCCGGTATGCCAGCGTCGATGAGGCCAATCTCGTGGCCGTGGAGATTTCGGCGGCACACTTCGGGGTGACTCCGGTGCGCGACGACTACGCCGCCGCGCGGGTGACGTCGCTGCGGCTGCCGGCGCCGGAGCGGCTGACACATGGCAAGCGCAACCCGATCGCTGCGTGGCTGGACAAGCTGGGGTTGTTCGGCAAGCGCAGCTACGAAAAGTTCGTGCCAGCAGAGGTTTTCGCGCTGCCCAACGATCAGATTGCGCTGTTCCTCAAGCATCTGTGGGCGACCGACGGTTCGGTGCGATGGGACGAGAAGGCCGGCCAGGCCCGGATCTACTATGCGACCAGCAGCCGGCGGCTGGCCGACGACGTGGCGCAACTATTGTTGCGGGTCGGTGTGTACGCGCGGATCAAGAAGGCCAAGAAGGCCGGGTACCGCGACTGCTGGCACGTGTACATCTACGGTGGCGAGAACCAGAAGCGCTTCGTCGCGCACGTCGGAGTGCATGGGGCCCGGGGTGAGTCGGCAAAGGAAGTCCTGGCCAAACTGGATACCGTGCCGCGCAACCGCAACCTCGACACCGTGCCCAAAGAGGTGTGGGGGCAGGTCAAGTCGGCACTGACGCGGCGTGACATGACGCACCGGCAGTTCGCCGAGGCCATGGACATTCAGTTCTGTGGGTCGAGCATGTGGAAGCACGCCCCCAGCCGCCGGCGCCTCCACCGGGCGGCGGCAATCCTGAAGGAT
Source organism: Mycolicibacterium canariasense (assembly GCF_002101555.1). GTDB lineage: Bacteria > Actinomycetota > Actinomycetes > Mycobacteriales > Mycobacteriaceae > Mycobacterium > Mycobacterium canariasense. The sequence goes on from NZ_LQOL01000047.1 coordinate 77,178, forward strand.
GCCGACCTGCACGACCTGGCGACCAACGACGTGTTCTGGGATGCGGTCGTCGAGATCACCAGCATCGGTATGCACGACGTTTACGACGGCACCGTGCCCGGCACGCACAACTTTGTGGCGCAGGGGATTTCGGCGCACAACTCGCTGGAACAAGATGCCGACATGGTCATCCTGCTGCACCGCCCGGATGCGATCGACCGTGACGACCCGCGCGGCGGTGAGGCCGACCTGATCCTGGGCAAGCACCGTAACGGGCCGACCGCGAATATCACTGTGGCACACCAACTTCACCTGTCGCGGTTCACAAATATGGCGCGGTAGGCGACGGCTGCTGTAGGTGTAGGTTCTCACGCTGCGCTTCAAAATCTCACGGCCGACTTCAAACAGATTTCAAATTTGAAAGGTTCGTGAGACACGCCGATATGCCTGAGCGGGAGTATGAGTGCCTGTGGCGGGTCAGACCGCGAGACGGTAAATGGACGCAGCTTACTTGCGTGCGCGTCATTGTTGGGGCGTGACTTCCCATCCCCGTGATCGTGATCTTGAGGCCGATCTCGCCGAGCAGCTGCAGTTCCTCGCGAGTTCAGATCGCGCCTTCGACCAGGGCGACCTAGCCGAGGCGAAGCGAATCGCCCTCGTCATCAGGGTGCTCGTTCACGACACCGCTATGAGCCATAGCCTCCTCGCGCAACTCGGCATCAAGGACTCCCTCGTGTGGGCAGACAGTGCGCCCGTGATCGATAACGACCCCAACATCGTCGGCCGCAGTCCCGGCCTTACTGCGATGGGTTTAGGTGCCGACGGGATCGCCTTCTCAGCCCGGTATATGGACTCGATCGAGCGGTCGAACACGACTCGGTACGTGAGCTTCAGCGACTGGTGGGAGCGCCCCGTCATCCGCGAGTCCAACGACGCCGAGTTCAGCAGGAAAGAACTCGTTCTGGCACTGGTGAACAAGGACGGCGGAGCCCACCTTGATCGTCTAAACGAGAAGACCCATGCCCTCGTTCATGGGAACAGCGCAGGGTTCGTGTGCGTCGACACAGGCGGTGCGACACCCTCGCCCATCCCCACTCCGATCTATGCATCCGTGAGAACGGTCGCCGAGGAGCTGCTTCTCACGTTGCGGCGAACCGGACGAACGGTTCCACGTTCCTTGCCCATGAACCCACTTATAGGAATGATCGACTCGTTCACCGCCGCCGACTACACGGGCACGCCGCTGGTGCTCGACAAGTCACGGGACGACGTCTCCCACGTCAGCTTCACGTTCGAGACGCTGCCCGGCGTCACCTTCAACGCCGCACGCGTCCAACTACCTCAATCCGAAGCCGGGTTCGACGGCGAGTATCCCGCCGGATGGCTGGAGCTCGTCGGCGTCCGCGCCGCTTCGGGAGACATCGTTCATCAATCCGGCCAGGCCGGACCGATCGAGGAAAGCGCTCCACCAGAGGGCCTGGCCACCACGCAGCTTCCCACGGCTGCCGGCCCACCTGTGACATTCACCTTCGACAACTTCCCCCAAGCCGAGTTCGCAGCCATCCGTTGGCCGCAGAGGCAGGAGAGGATGACTCCCTGGGGTCGAGAGACGCGCGAAGCTGGGTGGATCGACCTCTACGTGACCCTGAACGGTGCAACGTGGGAGATGGGCGGATTCCTCGGACCGACTGCTTGAGATGCCCACTGTCTTGGCCAATTGGCCATTTCACTGGGACTTAACACGCCCACGGACGCCACCTTCGACGACGACTGGGTGGACGCACTACAGATCCACGTCTTGCATATTGATGCCGGTCGCGTCAGCGTCTGCCCCGCGAGTCAACTAAACCCGGGGCAGACCCTGGTGCCACGGAGCGTCGCTGTGCGGGTGTAAAGCAAAGTGGGACAAGAAACGAGAGAGGGCGACCTGGGAGGACGGGGTGCCGGTCAGGGCTGCTGGTGGATGCCTAGGAGCGCTTCGGATCGATCCCAGAGCTCCTGGGCAAGCTTGGCGTCGTTGGCCTGGGGGTTTATGCGGCGGGCGGGTTTGAACTTCTCGTAGTAGGTGCCTGACGTCCATTCACTACCGGCTGCTGTAGTAGCTAGCCAAATGAGTTGGGCTGCACCTTTGTCCGGGGTGATGAGGAATGGGCGGATGGCCTTGGCCAGGTACTTCAGCCAGCTATCGGATTCCTTGGCGAAGTTGGAGGCGACGTTGCCCGGATGGAATGCCGCCGAGGCCAAGCCTTGGGCACGGTAGCGGCGGTCGAGTTCGGTGGTGAAGAGGATGTTCTCCAGCTTTGCGGTTCCGTAAGCGCGCACTGGTGTGAAGTCGCGGTCGTGATCGAGGTCGTCGATCACGACCTTCCCGGAGCGGGCGCCGATGCTGGAGGTTTGAATGACGCTGGCGCGGCTGGCGATGAGGATGGGTAACAGCGATGACGTGAGCAAAAACGGCGCCAAATGATTGATTTGGAAGGTCTTTTCGAAGCCATCGATGGTTTTCGCAGGGTCACCGAAGACCCCGCCGGCATTATTGGCCAGCACATCGATTCGTTCGTAGGCGTTGGTCAGATCGGCGGCCAGTTGACGGACATCGTCCAGCCGTGCGAAGTCGGCCAGGTAGTACTTCACCCCGAGCTCGCGCGCAATCGCCTCCGTCTTCTGCTCCGAGCGACCGACGATGACGACATGGTGACCCGAGGCGTTCAACGCACGAGCGGCTGCGGCGCCGATCCCATCACTTGCTCCCGTGATCACGATGGTTTTCGGGGTGGTGGCTGCCATGAGGAATCCTCCGCCTGTCGTTACAAGACATATCTGTCAGTGACTGACGAGTATAGCAGTGGGCGATAGAGTTGGGGCATGAGTGAGGTACGCAACCTGCGTGAGCGCACGCGCCGCGCTGTGCGAACAGAAATCACCGAGGCCGCGGAACGTCTGTTCACCGAACGCGGTTATGACGCCACCACGATCGACGACATCGCCGCCGAGGTCGGCATGTCCTCACGCAGCGTGTTCCGCTACTTCGCAACCAAAGAAGACCTACTCATCGGCAAGTTCGACAATGCCGCCGACGCCCTGCTTACTGCGCTACAACAACGCCCGACAGGCGAACCGCTCTGGGCGTCGCTACGTGCAGCCTTCGATGTGTTCGTCCCCGACGACTCAACCCCCGACAAAGCTCAAATGGCCAGCCGTATACACGAAGTGGTCTTCGAGACCCCGGCAGTGTTCGGCCGCTACTTGCAGAAACTGCAACGCCTGCAGGACGACATCGAGACACTTGTCCGTGCGCGAGACGACTCGGGAGCGTCCTACGCGATGACCGACCCCACCCTTCGCGCTGTAATTGGCGCCGCCTTCGCATGCCTGTTGGCCGCCCAGCGAACCTGGCTCTACGCCAGGGGAGCGGACACGTTCACCCGCATCCTCGACCGCGCCATGACCGCAATCCCGATCCTCTCAAGGCCGAATAAGAAGTGAGACGGAATCTGAGGCGTCTTCATACTCTAGAACCGAGACAGCACTTATCTGCGCCGATTCGGCCGGCCGCTAGCCGCTCGGACCGTAGGAATGAAGGGGTTCGTGAGACAAATGCCGGTGCAGCGGCCATGAGACAGCTCAGAGACTCCCACGTCAAGCCCACCGCCAGATGCAGTCGAACGTGAGAACCTACAGTTGGTGGTGGCTTCTCAAGTTTGATGTCCATTTCGCACCCTCGATGTCCAATTGGACATGAAAGTCAGAATTTTGAGTCGCCCCGGTGTGTCCGGATGCTTTCCTTTTTGGGAAGGATGGGGTCATGTCAGGTGGTTCGTCGAGGAGGTACCCGCCGGAGCTGCGTGAGCGGGCGGTGC
>NZ_LQOL01000048.1 GCF_002101555.1 Mycolicibacterium canariasense
TGTGTTCCTCGTTGATTCCGCACCCTCAAACCAAGGGCGGTCACTGTCTTACACACAGCGATTCCCGTTACAGATAAGACCGCCGCCGCCAGCTGGCTGTGCAGCCCCGCACGGCCCAGCCCGCCGGAGCCGGCCAACGCCTCGAGCCGGGCGGGCACCTCGGCGGGGCGATTGGCGTGTACGGTTCCCGCTCCCCCGTCGTGACCGGTCTTACCGCCCGGCTTGCACGGCGTTCGCGACGTTCTTGGCGAGCCTCACCGAGCATGTCGCGAACGCGTGATAAGACTGCGTTCGTAACAATCACCGCTCCGGAAGGAGTCTTGGTGGGAGAGTTCGCCCGGTTTTCGGTACGGAAGATCCGCCACCCTGGCGGCCGGGTGTCTCATTGGATCGTTGACGCGAATTCTGAGGTCCACCGTCGTTCGCTGGATGTGCTCAAGCGCTACGGCCCGGGGACCCAGGCAACCTACGCCTACGGTTTGGCTGACCATCTCAACTGGGCGGCAGCAAATGGCAAGACCCCCGATCGCGTTACCCTTGACGACTTGTTGCGCTACATGAATGGCCTCACAGGTGCAGCAGAAGACGTATACGGCATCGCCTGGCGGCGGGCGGATCAATTGCCGTTAGGCCCGTCCGCAGCTAACAACGTTGCGACCATCGTGAAGGCGTACTACCTGTGCGTCGCCGCGAAATCACCCCAAGCGGTTCATCCGACGTTGATCGAGGGTCTCGGAGCCACTTCTGCAACCGTGCGTGGTAGGCGTACCGCCGCTAATCCGCTTTCGCCGAGGAAGCCGGCCCGCCGACCCCGCTATTTGTCTGACCAAGTTGTCGCAGCACTGTATGAGCCGGGTGTACTGCTCACAGCTCGTGACGTCATGATCGTGACTTGGCTTCATGACGGCGGTTTTCGGGTGGGCGGGTTATGCGGCCTCCGCTTCTCGGACCTTCATCTGAAACGCCACCATCCATGCGGTCAGCGTGCTGATCCGCACGTGCACCTTGTATCGCGCGACGACAACCCAAACGGAGCTCGCGCCAAGTCCAGATTTGTGTCGGGCGCGAGGCTCAGCGCAGACGGCCACGTGGTCGATGGGGTTATCCGAGCCGTGAGCCCGGACATGGTCAGCACTTTCTATGCCTACTTACTTGATGAATACCATCCGGTCCAATACGCGGTGACCCATGAGCAGGTGCTGATCCATACGCAGGGCACAACGGTAGGCGCTGCACTGACTACCGCTGGCATCCGCAAAATGCTGCGACGCGCATGCGGTCGGGCAGCGATTGATGTTCGGGTCACGCCCCACAGTTTTCGGCATAAGGCGGCCGCCGCGTTCTACGTCGCCTCGGACTTCAACGCTGACATGGTCGCACAGGAATTTGGTTGGGCTAGTCCAGAAATGGTGACCGATCTCTACGGCAAGTCCGCCAACCGTCACGCCATCACCTTCCTCAAGCAGGCCTGGGAGGCGACAGCACGTCCTCCAGTCGACGCGCATCTCAAGGAAAGTGGGGACGAATGGTGACCGCCATAGCTGAATTCGATACCGCCGCCATCCCAGTCGTCGATGCAAGCCCATCACCAGGGTTGAGTTTCGAACGGCGGTACGAAATCGTCAGCGAACAGTTCGCCGATTGGCTTTTGATGGAACCGATTCAATTCCCTCCGCAGCATCCGACCTATGGGTGGGCGTGTCGCGTTTCCGAGTGCGAAGGAGCAGTTGCGCCAACTCACACGACCTACCTCTGCGATAAGCACGCCAAGCAATATTCGCTGAGCAACCCCACCGCCGACGTCGAAGACTTCATTTCCAGCGCTGAACCGATCGATCGGTCACGAATCGGTTTCGCGCTTAAGCGGTTCCCCGAGTGCACAGTGGAGCACTGCAGTCGCGAGGCGAGCGGACGCGGCCTATGCACTGCGCACGGAAACTCGCTTGCGAAGGAAATAAAGCGTGGAGGATGCGAGATAGCGTGGCGCCGGGGCGTCGTCAGCCGGTTACCGGCGTTACAGAGGTGCTCGTTGACCGGTTGCGCGCACGATGGCGCTCTTCTCACGCCCGATGGTGGACGCATCTGCCGATCCCACCACAGTCAGTGGCGACACTGGTTACGCACCGTGGGGGGCTCAGCAGATCTGGCCGCGTGGCGCGATTACCTAACCTCGTCATTACTACGAGACTCGCTCGGTGACGTGCAGAGCCGAGGAAGGGCTAGTCTCAGCGCCCTGCCAGCTCGTCTGCAGGCAGAGATCCGTTTCGCGTTGCACCGGCATTGTCAGTTAAAACACCGCGTGAGAATAACCCCCGCCACAATTCGGGCCGGTGTCGATGCCTTGGCACGCCATAACATTCAATCACTGGCTGAGAACGACCAGATGCAGACGGTCCTGACCTCCTGTCAGAACGCGTTGGTCCGTCGGGGACTTACGGCGCTCGCGTTCGCTGCTCGAAGTCTCACTGCCACAGACACATCCGCAAAGGAAGAAGGCTGGTTCGATCCAGTCGTCGTCGGCGCTGCGCCGTTTCCGGACACGCAAACCCGTACGCGACGCAAGCCATGGGTCTTGACGGAAATCTCGCAGCGCTGGCTTCGCGACCTAGCTTGGGAGTTTTGCCGCGATATGGCCTTGCTGCCCGAGGGTAAGCGGCCGTCCGCAGCGACGGTCCACCAGCGGATGTGCGGAGCCGTTTGCCTATCAGGGTTTCTGCGTCAACATCGAGACGACGGGGGTGTAGACCCAGAAAAGCTAGGCCCAGACGACGCCAGCTTACTCAAAGAGGTGTGGGACATATGGTTTCGAGAGAAGATCCCTATAGCTCGACTGACCAATACTCCCCTCCGGCAAGCGCCTGTGCTGACAACGCTCACCCGGATGGTTTACATGAAGTCAATACGGATCCTGTTGCAGCACAGCCGTGATCGACGCCGCACCTGCCCGGAATTGGACTCGTTCACCCTTGCGTTGCCGATGATCTCACGACAACCCAACGCTCCCAGACCTCGACCGATGGCCTTCGGTGAGTTTCAGACCCTTGTTGCTCCGGCGAATATTCTCCGACTCGAGGCGGCAGATCGCGCTGACGTGGGGTTAGCTGACATCTGGCTGGTGCAGGCCTTCCAGGGCGGCCGAATCGGCGAGACTCTCGGATTACGGCTTGGCTGTATTGGTCTGGTGGGAAACGCTCAACCATATATTTGGCGCGACATCACCAAGAATCGAATTGTCGACCATGGCGTCCCCTGTCACTTGCCGGTTTACGAACGATTGCTCGCGCGACAGGAGAAGACCCGATCGAAGTTGCGTAGGCGATATGGCGCAAAATTGTCCACTCTCAGCCCGCGGGAAAGGCAGCGGGTCGAAGAGGGTTGGGAGCAGACGATGCCACTGTTCCCTCGCTCGGTGCGCAATCCGGACCTGGTCTTCGAACTCTCACAGGATGCGTTCCGGCGTTCATGGGGTCTCTGGCTGAAATCGCTGGGAGTGCGCAATCTCAAGACCCACCAAACTCGGGCGACCCTGGCGACCTCGTTGCTCAACAACGGTGCGCCGCCGGCCCTGGTTCGCCAGATGCTCGGACATTTTTCGCCCGAAGCGCTGGTGCACTATGCCAGCTACAACAACGAGTCGATGACGCGCCACCTTCAGCAGGTCTGGGCGGCCGGGCCAGGTATGGACAAACCGGGAACCATCTTGCTGCGACCCGCAGAACTTGGCGGATGCAACCCCAGGGCGGCTGCTGATCGGATTGACTTGACGGTAATACCGGTCGAGCACGGACTGTGCCGTTACGGGCCCGTCGTAGGCGGATCCCAATGCCCTAAAGCTAAGCACTGCACTACAGCACCAGATGGTCCGTGCGAACACTTCGTGCTAACTGGAGCCGACCTGACCTACTGGGAGCGCAAGCGCGACGCGGCCTACCATTTCGCCGAAGGTGCACCCAACAGCGACGCCCGCGACTACATCCTGAATCAGTGGGAGCCTTGGGAATCCGTCCTTAATAACCTCCGCGAAGCACTTAACGAACTCGGCCTCCTTGAGGAGGCCGAGAAGCTCGACTTGCGAACGCCACTACATGACTACTTCAATCCAATTTTCGCGACGGGGTGGCAAGTAACTGACTTGCACACGGGTGAAGCGAGCCACATACAAGCCTTGGAACAGGGAGCAGGAGAAGATGGGCAGTGATGCAAAGCCGCGTCGGCGACCGGTGGAAGCAATCGGATCCCGCACTCAGCGCAGCATCGAATGTGAACGGCGGGTCCGAAACGCATTGGCCCGACTCACCAAGAAGGGCGTCCCATTCACCGTTGAAGACGTCTGCGACCTCGCCGGGGTGAGCAAAACCTTCATCTACGACAAACGTCGTCCACTGTTGACGCAAGCCGTCATCCTCGCCAGAGACACGTCGCAAGATACCCCCACCGAACCTGCAACCGAAGAACTCGGCGCTGCGACCGCCTCCTGGCGGGAGCGCGCAATCAACGCCGAGGCGCTCGCAAAATCCCTCCGAAAGACCCTGCGGGACCGCGATGACCGGATCAGTGATCTCATCGGCCAGCTGTTCGATCCCCAGGGAAACCACCTGGCAGAGCAGAATGCCGAACTGCGTCGTCTCATGCGGACTCTGCATGAAAAGCTCCGCGCCGGAGAAGAAGAGAGCGCCAAACTCCGGCGATCCCTCGCCTCTGCTCGAGCGAACGTCAAGCACGAACGTGAACGAAACGTCACCGCACTTACGGCGGGAACATCGTACTCGCACAGCTGACCGCCGATCAACGGTGACGGCTACGTCGTATATCGACAGCCTTTGCGGCACTGCCGATTTAGTGCATCAGCCCGAGTTTTATCAATTTAGTGCGCAGCGTCTGACCTGATCTTGGCGAGCATTGCGGCGAGGTCGTTGGGGATACGTTCGGCGGCGGTGAGTGTGTGGTTGCCGGCGGCGATGGTGATGGTGCGGTAGCGGCGTGCGGTGCGGACGAATTTCTTGATGCTCCAGCCAGTTTGGGCTTCGATGTGGTGGCTGATGGCCATGGCGGCGAACACGATGCTCAGGTGGGCGTCGATCGATTCGCGGGTTCGGTGATAGATCGGACGAGCAGCCAGGTCGTGCTTGGACATCCGGAACGCCTTCTCGATGCGCCACAGTCGGTGGTAGGCGTCGATGATGAAGCTCGGGGGCTGCTCGACGAGGTTGGTGGTGTAGCCCTTCCACCCGGCCAGGGCGCGGGTCTTGGCCTCCAGCGTCCGGTTGACCGTCTTGGTTGCACCGGAGAGCTGGATGTAGCGGTTGCGTTTGACCGGGGCTTTGCCGTCCACGGCGCGCTGAGCCTTAGCGATCTGTTCATCGATCCCACGGCTGGTGCGTCGGGCCCGATCGGCACGGTACTGGTAGTGGATCATCCGGTCCGGTACCCCGCGGGCCTTCTCCGAAGTACTCGACGGCCATCGTTGGGTGAGGATCAGACCGTCGGGGATCTCGCGGCCGGGATGCTCTTTCTGCCATTCGGTCACTACGGAGGGCAGCTGCGGGATCTTCGAGCCGAGCACGTAGGTCAGCCCGGAGGCTTGCAAAGCGATCTGGTTGGCCTCCGAGATCATCCCGGCGTCGGCGACCACGGTGACATCGGCGAGCTGATGGGCTTTCTTGAATGCCGTGATGACGGGCAGCATGGTCGCGGTTTCGGCCTTGTTGCCCTCGAAGGCCTGCACCATCAGCGGCATCCCGGAGGCGTCGGTGAGCAGCCCGAGAGTGATCTGAGGTTCGAGTCGGCGTTCTTTGGAGAACCCCGGCTCGCGGAACCCGTCGCCGGCGTCGGTTTCGAAATACAAGGTGCTGACATCGAAGAGCACCAGGCTGGCCGGCCCGAGTTGAGCGTGGGCGGCGCAGGCAGATGAAAGTCCTTGCCGGAAAGCGGGTTTAGCGAACATCGGTAGCCGGCGGTTGAGCGTGGGATAGGACACCGGGGCGATGCCGGCTTCGTCGATCACCCGCAGCGAATCGGCCTTGCTGGTCGGTTCGATGATCCGGGCAAGCACCATCTGCCGGAACGCCTCATCACCTTCGGCGACTTCATCGAAACCCAGCAGCTCGTAGACATCGGACAGTGCCGACCACAGGTGCTGGGCACGCGAGGAGGTGATCGGCAACGGTTCGGCGTCGGCGCGGGTGCCCAGCCCGAGATCAAGCTGGTCCTGGCCACCAGCGATGCGCTGCACTCCGGCCGCTTTGAGCGCCGCGACACCGGCCTCGTCGTGGGCCGAGCCGAGGTGCTCGATGCTGCGAGAGCCACGCCGGTTGGACCACACGATCTGCACCGCGGTCGCCCCGGAGGCGGTCTTCACCGTGCGGACATGGGCCATCCGGGCAGCTTACGACCCGAAATTAGTGCGCAAGTTTCCGCTTCCAGCCCACCAACACCGCAGGTCACAGACCTACGCGGCCGCCGCCACCGAACTCTTGATAAAAGTCAGGTTACGGCGGGAACATCGTACTCGCACAGCTGACCGCCGATCAACGGTGACGGCTACGTCGTATATCGACAGCCTTTGCGGCACTGCCGATTTAGTGCATCAGCGCAGGGCGTTAGTTTGAGCGCCGCCGCCACGCGGCGTCCATAACCTCGGAATTGTTCACGTCATTGGCGGCGTCGGCGGCGCGGTGCAGATCGTCGACGGTCATGCTGCGCGGTGCTGTTGCCCGGTCGTGGAGTCCGGGCGAATCGGCGCTGGGCTGGTTCATCTGCTCGCGGATGGCAGCCACGCGAGCTGCACGTTGCGGATCGGCCAATAGTTTGGCCAGGCGTGCGCTGCCACGATCTTGGGCGGTCATGGTTAGTCTCCCTACGCCCGATGGACCCATGCACCGACCTGGGTATTGCATCGGCGGTGCACCCATCGAGTGCTGATCTGATTCGTCATGCATAAACGGTAGCTGGACGCCGAGCCATTCGGGCCGTCATTCAAAACAGTTAGCATCGGTCACTTGTGAAGCCGAACTCGATCACTGTGCGGGACATCCGGATCAATCTGGACGAGATTCTTTCTCGCATTGCAGCGGGAGAACATCTCGTCATCACTCAGCACGGTAAACCCGTTGCCGAGCTTCACCCCCTCCGGCCCGAAGAGGGTCGAAAAAGAGAGGTACCTCCGCCACGCCATCCCAAGCGTGCCGCCATCATGGGCGAGTACGACCGGCAACAACGCTTGCAGGCCATGGCATCAGCGATGAACGCGGCCGATGCTACGACGATGGATGAGTACCGGGCCGAAACCGCCGAGTGGGAAGAGCTCGCCAGTCGTCAATGAACGTGTCGATTCGCGCCGGATCAGTGCCGAGTGAACAAGTCGGCCACAGCAGATTACCGGCGGTCATGGCGCGCCTATTTCGCGTCGTCGCCGCTCAGCTACCCGTGCGGCGTGCCGGGTGGACCTGAGCTCCGGCGATCTGCTCCAGCTCGTCGATCACGATGCCATCGAGGCCAACGAAAGCACTGGCGGTGCTGGTCGGTCGTTGTTGGACGAGATCGTCCGCGACGGCGCCCGTCAGATGCTGGCCGCCGCGTTGAAGGTGGTCGCGGTGATGAGCCAGCTGGTGTTCTCCGGCGGCATGATCCCGGTGACCGACCGTCTGGTGCTCGACCAGATGTCGTGGCTGACTCCGGCACGGTGGGGCTTCGCCGCGTCCGCCTCGACCGTCGACCTGATCAAGCTGGTGCCCGGACCGCTGACGCCGAAGGACTCCCATTGGGAGCACACGGCCGGGGCGTGGTGGTTCGACATGGCGATGCTGTCACTGCTCAGCGTCTCGTACCTGACGTTCGTGCGCTGGCGGATCCGGCTCAAGGCCGCCTGACCAGGGTCGCGCGCAGTTCGGCACGTGAGTGTCCGAATCTTTCGGCATACTGTGCCAGGTTTCATAAGCTCGGCGGTGATGCCGAGAGGGGGTGGGGGGTTGTGTCGGAGGATGACGTACGCAAAAGAGCGCTCGACGCTGCGCTGGAGGAACTGCAGCAGTGGGGCGTCGACCGGTTCAGCATCGAAGCTGTGGCTCAGCGCGGCCGTCTCGATCCCGGCTTCATGCGCCAACAGTGGGGTACCGAAAGCCAGCTGATCATCGATGCGCTGTCGAGCTACAGCCAACTGATGGTCAGTCCACCCGACACCGGCTCGCTGTACGAGGATCTTTGCGAATTGGCGCTGGCGTTGGCGGACTACCTCAACGCGCCCGTGGGTCGGCGGATCGCGCGGATGCTGGTCATCGACAGCAAGTCGCAGGCAGCCGACGTGAGAACCCGCATCGCCTTCTACTCGATGCGGCGCGAAGTCATCGAGGTGATCTTCCGCCGCGCGGCAGAGCGCGGCGAGCTGCGGGCCGACGTCAAACCGGTCGTCGCGTTGCAGCTGTTGACCGCACCTCTGCACACCTTCGCGCTCTACCGCAACGACCAGGTCGACCCGGCGTACTGCCGTATGGTGGCCGACCTGGTCGCGCGCGCGATCACCGTCGCTTAACCCAGCAGCCAGTCGTTCGGGGAGAACAGCTCGCAGTGCACGCGCTCTGCGGTCACACCCTTGTCCAGCAGCTGAGTCCGGACTGCCTGCACGAAACCGTTTCCACCGCACAGGTACACCTGCACGTCGTCGGCGAGGTCGATGCCGGCGACGTTCATCAGGCCGGCGTGGACACCGGCGTTCCCGGCGGTCAGGCCGTCCTCGTACCAGATGTCCAGCGAGGCGTGCGTTAGTTGCTTGACGAGCTCGGACTGCCGCTCGCGCAGCGGGTGGCTCTGGTCGCTGCGGTCGGCGTGCAGTACCTGTACCCGGGCGTCCGGGGCGTGCGCCGCGAGGTGCTCGAGGAAACCGATCATCGGGGTGACGCCGATGCCTGCCGAGATCAACACCAGCGGCGCAGCACCGTCGGGTGCCGGCAGGTCACCGAACGGGACGGTGACGTCGAGGACGTCGCCGACGCAGATGTTGGCGGCGATCCAGTTCGACACCTCACCGGCAGGCTGCTCCCCCACCGCGGCGACCGGCCGGACGGCGAACGTCAGCTCACCGCTGCCGGCGGCGTTGACCAGGCTGTACTGGCGCAGCTGCCGGGCACCGTCGGGCATCGTGACACCGACCGAAACGTATTGGCCGGGGAGGAAATCCGGGAACGGCTGACCGGACGGAACGACGGTGACCAGCACCGCACCCGAGGGGTCGTCGACGCGGGCCTGCACCCGCGCCCGGCGGTAGACGTCGCCGTCGGCCACGCCCGCACCCCGGTAGAGGTCCTTCTCCAGCGCGATCAAGGTGTCGGCCATGATCCAGTACACCCGGTCCCAGGCCGCGGCGACATCCGCGGTGACGGTGTCGGCGCCCAGCACCGCGACGATCGCGGCGAACAGGTGCTCGTGCACGATCGAGTACTGGTCGGGCAAGATGCCCAGCGACGCATGCTTGTGCCCGATCCGCGACAGCAGCTCGGCCGGATGCGGCAGGTCGGGATCGACCAGGTGGGTGGCGAAGGTCGCGATCGACGCGGCCAGCGCCCGCTGCTGAGCGCCTTGGGCCTGGTTGCCGCGGTTGAACAGGTTGCGCAGCAGTTCCGGATGAGCGTCGAACATTCCGCGATAGAACTCGGTGGTGATCTCGTCGATGTGCGCCCCGATCAGCGGCAAGGTCGCGGACACCACCTCGGCGTGAGCGGGCTCCAGCTGGGCGGGAGTGGCGATGACGGTCATCGGGGGTTCCTTTCAATCGGCGGGGTGAAACTCACAGGAAGAACTTTCAGCGTGGGCCCGCGCGCCAGATCGCTGACGGTGAAGCGGTCGAGTTCGCTGTAGAACGCCTCTTTGGCGTCGGCCAGCGCGCGGCGCAGCCGGCAGGCGGCTACCAGCGGGCACGGATTCTCACCGCCGCACTCGACGACCTCACGGTCGCCTTCGAGGCGACGAACCAGCCAGCCGACGGACGCGGTGCGGCCGGCGTCGGTCAGTGTCAGACCTCCGACCCGTCCGCGCCGCGCCGACACCATGCCCAACTCGACCAGGCGGGACACGGCTTTGGCGACGTGGTTCTCCGATGCGGCGGCGCCGGTGGCGATCGACCTTGTGGTGATGCGCTGGCCGTCGGATTCGCCTGCGGCCAGCAGCATCATGGCCCGAAGGCCAAGGTCGGTGAACCGGGTGAGCTGCACGATTACGACGCTAGTAATTGCGCATCCGCGATGCGACTTTTACCGCTGTGGGGTCAAACACCTCGTTACGTGCGGCTTTTCCACCTGCTCGTTTGTGCTCAAACGCCTGAAATGTCGAGGGCGTGAGCGGCGGCGAAAGCCAGCGCCTGCGAGACGTCGACCTTCGCGCCGCGCAGTTGTGCGGTGGTCCACAGCGATGCGTCCACCCGGGCGCCCCGAAGATCGGAGCCCTCGAGTCGGGCCTGGGTGATCCGCGCGCCGCTCAGATCCGCTCCGGCGAGCACCGCTTCCCGGAGATCGGCATTGACCAGGTTGGCCTCGCGGAACCGGCACCCGGTCAGGTCGACCTTGCGCAGATCGGCACCGCCGAGCGCGGCCAACGTGAAATCCACCTCGACCAACGTGATCGGACGCATGCGGCACTCGGTGAACGACGAACCGAGAAAAGTGCAGTGCCGAAACGTGCTGTGCCACAGCGACGTCCGCCGGAACGTGCAGTTTCGGAACGCGGAGCCGATGTGCTCGGACTCCGAGAAGTCGACTCCGGAGAAGTCGCATTCGGTGAACACCACGCGCTCGGTGCGCAGCCGGCTGAAGTCCTCGTCGCGGAAGTTCTCGCCGCTGTACTCGCGGTCAGTCTCGACGGGCTGAGGTCGCCGCCTACGTGGCCCAGTTCGCCGATCAGCTCGATGAGAAGGGGCATCGGCTGGTGGTCCGCAACGGCTATCACCAGGCCCGCGAGGTGCTGACGGCAGCCGGGGCAGTTGAGGTGAAAGCACCGCGAGTCAACGACAAACGCGTCGACCCCGACACCGGTGAACGGAAACGGTTCTCCTCGGCGATCCTGCCGGCCTGGGCACGCAAGTCACCGCAGATGAGCGAAGTGCTGCCGCTGCTGTACCTGCACGGGCTGTCCACCAGCGACTTCACCCCCGCTCTGGAGCAGTTCCTGGGCTCGGGTGCCGGGCTCTCGGCCACCACGATCACCCGGCTGACCAGCCAGTGGCAGGACGAGGCCCGCGCGTTTGCCGCCCGGGACCTGTCGGGCACCGACTACGTCTACCTGTGGGTCGACGGCATCCACCTCAAGGTCCGCCTGGACCAGGAAAAGCTGTGTCTGCTGGTGATGCTCGGCGTGCGCGCGGACGGCCGCAAAGAGCTCGTGGCGATCACCGACGGCTACCGGGAATCGACCGAGTCGTGGGCTGATCTGCTGCGCGACTGTAAACGACGCGGCATGACCGCACCCGTGCTCGCCGTCGGCGATGGCGCACTCGGCTTCTGGAAAGCGGTACGCGAGGTGTTCCCGGCCACCAAAGAACAGCGGTGCTGGTTTCATAAGCAAGCCAATGTGCTTGCCGCCCTGCCGAAATCAGCGCACGCGTCGGCGTTGTCGGCACTCAAGGAGATCTACAACGCCGAGGATATCGACAAGGCCCAGGTCGCGGTCAAGGCCTTCACGGTCGACTTCGGGGCCAAGTACCCCAAGGCGGTCGCCAAGATCACCGACGATCTGGACACCCTACTGGAGTTCTACCACTATCCCGCCGAGCACTGGATCCACCTACGCACGACAAATCCGATCGAAAGCACCTTTGCCACAGTACGTTTGAGAACCAAGGTCACCAAGGGGCCGGGATCACGTGCGGCTGGTCTGGCCATGGCCTACAAGCTCATCGACGCCGCCGCGGCCCGCTGGCGTGCCGTCAACGCACCACACCTGGTCGCCCTGGTCCGCGCCGGCGCGGTCTTCCACAAGGGCAAACTGCTCGAACGCCCCACCGAAATCACCCCACCGACACCGCCCTCAGACGGCGATCAGCAAGCCGGAACGGAGGTCGCCTGAAACACGCCGATCCACAGGTACTGACAATTCCTCATGAACGAGAGCACTGTGAGCAGCGCGAACCCGCCGACGAGCAGACCAGCGGGGCACGGCCTGCTCATTGCCTTGAAGACCGCGGGAGCACTGCTGTTGAACATTGTCGCTGCGACACCAAGGCCGGCGGCCAGAATGGTTGCTTTGGTGTCTCCGAAACGCGCCCATCCGGCCATTTGGTCGATGGCCGCAATGCTCCCTGTGCCTTCGGATGTCTGCGGCGTCTGCCCTTCGCTTGCCGGGTCGGCGTCAGACAGCAACGGAATCGACGCCCTCGACCGGCCACTTTCGGGTGATCCGCCACTCGCTGTAGGCAGCCAACCAGTGCGCCGCCCATGCGGTTGCCGTTGCCACTGTGTGCTGGCTGGGATCCCAGTCGTCACGGTCGGCGACACATAGGCTTCCAGTAGTGAATAGGTGCGGCGGCTTCTGCCAGCGGCGTCCCGCGTTCGCCCCGAGCCGTGGCTGCGTCACGTGAACCCGCGGTAGACCTTTGATCGCGGCGGGTCATGATGAGCACGGTGAACCGGCCGCGGCCCGTATCGATGACGCCGCCCCAACTTGGCGGAGCCCCGTCGTCTGACGGAAGGTACAGGAACTCCGGGAAGGACTCCTTCATAGCGTCGACATGACGGGTGAGCGCCCCATGGTCTGCCCACCAGTCCACATGCGACTGGGCCAACACGTTGTCGGCCTCCTCCTCGCCACCATGAAACCTGTGCGGGGCTACGGCGGTAACAGGGCCGTAGTCCCTGTGAACCGGTCCGGAGGGCGTGGTTGTGACGTTATCGAAGACAACCCGCCCAGCGACCGTGACAAATCTGGGCACGTGAACGCCGTGATGGCGAGGTAGCGCGGGAATCGACATCATCATCTCCAGTTCATTGGATTGCGATCCGGCTCGAAGGGTGGCCATCGAGCTGCTCCACCGTCCCAGGGATGTGTGGAAGCGTTGTGCGCCAGCGATAGTCGTAAAAGCGGTAATAGCGCACTAGATGATCGCGTTGATACCGCTTCGGGGACTGTTCGTGTTCAATCAGCTGCGAGTCGGGCAACAATCGCTGCACGCCTTCGCCCACAACCACTTCCCACGACTTTGCCTGTTTCTCGCACTTGGCCGCAAAGTTGGCCGCGAACCCAATTACGTTCACTTCACTGTGATCCTGGCTTCCGGATCGAACAAACGTCAGCCGTCCGTAGTCGACTCCAGCGCGGGCTTGAACCCGCCGGATTCCTACCGCCTCGAGCCGCGGGTTCAGACCCTGTTCCACCGCATTCAACGCATGGGCACACGCACCAAGGGCCATCACCGCGTCTGCTTCGGGTTGGCCCGGCCCAAATCCCGCGAAGAGCCCGTCGCCCCGCAGGCCAAGTGGGAATCCGCCAAATCCGGAAACAATCTCGACGAAGGCACTCAGCACCGCGCGCGCGAGGTCAACTACTGCATCTTCGTCATCCCAAAAGGAGCGCCCGGTGAAATCGGTGAGATCGATGAACGCTACGGCGAGAGAAGCCAGCTTGCGGCCACCTACCTCAAGCTCTTCGAATTCCGGGTGGCCAAGTGCCTTCGACCGCAGCGACGGGGCCGCAGACGCCTGGATCGACCGGTAACCCGCTTGACGGCGCCAATAGTCGCCCATCACGGCATCACCGAACTGATCGGCCGTCAGTACCGTCATCGGCAGGCTCCAAATCCATAACCAGGTCGACCCACCAGCGGCCTGGCCAACGCCTCACAGCGTGACGCCAAGCCTGGTTGCTAGCCCCGAACAAGTATGGCCGAACCCACCGACAACCTATGGGAGGTCGACAACGTGTCGCGGACGCGTTCGCGACACATCTAGCTGCTGGAATCAGCTTCTGCTAACGCCACCAGTCGCTAACCGCGGTGTTGAGCGCGGCGAGCAGGTCGACCACCTCGGCCCCGCGTACCTCGCCGACGACGATGCGGTCCGGCCGCATCCGCAGTGCCTGCCGAACGAGGTCACGCACGGCGACCTCGCCGACGCCTTCGACGTTCGCGCCGCGCGCCACCAGCTTGACCACGTGCGGGTGCCGGGGTGCGAGTTCGGCGGCATCCTCGACGCACACGATCCGTTCGGCCGGGTCGATCGCGCCGAGCAGCGCCGCCAGCAGGGTGGTCTTCCCGGCCCCGGTACCGCCGGAGACGAGGAACGCCAGCCGGGCCCGCAGGATCGCGTCGAGCAGCCGCGCCGCCGGTTCGGCGATGGCGCCCGCGGCGATCAGCGCACCCAGATCCTGGTCGGCCGGCCGCAACACCCGCAGCGACAGGCAGGTGCCGGCCGCCGCGATCGGCGGCAGCACCGCGTGCAGGCGTACCGGATCCTCTCCCAGGCAGGTCAGCTGGCCGTCCACCCACGGCTGGCTCTCGTCGAGGCGGCGGCCCGCAGCGAGGGCCAACCGCTGCGCGAGCCGCCGCACCGCGCCTTCGTCGGCAAAGCGGATCTCGGTGCGCGACATGCCTTCTCCACGGTCCACCCATACCGCGTCGGGTGCGGTCACCAGGACGTCGGTGGTGCCGGGCAGGCGCAGCAGCGGGTCCAGCGGCCCGGCGCCGGTGAGCTCGGTCTGCAGCACCCGCATGGTGGCGAGGACATCGGTGTCACCGAGCAGACCACCGGATTCCGCGCGGATCGCGGCGGCGACGATCGCCGGATGCAACGGCGCGGCCTCGATCGCGAGCCGTTCCCGGACCCGGTCGATCAACGAGGCCGTCATCGCGGCACCGCCACCGGCTGCTGCCGCAGCAAGGTCAACACCCGGCCGGCGGCGGCCGCCAACGGTGATCTGGCGCGGATCCGCAGACCGCTGTGTTCCATCGTGGTGGCCAGCCCGGGTTGCGGGCGCATGGACGCCAGCAGCGGCACGCCGATGGTGCGCGCCACGTCGGTGGCACGCAGTCCGCCCGGCGACGGTCCACGGACCACCACGCCGATATTGGGGTTGACGGTGCCGACCCAACTCCCGATGACCCCGGACGCCGCGGTGGCCCGCACGTCCGCGGGAGTGACGAGTGCGACGAGATCGGCCGCCCGCAGGGCGGTCTCGGTTGCTGTTCCCGGCTGGCGCGCGACGTCGCAGACCACCGTCACCCCGGCACGTCGGCCCGCGTCGATGACCGACGCCAGCGGGGCGGGTGCGATCGGGGTTCCGGTCCGCGCACCGGACAACACCGTCACCCCGCGGCGTGTGGGTAGCGCGTCACGCAGCGCGGCGTACTCGAGCCGGCCGTCGTTGAGCGCGAGATCGGGCCACCGCAGGCCTGTTTCGTGCTCGCTGCCCAGCACCAGGTCGAGCCCGGCGCCCCACGGGTCTGCGTCGACGAGCAGCGAATCGGAAGCCGCCTGCGCCACCGCGGCGGCGAACACCGATGCGCCCGCACCACCGGTACCGCCGAGCACCGCCAGCACGGGGCCGCGGGGCGTACCCGCGCCGGGTGATTCGGGGGCGGCCGTCAGCGCGGCCATCAGCACCCCTTCCTGGCCGGGCAGCTGCAGCACCCGCTCGGCGCCGACCGCGACCGCCGATTCCCAGTCGGCGCGGCAATCTGCACGGGACAACAACAGCACCCGGTCCCGGCGCGGCAATCCGCGTGCCACGCAGCGGTCGGCGGCCAGGCGATCCACGAGTACCACCGGCGCGCCCGTCCACACCGCACGGCTGGACGGTTCACCTGCGTGCACCACCCGGACACCGGCGGCCGCCGCCACCCGATCGACCTCATCGCGGGCCGCCGCGTCGCCCAGCAGGGCCAGGACCGAGGTGGTCGGAGCCGGTGCGATCGGTGCTGGGGTCACCCGTTCACTGTGCAAACATCCGGCGAACGTGCGCCAGGGCCCGAGGAAAATCTGTGGATGAATCCCGAACTGTGCATGAACCGGAGATGCGGCCGATCGAGAACGACATTCCGCAACGAACGGGAGATTGACCGTCGGTGCGGTGGCGGGACACCCCGAGAAAAGGGACGACCCCCGCCAGGGGGGGAGGAGGCGGAGGTCGTCGTGTATCAGCCCCGGGGGGTCGGGCTGATCCACACCCAGCATAAGCCGGGTAATGCTCACTATACACACGGGTCAGTCGTGCGGCGCAAGTTGAACTTGCCTGTGAACGCACTTGAGAACGGAAAATCCAGCAGCCGGCAACACCTGGTGTGAGCTGCCACTTTCCCAGCTATGGGAATGGGCTCCCGCGGGCCGGGCATATGCTGGGCCCGTGACGGTTTCCGACCGGGCCGACGATGCGCCCGCCGCCGCTGATGGCCGCGCCGAATCGGGTCAACCGATCCGCACGGCGGCGTTCTTCGATCTCGACAAGACGGTGATCGCCAAGTCCAGCACCCTGGCGTTCAGCAAACCATTCTTCGAACAGGGCCTGTTGAACCGGCGCGCGGTGCTCAAGTCGTCGTATGCCCAGTTCCTGTTCCTGATGTCGGGCGCCGACCACGACCAGATGGACCGGATGCGAACGTACCTGACCGATATGTGCACCGGCTGGGATGTCGAGCAGGTGCGATCGGTGGTGGGTGAGGCCCTGCACGACATCGTCGACCCCCTGGTGTTCGCCGAAGCCGCCAACCTGATCGCCGACCACAAGCTGTGCGGACGCGACGTCGTCGTGGTGTCGGCGTCCGGCGAGGAGATCGTCGCGCCGATCGCCCGGGCGCTGGGCGCGACACACGCCATGGCCACCCGGATGGTCGTCGAGGACGGCAAGTACACCGGCGAGGTCGCGTTCTACTGCTACGGCGAGGGCAAGGTGGAGGCCATCCGCGAGCTTGCCGTGCGCGAGGGCTACGCGCTGGAGCACTGTTACGCGTACTCGGATTCGATCACCGATCTGCCGATGCTGGAGGCCGTCGGGCATCCGTCGGTGGTCAACCCCGACCGCGCGCTGCGCAAAGAGGCCGGTGCGCGGGACTGGCCGGTGCTGACGTTCAACCGGCCGGTTTCCCTGCGGGACCGGATCCCCGCGCCGTCAGGTGCGGCCGTCGCGACCACGTTCGCAGTCGGCTTGAGCGCACTGGCGGGCGGGGCACTGACATATTCGTTGTTGCGCCGGTTCATGTTTGGCGAACGCTGATACGACTGATACGACGCTCGGTCGTAGTGCCCGGCGCGGAGTAACGATCCGGAATCGGCATCAATTGACCCTTGATGTGACTGCGGTCACGTAGTACAAATGGAGTCACGGAAGCGCGGTAAGGCCAAGGCCACGCCGGAAGAGAAGGCGTAGTCTCCCGAGCCGAGCTCCCCAGCACGGATCCCGGCACCCACGCGGAGCACATACCGCGATAGAGGTAAAAGTGTTGCGGGCCTGCGGAATTGCGATAGCGGATGACATCGACGGTCCTTTGGGTGGGATCGCAGACAGAGCGCACCGCAAGAACGCCGAGGCCACCCACGCAACCCACAGAGCACGCTTGGTAACCGGAGTCCGTGCTAGCGGGCGGCGAGCCGAATCAGATGCAGGTCTGACACCGGAGCGCCGCCCGCTTTGTATTGCCCACCTACTTCTTCGCCGCCTCGGCGATCGAAAGTGCTTCTCGCGCACCGGCATGCAGGGCCTGGCTGCTCAGCACCAGCCACGCCCCCAACCCATTCGGCGTGCCTGAGGCGAACCCACGCGCGGCCGCCCGGTAGTTACCGGACTGCTTCATCCAGAACATCTCCGGAACGCCCAGGCCGTGCGGATCCAGCCCGCTGGACATGGTGATCAACCGCGACACCGCACGGGCCACCACACCGTCGGCCACCCCGAACGGCGCCAGGGTCAGCAGTTCCCCGTGCGCGACCGCCGCCAACACGAAGGCCGGCACCTTCGTCCCGCCGGTCACCAGGTCGGCCAGCAATTCCAACCGCGGACCGACCTCGGGATCGGGGCGGGGGCGACCCAGCCGCTCGTCGCCGTCGACCAGGTCGGCGGCGGCCAGCGCATGCAGCCGGGCCAGCGCCTGCAACGGGGCCCGCTTCCACACGCCCACCAGCGCGGTGGCCCCGCCCTCCAACGCCTCGGCCACCCGCAGGGCACCGGCCAGCACCGGGTCGGGCTGCCCGGAATCGGACAGGCTCAACGCACCGCCGTCGAGCACCGAAGAGGCCCGGGCCGCGCGCAGCGAGGCTTCGGCCGCCGTCGCCGGCCAACCGCGCAGGTTGGTGCGGTGCCGGTGCGCCCGGCCCAGCGCCTCGCGCGCCTGTTCGCCGGCGGCCGCCACGCCTTCCAGTGCAGCCAGCGGTGCAAGTGGATCGGTCACCGGGGTTACGCTAGCGGACCGCTGACCACCGATTCCCCGACCGTTCATCGCAGCCGTCCTGCCGCCCGCAGCAGGTTGTGACGCTCCAACACTCGTGCAACGTTCGGTGACTACGCTCACACCCATGAGTACTACGCCGCTGACGCATGCCGACGCCCCGTCCGCCTACCCGCCGCCCGCTGATTTCGCGGCGAATGCCAATGCCACCGGCCAGCTGTACGACGACGCAGCCGCCGACCGGCTCGCCTTCTGGGCAGCCCAGGCCAACCGGTTGTCGTGGCAGACCCCGTTCACCGAGGTGCTGGACTGGTCGGAGGCGCCGTTCGCGAAGTGGTTCGTCGGCGGCAAACTCAACGTCGCCTACAACTGCGTGGACCGTCATGTCGAGGCCGGCAACGGGGACCGGGTGGCGATCCACTGGGAGGGCGAACCGGTCGGCGATACCCGTGACATCACCTACGCACAACTCAAGGACGAGGTATCCAAGGCCGCGAACGCGCTGACCGGCCTCGGCCTGGTGGCCGGCGACCGGGTGGCCATCTACATGCCGATGGTGCCCGAGGCCATCGTGGCGATGCTGGCGTGCGCCCGCCTGGGCGTCATGCATTCGGTCGTGTTCGCCGGCTTCTCCGCCGCCGCACTGGGGGCCCGCATCGAGGACGCGGCGGCCAAGCTGGTGATCACCACCGACGGGCAGTACCGCCGCGGCAAGGCGGCCTCGCTCAAGGACGCCGTCGACGAAGCCGTCTCGGGCCAGTCGTCGGTCGAGCACGTATTGGTGGTGCGCCGCACCGGTATCGACGTGAACTGGACCGACGGCCGCGACCTGTGGTGGCACGAGACCGTGGAACCCCAGTCCCAACACCATGATCCGGAAGCCTTCGACTCCGAGCAGCCGCTGTTCCTGCTGTACACGTCGGGCACCACCGGCAAGCCCAAGGGCATCGTGCACACCTCCGGTGGCTACCTCACCCAGGCCGCCTACACCCACTACAACGTCTTCGACATCAAGGCCGAGACCGATGTGTACTGGTGCACCGCCGATATCGGCTGGGTCACCGGGCACACCTATATCGTGTACGGCCCGCTGGCCAACGGGGTCACCCAGGTGGTCTACGAGGGCACCCCCACCTCGCCGACCGAGCACCGCCATTTCGAGGTCATCGAAAAGTACGGCGTGACAATCTATTACACCGCCCCCACCCTGATCCGCACGTTCATGAAGCTCGGCCGCCAGATCCCGTCCGCGCACAACCTGTCCAGCCTGCGGCTGCTCGGCTCGGTCGGCGAGCCGATCAACCCGGAGGCCTGGCGCTGGTATCGAGAAGTCATCGGCGCCAACAAGACTCCGATCGTGGACACCTGGTGGCAGACCGAGACCGGGGCGATCATGATCTCCCCGTTGCCCGGTGTCACGGCCACCAAACCCGGATCGGCGATGGCCCCGCTGCCGGGTATCTCGGCCAAGATCGTCGACGACGAGGGCAACGAGCTGGTGCCCGGTGCCGACGAGGCCGAGCACGTCACCGGCTATCTGGTACTCGACGAGCCGTGGCCGGCGATGCTGCGCGGAATCTGGGGCGACCCCGAACGTTTCAAGGAGACCTACTGGTCCCGGTTCGCCGAGCAGGGCTGGTATTTCGCCGGTGACGGTGCCCGCTACGACAGCGACGGCAACATCTGGGTGCTGGGCCGCATCGACGACGTGATGAACATTTCCGGGCACCGGATCTCCACCGCCGAGGTGGAATCCGCGCTCGTCGGGCACTCCGGGGTGGCCGAGGCCGCCGTCGTCGGCGCCAGCGACGACACCACCGGCCAGGCGATCTGCGCATTCGTCATCCTCAAGGCGTCCGCGCACGGCGGTGCCGAGAACATGGTCGAGGAACTGCGCGCGCAGGTGGCCACGGAGATCTCACCGATCGCCAAACCGCGCGAGATCCATGTCGTGCCCGAGCTGCCCAAGACCCGCAGCGGCAAGATCATGCGCCGGCTGCTGCGCGACGTGGCCGAGGGCCGCGAGCTCGGCGACACCTCGACCCTGGTGGACCCCAGCGTGTTCGAGGCGATCCGCGCCAGCAAGTAGCAAGCCGGCTCAGGGCGAGCGAAGCGACGGGGAATCTGAGTCAGGGGACGGGAACGAATCCCGTCCCGGGGCGGTTCTTCGTCGCGATATCGCCCAGCACCGCGTTCATCGACACGGTGACCGCCGGCGTGTGCAGCGGCACGTACTTCACGATGCAGGTCGGCAGGTCCTCGGTGAAGGCGCCGTGGATCATGCCGACGAGCCGGTTGTTGACGGTGACAGGAGCCCCGGAATCGCCGGGCTGGCCGCACACCTGGTTCAGGATGGTGCCCGGATCCTTGCCCGGCCCCCAGGTCACCCCGCACGAATACCCGGTGGTCCGGCCCAGCTTGCACGCGACGTCGCCGAACGCCGGGTCCGGCCCGAGACCGTCGATGCGGAACCCGTTGACGGTGTCGACCGGGTGCACCTTGGCGGGGTCGAACTGGATGACGGCGTAGTCCAGGCCGTCGTTGCCGGCGACCATGGTGCCCAGCACCCCGGCCTGCGGCACGGCCTCGGAGCCGACCTGTGCGCCCGGCCCGCCGCAGTGCGCCGAGGTGAACCCGATGAGTTTGCCGGTCGCGTCGTTACCGATCGCGGTCAAGGTGCAGAAGGTGTCGCCGTTGATCACGATGCCGGATCCGCCACCGAGATCGACCGGGACGTCGGCGTGCGCGAGAGGGGCGAGAACGGTCGCGGCGAAAGCGGTGACCGCCCCGGCAAGCGCGTAAGCCGTCTTGTGCCGGCGGTGTCTCAATGCATCCCCAATTCGCTCGGGCCCCGAAGCAGCCGGCGCCATTCTATCGTCGGGCTGGATCGAGGGACGTCGCGCGACATGGCACCATAGCCCCATGACGACAGGGCAAAGCAAGAACGGCGTGCCGACCACCGTGGCATCCATTCCGCTCGTTGACCCGCATGCCCCGAAGGCCGATCCGTCGATCGGCGATCTGGTCAAGGACGCGACCGCGCAGGTGTCCACCTTGGTGCGGGCCGAGGTCGAGCTGGCCAAGGCCGAGATCACCCGCGACGTGAAGAAAGGCCTCACCGGCAGCATCTTCTTCATCGCCGCGCTGGTGGTGCTGTTCTACTCGACGTTCTTCTTCTTCTTCTTCCTCGCCGAGTTGCTCGACGAGTGGCTGTGGCGG
This sequence comes from Mycolicibacterium canariasense, assembly GCF_002101555.1. GTDB lineage: Bacteria > Actinomycetota > Actinomycetes > Mycobacteriales > Mycobacteriaceae > Mycobacterium > Mycobacterium canariasense. Next base: position 21,569 of record NZ_LQOL01000048.1, read on the forward strand.
TGGGTGGCGTTCCTGATCGTCTTCGCGCTCATGGTGATCACCACGGGGGCACTGGCCCTGTTCGGCTACCTGAAGGTGCGTCGGATCCGCGGGCCACGGCAGACCATCGAGACCGTCAAGGAGATCCCGGCCGCCCTGACCCCGGGACACGACAAGCCGGCCGAGCCGGCCCGCCCGGCGCCCACCGACCCATCGGGCTGGTAGATGCACCCGCCCGATCCGTCGGTGGTGTACATCGACGGCCCGTGGCGTCATCTGCAGGTCCACGCGAACGGTATCCGCTTCCACGTGGTGGAGGCCGAGCGCGAGCAGGCCGACCCCGACCGGCCACTGGTCATCCTGTTGCACGGGTTCGGCTCGTTCTGGTGGTCGTGGCGTCACCAACTCCGGGGCTTGGCCGGCATCGGGGTGAGCGAAGCGACGGGACAAAGCAGGAACGCCCGGGTGGTCGCGGTCGACCTGCGTGGCTACGGCGGCAGCGACAAGCCACCGCGCGGCTACGACGGCTGGACCCTGGCCGGGGACACGGCCGGCCTGGTGCGAGCGCTCGGGCACCGCACCGCAACCCTGGTGGGGCACGCCGACGGCGGGCTGGTGTGCTGGGCCACCTCCGTGCTGCACCCCCGGGTGGTGAAAGCGATCGCGCTGGTCAGCTCACCGCACCCGGTGGCGTTGCGGGCGTCCGCGCTGACCCGGCGCGATCAGGGCCGGGCGCTGTTGCCCTCGATGCTGCGCTATCAGCTGCCGTTCTGGCCCGAACGGGCGCTCGCCCGGGGCGACGCGGCCGAGCTGGAGCGCCTGGTCCGCACCAGGGCGAGCGCGAAATGGCAAGAGTCCCAAGACTTCACCGAGACCATCGAGCATCTGCGCACGGCCGCCCGGATCCCGGGCGCCACCCATTGCGCGCTGGAGTACCAGCGCTGGGCGGTACGCAGCCAGCTGCGCGGGGAGGGCCGCCGGTTCATGCGGTCCATGAAGCAGCCGCTGGCGATCCCCGTTCTGCACATGCGCGGTGACGCCGATCCGTACGTGCTCGCCGACCCGGTGCACCGGACCCGGCCGTATGCACCGCACGGGCACTTCGCCTCGATCGAGGGCGCCGGGCATTTCGCGCACGAGGAATGCCCGGCCACCGTCAACGCGCACCTGACCCGGTTCCTGGCGCAGGTCTACCCGCGTTAGGAGATGCACCTGCCGGTGGGCACCGGCGCGGTGTTGCCCACCTTCAGCCGCTGCTGCAGCACTTCCTCGGCGGTGAGCACGAACCCGGTATCGGCGTCGTCGACCGCCGCGCCGAACACCACACCGAGCACCTTGCCGTCGGTGTCGATCATCGGTCCGCCCGAATTGCCTTGTTTGACAGTGCCTCTGATGGTGTAGACGGTCCGGTTCACCGTGGTGGTGTGGTAGATGTCGGGGCCGTTGAGTTCGATGGTCTCGCGGATGCGCGCCGGCGTGGCGGCGAACTCCCCGCCGCCGGGATACCCCATCACCACGGCGTCGGTGCCCGGCTTGGCCTCGGCATCGTGGAAGAGCAGCGGCGGCGCGGGCAGGTCCGGCACCGCGAGGATCGAGATGTCCTCGTTCGGGTCATAGGACACCACGGTGGCGTCGTAGGTCTTGCCGTCCTCCTCGACCGTGACGGTCTCGGCGCCGGCCACCACGTGCGCATTCGACATCACCCGGTTCGGGGCAATGACGAAACCGCTTCCCTCGAGCACCTTTTGGCAGCTGGGTGCGACGCCGCGGATCTTGACCACGCTGCCCTTGGCTGCCGCGACGGTCGGCGAGTTGATCAATGCGGCATCCGGTGCGTCGACCGCGACGATCGGGGTGCGCCCGAACGGCGGCAGCAGATCGGGCAGCCCGGAGGTGTCCAGCAGGTTGGCCAGCCGGGTGGGCACCTTGCGCATCCACTCCGGTGCGATCCCGTTCACCTCCGTGAGCACCCGCGATCCGCGGACCGCGGCGCTCAGGCCGGGCTGGCTCGACGAGGTCAACGGTGCGGCCAGTAGCCACGCCGCGAGCAGCACCGCGACCAATTGCAGGGCCGCGCCCACCAGCGAGTCCAGGCCGCGCAACAGCCGGTTGTGGATGGCGCCGCGCACCGCCCGGCCGAGCACCACGCCGGCGATCTCGCCGATCACCACCAACGCCAGGATGAGGAACAGCGTCGCGAACAGCCGGGTACGGGGGCCGTCGATATGGCTGACGATGTGCGGCGCCAGCAGTACCCCGGCGACGGCACCGAGCGCCACGCCCACCAGCGACAGCACCGAGCCGAGGGCACCGGAACGCAGTCCGGACAGCGCGGCGACGCAGGCGAAGGCGAGGATGACGAGGTCAAGCCACTGAGACGAGGTCATTATTGCTCTACACCGTACTGGCTGGCCCGCCCAACCAGCGCCATTGCCTCGTCGAGTTCACGCACGTCGTCGGCGTCCCACGGCTGGGCCCAGCCCGCGACGTCGAGGATCGCCGAGATGACCTGACCGGTGAACCCCCACACCAGCATCTGGTTCAGCAGGAACGCAGGTCCGGCGAAGCGCCGGGTGTTCTGCTGCCGGTACACCATCAGCCGGTTCTCCGGGTTGACGAAGGCGCGGACCGGGACGCGCGCCACGATCGCCGTCTCCGCGGGGTCGACCACCGCGACGGGGCCGGGATCGGGTGAGTAGGCCAGCACGGGCACGACGTGAAAACCCGACGGCGGGATGAACATCCGGTCCAGCGTGGCCAGCGGTGTCAGCTTGGCGGCATCCAGCCCGGTCTCCTCGGTGGCCTCCCGCAGCGCGGTGCCCACCGGGCCGCCGTCGCCGGGATCGGCCGCGCCGCCGGGGAATGCCGCCTGACCCGAATGGTTGCGCAGCGTGGCGGCGCGGACTGTGACCAGCAGGTCGGCGTCGGGCGGGAGCGCCCCGGCGGGCGCGTCCGGGGGCCCGGAGAACAACACCAGCACCGCGGCGTCGCGTTTGGTCCCCGACCGGGTGGCAGTGGTGTTGGCCTCGGCGATGGCGGCGAGCACGTCGGCGGGCACGCGGCGCCGGTAGGCATCGGGCACCTGGTGGACATCGTCGACCAGGTGACGCAGCCACGGTGGGGCCGATCCCGGCTGTACGCCGGTGTTGTGGCCGGCATCGAGCGTGCTCATCCCGGCACTCCTATCGATGGATTCACCGCCGCGGCGATGTCGTCGGCGTCGGCGAACGGCCGGGGCAGGATTTCGGCCACGCTACCGTCCGCCCGCAGCACCACCGTCGCAGGCATCACGTTGGGCACCTTGAGGGCCGCGGCGACGCGGCGCCGGCCGTCCTGCAGCATCGGCAGGCGCACACCGAGTTCGGCCAGCCGCAGCAGACCGGCCGTCTCGTTCTCGTCCTGATGCACCGTCACGACGGTCACCGCCGATCCCATCCGGCGCTGGTATTCGGCCATGGCCGGCAGTTCGTCGGTACATGGCCCGCACCAGTAGGCCCACAGGTTCAGCACCACCGGGCGGCCCGCCAGCGCGGGGGCGAGGTCGACGGGCCTGCCGTCCCCCGCGCACTCCAGGGTGATGCCACGCAGGGCGGGCGGCCCGGGCTGCCCGGTGTCGGCAGGGCAGGGCGGCAGGTCGGCCTTGGCCCGCGGTTCCCGCAACGCTTCCGGGGTGTCGGCGTCGCGATGATCGCGCGCGGTGGGTGTTTCGGGCGCCGTGGGGGCGGTCTGCTCGGTGCCGATCTCCCGCCACAATCCGATGGCAAGGGCCGTGAAGATGATCAGCACCACCGCGGTCCAGCGCGCGGATCTGCTCACAGGCCGGCGAGGGCCAACAGGTGTTCGGTCTCCGGGCCTTTCACCAGAGCCGCCGCCGTCACCGGATCGGTGGGGCCTTCGCCGAACGACGGGCAATCCTTGGCCAGCACGCACACCCCGCAGGCGGGTCGCCGCGCATGGCAGACCCGGCGACCGTGGAAGATCACCCGGTGGCTCAGCAGCGTCCACTCCTTGCGCTCGATGAGCTCACCCACGATGTGCTCGACCTTCACCGGGTCCTGTTCGGCGGTCCATCGCCAGCGGCGCACCAGCCGGCCGAAGTGGGTGTCGACGGTGATGCCGGGGATGTCGAAGGCGTTGCCCAGCACCACATTGGCGGTCTTGCGGCCGACGCCGGGCAGCGTCACCAGATCGTCGAGATCGGCGGGTACCTCACCGTCGAACCGGGCCTCCAATTCCTGACCGAGGTTGATCAGCGAGTTGGCCTTGTTGCGGTAGAAGCCGGTGGGCCGGATCAGCTCCTCCAGTTCGGTGCGGTCGGCCTGGGCGTAGTCCAGCGCGGTGCGGTACTTCTGGAACAGCGCCGGGGTGGTGAGGTTGACGCGTTTGTCGGTGCACTGCGCCGACAGGATGGTCGCCACGATGAGCTCCAGTGGCGTGGTGAAATCCAGTTCGCAGTACACGTGCGGGAAGGCCGTGGCCAGCGTGCGGTTCATCCGGCGGGCCCGGCGGACCAGGCCGAGATGGGTTTCTGTGTCCCATCTGGCGGACCGCTTGGCTGCCGATTTGCTCCGGGCGGTGCGAACGCTCACCGGATCAGCGTACTGACGTGCCCTGGTCCTCGGGCGAACCGACGGGGTAGGACGACCCGCACTGCTGTGCTGACCGGTGACAAACCGTGATCTGGCTGAGACCTTCGCCGTGTTTACTCATCACTCGTGTCGTGGTTGCTGGTGGCGTTCGTTCCGGGGTTGCTGATGTTGGCAACTTTCGGTCTGGACCGCTTGGAAGCCGGGCTGCGTGAGCAGAATCCGGGGCCACGGACCAAGGACAATTTGCTGGACCGGGTACCCGCACCCCGCCCGACACCAGTGGAACCCGCCGGACTACCGACCCGGATATACCCTCCGACCGGACTGAATCCGCAGTTTCCGGCGACTCGCCAGGCCAATCGTGTGTAGCGTTGGCACGTCGCGGCGTGGCCAACAACTAGACTGAATGCGCTCACCAGCCTGCGTTGGCCGGCGCGCGTCATATCACCGAATTAGCTTAAGAGGGGCAACGTGGACGAGATCCTGGCCAGGGCCGGAATCTTCCAAGGAGTCGAACCCACTGCGGTCGCGGCACTGACCAAACAGCTGCAGCCCGTCGACTTCCCGCGCGGGCACACCGTGTTCGCCGAGGGCGAGCCCGGCGACCGGCTGTACATCATCACGTCCGGCAAGGTGAAGATCGGCCGTCGCTCACCGGACGGTCGTGAGAACCTGCTGACCATCATGGGTCCGTCCGACATGTTCGGTGAGCTCTCGATCTTCGACCCGGGCCCGCGTACCTCCAGCGCCACCACCATCACCGAGGTGCGCGCGGTGTCGATGGACCGCGAGGCGTTGCGCGCCTGGATCGCCGACCGCCCCGAGATCGCCGAGCAGCTGCTGCGCGTGTTGGCCCGCCGGCTGCGCCGCACCAACAACAACCTGGCCGACCTGATCTTCACCGACGTTCCCGGCCGGGTCGCCAAGCAGCTGTTGCAGCTGGCGCAGCGGTTCGGCACCCAGGAGGGTGGCGCCCTGCGCGTGACCCACGACCTGACCCAGGAGGAGATCGCCCAGCTGGTCGGCGCGTCCCGGGAGACGGTCAACAAGGCGCTGGCCGATTTCGCGCACCGCGGCTGGATCCGGCTGGAGGGCAAGAGCGTGCTGATCAGCGACAGCGAGCGGCTGGCGCGGCGCGCGCGCTGAGGACCTGCGATGTGTGGAGCGGCACCCGTAATCATTACGGGTGCCGCTCCACACATCACTGCCGCAGGTAGTCCAGCTGCGCCTGGGTCGACTTCTCGGCCGCGTCCCACAGTGTCGTGTCGACATCGGTGTAGACGTGCTCCACGATCTGGCGTGCGGTCGCGTCCTCACCCAGCACCCGCAGCGCCGCGCGGACCTGGTTCAACCGGTCTTCCCGGTGGGCCAGGTACGCCGCACTCACCGCGGCCAGGTCATCGAGCTCGGGACCGTGCCCGGGTAGCACCCGCCGACGGCCCAGTCCCTGCAGCCGGCGCAGTGAATCGAGGTAGGCCCCGAGGCTGCCGTCCTCGTTGTCGATGACGGTGGTGCCGCGGCCCAGCACGGTGTCGGCCGTCAGCACGGCACCTCGCCCGTCGCTGCGCCCGCCCTTGGCATCGTCGACCAGGAACGACAGCGAGTCCGCGGTGTGCCCGGGCGTGGCCATGACCGTGATACGCAGGCCCGCGGCATCGATCACCTCGCCGTCGGTCAGCGGGCCGCCCACACCGCGCAGAAAGCCACTGCCCACCGCGCGCACCACCGCTCCGGTGCGCTCGACGATGGCGTCGATACCGCCGGTGTGGTCCTCGTGTTTGTGGCTGATGAGTACCAGTGGGATCTTCCCGAGATCGGCCAGCCGGCCGATGTGCTCGGCATCGTCTGGCCCCGGGTCGACGATCACCATCTCATCACTGCCCGGCCCGCGCAGCACCCACGTGTTGGTGCCGTCCAACGTCATGATCCCGGGGTTGTCGCACAGCAGCACCGAGGCCGACTCGGTCACCGGCCTCAGCACTCCGTACGCGGGGTGGGTCACGCCTGGCTCGATACCTCGGGGTGGGATGCTCGGTCGCTCACGCGACCTCGGGGCTGGATGCTCGGTCGCTCACGCGACCTCGGGGCTGGATGCTCGGTCGCTCACGCGACCTCGACGACAATCTCGACCTCGACCGGCGCGTTGCGCGGCAACTCCGACACCCCGACGGCCGACCGGGCATGGGCTCCGGCATCGCCGAACACCTCACCGAAGAGCTCGGACGCGCCGTTGACGACACCCGGCTGCCCGGCGAAACCCGGTGCCGACGAGACGAATCCGACGACCTTGACGACCTTGGTCACCGCGTCGATACCGACCAGCGAGTGCACCGCGGCCAGCGCGTTGAGACCGCACACCCGCGCCAGCTCCTTGGCCTGCTCCGGGGTGACCTCGGCGCCGACCTTGCCGGTGGCCAACAGCTCACCGCCGGCGATCGGCAGCTGCCCCGCGGTGTAGACCAGGTTCCCGGTGCGCGTCGCGGGCACATAGGCGGCCAGCGGAGCGACGACGGCCGGCAGCTCGATACCGAGTTCGGCCAACCGCGCGGACCAACTGGTCACTTCGGCCGCTTGAGGTACGCCACGTGCTGCTCACCGGTGGGCCCGGGCAGCACCGACACCAGCTCCCAGCCGTCGGCACCCCACTGGTCCAGGATCTGCTTGGTGGCGTGGGTCAGCAACGGGACGGTGGCGTATTCCCACCGGGTCGGTTCGCTCATGCTGCAGAGCTTATCCGGCGCGTGTAGGCCCACCGTTAGCATGCACTGGTGGACCCTGCACCCAACCCGGTCGGCTGGCCAGCCCGCCTGACCGAGGCCCGCCTGCATTTCGTGTCGGGCAAGGGCGGTACCGGCAAATCGACCATCGCCGCGGCGCTGGCCCTGGCCCTGGCCTCGGGGGGACGCAAGGTCCTGCTGGTGGAAGTGGAGGGACGCCAAGGCATCGCCCAGCTCTTCGACGTGCCACCGCTGCCCTACCAAGAGGTGAAGGTCGCCACCGCCGACGGCGGCGGTCAGGTCAACGCCCTGGCCATCGACACCGAGGCCGCCTTCCTCGAATACCTCGACATGTTCTACAACCTGGGCATCGCCGGTCGGGCGATGCGCCGGATCGGCGCCGTCGAATTCGCCACCACGATCGCCCCGGGCCTACGCGATGTGCTGCTCACCGGGAAGATCAAGGAGATCGTCGTCCGCAACGAGAAGAAAAAGCCGGACGCCTACGACGCGATCGTCGTCGACGCGCCGCCGACGGGCCGGATCTCCCGATTCCTCGACGTCACCAAGGCGGTGTCCGAGCTGGCCAAGGGCGGTCCGGTGCACTCCCAGGCCGAGGGTGTGGTCAAGATCCTGCACTCGCCGCTGACCGCGGTGCATCTGGTGACGCTGCTGGAGGCCTTGCCCATCCAGGAGACCCTGGAGGCGATCGAGGAGTTGCGTGAACTGGATCTGCCGATCGGCAGCGTCATCGTCAACCGCAACATCCCGACGTATCTGCCCGCCGACGCGCTCGGAAAGGCAGCCGAGGGCGACATTGACGCCGACGCCGTCCGATCCGGATTGGAGAAGGTGGGAATCACGTTGTCCGACAGTGATTTTGCCGGCCTGCTCACCGAATCGATCCAGCACGCCACGTTGATCGCCGCCCGGACCGAGAGCGCCGAGCAGCTGCAGCAGCTCGACGTCGCCCGCCTGGACCTGCCGACCATCTCCGACGGTGTGGACCTCGGCAGCCTGTACGAGCTGGCCGAGGCGCTCGCCCAGCAGGGAGTGAGGTAGGACAACCATGAGCACCACACCCCCCACGCTCGACCTGGGCGCCATCCTGACCGACACGTCCAACCGCGTCGTGGTGTGTTGCGGCGCAGGCGGTGTCGGCAAGACCACGACGGCCGCGGCGATGGCGCTGCGCGCCGCCGAGTACGGCCGCACCGTGGTGGTCCTGACCATCGATCCGGCCAAGCGGCTGGCGCAGGCCCTGGGCATCGAAAGCCTCGGCAACACCCCGCAGCGGGTGCCGTTGGCACCGGAGGTCCCCGGCGAACTGCACGCGATGATGCTGGATATGCGGCGCACCTTCGACGAGATGGTGCTGCAGTACTCCGGCACCGACCGTGCGGACGCGATCCTGGAGAACCAGTTCTACCAAACCGTGGCCACCTCGCTGGCCGGCACGCAGGAGTACATGGCGATGGAGAAGCTCGGCCAGTTGTTGGCCGAGGACAAGTGGGATCTGGTGGTGGTCGACACGCCACCGTCGCGCAACGCCCTGGACTTCCTGGATGCCCCCAAGCGGCTCGGCAGCTTCATGGACAGCCGGCTGTGGCGACTGCTGCTGGCACCGGGCCGCGGCATCGGCCGCATCGTGACGGGCGCGGTGGGACTGGCCATGAAAGGCATGTCCACCGTGTTGGGATCCCAAATGCTCTCCGACGCAGCGGGATTCGTGCAATCACTGGACGCCACCTTCGGCGGTTTCCGGGAGAAGGCGGACCGCACGTACGAGCTGCTGAAGCGCAGGGGCACCCAGTTCGTGGTGGTGTCGGCGGCCGAACCGGACGCGCTGCGCGAGGCGTCGTTCTTCATCGACCGGCTGTCCCAGGAACACATGCCGCTGGCCGGCATGATCCTGAACCGGACCCATCCCACGCTGAGCAGCCTGCCCGGCGAGAAGGCCGAGCTGGCCGCCGATCAGTTGGATGCCCAGGCGCCGGGCGGACTGGCCGCGGCGGTGTTGCGGATCCACGCGGCGCGCGCGGCCACCGCCAAGCGGGAGGTGCGGCTGCTGGGCCGGTTCACCGGTGCCAATCCGCATGTCGCGATCGTCGGGGTGCCGTCGTTGCCGTTCGACGTGTCCGACCTGGAGGCGCTGCGCGCGATCGGCGACCAGCTGACGGGTGTCGCCGAATCCGCCTAGAAGCGGCGTCCACCCCGCGACTCGCGGGGTAGACGGCAGTGCGGTGCAGAGGGTCAGACGGCGCTGCGGTGCTTGCGCTGGGCGGCGAAGAACTCGGCCCAGGACACCACCTCGGGGTGCTGCTTGAGCAAGGCGCGGCGCTGACGCTCGGTCATCCCGCCCCACACCCCGAACTCGACCCGGTTGTCCAGCGCATCCGCCCCGCATTCGGCGATCACCGGGCAATGCCGGCAGATCACCGCGGCCTTGCGCTGGGCGGCGCCGCGCACGAACAGTTCGTCCGGGTCGGCCTGCCGGCAGCGGGCCTGGGACACCCACGCGATGCGGGCTTCGGCCTCGGCACTGTGCGTGGCACTGCCGGGTTGCTGGCCCGTGCCCGATTTGCGTATCGCAGTCGACGAAACTGACATCAGCAACCCTTTCGCTCCGGCGGGCCAGACCACGAGTGCGATCTACGCCACATTGCGTCCAATAGTGTTACCTGAATCGCAGTGTGTGTCCAAGCTAGGTGGTCAGAGGGGTTTTACGCAACAGTCAGATCACGATTTTTTGGGACGGGCGTGCCGCCGGGCCGTCCGTCGTACAAACGCACCGCTCGGAGGCCCTTCCAGGAAGGTCTGGTTAGTCTGTTACCCATGCCCGAGCAGCACACCGTGCGACCACCCGTTGCGGTGACGCTCATCAAGCTCGCATGGTGCTGCCTGCTGGCCAGCGTGATCGCGGCGGGATTGATGTTTCCCTTGGTGGGTGGTCTCGGGCTGATGTCCAACCGCGCCTCCGACGTCGTCGCCAACGGGTCGGCCCAGCTCGTGGAGGGCGAGGTGCCCGCGGTCTCGACGATGACCGACGCCCGCGGCAACCCGATCGCCTGGCTCTACACCCAGCGCCGGTTCGAGGTGCCCAGCGAGCAAATCGCCAACACCATGAAGCTGGCCATCGTGTCCATCGAGGACAAGCGATTCGCCGAACACAACGGGGTGGACTGGAAGGGCACGCTCACCGGTCTGGCCGGATATGCCTCCGGCGATCTGGACACCCGCGGCGGATCCACGCTGGAACAGCAGTACGTGAAGAACTACCAGTTGCTGGTGATCGCGCAGACCGACGCCGAGAAGCGTGCCGCGATCGAGACCACGCCGGCCCGCAAGCTGCGCGAGATCCGCATGGCACTGACCCTGGACAAGACGTTCACCAAACCGGAGATCCTGACCCGCTACCTGAATCTGGTGTCATTCGGCAACGGCGCGTTCGGAATCCAGGACGCGGCGCAGACGTACTTCGGCGTCAACGCCTCGGAGCTGAACTGGCAGCAGGCCGCCCTGCTGGCCGGCATGGTGCAGTCGACCAGCACGCTGAACCCGTACACCAACCCCGATGGCGCGCTCGCCCGTCGCAACCTGGTGCTGGACACCATGATCGAGAACATCCCGCAGGAGGCCGACGCGTTGCGGGCGGCCAAGCAGCAGCCGCTGGGCATCCTGCCGCAACCCAACGAACTGCCGCGCGGGTGTATCGCCGCCGGGGATCGGGCCTTCTTCTGCGACTACGTGCTGGACTATCTGGCCCGCGCCGGGATCAGCAAGGAGCAGGTGGCCAAGGGCGGCTACCTCATCCGCACCACGCTGGATCCCGACATCCAGGCCAACGTCAAATCGGCGGTCGACAGCATCGCCGCCCCCGATCTCACCGGCGTCGCCAGCGTGATGAGCGTCATCAAGCCGGGCAAGACCGCGCATCCGGTGGTGGCGATGGCCAGCAACCGCACCTACGGCCTCAACACCGATGCCGGCGAAACCATGCAGCCGCAGCCGTTCTCGCTGGTCGGCGACGGCGCCGGGTCCATCTTCAAGGTGTTCACCACCGCCGCAGCCCTCGACATGGGCATGGGCATCAACGCGACGCTGGACGCGCCGGCCCGGTTCGAGGCCAAGGGGCTCGGCAGCGGCGGCGCGAAGGGCTGCCCCGCGGCGACCTGGTGCGTGCAGAACGCCGGCAACTACCGCGGCCAGATGAGCGTCACCGACGCGCTGGCCACCTCGCCGAACACCGCCTTCGCCAAGCTGATCAGCCAGGTCGGGGTGCAGCGGACGGTGGACATGGCCGTCAAGCTGGGCCTGCGGTCCTATGCGCTGCCCGGCACCGCCCGCGACTACGACCCGGAGAGCAACGAGAGCCTGGCCGATTTCATCAAACGGCAGAACCTCGGGTCGTTCACGTTGGGCCCGGTCGAGGTGAACGCGCTCGAGCTGTCCAATGTGGCGGCGACGCTGGCCTCATCGGGCACCTGGTGCCCGCCCAATCCGGTCGACAAGGTCTTCGACCGGCACGGCCAGGAGGTCGCCGTGACCACCGAGACGTGTGAGCAGGTGGTGCCAGAGGGTCTGGCCAACACGCTGGCCAACGCCATGAGCCACGACGACCAGGGCAACGGCACGGCCGCCGGTTCGGCCGGCGCGGCGGGCTGGAACCTGCCGATGTCGGGTAAGACGGGAACCACCGAGGCGCACCGCTCGTCGGGATTCCTCGGGTTCACCAGCGCGTTCGCCGCCGCGAACTACATCTACGACGATTCCAGCACTCCTGGCGACCTGTGCTCGTTCCCGTTGCGGCAGTGCGGATCCGGTGACCTGTTCGGCGGTAACGAGCCCGCCAGGACCTGGTTCACCGCGATGAAACCGATCACCCCGGACACGGTGCAGCTGCCCCCGACCGATCCGCGGTACGTCGAGGGCGGCCCCGGCTCGAAGGTGCCCAGTGTCGCCGGCATGTCCCAGGACGCCGCCCGGCAGCGACTCAAGGACGCCGGGTTCCAGGTCGCCGACCAGGCCACCCCGGTGAACAGTGTGTCGTCGGCCGGAACCGTCGTGGGCACCTCGCCGTCCGGGCAGACCATTCCGGGGTCGATCATCACCATCCAGGTCAGCAACGGCATCCCGCCACCACCGCCGCCCCCGCCGATCGGCATCCCGGGCCTCGACCCGAACGCGCCGCCGCCACAGGTGGGCTCGACGGTCATCGAGATCCCCGGACTGCCGCCGATCACGGTGCCGGTGCTGGGGCCGCCGCCGCCACCGCCCCCGCCGTGATCACAGGTGATAGCCCGGCCCTGGTGCGCCGGTGGCAGTAGTCTTTTGACATGCCGTACGTGAAGAACACTGCCGCCGTCGCCGCAGGGGCCCTGGCCGCCGGCATCGGTTATGCGTCGCTGATCGAGCGCAACGCCTTCGCGCTGCGGGAGTTCACCATGCCGGTGCTCACGCCGGGCTCCACGCCGTTGCGGGTGCTGCACCTCAGTGATCTGCACATGCTGCCCCGGCAGCGCCGCAAGCAGGCGTGGCTGCGCGAGTTGGCGGCGCTGGAACCGGATTTCGTGGTCAACACGGGCGACAATCTGTCGCATCCGCGGTCGGTCCCGGCCGTCGTACAGGCGCTCGGGGATCTGCTCTCGGTGCCGGGGGTGTTCGTGTTCGGCAGCAACGACTATTTCGCCCCGCGCCCGAAGAACCCGGCGAACTATCTGTTCAAGAAGCACAAGCGCATCCACGGTGCCCCGCTGCCCTGGCAGGACCTGCGTGCGGCGTTCACCGAACGCGGCTGGCTGGACATGACCCACACCCGCCGCGAATTCGACGTGGCCGGACTGCGCATCGCCGCGGCCGGCGTGGACGATCCGCACCTGCGTCGCGACCGCTACGACACCATCGCCGGGCCGGCCAGCCCGACGGCGAACCTGCGGCTGGGCGTCACCCACTCGCCGGAACCCCGGGTGCTGGACCGGTTCGCCGCCGACGGCTATCAGCTGGTGATGGCCGGGCACACCCACGGCGGGCAGCTGTGCCTGCCGTTCTACGGCGCCGTCGTCACCAACTGCGACCTGGACCGCTCCCGGGTGAAGGGTCCCTCGCAGTGGGGTGCCGACATGAAGCTGCACGTGTCGGCGGGCATCGGCACCTCCCCGTATGCGCCGGTGCGGTTCTGCTGCCGGCCGGAGGCCACCCTGCTGACCCTGGTCGCCGCGCCGACCCGCGGATCGGCGCTGGGCACCACGGCGGGGCAGGCGCACCCGACCGTCACGGCACGGTGAGCCCCGGGGCGTTCAGCGACCGGAACCAACCGCGGGCCTGGGTGGACAACGCCGTCCGGCTGATCGAAGCCGACGCGCGGCGCAGCGCCGACACCCACCTGTTGCGCTATCCACTTCCCGACGCGTGGGCCGGCGGGGTGGACGTGCAGTTGTACCTCAAGGACGAGTCGACGCATATCACCGGCAGCCTCAAACACCGGTTGGCCCGGTCGCTGTTCCTGTACGCGTTGTGCAACGGGTGGATCGGTGAGCACACCACCGTCATCGAGGCGTCATCCGGTTCGACGGCCGTCTCCGAGGCCTACTTCGCCGCACTGCTGGGGCTGCCGTTCATCGCGGTGATGCCGTCCTCCACCAGCGTCAGCAAGATCAAGCTGATCGAATCACAAGGCGGCCGTTGCCATTTCGTGGCGAAGTCGGCCGAGGTGTACGCGGAGGCCGAGCGGCTGGCGGCGGAGACCGGCGGGCACTACCTGGACCAGTTCACCAACGCCGAACGGGCCACCGACTGGCGCGGCAACAACAACATCGCCGAGTCGATCTTCGACCAGATGCGGGATGAGGCCCACCCGGTGCCCGAGTGGGTGGTGGTCGGCGCGGGCACGGGCGGGACCAGCGCCACCATCGGCCGGTATCTGCGCTACCGCCGCTACCCCACCCGGTTGTGCGTGGTGGACCCGGAGAATTCGGCGTTCTACCCCGCCTACGAGCAGGGCCGCGCCGATATCGAGACCGGCGCGTCCTCCCGGATCGAAGGTATCGGCAGACCGCGGGTGGAGCCTTCGTTCCTGCCGGGTGTGGTGGATCGGATGGTGGCGGTGCCCGACGCCGCCTCGGTGGCGGCAGCACGCCACGTCAGCCGGGTGCTGGGCCGACCGGTGGGGCCGTCCACGGGCACCAACGTGTGGGGGGCATTCGCCCTGCTCGCCGAGATGATCGCGCAAGGACGCAGCGGATCGGTGGTGACGTTGCTGGCCGACAGCGGCAACCGCTACGCCGACACCTACTTCGACGACGAGTGGCTGAGCAGCCAGGGGCTGGATCCATCCGGACCGGCGTCGACACTCGCCGAGTTCGAACGTTCCGGAACCTGGCCCTGACCCTCGGCGCGGCCCGTCATGAAGAGCCATAACGCGGCCAAGGCGAAGAACCCGATATAGATCATGGCGCCCAGTCCGGTCATGTCTGCCTCACTCCGTCGAATCGATGTGGAATCGATCAGGCCGTTCCGGCCTTCGGAAGCTATAACGCACGGGACGCTCTAATTCTTTCCTAATCTTGGCAGTGATATACGTCGCGACACGGACGCCGCGCCCGCCGCGGGTGGCTACCGTGCGGGTATGGGCGCCGAACTCCGCACTCCCAGCGTGTGGCTGCCCGCGCTCGTCACCGCATTGATCCAGCTGGCCGGCACCTTCGGCGCCCGCCGGCGGTTCGACGGCCTGGCCGCGCTGCCCGTGACGCCGTACGCGGTGGTGTTGCTGCTGGCCGGCCCGGCGCTGCTGCTGGCCCGGCGCCGGTACCCGCTGCCGGTGCTGGCCGGCGTCCTCGCCGTGACGGTCGCCTACCTCCACGCGACGCACCGGCCGGGACCGGTGGTGCTCGCCCTGGTCATCGCGTTCCTCACCGCTGCGTCCACCGGGGCGCGCTGGCACACCTATCCGCTGCCGTTCATCGGCTGGGCGCTGTTCGTGTGGTGGCGGTCCCCACCCGCCGAGGCCGCGGGCGCGCTGGGCGCCTGGATGTTGGTGCTGCTGGCCATCGCCGAGGGTATTCGGCAACGCCGGGCCAGCCTGGAGGCCGGTCGTCAGCGGCGCGCGGCGATGGAACGGGACGCCGCCTCACAGGCCCGGTTGACCATCGCGCGTGAGCTGCACGACGTGCTGGCCCACAGCCTGTCGATGATCAACGTGCAATCCGCGGTGGCGCTCGAGCTGCTCGACACCCAGCCAGAACGGGCCGGCCCGGCCTTGTCCGCGATCAAAGATGCCAGCAGGCAGGCGATTTCGGATATGAACGCGCTGGTCGCCGCCCTGCGGACCGAATCCGGGGAGCCCACCGCGCCGACCCCGGGCATCACCGATCTGGACGCGCTGGTGGGCTTCACCCGCGCCACCGGCCTGACCGTCACCACGACGGTGTGCGGGCGGCCGCGCGCCGTGCCGGCGGTGATCGACAGCGCCGCCGCCCGCATCGTGCAGGAGTCGCTGACCAACGTGGTGCGCCACTCCACCGCGACCGCGGCGACGGTGACGATCACTTATGGCGACGACGCGCTCGAGGTGGCGGTCGACGACGACGGCCGGCCGGTACACACCGCAGGCACCGGCGGCAGCGGGATCGCCGGGATGCGGGAGCGGGCGCAGGCGCTGGGCGGGTCGCTGTCGGCGCGACGACTGCCCACCGGCGGATTCCGGGTGCACGCGGCGCTGCCGGTGGGTGACCCTCGATGATCCGGGTGCTGGTGGCCGACGACCAGGTGCTGGTGCGGGCCGGATTCGTCGCGCTGCTGGACGCCCAGCCCGATATCGAGGTGGCCGGGGAGGCCGCGACCGGAACGTCGGCGGTGGAGCTGACTCGCCGGCTGCAGCCCGATGTGGTGTTGATGGACATCCGGATGCCGGACCTGGACGGGCTGAGCGCCACCCGGGCGATCACCGCCGACCCGGCCCTGACCGGCGTGCGGGTGGTGGTGTTGACCACCTTCGAGCTGGACGAGTACGTGTTCGAGGCGATGCGGGCCGGCGCCAGCGGTTTCCTGGTCAAGCACAGCGAGCCCAGCGAGCTGGTGCGGGCCGTGCGGGTGGTCACCGAGGGTGATGCGCTGCTGTCACCGTCGGTGACGCGCCGGCTGATGGCCGAGTTCGCGTCTCGTGCCAAACCGCCGGCCGCAGTGTCCCTGCCGGACCTCACCGCACGGGAACGGGAGGTGATGACCCTGGTCGCCGAGGGGCTGACCAACGCCGAGATCGGTGCCCGGCTGTTCATGAGCCCGGCGACCGCGCGCACCCACGTCAGCCGGATCCTGACCAAGCTGGGCGCCCGGGACCGCACCCAACTGGTGGTGCTGGCCTACGAGAGCGGACTGGTCCGGCCCGGGTGGCAGGGCTGAGCGCTACGGCACGCGGCGTAGCGATGTCGACGCCTCGCGGCCGATGCCTGCCGCGGACACACCGAGCAGGCTGGACACCATGAACCTTTACGAATACCTGCCGCAGACCATGACCTTCGTCGCCGACGACGGGCGCCGGTTCGGCGCCGTGGCCTTCCACCCGTGGTTCCTGCTGGCCCGGCTGATCGTGCTGGCCCTGGTGGTCACCGCGATCTGGCTGATCGCGCGGCGGCTGCAGGGCCGCAAGGGCGAGAACACCCTGCGCGACGTGTACGCCCGCGGCGAGGTCGGCGAGGCGGAGTACCGGGAGCGGCTGGCGGTGCTGCGCGCAACCAGAAGGTAGCCGGGAGGCCCCGCCTGAGCAGCCGTTTGGCTTCGCGGTACCCCGGTGCGATACGCTGTCGTGGCTTCACGCGGGGTGTGGCGCAGCTTGGTAGCGTGCTTCGTTCGGGACGAAGAGGTCGTGGGTTCGAATCCCGCCACCCCGACTGGTGTGTTCGCAGGTAGAGGCCCTGACCGGGAATTCTGGTCGGGGCCTTCTTACTTCCCAGTCCGCAGCTGGTCCGCAGTGGATTCCAAAGACCGCATCCGCGCCGCATCTAGTGCAACCGAAACCTGCTCCAGGTCGTCCGGGAACAAGTCTGCATAGGTGTCCAGGGTCAGGACTGCGGACGCGTGCCCGAGCATCGTCTGGACGGCCTTGACGTTGGCCCCCGCGCTGATCGACAGCGACGCCGCCGTGTGGCGAAGGTCGTGCGGTGTCACGGTGGGGTACGCCGGGTCTGCTGCCTGGAGACGTTGGACGGCCACGTTGAAGACCCGCGGCCGCCACGTCGACACTCGCAGCAGTGCTCCTCCTGGCGATGTGAACACCAAGTCCTCACGCCGCTTACCCATCATGAGCACGGCCAGCGGCTCGGCCAGGAACGCCGGGAACGGCACCGAGCGACGTTCGTGGGATTTCGGCGACGACCACACCACACGTCCCTTCACCTCGGCGACCGCCTCACGGATATTCACCCTGCGACGCAGCATGTCGAATGACTCCACCCGCAGCGCTGCCATCTCGCCCCAGCGCAACCCGGTGTAGGCCAGAAATCGAACAACGATGGCGTACTCGCCGACCTCGCGGGCCAGAAGTTCCACCTGCCGGTGCGTCAGGTAGCCCCGTGCTCGGTGCTGTCGTCGCGGCGACTTCACTCCCATACGCGGATTGCGGGGGATCCGTCGATCGTCGACGGCCATCTCCAGAATCTGTCTCAGGACGCTAAGCGCATTCTCGATGGTGGCCGGTTTGGCTCCACCCGCCGCCAATTGCTGCACCCACGCCCTGATATCCGACGATTGCACGTCGGCTACTGCGACCGCGGCCCACCGGCCTTCGACGTAGCCCGACCATGCGAACGCGCGTGTCGCAACCGTCGTCTCCTTCAAATGGCCCTGGGTACCAAGCCACTTGGCGTGCAATTCACGGACGGTAATGCGCCCGGCTTTTGGCGCGACATAGGTTCCTATCGTCTGCGCGGCTGTGATCTCGTTGAGAAAGGCCTGAGCGTCCACCTTGCGGTCGAACGAACGGGTGTTCTCACCGCCTTGATCATCGACATACCGGGCCAACCATCGGCGCCCTTTGCCATTGCGCGCGGCAGGGGTCCCGTCCGATCGACGCCACCTGTCCTCGACGCCGGCGCGGCGGTTTCGTCGCTGCATGTGAGCCACCTCCGTTGGGTGCCAGATTCCCACCGACCACCGACAGCCGACGAAATCGTTCGACTGGAGCCAATTTATAGGCGAAGTTGAGGGTACTGGTGGACAAATGCAGGGCGCCACCACCACCGTTGGATTCGTTGACAGAACCCACTATTGAGGAGCAGCTACATGGATCTACTGAGTGCCAAACAGGTTTCAGACATCATCGGCATTCCCGTTGGAACTCTCCGCTACTGGCGCCACTGCGACATCGGACCGGCCAGTTTCACCTTGGGCCGCCGAGTCGTCTACCGGCGCGACGAAGTGCTGCGATGGATCTCGGAGCAAGAAAGCGCAACCCGGCGCGGAGGCGGAGACGCCGCGTGAACCGCACCCACGAAAAAGACCCCGGGGCCTAGCCGAGGTCTTTGTTCGAACCACCTGATCATCCGACACGGAAGTTCCACATGAGAATAGCTCGTCAACGCAGCCTGCATAAGCACCGTATGCAGGAAATCCTATGAGCGACAACACCGAGACGGACAAGAAGTCGGTAGCCGCACGCTTGGTCAGCATGGCACAGGAACGCTACCTGCTCGGGCTCTCAGAAGAGGGCGAGCCGTTCGGCGCTGACCGCGACCGCCCGCACTTGGTGATGCTGCTCCGCGCCGGCAAGGCCGGTCTACGCGCCGACCTCGCCGCACGGTACTTCGCCGAAACCGGCGCGGTCGCCGGCGGCCAGGCGCTGACTGACGCCACCCTGATCCTCGAAGGTTTGGCTGCCACGAAGCCGCCCGAACGCCTCAACCTCCGCGTCGCTGACGATGACGGCACCATTTACATCGACACCGGACGGCCCGATGGCCAGACGATTCGTATCCGACAGGGCCGGTGGACGCTCACCGAACGGGCACCTGTGCGCTTTCTGCGTACCAAGTTGACCGGGGCGATGCCGCTGCCGGCTCAGGGCGGGAATGTCGAGAAGCTCTGGGATTTCGTCAACGTCGACTTTGAAGACCGACCGGTCCTCCTTGCTGCCCTCGTTGCCGCTCTTGTCCAGACGGACGTCCCCCACCCGATCTTGGCGCTGTTCGCCGAGCAGGGCAGCGCCAAGAGCACAACCACGCGCATGCTGGTCGATCTCATCGACCCGTCACCGGTCCCCCTGCGGCAGGCACCGCGTGACTCCGACTCGTGGGTCACTGCAGCCTCCGGTTCGTGGGTCGTTGCCTTGGACAACCTGTCGACTATCTCGCCGTGGTTGTCGGATTCTCTGTGCCGCGCCGCCACCGGCGACGGCAACATCAAACGGGCGTTGTACACAGACTCCGATCTCGCAGTCATCAAATTTCGGCGGTGCGTCATCATCAACGGCATCGACGTCGGAGCAGTGCGGCCCGACCTCGCGGAGCGACTGGCGACTGTCGACCTGCGACGCATTGATCGCCACATGCGACAACCGGAAGCCACGATGCGACAACAGTGGCGCACGGCTCTACCAGGGATTTTGGGCGGGCTTCTCGATCTGGCCGCCGTCGTCCATCAACGGCTGGAAACCATTTCGGTCGACGTGTCGCCACGGATGGCGGACTTCAGTCGCACGCTGGCGGCCGTTGACGAGATTCTGTCGACCCATGGCTTCCGGCGTTACCTGTCACGCGCCAATCAACTCTCCGAAGACAGCCTGTCCGCCGACCCGTTCATCGAACAGCTACGGCTGCACATCCGGGAACCGCTCGTCGCAAAGTCCGGAGGCGACCTGCTGGCGACAGTCACGCCAACCGGCGACACCTGGCGCAGGCCGAAGGAGTGGCCCCGGAACGGGCGGGATGTCACGGCCGTCCTACGACGGCACGCACCCGCGCTACGGAGTCTGGGTTGGGCGATCGAAGACGATGGCGCTCGAAATCATCGGAATGTCCTGTTGTGGACCGTCTACCCGCCCTACAAAGATGTGTCGGCCAAACAACACTCGCAATCCTCGCGTCCCTCGCGCATTTCGGCTCCGCGGGAGCAGTCGTCCTCTGTTCAAGAGCTGCCCGCGCACCGCCAGACTGTCCCGAAGGGTCATTCAGCCGACGATCTAGACGTCGAGGCGTCGTGACCGCGCTTGTCGGGCTAGCGGCGTCGGCACCATCGGGCAGAATCTGGACCAGGTCCCTCAACGGGAGGAGTGGTCTTCGTGAGCACGCAATTCGACGCGATCGTCCAGGCGGTCATCCACGACTGGCCTGACTACGGGTGGTCAGGCCAGTTGGAGGCGGCCATCAAGCAGCTGTATCTGTCAGATCTTTCTTATCCAGCAACATGGTCCAGCGAACGCCGCGAGGAGTTCGCAGAGCGCCACGCCGGCGACGATGCGCTTCTTCTCACCACCTCGTTGGACGATCTCATCGATACCGTCACAGATCGCTATGCGCGCGATCACGGAGTTCTCCCCCATCGTGACGATGCGACCCTGCTTCTCGAAGCGGCGCGACGAGACGCAATCGACGAACTGGAGCTCCGCTTCGTGGCTGACCTGCCCGCCGAGATCGCCGCGCTGACAACGCACGGTTCGGGTAGGGCGGATGGCTCTCTGACTGCATGCGGGCCTGCACAGCGGCGGCGGGACAGCCGGGCGCGCCGCCGCCGTTCTCGGCGGCGCTGAGCTGTTCAGCTGCGGTACGGATAAACAACTTTGGCGAGATCACGCGTAGCCGTCAGGGTGGCCCGTTCGAGGTCCTTCCGACGTGCGCGCTCTGTGAGACTCACCAGTAACGCGCACAGCGCCCGTTCGTCACGGGAGGCGATGTCTGCGGCGTCGAGCGCGCTGATGGGGACAGAAGCGGGCGAATCCCTAGGAGTCGTGTCGAGATCGGTATCGGAGCCAGCTCGCGGCACCTCGACAACGCGGATAGGCGTTCCGTGGCGCTCGGCAGCCATGCGGGCCGCAGATGAGTCGCGTCGGCACGTGTCTGAGCAGTAGAGCCGGCGGCGTCCGCGACGTGGTCTATCTTCGCGATCCATCATCAGCGCATCGCATCTCACGCACCGCGGCCATTCGGTGTCCGCGCGAGCGTCCCGCCCTGCACCAGCGCGCGCAGCAGGTTGCGCCTTAACAGTTTTCGCAGCCTTGCTGCGCAGCAGCGCACGTATCTCGCGGACATCGACACCGACCAGCTCCGCGACGGCCGCCAACGTCGCGCCGCGCTCTCGCATGTCCTTGATCGACGCACAGGCATCCGCGTAGTAGCGGCTGCGCCTGAGCTGCGCCTCTGCCTCCACCTGTTGACGAGACTGCGCGACGCGACGCGCTTGCCATTCGTCCACATCCTGCAGGCGTCCGATCAACGTACGAACGGCGGTCGCGTCAGCTGTGTTGGCGCGATCCCGTTGTGCTCGTGACTCAATCGCTCGGCAGTGCGCCTCCCACGCGCGACGCCGAGCTTCCAACTTCGATACAGCAGCCATGTCGACAAGCTACGGAGAAACACGAGGATCGGTCCACGACCAGAGCCACCTTCGCCTCAAGTTCGTGCGTCGCTCAGCGTCATTTACCCCGTGCTCCCCACTGCTGCCGCCACTGCCGAGTACCCCGCCCCGCTTGCCACCGAGCAATGATCAGAACCTGTGGATGAGCCTCGGCGAGGCGGCGTGAAAGTGGGCGCACCTTCCCGAGGATGATCTGA
>NZ_LQOL01000049.1 GCF_002101555.1 Mycolicibacterium canariasense
CTGCCGGTCCCGGCGCCCGCCCCGGCCCCGGCTCCCGCCCCGGCGGATGCCCCGGTTGCGGCACCGGCAGACGCTCCGGTCGCGGCGCCCGCGCCCGATCCGCTCGCCGACGGCGTCCCGCACCTGATCAGCCCCGACAACCTGCCGCCGGGGTCGACGATGGATCCCAACGCGGTCCCGAACGAGAGCCCGAATGTCAGCTACCTGCGTCAGCTCTGGCACGCCGTGCAGAACCAGGACATCACCGGCAAGGATGCGCTGATCGCCATCACCACGCAGCGGTCGATGAACAGCCCCATCCCGGAGGACATCCCGGCTCCGCCGAACGCCCCGGCTCCGGCCCCCGCGCCGGCTCCTGGTCCGGCTCCGGCCCCGCTACTGCCCACGCCGTAGCGTCTCCACATCTCGAACGCAGAAACTGCACTCCGGCCGGAGTGCAGTTTCTGCGTTGGGGGCAGGCGATTACGCCGAGTTGACCCATTCGTCGGAGCCGTCACCGAAGAACTGGTGCTTCCACACCGGCAGCCGGGCCTTCACGGTGTCCACGAGCAGTGCGCAGGTGGTGAAGGCGGCGCCGCGGTGATCGGCGGCCACGGCGACCGTCAGGGCCGCGTCACCGATGTGCAGCACCCCGATCCGGTGACTCACCGCGACCGCGCGCACGCCCGCGGCGTCACGGGCCACTTCCTCGACCACCTCGGTGAGCGTCTGCAACGCCGACGGATGGGCCGAGTACTCCAGCCGAGTGACGCCGCGCCCGCCGTCGTGGTCGCGCACCACCCCGGAGAAACCGACCACGGCACCGGCCGCCGCGTGCGCCACCAGCTCTTCGTGTTCGGACAACGCAATGGGTTCCTCGGTCAGCGCGACCCGCAGCACCTGGGCAGTCATCGGGCGTGGTCCCCGCCGCGCAGTTGGTCCAGCGCGTGCTCCAGCACCGTGTCGAGCACGCCCAGGCCGTCCTTCACCCCGCCCGTGGAACCGGGCAGGTTGACGATCAGCACGCCGGAGCGCACCCCGCACACACCGCGGGACAGCACCGAGGTCGGCACCTGCGGCAAGCCGGCCTGCCGGATGGCGTCGGCCAGTCCGGGGATCTGATAGTCGACCAGGTGCTCGGTGGCGTCGGCGGTGGCGTCCGTCGGCGAGATGCCGGTACCGCCCGAGGTGATGATGACGCTGGGCCGTTCCTCGATGGCCTGGCTCAGCGCCTGCACCACCGAGGCGCCGTCGGGCACCACCCGCGGGGTACCCACGGTGATACCGCGCCGGGTCAACCAGTCCACGATGACCGGGCCGGTGCGGTCCTCGTACACGCCGGCTGCGGCGCGGGTCGAGGTGATGACGACGACGGCGCTATACATCGGTGCGCGTCCACGTGCCGGTCTTACCGCCCTCCTTGTGCACCACCTGGATACCGTCGATCCGGGCGGCCCGGTCGACGGCCTTGATCATGTCGTACAGCGTCAGCGCGGCCACGCTCACCGCGGTCAGCGCCTCCATCTCGACGCCGGTGCGGTCGGTGGTGCGCACGGTGGCGGTGACGGTCACGTCGGCGTCGCCGATGGCGAACTCGATGTCGACTCCGGTCAGGGCCAGCTGGTGGCACAGCGGGATCAGGTCGCTGGTGCGTTTGGCGGCCATGATGCCGGCCACCCGCGCGGTGGCCAGGGCATCACCCTTGGGCAGCCCACCGCCGGCGATCAGTTCGATGACGTCGGGGCGGGTCCGCACGGCACCGACGGCGACGGCGGTGCGTTTGGTGGATTCCTTGGCCGTGACGTCGACCATGTGGGCGGCGCCTGACTCGTCCAGGTGCGAGAGCCCGCTCACCGGTCTACTTGTTGACGACCGTGACCGGGTGCGTGTACGGCAGCTCGTCGGCCGGCAGCGGGAAGGTCACATCGCCGAACGGCGACAACGCGCCGACACGGTCAGTGGCGAGCTCACTGACGGCGTGATCACCGTCGGCCACCTCGGGCCAGCCATTGTCGACGTACTGGTTCTTCTTGTCAGCCACGACTGACATTGTGGCAGGTACCGCCCGCGGGGGCGAGGCCGGTCACGATCTCGCGACTCGGCCCGGCAGGGAGCTGCTTTACGCTGGTCAGCGATGACCCAACATGCACCGTCTAGCGTGCCCCTGGGTGTCTGGCTGGCCGACCTTCCCGACGATCGTCTGATCCGTCTGCTGGAGTTGCGGCCCGACCTCACCCAGCCGCCACCGGGCACGCTGGCCGCACTTGCCGCGCGCGCCCAGGCCCGCCAGTCGGTCAAGGCTGCCACCGACGCGCTGGACTTCCTGCATCTGGCCGTGCTGGACGCCATGCTCGCGCTGCAGGCCGACGCGGGGCCGGTGCTCGCAGAGACGGTGGTGGAGTTCCTGGGTTCGCGTGCCAGTGCCGATGCGGTGCAGGCGGCGCTGGCCGATCTGACCGACCGGGCGCTGGTGTGGGGCGAGGACACCCTGCGGGTGACACCCGAGGTGGCCTCCGGCCTGCCGTGGTTCCCCGGGCAGGCCGTGCGGGCCGAGCCCGAACTGAGCACCGACGCGATCGCGGCCCTGCTCGCCGAGATCGACGAGCCGCAACGCGAGCTACTCACCCGCCTGTCGCAGGGGGCGCCGGTCGGGCGTACCCGGGACGCGATGCCCGGCGCTCCCGCCGATCGCCCGGTACCGCGGCTGCTGGCGTCCGGGCTGCTGCACCGCGTCGACACCGACACCGTGATCCTGCCCCGGCTGGTCGGCCAGCTGCTACGCGACGAGCTGCCCGGGCCGGTCGGGCTGCACCTCCCGGACCCCACCGTGTCCACCACGATGCAGGCCGACGTCGACTCGGTGGCCGCCGGGGCGGCCATCGACCTGCTCCGCGAGATCGACCTGGTCATCGAAACCCTCTCGGCGACACCGATTTCCGAATTGCGCGCCGGCGGGCTCGGAGTGCGCGACGTCAAGCGGTTGACCAAGCTGACCGGTATCGACGAACAACGGCTCGGGCTGATCCTCGACATCGCCGCCGGCGCCGGCCTGATCGCGTCCGGTGTGCCGGATCCACTGCCGCCGGACGGTACCGCCCCGTACTGGGCACCCACCGTGGCCGCCGACCGGTTCGTCGAGGCGAGCACCGCCACCCGCTGGCAGTTGATGCTGTCCACCTGGCTGGACCTGCCGTCGCGCCCGGGCCTGGTGGGCACCCGGGGGCCCGACGGGAAACCCTATGGCGCCCTGTCGGACGCGTTGTACTCCACCGCGGCACCCCTGGACCGGCGGCTGCTGCTGCAGATGCTGGCCGAACTGAAACCGGGTGCCGGGGTGGACGCCGGGTCGGCGGCCGCGGCGATGATCTGGCACCGACCCCGCTGGGCGGCCCGGTTGCAGCTCGACCCGGTCACCGACCTGCTGCGTGAGGCGCACGCGGTGGGGGCGGTGGGGCGCGGCGCCATCGCCTCCCCGGCCCGGGTGCTGCTCGCCGGCGGCACCGATGACGAGGTGGTCGCCTCGATGGACAAGGTGCTGCCGGCCCCGCTGGATCATTTCCTGCTGCAGGCCGACCTGACCGTCGTGGTGCCCGGGCCGCTGCAGCGCGACCTGGCCGAACAACTGGCAGTGGTGGCCACCGTGGAATCGGCAGGCGCGGCCATGGTGTACCGGATCAGCGAGCCGTCCATCCGGCACGCGCTGGATTCCGGGCGCACCGCGGGCGAACTACACGCGTTCTTCGAACGTCATTCGAAAACACCGGTGCCGCAAGGCTTGACGTATCTGATCGATGACGTGGCGCGCCGGCACGGGCAGCTGCGCGTCGGCATGGCCGCCTCGTTCGTGCGGTGTGAGGATCCGGCGCTGCTGGCCCAGGCGGTGGCAAGTCCCGCCGTCGAGCCGCTGGAATTGCGCATCCTGGCGCCGACGGTGGCCGTCTCACAGCACCAGATCGGTGACGTGCTGACCGTGTTGCGCACCGCCGGGTTCGTCCCCGCCGCGGAGGATTCCTCCGGGGCCGTCGTCGACATCAGCGCCCGCGGTTCCCGCGTGCCGGTGCAGGGCAAGCGCCGGACCTACCGGCCGCTGAGCGCACCCAACGCCCAGACGCTGGCCGCCATCGTCGCCGTGCTGCGCAAGGTGTCCTCCGCGCCGGCGGCCGGTCAGCGACTGGACCCGGCCGGGCTGATCGCCGAATTACAACAGGCCGCGCTCAACCAGCAGCCGGTGGTGATGGGCTACGTGGATCCGGCCGGGGTGGCCACCCAGCGCGTGGTGGAACCGATCAACATCCGTGGCGGGCAGCTGACGGCGTTCGACCCGGCGGCCGGCCGGGTGCGGGAGTTCGCCATCCATCGTGTGACCTCGGTGGTGTCGGCGGACTCTGGATAATGGATGGGATGAATACCGCCGAGGGCCACTCCCATGACTGAGGGCCCGCTGATCGTCCAGTCGGACAAGACCGTGCTGCTCGAGGTCGACCACGAACTCGCCGGCGCGGCACGCGCCGCCATCGCCCCGTTCGCCGAGCTAGAGCGCGCCCCCGAACACATCCACACCTACCGCATCACCCCGCTGGCGCTGTGGAACGCCCGCGCGGCCGGCCACGACGCCGAGCAGGTGGTCGATGCACTGGTCAGCTTCTCGCGGTACGCGGTGCCCCAGCCGCTGCTGGTGGACATCGTCGACACCATGGCCCGGTACGGCCGGCTGCAACTGGTCAAGCACCCCGCCCACGGCCTGACCCTGGTCAGCCTGGACCGCGCGGTGCTCGAAGAGGTGTTGCGCAACAAGAAGATCGCCCCGATGCTGGGCGCCCGCCTCGACGACGACACCGTGATCGTGCACGGCAGCGAACGCGGCCGGGTCAAGCAGATGCTGCTCAAGATCGGCTGGCCCGCCGAGGACCTCGCCGGCTACGTGGACGGTGAGGCGCACCCGATCACCTTGGACCAGGACGGCTGGGAACTGCGCGACTACCAGGAGATGGCCGCCGAGTCGTTCTGGGCCGGCGGCTCCGGCGTGGTGGTGCTGCCGTGCGGCGCCGGTAAGACGCTGGTGGGTGCCGCGGCGATGGCCAAGGCCGGGGCGACGACGCTGATCCTGGTCACCAACACCGTGGCCGGACGGCAGTGGAAGCGTGAACTGATCGCCCGAACGTCGTTGACGGAGAACGAGATCGGTGAGTATTCGGGCGAGCGCAAGGAGATCCGCCCGGTCACCATCGCCACGTATCAGGTGATCACCCGGCGCACGAAGGGTGAATACAAGCATCTCGAGTTGTTCGACAGCCGGGACTGGGGCCTGATCATCTACGACGAGGTGCACCTGCTGCCCGCGCCGGTCTTCCGGATGACCGCCGATCTGCAGTCCCGGCGCCGGCTGGGACTGACCGCGACGCTGATCCGCGAGGACGGCCGCGAAGGCGACGTATTCAGCCTGATCGGCCCGAAACGGTATGACGCCCCGTGGAAGGACATCGAGGCGCAGGGCTGGATCGCGCCCGCCGAGTGCATCGAGGTGCGGGTCACCATGACCGACAACGAGCGGATGCTCTACGCCACCGCCGAACCGGAGGAACGCTACAAGCTCTGCTCGACGGCGCACACCAAGATCGCGGTGGTCAAGTCGATCCTGGAGCGCCACCCGAATGAGCCGACGCTGGTGATCGGCGCCTACCTGGACCAGCTGGACGAGCTCGGCGAGGAGCTCAACGCGCCGGTGATCCAGGGGTCGACCAAGAACGCCGAACGCGAGGCGTTGTTCGACCAGTTCCGGCGCGGCGAGATCCGCACATTGGTGGTGAGCAAGGTCGCGAACTTTTCCATCGACCTTCCGGAAGCATCTGTCGCCGTTCAGGTTTCGGGGACATTCGGGTCCCGCCAGGAGGAGGCTCAGCGCCTGGGCCGGTTGCTGCGCCCGAAGGCCGACGGCGGCGGGGCGGTGTTCTACTCGGTGGTCAGCCGCGACAGCCTGGACGCCGAGTACGCCGCGCACCGGCAACGGTTCCTGGCCGAGCAGGGCTATGGGTACATCATCAAGGACGCCGACGACCTGCTGGGCCCGGCCATCTGACCGGCCCTGGCGTCACTCGCCCCGAAACGCCCCGGCGGCCACGGCCGCCGCGTTGATCCGGGTGAGCACCGTGTGCAGGTGCTCGAGTTCGGACAGTTCCACACCGAGGCGCGCCACCACCGCGGGCGGGATGCCCAGCGCGCGCTGCCGCAGGGCGGTGCCTTCGGCCGTCAGGGTGACGTGTGTGGTGCGTTCGTCGGCGCTGCTGCGGGTGCGGGTGATCAGGCCGAGCGCCTCGAGCCGCTTGAGCATGGGCGATGTCGTCGCCGAATCCATTTGCAGCAGCGCGGCGATCTGCTTCACCGACAGCGCGGGACCGTCGGCATTGGCGTTGTCCCACAGCGCCAGCATCACCAGGTACTGCGGATGGGTGAGCCCGAGGGGTTCCAGCAGCGGCCGGTACACGGCCAGCACGGCACGGTTGGTCACCGCCAGCGCGAAGCACACCTGGCGTTCCAGGGCGAGTGGATCGACATCTTCGGTCACGGTGGGCATGCTCACAGCATACTATTGAATAGGACCCTAATGATTAGCGTACTATCTAATTAGAACCGTCGGCACCACCCCCAGGAGCCACACCATGGCCGTGTCCCGCCCCACCCCGCTGCAGTACCTCGCGTACGCCTACGGGCGGCGCCTGCCGGATTCGATGCGCGACTTCGTCGCCGCCGACCTGACCGGCCCTGGCGCCATCCGCCGGCACATGATCCGGTACTCGATTCCGCCGCTGCTCATCCTGGCCCCACTGTGGCTGCTGCCCGCGTCGTTGTACGTACACATGGAAATGACGGTGCCCATCTATTTCTGGGCCGTGGTGATGGCGTTCGTGCTCAACAAGATCTGGCGCAGACACCGACTGGCCCAGCACGGCCTGGACCCCAACCTGGTGGACGCGGCCAACCGCGAACGCAATGCCCGCCTGCACGAGGACTACGCGCGCCGCTACGGTGCCCGCCCGGAGTCGGCCAAGTGGCAGGCGAACTCCAGCCCGTTCTGACGCTCAGACGTGCGGGCCGACCGGTTTGACGACGGTCAGCAGCACCACCGAATCGGCCAGTGCCGTGAGGCTGTGCCGGGTCCGGGGGACCACGATGTGATCGCCCGGGGACCCTTCCCAGCCGGCGTCGGCATTGTTCACCCGCACCCGTCCCTCGAGCACCTGCAGTGTCGCCTCGCCCGGGCTCTCGTGCTCGTCCAGGCCATTGCCCTCGGTCAGCGCGATCAGGGTCTGCCGGAGCGCGTGTTCATGTCCGCCGTACACGGTGTGTGCGCTGCGCCCGCTGCTGGCCGACCGGGCCGCCGCCAGTTCCTGGCGCGCGAGAGCGGTCAATGAGATCTTCTCCATGACACCCGATGTTTCCACTTCGGGATGGTCGTGCACCGGAGATGGAGTTATTGCGTGCAGTTCGGGCTCGGAGTGCCGGTGCTGCCGACCTCGCTGGACGTCGCCTTCCGGGCGACGCAGCTGATCGTCACCCAGCGGCCGGTACGCTGAATGAATTCGACAGCGCCGCTTTGGTATTGCGCGTGATCTCGTCGGCCAGAATCTCCGGCTCACCGGCCAGCAGCCCCGTCACGGCCTGTCGTGCCACCAACGCGGGATCGGTTTTCTGGTCGGCCGGGATGTAGGCGACCATGTCGGTGTCCATGTATCCGACGTGCAGCGCCGATACGGTCACCCCGCGCGGCGCCAGTTCGGTGCGCACAGCGTCGGTGAGCGCCCAGGCCGCGGCCTTCGCCGAGGCATACGCTCCCGAGGTGGGCGGGTGCGCCCACGACAGCACCGACAGCACGTTGAGGATCGCGCCGCCCCCGTTGCGTTCGATGACGGGCGCGAAGGCCCTGATCACGTTGAGCGTGCCGAAGTAGTGCGTCTCCATTTCCAGCCGGACGTCTTCGATGGGACCGGTGAGCAGGTTGGCCCGGGTGGATACCCCGGCATTGTTCACCAGCACGGTGACGTCGGACGCGACTTCGGCCGCCCGCCGCACCGACTCGGGGTCGGTGATGTCCAGCTGCACCGGGATGGCACCGGGCAGATCGACGGTTTCCGGGCGCCGCGCGGCGGCATACACTTTCGCGCCGCGGGCGACCAATTCGGTGGCGAGCTGCTTGCCGAGCCCGCGGTTGGCGCCGGTGACCAGCGCCGTGATGTTCTCAGTCATACCGCCGTCAACACGCTCGGTGTCGTGTTCAGTCCCCGCCGGTGTGAGGAAATACCTTCCAGCTGTGAGCAATCCGCCACCGTGCTCGCGGTGTCACTGGCCGCGGTGTGGGTCCTCGGCAGGCAGCCAGGTGTCCGCGTCGTCCACTCCCAACGGACCTGTATCACGTGTGAATTCGTCGATGACGGCCCGCACGGCCGGCCGGTCTTCACCGGTACGCCACACCAGTGACCACGTCCACAGCGGGGCGGGACCGACCACCGGACGCCGCACCAGGCCGCGCGGCTCCTGGTCCTGCTGGCCGCGCGGATTGATCAGCACCGGGCGGCCCAGCCGGCGGACATGTTCGAAGAACGTCGGTCCCGTGACACCGCCGTCGTCGGTGCGCATCACCCGGGCCCCGGTATCGGCGGCGAACCGCTCGGCATAGCGGTTCCACGACGACCAGCTGGCGGTATCCGTATCCACCAGCACCACAACATCTTTCGCAGATACCGGTGATTCGTCGGTGCCGCGGCACAGGGCCGCCAGCCGGTCCACACCGATCAGACCGGCCTGCAGCGACAACTCCTCGAGGTCGTCGTTCTGCACCCAGCAGATCGCCAGATCCAGCGCCCCGTCGGCCACCCGCGCGGCCTGGGCGTGCGAAGGCATCACCCAGGTGTCCACCCGTAACTGCGCCACGCCGGCCGCACGCTCGGCCCAATCGGTGGGACACCAGCTCACACAGCCGATGCGCACCGGATCGGACACCGCCAATCCGGTTGCCCGCCTTCGTAATGCGTCAGCTTGCTCGATGAGCGCCCGCGCATCGGCCACCAATGCCGCGCCCGCCGGGGTGAGCGCCACCGAACGCCGGTCCCGGTCGAACAACTGCACCTTGAGGTCGCGCTCTAGTGCCTTGATCTGCTGGGACAGCGACGGACCGGCGATGCGCAGCCGCTCGGCAGCGCGGCCGAAGTTCAACTCCTCGGCGACGGTGACGAAGTACCGCAGCTGGCGCAGTTCCACCTGCGAAAGCGTAATAGGCATTTGCTCTCACGAGCGAGGATTCCCGTCCCGAGCAGCGGACATGACACCCACCGCCGCCGTGTTGAGCAAGGCATCAGAGCGACAGCATCAACAGAAAGGCACGGACATGGTCACCACACCCCGCGTAGCGGTCATCACCGGCGCGTCCCAAGGTATCGGCGCAGCATTGGTGGCGGGCTACCGCAAGCTCGGTTACGCCGTCGTCGCCAACTCCCGCAGCATCGCCGAAAGCGACGATCCGATGGTGTTGACGGTCGCCGGTGACATCGGCCGGCCGGGCGTCGGCCAGCAGGTGATCGATGCCGCCATCGAGCGGTTCGGCCGGGTCGACACCGTCGTCAACAATGCGGGCATCTTCATCTCCAAGCCGTTCACCGAATACACCGACGCCGACTACGACGCCATCACCGGGGTGAACCTGCGCGGCTTCTTCGAACTGACCCGCGCGGCGCTGGCGGTGCTCAAGGAGGGTGGGCACATCGTGAACATCTCCACCAGCCTGGTGGACCAGGCCAACAAGCAGGTGCCCGCCGTATTGGCCGCACTGACCAAGGGCGGCCTGAACGCCGCCACCAAATCGCTGGCCGTCGAATACGCCGAACGCGGTGTGCGGGTGAACGCGGTGGCGCTGGGCATCATCGACACCCCGATGCACCAGCCGGAGACCCATGACTTCCTGGCCGGGCTGCACCCGGTCGGCCGACTGGGCACACTCGACGATGTGGTGGACGCGGTGCTGTACCTGGAGAACGCGGGATTCGTCACCGGCGAGATCCTGCACGTCGACGGTGGTCAAAGTGCCGGGCACTGATCACGGCATCGTGCGCCGGGTCCTCGACGAGTGGAAGGCCGGGATCGACGCGCACGACCCGGCCCGGGTGGCCGCGGTCTTCACCGAGGACGCCGTGTTCCAGGGCCTGCACCCGTACACCGTGGGCCGCGACGGGGTGTTCGCCTACTACGACGGTCAGCCGCAGGGACTGACGGTGGAGTACCGGGTCGAGGAGGTCCGCCGGCCGGCCGATGGGGTGCTGCTCGGCTACGGCCGGGCCGACTTCACCCTGGCGGACGGCACCGCCATCCCGCTGATGCTCGGGGTGGTGGTGATCCGCACCGGCGACGCGTGGCGGATCCAGCAGTACCAGGTCAGCTCCGTGCCTAGCTGAGCGCCGGAATGACCTCACGCTCGAACAGGTCGATACCGGACCGGTCGTACGCGGCCTCGGGGAAGTACAGGATCGCGTACTCGCACCCGAGATCGCGTAGCCGCCGGAGCCGCTCGATGACCTGGTCGGGGGTGCCGGTGGCCGAGTCGGGTGAGGAGACATTGGCCAGCATCCCGTCGACGGCGGCCTCGCCGGCCACACCGACCTGGCGCTCCCGGATCCGGGACAGTCGGTCCTCGACGTCGGCCTTCGATTCACCGAGCACGGCGTTGAAGTTGGCCGACCGCACGATGGCGTCGTAGTCGGTGCCGACGGCGCGGCAGTGCTCGGCCAGGATCTGCGATTTGCGGGCGAAGTCGTCGGGGGTCGAACTGAAGTTGGTGTACTGCGCGTATTTCGCCGCGATCTTGAGTGTCACCTTCTCCCCGCCGCCGGCGATCCACAACGGCAGCCCGCCCGGTTGCAGCGGTTTGGGGGCGACGATGGCGTCGTTGACCTGGTAGTGCTTGCCATCGAAGGTGACCCGGCCGTCGCGCCAGGCGTCGCGCATGATCTGCACGCCCTCGTCGAGGCGGGCCAGCCGTTCACCGGCGGGCGGGAAGCCGTAGCCGTAGGCCCGCCATTCGTGCTCGTACCACCCGGCGCCGATACCCATCTGGGTGCGCCCGCCGGAGATCACGTCGACGGTGGCGGCGACTTTTGCCAGGTAGGCCGGATTTCGGTAGCTCATGGCCGTGCACATCTGGCCCAGCTTGACCCGGCTGGTGGTCGCGGCCAGCGCCGCCATCAGCGACCAGGCCTCGTGGGTGGCCTCGTCGGTGGGCACCGGGACGGTGTGGAAGTGGTCGTACACCCACACCGAATCCCACGGGCCGGCATCGGCGTGAGCGGCCAATTCGCTCATCAGCGGCCAGTGCCGCTCGGTGGGGATGCCGACGAGATCGAGACGCCAACCTTGCGGGATGAAGAGTCCGAAGCGCATGCCTACAAACTGTAGGCCCACGGATTTGTTATCTCGTCTACACTCTGAGGAAATTGTTCGCTGCAACTTAGGGTGAGGACTGGCCATGACCAACTCGACACGCCGCTATGCGGCGGCCGTGGCGGCTGCCTTCGCACCACTGGCTGTGGTGTCGGTGATCACCGCGGCGCCGAGTTCGGCCGAGTGCACCGAGGGGCAGACCACCTTCAACGGCAACTGCGTCGACTCGAACTGCAAGAAGAGCGAGGTGCGCGACGGCACCACCGGCGAGTGCCGCAACGCACTGTCCGCCGCGCTGGGTAAGGCGCAGGCTCCGATGAGCGCCCAGGTCACCCCCGAGCAGTGGGGTCAGGCATATCAGATCGGCCAGCAGTACGCCGGTTTGCCGTCGGGCGTCCAGGCCACCAAGGACGTGTTCAGCGTGGTCAACTCCGCCATCGACGTGCCGACCAGTGTGGCCAGCGGGTTGAGCGATACCGCGGACGCGCTGTACTTCGCCGGGCAGTTCCTGGGCGGAGCCGGTGGTGCCAGCGCCCGGTCCGCAGCCGCACCGTTCAACGCCATGGGCGCCATTGCCGACGCCGCACAGGCGCTGCCGTCGCCGAAGATCGGTTTGCCCAAGGTCGGCCTGCCCAAGGTGGGGCTGCCCAAGATCGGCATGCCCAAGCTGTTCCAGAACTGCCTGCCGGTGAAGTTCGTCTTCTTCCGTCCCTGCATCTGATCCCGCTTTCGCCCGCCGGCCAGGAACCACGGTTCCTGGCCGGCGGTCTTTGCCGCGGCTGACGGCGCTTCGCAGCGGCAGTCACGCGAAAACCCCACGCGGACCCGGCTCGGTTCGGTATACACAGGACCGCTGGTATCGCTTATCGGGTGGGGGGACGGATGTCGGTGCAGCACGGTCATGTTTTGCCGCGGCGCGCGGTGGCGGCGTTGTGCACGTTGTTGTGGGCGTTGGCGACGATGTGGATGGCCGGCGGGGTGGCCCACGCCGACGACACCTCGACGAAGGGCTCGTCGGCGAGCAGTGCGCACTCGGGCGGCGACGCCACCCCCGGCAAGACCGACAAGCCCGACAAGCCGGCCAAGCCCGACAAGACCGAGGCGACCGACAAATCGGACACGTCCGCGACACCGGGCATCGACCCGAAGCCGGGCACCACCGCCGACGACGAACCCGACGAACCGGCCAAGGCCGACAAACCGGATAAGGCCGATACGGCCAAACCGGCCCGCGGCTCACGCAAGCACACCGCCGTGGCCACGGCCAAGACCACGACGGCATCGAAGGCGGACACCAAGCCCGGCCCTGCGCCGGCCACGTCACCGGACGAAAGTGCCGACGCCCCAAAAACTTCGGTCAAGACCACGAGCACGGCGAAGACCGCCACGGTCGCCGGCACGACGGCCAACCTTGCCGTGGTTCCGACCGCACTGAAGGTCGTCAGCCCGTCGGTCGCGCCATCGGCCACCGCGGCCGTGCCCACCCCGGTCAAACAGGCCACCCAATTCGTCCGTCAGATGGTGGGACTGGCCAACGATCTGGCGTTGATCGCCGTGTCGCTGGTGAACAACCTGGCCGCGGCCGCAGCGACCGCCATCGGACCCAAGCCGTTCCTCGGGGTGCCCTACAACATCGCCAGGGTCGTCGCCGGCACCACCGCCACCGCGGCCAAGCTGCTCGACGGCACCCCGCTGAATGCCACCAGCGAGGGGCCGTTCACGGTCGACTACGGCGTCGGCGATCTGCTGGCTTGGCTGAACCCGACGAAACCGCCTGCGGGAGCCAATGATCCGACCATCACGGTGACCCCGGCGCACCCGCTGCCGATCATCCTGCTCAACGGCACCACCGCCACCCAGGGCGTCAACTGGGGCGTCGGGGCACCGGTGCTGGCCAACGCCGGTTACAAGGTCTACACGTTCAACTACGGCAACACCACCACGGATCCGAACTTCCCCGTGCAGGCCACCGCCGACATCCGCAAATCCGCACAGGAACTCGCCGACGAGGTGCAGCGAGTGCTCGACGAGACGGGCGCGGACAAGGTGATCCTGATCGGGCATTCCCAGGGCGGGGGCATCATGCCGTCGTACTACATCAACAATCTGGGCGGGGATGCCAAGGTCTCCCAACTCATCGGGATCGCCCCGAGCAACCACGGCACCGACGTGAACGGCCTGACCTACGTGCAGCGGATCCCGGTGCTGGGGCCGCTGGTCTTCCGCATCGTCGACCTGTTCGGGGCGGCGTGGACCCAACAAGCCATGGGGTCGTCGCTGCAGGACGAGGTCTACGGCGACGGCGATACCCGGCCGGGGGTGCTGTACACGACCATCTCGTCGAAGTTCGACTGGGTGGTGACGCCGTATACCCAACAGGCGCTGGATGGGCCGAACGTCACCAACATCGTGCTGCAGGATCTGTACCCGGGCTACAACGCGGGGCACCTGGGCATCGTGTTCTCCGCCCCGACGTGGGACGCCGTGCTCGGTGCGTTGGCGGCCAACCCGGAAGCCAACCCGCTGCCCGCCACCGCGCTGGCCGCCTGACACCGGCCACCAAATTGACATCAACGGCCGTTTGTTACACGAAAAGCCCGCGGCGGGCCCGGGTCCTCGGCTATAACTCGTACCGGGGTTTCATCATCGGGGTCGGGGAGGCAAATCAGTGTCGTTGAATCGTGTTGGCGCGCGGACACATCGGGTGACGGCGGCGCTGCTGGTCACGTTGTGGGCGTCCGCCATGCTGTGGCTGACCGCCGGCGTCGCCTACGCCGATGACACCGCCTCCCACGGGGCATCGCAGGGCAGCACCCAGTCCGGCACGTCTACTGCCAACACGGACAAATCCGGCAAACCCGGCAAGCCCGATCAGAAGCCGGCCGAGCCGGGCACCTCGGTGGACAAACCGGCGACCGACAAGGTCGATACACCCGACACGGACAAGCCGGTCAAGAAACCGCGCGGTGCACGCAAGCACACCACCGGCCAGACGGGCGCCTCAGAAACCAAACCGGACACGAAGCCGGACACCAAGTCCGATTCCAAGCAGGACACGAAGTCCGATTCCAAGCCAGACACCAAGCCTGACACCAAGTCCGACTCGAAGCAGGACACCAAGGCCGACACCACGGCCACCAAGAAGCCGACGGCCACCACCGCCAGCACCACTTCGGCCGCCACCCTGAAACTTGCCACCCCGTCGGTGACACCGTCGGCCACCGCGACGACACCCAACCCGGTCAAGCAGGCCCTTCAGTTCGTCCGGCAGATGACCGGCCTGGCCAACGACATCGGCCTTCTCGCGGCCACCGTGGTCAACAACATCGCCGCCGCGGCGGCGGCCACCATCGGACCCAAGCCGTTCTTCGGCGTGCCCTACCACGTGGCCAACGCCATCGCCGGAACCGCGGCCACCGCGGGCAAGCTGCTCACCGGAACACCGCTGGACGCCGACGCCACCAGCATCGGGCGGTTCAAGGTCACCTTCGGCGTCGGTAACCTTCTCGGCTACCTCAACGTGAACAAGCCGCCGGCCGGTGCCAACGATCCGTCGATCGAGCTCACCGCCGAGCATCCGCTGCCGATCATCCTGATCGCCGGGACCGCCGCCAACGCGCCCTTCAACTGGAGTGTCGGCGCACCGGTGCTGGCCAACGCCGGCTACAAGGTGTTCACCTTCAACTACGGCAATGTCACGAACAATCCGAACTGGCCGGTGCGCGGCACCGGCGACATCCGGGAATCGGCACAGGAACTCGCCGACGAGGTGGACCGGGTGCTCGCCGAGACCGGCGCGCCGAAGGTCATCCTGATCGGCCACTCCCAGGGCGGCGGAATGACTCCGCAGTACTACCTGAACAATCTCGACGGGGCGGCCAAGGTGTCGCAGCTCATCGGGATCGCGCCGGGCAATCACGGCGCCGATCTGAGCGGGCTGGCCTACATCCAGAACATCCCGGTGATCGGCCGCCCGATCTTCAACCTGATGAACCTGCTGGGGCCGGCATGGCTGCAGCAGGCGGTCGGCTCCCCGCTGCTGGACGAGATCTACGGCAACGGCGACACCCGCCCCGGCGTGCTGTACACGACCATCACCACGAAGGACGACTGGATCGTCACGCCCTACACCAATCAGGCGCTGGACGGGCCGAACGTCACCAACATCATCCTGCAAGACCGCTACCCCAACTTCAACGCCGGACACCTGGGCATCGTGTTCGCCGCTCCGACCTGGGATGCGGTGCTCGGCGCGCTGGCGGCCAACCCGGCGGCCAATCCGGCACCGGCAACCACACCACTGGCGGCGTGAAAAGCGGCGATGCACAAGGTGTTTGCCTTTCGTGGCTAGGCTGTTGACATGGGCCTCTCCAAAGAAGAACGCGAACAGTTTCTCGCCGAGCCGCACATCGCCGCGCTGTCGGTATTTGCCGGTGACAAGCGCGGACCGCTCACGGTGCCGATTTGGTACCAGTACTCCCCCGGCGGCCAACCGTGGCTGCTGACCGGGAAGGGCTCCCGCAAGCACAAGCTGATCGAGGCTGCCGGGCACTTCTCGCTGATGGTCGAGCGGCTGGAGCCCACGGTGCGCTATGTCGCCGTCGACGGTGCGGTCGACCGGATCGAGCCCAGCACCGACGAGCAGCTCGTCGAGATGACCAAGCGCTACCTGGCTCCGGAGAAGGTGGAACCGTATCTGCAGTTCTCTCGGCGCGAGCACGGGGAGAACATCGCGGTGTTCCTCAAGCCCGAGCACTGGATCTCCGCGGATCTGGGTTCGGTGTGACCGCACTGACCGAACGCGTCGTGGCGTTTCTCTCCGAGGGCACCCGCACCGCGGTGCTCGGCTGGGTGGGCGCCGACGGCCGGCCGCTGGCCGCGCCGGTGTGGTTCCTGGTCGACGGTGACGAGCTGGTGTTCAACACCGGCAAGGACACCGCCAAGGGCAAGGCGCTCGCCCGCGACCCGAGAGTGGTTCTCTGCGTGGATGATTCGCAGCCTCCGTTCTCGTTCGTCCAGGTTCAGGGGGTCGCGACGCTCAGCGAGGACCCCGCCGAACTGGTCGACACCGCAACCCGGCTCGGCGGCCGCTATATGGGCGCCGACCGGGCCGAGGAGTTCGGCCGGCGTAACGGCGTGCCCGGCGAACTGGTGGTGCGGGTGCGCCCGACGAAGGTGCATGCCGGCTTCGACGTCGCGAACTAGAGTCCGAGGGCGGCCATCGCGCCGTCGACGCTCGCGCGGCGCAGCGGTTCGTACGGGGTGTCGGGGAACTGCAGGCAACAATCCTGCACGCCGCCGAAGGCGATGACCGCTCGTGCCGACTGCGCCAGCGTGGGCCGGCTGCCGAACACCAGCTTGCCCAGCCGCTCCCGCCACGCCAGCATCACGTCGATCAGCCCCAGGTCGGCCAGCGTGGTCAGCTCGGCGACGATCAGGAACAGGTCGGCGCGGTGCCGGTGGTGGAAGTCGAAGTAGCCCTCCAGTAGTTCGCGGGGCCCGGTCCGCGCCGATCCGCGCAGCCGTTCGTGTCCGGCCACGAACGCCTCACCCTCGTCGATGAGTGGCGTCAGGATGCTGCGGACCAGGTCTTCTCGTGACCGGAAGTGGTAGTACAGCGCCGGTTTGGTGATCCCCAGCCGGTCGGCGATGTCCTGCAGGCTGGTGCGCTGCACCCCTTTCTGGCCGAACAACTCGCGCGCCGCCTCCTGGATGCGCTGACGGGTCTCCGACGGGGGCCTTGTCACGTAGCCACCCTAGCTGACTTAACGGGCGGTAAGCTGCGCGACGTACACTTACCGATCGTTAAGTAAGGAGGCCGACATGAAGGCTCTGATCTCCGGTGCCAGCATCGCGGGCCCGGTGCTCGCCTATTGGCTGGCCCGGCAAGGCATCGACGTCACCGTGGTGGAACGCGCGCCCGCATTGCGAAAGACCGGTGGCCACGCCATCGACCTGTTCCGGCCCGCAATGGCGATCGCCGAACGCATGGGTGTGCTGCCCGAGGTCATGGCGCATGCCACCGGGACCACCCGGCTGAACCTGTACCAACCGTGGACAGCGCGGCCGACATCGGTCGACTACGTCAAACTGGTCGGCACCATGTCCGACCGGCACGTGGAGATCATGCGCGACGACCTCAGCGAGATCTTCTACACCGCCGGGCGCGATGACGCAGAGTATCTCTTCGGCGACCAGATCACGGCCATCACCGACGACGGTGACGTCGAGTTCCAGCACGGCCCGGCGCGGCACTACGACCTGATCGTCGGTGCCGACGGATTGCATTCGGGGGTACGGCAACTGGTGTTCGGCGAGGTCACCGAGCATTTCCTCGGCGGCTACCTGGCCGTCGTCTCGGTGCCGAAATCCCTTGCCGCAGACGGCGTGATGACCGGTTACTACGCGCCCGGTCGGGTCGCACTGCTCTACACCGCCGACCATCTCGGCGACGCACGGGCGGTGTTCCTCTTCCGCACGCCGCACACGCCGGCATTCCACTACGACCACCGGGACGTGCCGGCGCAGAAAACCCAACTGCGGCAAGCCTTCGCGGGCACGTCGACGGAGGTGGACACCTGGCTGGCGGAGGTCGAGCACACGCCGACCTTCTACTTCGACGCCATCACCCAACTGGAGATGCCGACGTGGTCGCGCGGTCGGGTGACCCTGGTCGGCGACGCCGGGTATTGCCCGGGGCCGGCGGTCGGCGGCAGCACCAGCCTGGCGGTGTACGGCGCCTACGTGCTGGCCGACGCGCTGGCGAAAGCCGGTGGTGATCATGTGGCGGCATTCGCCGCTTATGAACGCACCATGGCCGCACCCGTGGCGGGCGCCCG
This sequence comes from Mycolicibacterium canariasense, assembly GCF_002101555.1. GTDB lineage: Bacteria > Actinomycetota > Actinomycetes > Mycobacteriales > Mycobacteriaceae > Mycobacterium > Mycobacterium canariasense. The sequence goes on from NZ_LQOL01000049.1 coordinate 18,240, forward strand.
CAAGCTGGCTCGGGTCAACGCCAAGACCGTGGTGCCGGGATCCCGGCTGGGGGTACGCGCGTTGATCGGTGTGGCGCAGTTGATCACCGTGCTGCCGTTGGGGGTGACACAGTCCGTGGCCCGGCTCAACAGCAAGGGAGTCCGGCTGTACGACACCATGCCGCTGCCCGCCTGAATACGAGAATCCCCCGGAACCGCAGTGGTTCCGGGGGATTCGCGTGAGACGACTAGCTCTCCAGCGACGCCGGCGGCAGGAAACGGTCGCCGTACTTGGCGGCCAGCTCCTTGGCACGGGCCACGAAGGCCTCCTTGCCGACCCCGCCCGGTCCCTCGTAACCCACGATGAACTGGGCCGAGCCACCGGTGTACGGCGGGTAGCCGATCCCCATGATCGAGCCGATGTTCGCGTCGGCGGTCGAGGTGAGCACGCCCTCGTCGAGGCACTTCTGGGTTTCCAGCGCCTCGGCGAACAGCATGCGGTCGATGGCGTCCTGCAGCGGGATCGAGGTGCTGCCCGAGTTGAACGTCTCGCGCAGCCCCGGCCACAGGCCCACCCGCTTACCGTCGGCGTACTCGTAGAAGCCGGCGCCGGAAAGCCGTGAGGGACGGCCGATTTCGATCATCTTCTCGACAACGGCCTCGGCCGGGTGCGGCACATAGGTGCCACCCTCGTCCTCGACGCCCTTGCGCGAAGCGACGGCGATCTTGTGCATCAGCTCCAGGTTGAGCTCATCGGAGAGCTGCAGCGGCGCGGCCGGGTAGCCGGCCTGCGATCCGGCCTGCTCGATGGTGGCGGGCTCGACGCCCTCACCCAGCATGGCCAGCGCCTCGTTGACGAAGGTGCCGATGACGCGGCTGGTGAAGAACCCGCGGCTGTCGTTGACCACGATCGGCGTCTTCTTGATGGCCAGCGTGTAGTCGAACACCCGGGCCAGCGCCTCGTCGGAAGTCTTCTCGCCCTTGATGATCTCCACCAGCGGCATCTTGTCGACCGGCGAGAAGAAGTGGATACCGATGAAGTCCTCCTGGCGCTTCACACCACTGGCCAGGCCGGTGATGGGCAGCGTGGAGGTGTTCGAGCCGAGGATGGCGTTGGGCTCGACGATGTCCTCGATCTCCTGGAACACCTTGTGCTTGAGTTCCTGGCTCTCGAAGACGGCCTCGATGACGAAGTCGACGCCCTTGAGGTCGGCCGCGTCGGCGGTCGGGGTGATCTTGGCCAGCAGCGCCGCGCTCTTCTCTTCGGTGGTCTTGCCACGCTTGAGCGCCTTGGCCTCCAGCCCCTCCGAGTACGCCTTACCCTTCTGTGCGGCCTCGATGGTGACATCCTTGAGCACCACGTCGTAGCCGGCCTTGGCCGACACGTACGCGATGCCGGCGCCCATCATGCCCGCGCCCAGCACGCCGATCTTCTTGATCGGCACCGGGGCGATGCCCTCGGGGCGCGAGGCGCCGCCGTTGATTGCCTGCAGGTCCATGAAGAACGCCTGGATCATGTTCTTGGCGACCTGGCCGGTGACCAGCTGGGTGAAGTAGCGGCTCTCGATGCGCGACGCGGTGTCGAAGTCCACCTGCGCACCCTCGACCGCGGCGTCCAGGATGGCGCGCGGCGCGGGCATCGGGGCGCCCTTGAGCTGCTTCTTGAGCAGCGCCGGGAACGACGGCAGGATGGCCGCCAACGCCGGGGTGGACGGGGTGCCGCCGGGGATCTTGTAGCCCTTGACGTCCCACGGCTGTACGCCACCCTCGGGGTTGGCCTTGATCCAGGCCTTGGCGGCCGGGACCAGCTCGTCGACGCTGCCGACGAGTTCGTCGACCAGGCCGACCTCCTTGGCCTTGGCCGCGGTGAACCGGGTGCCCTGGCTGAGGATCTCCATGAAGGCCTTCTGGATGCCGAACATGCGCACGGTGCGGGCGACACCGCCGCCACCGGGCAGCAGGCCCAGGGTGACCTCGGGCAGGCCGATCTGCACACCCTTGACGTCGGCGGCGATGCGGTGGTGGGTGGCCAGCGCGATCTCCAGGCCACCACCGAGGGCGGCACCATTGATGGCCGCGACGACGGGCTTGCCGAAGGTCTCCAGGGTGCGCAGGTCGCGTTTGATGGTCTCGACCTCGTTGAACGCGTCGGCCGCGTTGTCCGGGCCGATGTTGATCATGGCCTTGAGGTCACCGCCGGCGAAGAACGTCTTCTTGGCGCTGGTGATCACCACACCGGTGATCTCCTCCTGCTCGGCGAAGAGTCGCTCGACGGCAGTGTGCATCGACTCCTTGTAGTGCTGGTTCATCACGTTGGCCGAACCGGTCGGGTCGTCCAGGGTGAGGGTGACGATGCCGTCGGCGTCCTTGTCCCAGTGAATCGTGTTCTCGGTCATGTGCTGTTCTCCCTAGACGCGCTCGATGATGGTGGCCACGCCCATGCCGCCGCCGATGCACAGCGTGACCAGGGCACGCCGGGCGCCGCGGCGCTCGAGCTCGTCGACCATGGTTCCGGTGATCATGGCGCCGGTGGCGCCCAGCGGGTGGCCCATGGCGATGGCGCCACCGTTGACGTTGAGCTTCTCGTCCGGGATCTTCAGGTCCTTCTGGAACTTCAGGACGACCGACGCGAACGCCTCGTTGAGCTCGAACAGGTCGATGTCGTCGACGGTCAGCCCGGCCCGGTCGAGCACCTTCTGGGTGGCCGGGGTGGGACCGGTGAGCATGATGACCGGGTCCGCGCCGCTGGTCGCGGTGGCCACGATGCGGGCCCGCGGGGTCAGGCCCTGGCTCTGGCCGGCCTTCTCGCTACCGATGAGCAGCAGGCCGGCGCCGTCGACGATGCCCGAGCTGTTGCCGCCGGTGTGGACGTGGTTGATCTTCTCGATCCAGTGGTACTTCTGCAGCGCCACATCGTCGAAACCGCCCATCGCGCCGATACCGTCGAACGCGGTCTTGAGCTTGCCCAGGCTCTCCACGGTGGTGCCGGGGCGCATGTGCTCGTCGTGATCCAGGATGACCAGTCCGTTCTGGTCCTTCACCGGCACCACGGACTTGGCGAAGTAGCCGCCCGACCAGGCCGCGGCGGCGCGCTCCTGCGAGCGTGCCGCGTAGGCGTCGACGTCGTCGCGGGAGAAACCCTCGATGGTGGCGATCAGGTCGGCGCCGATGCCCTGCGGGACGAAACCGAGGCGGTAGTTGGTCTCCGGGTCCGAGGCCCAGGCGCCGCCGTCGGAACCCATCGGGACGCGGCTCATGGACTCCACGCCACCGGCCAGCACCAGGTCGTCCCAGCCGGAACGGACCTTCTGGGCGGCCAGGTTCACGGCCTCCAGGCCCGACGCGCAGAACCGGTTCAGCTGGAAGCCGCCGGTGGTCTCGGGCAGCTTGGCCACCAGGCCGGCGGTACGGGCGATATCGCCGCCCTGATCGCCGACCGGGGAGACGACGCCCAGGATGACGTCGCTGATCAGGTTCTCGTCGAGATCGGGGTGCCGGCCGCGGATCTCCTCGATCAGGCCGACCACGAGGTTGACGGGCTTGACCTCGTTGAGGGCGCCGCCGCGCTGCTTGCCGCGCGGCGTGCGAATGGCCTCGTAGATGAAGGCTTCTTCGGACATGTGTAGTTCCCTTTCGGGTGGGTGACGGGATCGTCGTGGGGACGCAAGTCCACTGGTCGCGAGCCTAACAAAAGCGCAGACCAACCTGTTGGTTGGGCGTCCGCCCGACCCCCCATCACCCGCTACACGGTCAGACCGCGCGCGGTTCCTCCAGCTCAGCCAGGGTGGGATAGTCGATGTAACCTTCGGCACCCGGGGCGTAGAACGTGGCCACATCCGGCTCGTTGAGTTCGGCGCCCAGCACCAACCGGTCGATCAGATCGGGGTTGGCGAGGAACGCCCGGCCCACCGCGACGGCGCTGACCGCACCCCACTCGGCGTAGCTCTCCAGCTGGCAGAAGTCGGTGCCGGTGTTGCGCCCGGTGTTGAGCACCAGGGTGTCTGACCACAGCGCACGCAGCACGCCGAACTCCCGCGCGCTCGGCTCGATCAGCACGTGCAGGTAGGCGATGCCCAGCGGGGCGATCCGGTTCAGCAAGGCCTCGTACGCGGCCACCGTGTCGTTCTCGCGCATGTCGCCCGCGGTGTTCCCGGGCGAGATGCGCAGCCCGACCCGCCCTGCGCCGATCTCGGCGGCGACGGCCTCGACCACCTCGGCGGTCAGCCGGGCCCGGTTTTCCGGGGAGCCGCCGTACGCGTCGGTCCGCTGGTTCACCACGTCGGACGAGAATTGGTGCAGCAGATAGCCGTTGGCACCGTGGATCTCCACCCCGTCCAGGCCGGCGTCGACGGCGCGCCGCGCGGCGGCCCGGAAATCGGCGACGATGCCGGGGATCTCGTCGGTGCGCAGCGCGCGCGGCACCACCAGCTGTTGCTTGCCCGACGGCGTGTGGGTGCTCATGTCCGCGGCGATGGCCGAGGGCGCGACGGGCTCGATGCCGCCGTTGACCTCCGGGTGACCCATCCGCCCGACGTGCCACAGCTGCATGAAGATCCGGCCACCGGCGTGGTGCACGGCGTCGGCGACCTCGGCCCACTTCTCCTGATGCCGGTCGGTGTAGTTGCCGGGGGTGTTCATATAGGCGCCGTTGGCGGCCTCGGAGATCGCGGTGGCCTCGGTGATGATGACGCCCGCACCGGCACGCTGCGCGTAGTACAGCGCGGCCAGGTCCGACGGCGTGCCGTCGTCCTGCGCCCGGGACCGGGTCAGGGGTGCCATGAAAATCCGGTTCCGCGCTTCGATATCGCCGACGCGGATCGGCTTCAGCAGGGCGGCGTCGGGGGCGAGGGTGAAAGCCATGTGCTGGTAAGCGCTGTCGATCGGTGATTCATTCCGTCTTGTGCGCAGTTCCACATGAGATAGAAATCTTGACATGAGACTGCTATCTCATTTAGTTTGACCGACATGCCGCTCTCCCCCGCCGAGATGGATCACAAGCTCGACGAGCACTTCGCCTTCGAGGCCCGCGACGACCTCGAGGGGGTACTGGCCACCCTGGCCCCCGATGCCGAGCACGACGTGGTCGGCTGGCCCGCCGGGGTGGCACACGGCCGGGAAGGCGCGGGCGCGTTCTACGAGACGTTGTTCGCCGACCTGTCCGACGGCTCCATCGAGACGGTCCGCCGCCTCTACGGCGAGGACTTCGTCGTCGACGAATCCCTGTGGCGCGGCCGCGCCTCCGGTCACCCGTTCGGTCTGGACGGCCGCGGTCGGCCGCTGGAGTTCCGCCTGCTGCACGTCTTCCAGTTCGACGGCGACGGCGCGATCGCCCGGGAGAACGTCTGGATCGACATGGCCGCGCTGATCAACCAACTGCCGCAGGACTGATGGCACGGCCGAACCAGACCGCGCGCACCCGCAAGGATCTGCTCCGCGCCGCCGCCCGGCTGATGAAGCAGGGCCACAAATTCACGCTCGAGGACGTCGCCGCCGAGGCGTCGGTATCGCGGGCCACGGCCTATCGCTACTTCTCCAGTGTGGAGGCCCTGCTGGTGGAAGCCCCCGTCGACGGCGTGACACCGAGTGCGGGCGACCTGTTCGCGACGGTGTCCAGCACCGACCCCGTCGAGCGGTTGCTCGTGGTGGACGCCGCGCTCCACGACATGATCGCCGACAACGAACCCGCCCTGCGGTTGATGTTGGCCCAGACGCTGCAACGCACCGTTGCCGATGACGTGCCCGTCCGGCAGAACCGGCGCACCGCGCTGATCGAGGCCGCGTTGGCGCCGGCCCGGCACGAGTTCACCCCCACCGCGCTGGCTGCGCTGACCCGGGCCCTTGCCGTGATCATCGGCACCGAATCCATGGTGGTCACCAAAGATGTGCTGCGCCTGGACGATAGCGAGGCCAGGACGGTCAGGCATTGGGCCATCCGCGCGCTGGTGGAGTCGGCGCGGCGTTCGAACGCCTAGGCTCGGACGGCATGACGGTGTCGCGGCTTCAGCCGTATGCGGTGACGATCTTTGCCGAGATGTCCGCGCTGGCGGCGCGGATCGGCGCGGTGAACCTGGGCCAGGGTTTCCCCGACGAGGACGGGCCGGCCGGCATGCTCAAGGTGGCCCAGGACGCCATCGCCGAAGGGGTCAACCAGTACCCACCCGGCCCCGGAATCCCGGCGCTGCGGGAGGCGATCGCCCGGCAACGGGCCCGGCACTACGGCATGCAGTACGACCCCGACACCGAGGTGCTGGTGACCGTGGGGGCCACCGAGGCCATCGCCGCCGCCGTCATCGGGCTGGTGGAACCCGGCTCCGAGGTGCTGGTGCTCGAACCGTTCTACGACTCGTACTCCCCCGTCATCGCCATGGCGGGGTGCCTCCGCAAAGTGGTGCCGATGGTGCCCGACGGCCGGGGCTTCGCCCTGGATCTCGACGCGCTGCGCGCCGCCGTCGGGCCGCAGACCCGGGCGCTGATCCTCAACTCGCCGCACAACCCGACCGGGATGGTGCTCAGTGACGCCGAACTGAGCGCCATCGCCGACCTGGCGGTGTCCGCCGACCTGCTGGTGATCACCGACGAGGTGTACGAGGCGCTGGTGTACACCGACACCGACTACCTCCGGCATCTGCCGCTGGCGCGCTACCCGGGTATGGCCGAACGCACGGTGACCATCTCCAGCGCGGCCAAGATGTTCAACGTGACCGGATGGAAGATCGGATGGGCTTGCGGCCCGGCCGAACTCATCGCCGGGCTGCGGGCCGCCAAACAGTTCCTCACCTATGTCGGCGGGGCGCCGTTCCAGCCTGCGGTGGCCTACGCCCTGGACCACGAAGACGCCTGGGTGCACGAACTGCGCGACAGCCTGCACCGCAAACGGGACCGGTTGGCCGGCGCGCTGACCGATCTCGGCTTCGAGGTGCACGACAGCCATGGCACCTACTTCCTGTGCGCGGATCCGCGGCCGCTCGGTTACCACGACAGCGCCGAGTTCTGCGCCGAATTGCCGCACAAGGCGGGGGTGGCGGCCATTCCGATGTCGGCGTTCTGCGCCGACACCGACAACAGCTGGAATCACCTGGTGCGCTTCGCGTTCTGCAAGCGCGACGACACGCTGGACGAGGCGATCCGGCGATTGGACGTGCTCCGGACGCGCTGACACGCAACGATGGTCGATGTGAACGCGATCCCCGAACCGACGCTGGCCCGTATCGACGCATTACTGGCCGATATCGACGCCGACCTGGCCGCACACTATCCCGGGGACCGCCCACAACCACAGCCGGTGCACACCGTGTACATCAGCGCCGCGGACGCCTCCGCGGACACCCCGACGGTGTGGGGTGCGGCCGCCGTGGAGCTGCTGGACCGGCATGCGGCGGTGTTCGAGGAACTCGGCTCGGCCGAGGTGCTGGACCTGGTGCGCCGGCGCCTGACCGAGGCGCCGATCGCCGATCTGCGCCTGGATTTCGAGGACGGGTACGGCCGCCGCGGTGACACCGTCGAGGACGCCGACGCGCGCCGCGCCGGGCGGACACTGCGGGCGGCGGGGCTGGATTCTTGCGGGATCCGCTTCAAGGGGCTGACGCTGGCCGACCGGCCGCGCGCGGTGCGCACCCTGGAACTGGTGCTCGACGGCGGCCTGCCGGACGGATTCGTCTTCACCGTGCCCAAACTGCGTGCCGCCGAACAGGTCACCGCGACGGTGTGGGTGTGTGAAGCGCTGGAGCATGCGCACGGATTGCCCGCCGGGGCACTGCGGTTCGAATTGCAGATCGAGAGCCCGCAGGCGGTGCTCGGCGCGGACGGCACCGCGACACTGGCCCGGGCGCTGCATCTGGCCGAGGGGCGGTGCACCGGTCTGCATTACGGCACCTATGACTACAGCGCGGCATGCGGTATCACCCCGCAGCACCAGTCGCTGGAGCATCCGGTGGCCGATCACGCCAAGGCCGTCATGTTGACCGCCGCCGCCCAGACCGGGGTGTGGGTCGCCGACGGATCCACCCAGGTGAATCCGGTGGGCTCCGAAACCCAAGTGCAACAGGCGATCCGGCGACATCACCGGCTGGTCACCCGGTCCTTGGAGCGCGGCTACTACCAGGGCTGGGATATGCATCCGGGGCACCTGGTGACACGGTGGCTGGCGACGTTCAGCTTCTTCCGGTCCGCGCTGGCCGCCGCCGCGCCGCGCCTGCAGGCGTATCTGGACCGCCGCGGCGGGGCCGTGGTCGACGAGCCCGCCACCGCCGAGGCGCTGGCCGCGGTGGTGCTGCGCGGACTGGATTGCGGTGCGTTCGGGATCGCGGACGTGCTGGCGCAGGCGCCCAGCGCCGACCTGGCGACGTTGCGGGCGCTGAAGTCGCGGCGAGTGTGAGTCGTCTGCGGATATTCGGCCCAGCCGCCGCAGCGGAATCACATTCGAGTGCTGCTACGCGAACGGGTCCGGTCCCGCGAAGGTACCGAGCTGCACCGTGTGGCTGACCAGGCCGTCGCGGTCGCTCCACGAGTGGAGTCCGCCACCCCCCGGGTAGAGCACGCCGTTAGGCCGGACGTGTGGGTCCGACAACTGCGCGATCAGCACATCGAACGTTGCGTGTATTGCTTCTCCGGCGGTGCGGCGAACTCGCCGCGCGTGGACGTCTGCAGCCCCAGGGTGATCAGCGATTGCACCGTCAGCGTCGCGGCGGCCACCCCGTCGATCACGGGCACACCGAGGTCCGCCGAGATCGCGGCGCACATGTCCGCCATCCCGGCGCAGCCCAGCACGATGGCATCGGAGTCGTCGGTTTCCAGCGCTTCCCGGCAGGCCTCGGTGATGATCTTGCGGGCATCGGGATCGGTGTCGAGGTCCAGCACCGCGATCTCACAGGCATGAATACCGCGGCAGAACCGGTGCATGCCATAGTGTTCGGCCAGATCGGCGGCGCGGCCCATGGTGCGGGCCAGTGTGGTCACCACGCTGAAACCGCGGCCCAGGTGGCTGGCGGTGTGCATGGCGGCCTCGGCGATGCCGATCACCGGCCCGCGGGCCAGCTCACGGGCGGCGTCCAGGCCGGGATCCCCGAAACACGCGATGACGTAGCCGTCGACACCCTGGTCTTCACCGCGGCGGATGGCGTCCAGCAGGCCGGGCACGCTCATCGCCTCGTCGTAGTGGCTCTCGATGGACGGTGGCCCGAACTCCGATGTCACACCGGTGATCTCGGTACCCTGGCCGGCCACCGCCCGGGCGCATGCCTCGATGGTCGAGGTCATGGCCCGGGTGGTGTTCGGGTTGATCACCCAGATTCGGCTCATGCCACCGATGCTGCCACCAGCGTGTCGCGCTTCGCCAGCAGGTAGTACACGCCCAGCGCCACACCGCAACCGATGAACCAGCTGTACTGGGCCGCGGTGTGCATGCCGTAGACGCTGCCGCCGAGCAACACCGGCAGCATGGCCAGCACCGCCCCGACCACCGTGGCGATGATCGCGCACCTGTTGTAACCCTTGGTGTACCAGTACTTTCCGGACTCCTCCATGGTGAACAGATCGTCCACCACCACCTTCTGCTTGCGGACCAGGTAGAAGTCGGCCAGCAGCACCCCGAACAGCGGGCCGATGAACGCGCCCAGAGTCTCCAGCGTGTAGTGGATGACCTCCGGGTTGTTGTACAGGTTCCACGGGGTGATCAGCACCGAACCGACCGCGGCGATCATGCCGCCGGCACGCCAGCTGATGCGCTGCGGGCTGACGTTGGAGAAGTCGAACGCCGGCGAGATGAAGTTGGCGACGATGTTGATACCGATGGTGGCGATGGTGAACGTCAACGCGCCCAGCACGATCGCGAAGGTGCTGTCGATCCTGGCCACCGTGGTCACCGGGTCGGTGATCAGCTCGCCGAACACCGGCAGCGTCAGCGACGCCGTCACCACCACCAGCACCGAGAACACCAGGAAGTTCACCGGCAGACCCAGGAAGTTCCCCTTCTTGACCGCCGCGAACGTCTTGCCGTAGCGGGAGAAGTCGCCGAAGTTGAGCATCGGCCCGGAGAAGTAGGACACCACCAGCGCGATCGCGCCGAGCATCACCGGGACCGACGACCATCCGGTGTACGTGACGTCACCGAGGTTGAGATCGATTGCACCCCAACCGGCTTTGAAGATCAGGTAGCCGCACAGGATGAACATCACGACGTACACGGCCGGGCCGCAGAAGTCGATGAACTTGCGGATGGACTCCATACCGCGCCAGAACACACACGCCTGAAGCACCCACAGCAGCAGGAAGCTGCCCCAGCCCAGCAGCGACAGCCCGGCGAACCCGTAGTCGTCCACCTTGGCGTACGGCGCCAGCGCCGGGAAGAGCTTCACCAACACGATGTCCAGTGCGGCCGAGGCCAGGAAGGTCTGGATGCCGTACCAGGCCACCGCGATCAGGCCGCGGATGATGGCCGGGATGTTGGCGCCCAGGACGCCGAACACGGTGCGACAGATGACCGGATACGGCACACCGGCCAACTGGCTGGGTTTGGCCACCAGATTGCACAGGAAGTACACGATGCTGATACCCACCAGCAGCGCGACCAGCACCTGCCAGCTGGCCAGGCCGAGCGCGAACAGGCTGCCCGCGGTGACGTAGCCACCCACACTGTGCACATCGGACATCCAGAACGCGAAGATGTTGTAGGAGCCCCAGGTCTGCTTGCGCAGGGGGGCCAGGTCTTCATTGGTCAGCCGCGGGTCGTATCCGGGCTTGATCTCACCACCGCCGACCGGGTGACCGGCCGCTTCCACGATGTCACCGGCGCCGACCACGGCGCCGGGGGGCAGGTCGTCCTTGGGGATGACGGTATCGGTCATAGTCGGTGACGCTAGAAACCAGGTGTTTCCCTGGCGTTTCACAACGACTATGGATTGATTGCGAAGAAAATATATCTCAGGCCAGGAGCCCGGTGTCGGTGGGCAGCGTCGCGATCACGGCGTTGAGCCGCGCCGCGTGCTCCTCGGAGGTTGCCAGCAGCCGTTCGGTATCCCCGGCCAGGAAGGCCGTCAGCATGGCGCCGTGATCGGCGTGCAACTGCGCGCGGTCCTCGCGCCCGACGTGCACCATGGACTGCACGGGTTCGGTGACATTCCATGCCGCTTCGAGCATGTGCAGCAGCCGGTGCATACGCGAGGGCCTGGTCAGCGCCGCATGGAAGGCGCGGCTGCCGCGGTGGTAGGCCACCCCGTCGTCGTCCCGAACCGCCTGTTCCATGACGTCGTTGGCGGCGATCACCGCGGCCCGATCGGCGTCGGTGGCGTTGGCGACGGCCGCCGCCAGCGAGGCCGACTCCAGCGTCTCCCGCACGATGTACATCTCGCGCAGCTCCTGGGCGGTCAGCAGCGCGACGGCGTAGCCGGCGTTGTGCCGTTGTCCCACCAGCCCCTCACCGACCAGGGTCTTCAACGCCTCCCGCACCGGTATCTGGCTGACACCGAACACCTCGGCCACCTCGGCCAGCGGGATCGGCGTCCCGGGTGGGACACCGCCGTCGAGGATGGCCCGACGCAATTCCCCCAGCACGGCCTGCTGTGAGGAGCCCGCCCGGTCGGCCACCAGATGGTCGAGCAGCGCCGATCGCCGTTGAGGCCGCATGAGCGCAGGGTAGGACACCGGTGTTGCGGCCCTGTTTCCTGCCGCTTACAGCGCGGCCGCCACCTCCCAGATCGGCTCCAGCACCGCGATACGGGTCCGGGCCAGCGGGCTCAGCACGATGTCGGTGGCCCCGGCGTCGCGGTAACGCTGCAACTGACGAGTCACCTGGGCCGCGGTGCCCACGGCGGCCAGTTCGACGACCGAATCGACACCCTCGCGTTCGATGACCTTCGCATACGACGGGATGGCGCCGTAGAACTCCAGGACCTCGGCGGCGGCAGCCCGTCCCTGCTGGACGTCGTCGGTCACCAGCACCGGCACCGCGGCGATCACCTTGGGTGCCGGCCGGCCGGCGTCGGCGGCGGCCGCCGAGATCGTCGGCACGATGAACTCCTCGAGCGTGCGCGGGCCGGCCAGGTAGGGCAGCGTGCCGTCGGCCAGCTCGCCGGTGACGCGTAAGGCCTTGGGCCCCATGGCCGCAACGTAGATCGGCAGCGGCGCACCGCCCGCCACCGCGACCGGCCATTCCGGCGCCGCGGTGAACTGGTCGCCGTGGAAGTCGACGGTGCCGGTATCCAGGATGGACCGCAGCACCTGCAGGTGCTCACGCAGCCGCCCCACGGTGTTCGACCAGGCGGTCCCGAAGGCCACCTGCTCGGGCGCGTGCGCGCCGAGCCCGAGCCCGAGGCTGAAGTTGCCGCCGGTGGCCGCCTGCGCGGTCTGCGCCTGCGCGGCGACGATCAGCGGGTGGCGCGGGTTGATGGGCACCACGAACGTGCCGACGCCCAGTCCCGGCACGGCGGCCCCGACATAGCCGGCCAGCGAGATGGCGTCATGGTCGAACTGCTGGGCGATCCACAACTGCCGGATGCCCGCGTCGTAGGCGCGGCGGGCCTGGTCGATGGCGGCGGCCACGTGGTTGAGGGCGGTACGGTCGGGATCGAGCACAACTCCGGTCGGCATACTGGTCACAACCGGCCGCCGACCGCGGAGATTCCGTTCGGCTCAGGCTGAGTACTTATCCGTCACCTGCTGGCGCAAGCCGTCCACGGCGGTGTCGAGCACGATCTTCTTGGCGCGCCGCATGATGAACTCCGGGATCGGCGCGGCGATGTCGATGATGATGTCGAAGCGGACCCGGGTGCGGTCGCCCTCGCGGGTGAGGTTGTATTCACCATGCTGGCCGCGCTGGGTGAGGGTATCCGAGGCGTCCCAGACCACCCAGTTCTCACCCCAGTGGTATTCGAGCAGCTCCTTGTCGGTGAAGCCCATGATCTTGAGCGTTGCCCGCACGTGGTGCGGGCGTCCGTCCGGGTGCCGGTCGACCACTTCGGTTTCCCGATGCAGCGACGACCACGACGGGACCGCGTCGATATCGGCGATAGCGTCCAGTATCTCCTCGGGAAGGGCGTCGAAGACGACTTCCCGGGTTGCCCTGACGGCCATATCGGCAAATCTAATTCGCGATTCGGCCTCCTGCAGCGCTTCCGAGGGCTAATTTTGTCCGAAACGTAGGCGAATCGTCACCGGGCGATCCGGTCGGTCGGCATCGTGCTTACGGTGGCGCGCCGGCCGGTTGTACGCCGTCGGAGGGAGATCCGCGACAGGCGCCCGGCCGACGCGTCCGCAACAGCGCGGCCCAGGCCGGCCGATCACTTTGCTGCCAGCGTCAGCCGACGAGCAGACCGTGCCGTTTGAGCACCTGCACGGACTCCTGCCGGTCCCGCTCGATATGGGCGTAGGCGACGCTCTCGGCGAGCCGCTCGTTGCCGGTCTCGATGGCGGTGACGATATCGGCGTGGTCCTGATGGGCCGCCACGTTGTCGAGGTCGGAGGTCATGTAGAACAGCCACATCATCCGGCCTGCCAGCGATCGCATCATCGAGCGCATCAGCTCGTTGCCGGTGAGATCCGCGATCACCTCGTGGAATTCGGTGCTCTGCTCGGCGACCAGGTAGACGTCGCGGGTCTGCAGCCCCTGGGTCGCGTCGTCGAGGGCGCGATGCAGCCGGTCGGTGGACGCGCCGGCCGCCACCTGGCGGGCCGCGTACCGGGCCGCACCGACCTCCAGACACAGCCGCAGGTCGAACAGTTCGTGCACCGTCTGCACCGTCCACGAGTTCACCACGGCACTGCGCCTGGGCAGGGTCCGCACGAATCCGTCGGATTCCAGCCGCGGGACCGCCTCCCGCAGTGGGACCCGGCTGATGTTGAACTCGGCGGCCAGCCGCTGTTCGGCCAGCCGCGCGCCCTGCGGATAGGTGCCCCGGATGATGCCCTCCCGCAACGAGTCGTAGATCATCTTCGAGGACAACGACCGGGGGGCTTCGGTTTTCACGCTCGGCATTGTCTCTCCCGTCTTGATCTCTCCCGTCCTGACTGTCGCTCGACGCTACCCGTCGCCCCGTTCAGACACCCAGGACGTCCAGCGTGGCCTGTCCGAGTTCTTTGCGTGAGATGTGCGGGCCCGCCGTCACCCCCGGCCCGGCGGCGCCGCCCAGCCCCGGGGCGGCCGCCAGCGGGGCATCGGGATTGGGCTGCTGGAAGTACGCCACGGACTGGCGGCCCAGGCGCGCGGCCGGCCCCTGTGCCCACACCACCCGGTGCGGTGTCGCCGGCAGCCGTCCACCGGTCCAGTGCTCCAGTACATCCCCGACGTTGAGCACCAGCGACCCGTCGATGTACGGCACGTTCCACCACTTGTCCTGCGCGAAGACCTCCAGCCCGCCCGGCTCGGCGGGTCGGTACAGCAGGGTCAGCGCGCCGTGGTCGGTATGGGTGCCGTTCGGGATCATGAAGCCGTCACCGACATCGTGGCGGGGCGGGTAGAAGTTCGACGCCAGGTTGTTGAAATGCCGGTCGAACTTGTCGGCGAACCAGTCGGGCGGCAGCCCCAACCCGACGGCGATCAACTCCAGCAACCGATTTCCCAGCGACTCCATCTCGCGGTAGTAGCGCTCCCATACCGGCCGCAGGTTCACCGGCCGCTCCGGCCACAGGTTCGGCCACCGCCACAACCGGGCCTGCGGGCTGCCCGGCGGGTAGTCGCCGACGGCGTCGAGCCGGTTGATCAGCAGGGATTCCATGGCGTTCGGGGCTCGGACCGCGCCGGTGATGTCGGGAAGCGGTTCGTAGCCCCGGATGATCTCCGGGGCCGGGAAGGCCACCTTCATCTTCTCGGCCACCGGCAGCGCGAAGAACTCCATCGATGTCGCGCAGAAGTCGTCGAAGACGTCCTGGGGAACTCCGTGCCCGGTGACGACGGCGAATCCGGTGCGGCCGAACGCGGCCACCAGTTCGTCGGCCACCTCGGCGAGCCGGGCCTCGGTGGCACCGGCCCCCAGAGAGCCTGTCAGGTCGACGGTTTCGACATCGACGATGCCGCTGCTGGCCACCTCCGCGATGCGTGAGGTGGTCATGTACTCCGCGCTGGGGCTGATCTGCGCGGCGGTGTTGTCGTTCATGTCATTCCTCCACTGGCTTTCGGGTCAGCCCTGCGAACCGTTGATGGTGAGCTGGTTGAAGTTGAGCTCGAAGGACCCGATGTTGTGGGCCTTCTCCACGTTGCCCAGCCACTTCTGTGCCACCACCCAGTCCTTGTTGTAGGCGAGGTTCAGGTAGCACCCGGTAGCGCCGTAGGAATCGCCGGCCTTCACGTAGGTAGCGATGTCCCCGGTCTTCACGGCGTCGTCGAGCATGCCGTCCACTTCCGGGCTGTCGCAGAGGAAGTAATTGATGCCGCCGGACTTGTCCCAGAACACATGACCCCACATGTACGGGTTGCCGCCGTCGGGGCCATTGCTGCCGTCGACGAAGGCATCGGGACCCTTGGTCGGGTCGTTCGGCCAGGAGAACACCGTCGCGGTCGGATAGGCCTGCGCCGCGGCCTGGACTCCCATCGTCTGTAGCTGCGCGACAATGAGATTGGCCATCTTCTGGGCGTTCTCGTTGCCGGTCGCATACCCGAGCGTCATCTCGGTACCCGCGGGCAGTGTCTTGGCGTACGCCGCCATGACCGACGGGTCGTAGCTGACGCGCTGGTGGTCCGCACCGCCGGGGATCATGCCCTTGCCGTACATGGTGGTCGCCACCTCCGAGGTCTCCCCCATCACCTCGCCGACCAGTTTCTGCTGATCGATCATCTGCAGGAAGGCCATCCGCGCCGGCTGGTTCCGGAAGAAGTCCTTGCTCGGGTTGAGCGTCAGCAGGGCAGCTCCCAGCGTCGGCAGGAAGTAATTGTTCACCGACGACATCGACTGGTAGCGCTTGAGATTCGACGACGGTAGCGCATTCACCGCGCCGGCCACATCACCCTGCTCCAGGGCCAGCTGCAGCGCCGAGACATCGTTGTAGACCGTCAACCGCACCGTGGTGAAGGGCGACTTCTGGCCCCAGTAGCCCGGGTATGCGGTGAGCTCGTACTGCCGGCCGGTCTCGGCCTTGCTCAGCTCATACGGACCCGTACCCAGGTCATGCTTGCTCAGATAGTCCTGGCCGTGGTCGGATCCGGCGTACTTGACCAGTCCCGCAGGTGATTCCATCTTCGGCCCGAATGGTGAAGCGAGGTAGTCCAGGAAGGCCGAGTTGGGTTCTTTGAGCGTGACGACGGCGGTGTGGGCATCCGGGGTCGCGATGCTCTGCACACCGGCCACCATGTAGGCGGGTCCACCGTTGACGGCTGTGCGCCGATCGAACGACGCCTTGACCGCCGAGGCATCAAAGGGTGTGCCGTCGTGGAAGGTGACACCGTCACGCAGTTGGAAGGTGAAGACCGTGTTCTGTGGGTTCACCGTCCATGCGGTGGCCAGCGCCGGCGCGAGTTCCGGGCTGTCGGCGCCGTCCTTGTACTTGACCAGGCCCTCGTACACATTCTGGATGATCGCCACACCGTTGTTGGCGTAGTAGATGTCCGGGTCGGGCGGCTGCCCGATATCGCCGTTGAGCCCGAGCACCAACACGCCGTCGGTGGGCGCCTTCGAGCCCCCACCGGAGGCGTTCTTGCCGCCACAGGCGGTGCCCGCGACGAGCACCGAGACCGCACAGAGCGCGGCGGCGACGGCGCGCACGCCGCCCGATGTCAGCGATATCACGCGATTCTCCTTGATTTCGAAGATCTTTGGCATTCTCCGGGCGCGCATCACAGGGCGATTCGGGGGTCAGCCATGGCTTGGAGGATGTCGACGACGGCGTTGGCGACGATGTAGATGGCGCCCAGCAGCAGGGTGACCCCGGCGATGGCCGGGAAGTCGTCGACCGGGATACTGGCGGCCAGGTAGTTGCCGATCCCGGCCCAGTTGAAGATCTGTTCCACCACAACGACACCGGCGAACATGAAGCCCAGTTGCAGGCCGGCCATCGACAGCGCCGGGTTGACGGCGTTACGCAGCACGTACCGCACCAGCAGCGAAGCCGGGCGCAGGCCCTTCATCTGCGCGCTGCGGATGTAGTCGGCCTTCATGGTCGACTCCAGACTGGTCCGCAGGACCCGGCCCATGGCCAGCGCGGGCGCGATCGCCAGGGTCGCGGCCGGCAGGATCAGGTGCTGAACACCCGACCACCACTGGTCCGGGTCGGCTGCCAGAATGCTGTCCAGCAGAACGATGTTGGTGGGCCCGTCGGACTGCCCGCGGCCGCCACCGGGCAGCCAGTCCAGGTTGCGGTAGAACACGATCAGGGCGACCATCGCGACCAGGAACGGCGGTGCACACCCGCCGACCAACAGCGCGCCGCGATACCACGCCGTACCCGGGATCCGGACGGCACCGGAGAGCGCGAACACCAGCGCCAGCGCCACTGCGATCACAAAGGCGCACAGGACGAGTTCGGCGGTGGCGGGTGCGAAGGTGAGCAGATCGGCCGACACCGCGTCGCGGCTGCGCATCGAGGTGCCGAAGTCGCCGTGCAGGGCCCGCCACACATAGTCGAGGTACTGCTGGAGCATCGGCCGGTCCAGTCCCAGCCGGTGCCGGGCGGCGGCGACGGCGTCCGGGGAGGCGTTGCCGCCGAGATAGGCCTTGACGCCGTCGCCCGGGCTCATCTTCTGCAGCACGAACACCGCCCCGGACAGCACCGCCAGTAGCAGCACGGCCCAGCAGAAGCGGCGAATGACGAAGCGGATCATGACTTCTCGCCGAGGATCTTGCCCAGCGCGTCGCCACCCAGGTTGGCCGCCAGGCTGAGCAGCAGGGCGGTGGCCGCCGGGATCACCGGTACCCACCATTCGCCGAGCAGCTGGGGTAAGGCCGCCGCGGTGTCCGAGCCGAGTTCCGGTGCCGGTTCACGCTGGCCCAGCCCCAGGAAGGACAGGCCCGCCAGCAACAGCACGGCGTTGCCGATGTCCAGACTTGCCGCCACCACCGAGGTCGGCAGCACACCGGGCAACAGGTGGCGCAGCAGCACCCGGATCCGTCCGGCACCGGCCAGTCTGGCCGCCTCGACGTGCGGACGCACCGCCAGGGCACGTACCTCACCGCGGACCACCCGTGCGTAATACGGCCACCAGACGATCGAGATGGCGATCAGGGTGTTCGCCAAGCCGGGACCGCGCGCGGCCACGATGGCGATTGCGACCAACGTTCCCGGCAGCGAGAGGAACAGGTCCGTCACCCGCATCAGGATCCCGTCCACCCAGCGCCCCGTCGCCCCGGCGACCAGTCCGACGGCTCCGCCGACGAGCAGGCCGATGATCACCACGAGCAGCGCCGACAGCCAACTGGTGCGAATACCGAACAGGGTGCGGCTGAGCGCATCCCGCCCGACCCCGTCGGTGCCCAGGAGATGGCCCGGGCTGAGCGGCGGCAGGTTCAGTCCGCCGACCGGCTGCACCGGGTCATACGGCGCGATCCACGGCGCCACCAGGACCAGCACGGTGACCACTGCCAGGAGCGCCACCATCGCGTGGTTGAACCGTCCGTGCAGTTCGAGCTGCAACGGCGAGAGGCGGCGGCGCGGAACGGCAAGCGCTGTCATGGCACCCTCGCGGCTGCTTCAGCCCTCGGCTGCGGGCACATCTGCGTGAAGGCCGCGTGAAGAGGGCGTCGTGGCGTCAGCCGCACCTGCTCTGCCGGCACCGGCGTACCGGGTATGACGCGTCATCGCGTGATGCGGATCGGAAGACTCACACGGCAAACGGTATACCGTTCTGCATTGCGGGCTTGTTAGCGACGGTGACGATCACGTTTCGACGCAGTTCACCACGGGCCGGTTGTCGACGGTCGAATCAAACGGTATGCAAAATGCTGCTCGTCAGCCTTTCTTGACCTTCAGCACCTGTTTGCGCAACCCGTCGGTCGCGACGTCGAGCGCGCCCTTCATCACCTTCTTCAGCAGGAACCCCGGCAGCGGAATGGCCAGTTCGACGGTGATGTCGAACCGGACTTTCGTCTTGTCGCCCTGCGGAGTGAGCGTGTAACTGCACTGTTGTGCCTTCAGCTGGCTCGCTTTCAGCAGCACCCAGCTGACCTTGGCGGGCTCCCAGGTGTATTCGACGGTCAGCTCGTCGGTGATGCCGACGGTCTTGACGGTCTGTTTCACGATCCGGGGCCGGCCCTCGTCGTCGGTCTCGACGACCTCGGCCTTCTGGTACTGCGGCGACCATGTCGGGGTCGACTCGACGTCGGCGACCACGGCGAGGATGTCCTCCGGTGTCGCTTCGATGACCACTTCGCGGGAGTCACTGGTTGCCATGGGCCGACAGTAACCACCGGGCGGGGCGCACAAGCGGCAATTGACCGCCTCGATGTCGTGCAGAGTTCACCTACCGGTGGAAACATCACCGGGGTGGCCGCCTCCAAGCCAGACAACCCGCAGACCATCGCCTACCCAGCGCCGGGCGCTCGCCCGCATCGCCGAGACACCGATCCCCTCGAGCCCCACGTCATCGTGCTGTTCGGGGCGACCGGTGACCTGGCCAAACGCAAACTGCTGCCCGGCATGGCGTATCTGGACCAGTCGGAGTTGGCACCCCACATCCAGGTGGTCGGTACCTCGCTGGAAGACCTCACCGACGACGAGTTCCGCGCGCTGGCCAAGGAGTCCATCGAGCGATTCGGCACGCACAAACTGACCGACGAGCAATGGGCCAACTTCGCCAAGATCGTGACCTATGTGCCGCAGGGCGCCGGCCCGGCGGCACTGGCTTCGGCGGTGGCCGAGGCCGAGGCCCGACTCGGCGGTAATGCCCAACGGCTGCATTATCTTTCGGTACCCCCGAAGGCCGCGCGCGCGGTGATCACCATGCTGCGGGAGGCCGACCTGGTGGATCGCTCCCGCGTGGTGATGGAAAAGCCGTTCGGCACCGACTTCGCCAGCGCGGTCGCGCTCAACGACTTCGTGCACGAGACCTTCAAGGAACGCCAGGTTTTCCGCATCGATCACTTCCTTGGCAAGGAAGCGGCGCAGAACATCCTGGCGTTCCGGTTCGCCAACGGGCTGTTCGAGCCGATCTGGAACCGCAACTTCATCGACCACATCCAGATCGACATCCCCGAGATGCTCGGCTTGGACGAGCGTGCCAATTTCTACGAGAGCACCGGCGCCTACAAGGACATGGTGGTCACCCACCTGTTCCAGGTGATGGCGTTCGTGGTGATGGAACCGCCGACCGCGCTGGAGCCGCGGGCCATCAGCGAGGAGAAGAACAAGGTGTTCCGCTCCATGCTGCCGATCAAGTGCGCCGACGTGGTGCGCGGCCAGTTCGTCGGCTACCGCGAACTCGACGGGGTGGCAAGGGATTCCGATACGGAGACGTTCATCGCGATGAAGGTCGGCATCGACAATTGGCGCTGGGCCGGTGTGCCGATCTACCTGCGCACCGGCAAGCGGATGGCCGAGGGCATGCGGATCATCTCGATCGCCTTCAAGGAGGCACCGCGCACCATGTTCCCGGCCGGGTCCGGGGTCGGTGCGCAGGGGCCCGACCACCTGACCTTCGACCTGGCCGACAACTCGAAGGTGTCACTGTCGTTCTACGGCAAGCGTCCCGGCCCGGGAATGAAGCTGGACAAGATGTCCATGCAGTTCTCCACGCGGGAAATCGCCACCGGTGGCGACGTGCTGGAAGCCTACGAGCGGCTGATCCTGGACGCGATGCGCGGCGACCACACCCTGTTCACCACCGCCGAGGGCATCGAATCGCTGTGGGAGCGTTCGGTGCAACTCCTGGAGGACCCGCCGCCGGCCAAGATCTACCAGCCCGGCACGTGGGGCCCCAACGCCATCCACCAATTGATCGCGCCGAACGCGTGGCGGTTGCCCTTCGAGCGGGCGTGGCGGGAGAACAACCACACCTAGCGTCGACGGCCGAACGTCGCCTTGTGATGGACGTTTCGCGTCGAGTTCGCACGCGAGGTCACGTTCGGCCGTCTGACGGCTGACCCCACCAGTAAGCTCGACTCATGGACCCTGCTACGCCCGCCGTCGACCCGAACGTGCCACCCAGCGGTACCGGATGTGTGGAGTGTGACGAGGCCGGGGGCTGGTGGGTGCACCTGCGCCGGTGCACCACGTGCGGGCACATCGGCTGCTGCGACGACTCCCTGGCGCGGCATGCGCAGGCGCATTGGCGCACCACCGGCCACCCGATCATCCGCAGCTTCGAGCCCGATGAGGACTGGTTCTGGAACTACGACACCAACGCCTATTATGACGGCCCGGAATTGGCTGCCCCGCAAAGCCATCCGCTCGATCAGCCGGTGCCGGGCCCGCGTGGGCGGGTGCCCAGAGACTGGATGGAGCAGCTACAGAACCGTTAGCCCAACACCGCCATGGCGGCGTTGTAACCCGGGATGAAGGTGATGCCCGGCCCGCCGTGGCAACCCGCGCTACCGAGATAGAGTCCCTCGATCGGGATCGGCTGATCGAGGTAACCCCGCGGGCCGGGACGGTTGGGCCCCATCTGTTCGGGATGGATGAGGCCGTGGCAGTAGTCACCGCCGGGCGCACCGAACATGGTGCCCATGTGCTTGGGCGTGAAGGTGGTGTGCCGGGTGATGAGCTTCTCGAAATCCGGTGCGATCCGGGTGAGCTTCTCGATGACGCGGCGCCCCATCTCGGCTTTGAGTTCGCCGTAGGACGCCGAAGTCGACTCGCTGCCGTCCTGGATGGGAAACCACAGCGAGAACGCCGACACCGCATGCTTGCCCGGTGGCGCGAGGTCGGGGTCGTGCACCGACGGCAGCTGCATCGCGATCGCCGGGTCGGCGGGCACGATGCCGCGCCGGCTGTCCTCCCACTGCTGCTGCAGTTCCTCAGGGGTGTTGAAAAGACCGATGGCCGACTGCATCTCGGGGTCGTTGAGAATGCCGTAGGGCTCGGCGAAGGTGGGGATGCCGTCCAGCGCGAAATGCATCTGCAGGTAGCTACCGCGGTGGTCGATGCGGGCGAAGCGTTCGCGGATATCGGCGGGCATGACGGCGGGGTCGACCAGTTCGTTGACGGTGAGGTCGGGGGCGACACCCGAGATCACCACCGGCGCGGTGACGGTGGATCCGTCCTCCAGCCGCACCCCGGTGACGCGGCCGCGGTCGACCAGGATCTGGTCGACCTTGGCTCGCAGCCGCAGTTCGCCGCCGGCCTCGGTGAGCCGACGCTGCAGGTGGCCGGTGAGCGCCCCGATACCCCCGCGCAGTTTCTTCATCAGCACGGCGTTCTCGTCGGGCACGGCGAGACCGAAGGCCAGCGCCGCGGCGCTGCCCGGGGTGGCGGGGCCGCGGTAGGTGGTGTTGACGGCGAGAAAGGACAACATGCCGCGCAGCGCGCCGTGTTTCTCGCCGTCCGGCAGATAGCGGTTCAGCACATCGGTGACCGAGCCGAACAGCATGTCGCTGATCGCGGAGCGCTCGAATTCGTTTGTGGCACAGGCATACATCTCATCGAGCGTGCGCGGTGGCCGGCCCGCGTCGAAGCGGCCGAGCGCCCGGGTGGGCGCTTGGCTCCACGCCATCAGCCCGGCCATGCCGTTGACCGCTTCGGCGCCGTGCACCTCGTTGAGGTGGGTCAGCAGCCGCATCGGGTCGGTGTAATAGACCACCGGATCATCGCCGATCCCGCGTAGTGACACCGACATCACGTCGACGTCGACGCAGGCCAACTCGTCGAGCCCGAGTTCGGCGCTGACCACCGCCGAGGTCGGGAACTGCAGCGACCCGGCGATCTCGAACTTGTATCCGTCGAACAGTTCGACGGTGGAAGCCATCCCGCCGGCGTAGAGCTTGGCATCCAGGCACACCGTGCGCAGTCCGCCGCGTTGCAACAGCGCGGCGGCAGCCAGACCGTTGTGGCCCGCACCGATGACGATGGCATCGAAATCCGTGGAATCCGGCATCAATCGAGGCTCGCAGCCGGAGCAAGTTTTGTCAATATTGACAAAACTATGTCGGCAGGATGCCCGTTTCCAGCGAGTTCAGCGCCGTCTTGCACAGCCGTGCCAATTCGGGCAGCGACCGCTCGCCCAGCATCCACACCTCCATGGCCCCGAACACCGCGGCCGCGATGCACCGGGCCGCGACCGTCACCCGCAGCTGGTCATCGGTTCCCGGCCGGGGCGGATGGTCGCGGCGCAGATGCTCCTCGACCACCTCGGCGAAATCGGCCTCGACCTGCCGGATGTGGCGCACGATCCGGCCCGGTTCCAATTCCTCGGCACGCAGCTCGGCGATCTTGGCCACCGCCTCCACGTCGTACGGCGAGGCCAGGATCGCCGAGTGCACCGACTCCACGATCGACTCGCCCGAGGATCGTTCGGCAAGGGCTGCTCGGAACCATTCCAGGCCGGCGTCGTAGTCGACGAACAGCAGATCATGCTTGGACGAGAAGTGTCGATAGAAGGTCCGCAGTGACACGCCGGCATCGGCGGCAATCTGCTCGGCCGAGGTGTCCTCGACGCCTTGCGCCAGGAAGCGGACCAGGGCGGCCTGCCGGAGCGCTTCGCGGGTGCGTTCGCTGCGCGCCGTTTGAGCTGGCCGGACCATCATTTCAACGTACCGCAGCACTAGCTCGGCACCTCAAGGTGACAAACGGCGCCCTTTGGCAGCCCGACGGCTCACCGGCGAGCGCGGCGGCGCAGCACCGACTCGATGCGGCCCATCACGTCGTAGTAGTGCGTCGGGGTGATCCGGGTGAGCGCGTCGAACACGTACGCGTCCGGGCCCACCAGCACCCGGGCCTTGCCGGCCTCCACGCCGCGGTGGATGATCGCGGCCGCCTTGTCCGGTTCGGTCATGGTGAGCGCGGCGAACTCGGCCACCATCTGATCGTGCGTGCGGCCGCGGCCGTCGGGATCCTTTCGGAAGCGGGCGTTGCGCACGATGTTGGTGTTGATGCCGCCCGGGTGCACGTTGACCGCAGATACCCCGGTGCCGCGCAGTTCCTGACGTAACGCATCGGTGAAGCCGCGCACCGCGAATTTGGCTGCGCAGTAGGCACTCTGGTTCGGCATGCCGGCCAGGCCGAACACGCTGGAGGTGTTGACGACGACGCCGGAATCCTGCCGGACCAGGATGGGCAGGAACGCCCGGGTGCCGTTGACGACACCGTGGAAGTTGATGTTCCACAACCAGTTGTCGTCGTCGGGGTCGGCGTCGAGCACGCTGGAGGCCACCGCCACACCGGCGATGTTGAACACCGCGGCGATCGGCACCGGCGCCCAGTCGGCGACCTCGGCGGCGAAATCGCGCTGCGCCTGCGCGTCGGCGACATCGAGCACCCTGCTCAGCACCGGGCCGGGCAGCGCGGCGTCGGTCTCCTTGAGCCCGGCCTCGTCGATATCGGAGATCGCCACCGGGCAGCCGTGCGCCGAAAGGCGCTGCGCCAGTGCGCGTCCGATGCCGGAGGCGGCGCCGCTGATGACGGCGGTGCGGCCGCTGATGGTTCTCCGCGGGGATCTGCTCACGATGCTCACATCCATCATGTCGGTACTGCGATGTACCGAACACGGTACGCTGATGTACCGCGGCCCACAAGCGGGAGTTTACGACGCCGGCGTGATGAGCGCGATGGTGGCGGCCACCGCCTCCTCGGTGAAATCGCTCATCGCACCGCCGTTCTCCACGGTGACCGCGGTGAGCTCACGAAGCCCGCCCAAGAGCATGATCAGCCGCTGCCGCGAGATGGGACCGATGCCGGCGGCCCGGAACATCTCGCTGTCGACCAGGCCGTGCACCATGCCGACGAACTGCTCCATGGCGTCCCGGGTGAGTTGGCGCCCGGCGGCGCCCAGTGAGGGGCCGTCGCGGATCCAGCTCAACGTCAGGTCGGGCCGGGCCTCGGCCGAGGCGATCCACGCCTCGATGGCTTGGCGGGCCTGCCGCTGCCACGGCGCCGCCGGGTCGACCGCCGCGGCGATCTGGCGCACCTGCTCGGCATTGGCCTCGCTGAGCAGCCCGACGAAACACTCCTCCTTACTGGCGAAGTGCTCGTAGAAGGTGCGCCGGGAAGTGCGGGCCCGCCGCACGATGTCGGCGATCGTCGTCTTGGCATAACCGGTTTCGGCGATCGACTCCTCGAAGGCCGTGAGCAGTCGCTGCCGGAAGTCGGGCGCAGCGGGTTCGGTCGTCACCAGGTCCACCTCATATCGGGCAGTCATCGTACTGCCCGGCAACGCGCAGGTGATGCACAGCGAGCACCCGCATACTGGCCGCCATGTATCCGGCGGTGGCTCCGCTGACGCTGTCCACCGTGTTCACCTCGTGGACGGTCGACGCGGCTTCGGCGGCGCCGCTCCTGCTGGCGGGCGGCGCCTACGCATGGTGCTGCCACCGTGCGTTCATGCCCGCCGCGCGACGGGCGGCGTTCTGGGCCGGCATCGCGCTCTGGGTGGTGGCCACCATGAGCATGATCGGGGTGTACGCCCCGGTGCTGTTCTGGGTGCGGGCGCTGCAGGTGCTGTTGCTGCTGTTCGTGGTCCCGATGCTGCTCGCGCTGGGCACCCCGCTGACGGCACTGCGCCAGGCCGGCGGTGCCGCCGCCGTCGACCGGGTGCTCGCCGGGCGCACCGCGCGGGCCCTCACCCACCCGGCCACCACCTCGGTGCTGATGCTGGCCACCCCCTGGCTGCTGTACCTGACCCCCTGGTATGTCGCATCGCTGGAGAACGCGACACTCGGCGCACTGACCCGAATCGTTCTGGTGCTCATCGGTTTCGGCTACTTCTATGCGCGCATCCAGGCCGACCCCGTGCCGCGTCGCTACCCGCAGGTGCTGTCGATGGTGATCAGCATCGCCGAGACACTGGGCGACGGGCTGCTCGGCATCGTGTTGTGGCTGGGCCCGCTGATCGCCACCGACTACTACCTGGCCGTCAACCGCACCTGGGGGCCGAGCCCGCGGGTGGACCAATCGGTCGGCGCCGGCATCCTGTGGATCCTCGGGGATGTGCTGGGCGTGCCGTTCCTCCTGGTGCTCATGCGCGCGATGTCCTCCGACGAAAAGAAACAGGCCGCGGTGATCGACGCCGAACTGGACGCCGAGCCCGAGGCCGCCGCCCCGGCGCTGTGGTGGGAGGCCGATCCACAGCTGCGGGACCGATTCCACCGCCGCACAACCGAATAGGCATCGATGCTCAGCTATCTCCAAGCCGTCGTCATCGGCGCCCTACAGGGTGTCACCGAACTGTTCCCCATCTCCAGCCTCGGGCACTCGGTGCTCGTCCCGGCATGGCTCGGCGGGTCGTGGCGCGACCTTGTCACCCAGGGAAATTCGAACGGCCACACCCCTTACCTGGCGTTCGTGGTGGGGCTGCACGTGGCCACCGCGCTGGCCCTGCTGGTGTTCTACCGGCGGGACTGGGTGCGGATCGTGGGCGCGCTGGTCACGTCGGTGCGCACCCGCCGGATCGACACGTCCGCGCAGCGGTTGGGTTGGTTGCTGGTGCTGGCCACGGTGCCGACCGGTCTGCTGGGGCTGGCCTTCGAGCATCCCCTGCGCACGCTGTTCGCCACCCCGCTGGTGGCCGCCGTGTTCCTCACCCTCAACGGTGTGATTCTTGCCATAGGCGAGGTGCTGCAGCGTCGGCGCGGGGGTACCCGCACCATCGATGAGTTGCGGGCGGTGGAGGCCACCGGGATCGGCCTGGCGCAAAGCCTGGCCCTGCTGGCCGGGATCAGCCGGTCGGGCGTCACCATCGTCGGTGGACTGCTGCGGGGGTTGGACCACGAGGATGCCGCGAAGTTCGCGTTTCTGCTGGCCACGCCGATAATCTTGGCCGCCGGCGTGCTGAAGCTGCCCGAGTTGGCCGGCCCAGCCGGGCATGGCATCGGCGGTCAGGTGTTGGCCGGGTCGGCCGTCGCGGCGGCCACGGCGTACCTGTCGGTGCGCTTTCTGACACGCTATTTCCAGCACCGAACCCTGCTGCCGTTCGCCGTCTATTGCGTTATCGCGGGAGCGGCCTCGGTCGTACACTTCGCCTGATATGCCCGACGCCGCCCGGCACCGAATGCCCGAACCGCCTCGGCGCCGGCTCCGCTGGGCCCGCGTCGTCCTTGCCGTGATTTCCACCGTGCTGGTGGCGGTGTCCGGGGCGGCATGGTGGACCACGCGCGGCGTGCTGACCGGATTCACCGTCTCGCATGCGCTGGCCGATACCGCTCACACCAACGGCGGGCCGATCACCATTCTGCTCATCGGCCTGGACTCGCGGAAAGATCAGCACGGCAACGATCTACCGCAAGAGGTGCTGGACCAGTTGCACGCCGGCGACTCCGAGACCGGCGGCTACAACACCAACACGCTGATCCTGGTGCACATCGACGCCGGCAACAAGGTCACCGCGTTCTCGATCCCGCGAGACGATTACGTCGAATTCCACCGCCTGCCCGGCTACACCAACATCAAAATCAAAGAGGCGTACGGGCTGACGAAGTTCTACACCGAGCAGCACCTGGCCGAACAGGGTGTCGACGACCGCGAACAGTTGGAGATGGCGGGCCGCGAGGCGGGCCGGGCCGCCACCCTGGGCGCGGTGCGCAACCTGGTCGGCGTGCCCATCGATTACTTTGCCGAGATCAACCTGGCCGGCTTCTACGATCTGGCCTCCAGCTTGGACGGTATCCAGGTGTGCCTCAATCATGCTGTGCACGACGAGTATTCGGGTGCCGACTTCCCCGCAGGCCATCAGACCCTGAACGCCGCCCAGGCCCTGGCCTTCGTCCGGCAGCGGCACGGCCTGGAGAACGGGGACCTGGACCGGACCCACCGCCAGCAGGCGTTCCTGGTCGCGGTGATGCGCCAGCTGCAGGATTCCGGCGCCTTCACCGATATCGGCAAGCTCAACGAGTTGATGGCCATCGCGCACAAGGACATCGTGTTGTCCAGCGGCTGGGACTCCGACCTGTTCCGCAGACTGGGCGCGATCAGCGGCTCCGATGTCGTCTACAAGACGCTGCCGGTGCTGCGCTATGACACCCGAAACGGCCAGGACGTCAACATCATCGATCCCGACGCGATCAAAACCCAGGTGCGCGAAGCGTTTTCCGACGGCAACCCGGTCACCACCACTGGGGACGTCCCGACCAACCCGGTGCAGGTGGTCAACGCCGACAGCAACTGGACGGCGTCCACGGTGGCGAGCGCGCTCCAGAAGCGCGGATTCCAGGTGGAGAAGCCCGATGTGCAGCTCGAGGACAAGCCGTCCCTGACCACCATCAGCTACGGGGCCGGCGCCGGGGATGTGGCCCAGCGGCTGTCGGGGCTGCTCGGCGACGTGGTCACCGTACCCGGCACGGACCTGCCCGCCGGCCAGGTCCGCGTGGTGATCGGCAACGGCTACCTGGTGCCGGCCAAGCTGACGGCGTCGGAGTCCGAAACTTCCAGCAGCAGCACCACCTCGACGACGTCCACGACCACCACCACGGCGTCGCACTCGCCGTGGTTCGGCACCGAGGACGGCACCGACAACGACCCGACCCCCGACCATGGCCTGCCGGTCAGCGGGGACCGCACGCCCTGCGTGAATTGAGGTCACAGCCGGTTGACACTCGCCCCGGAGTCAACCGTCAGCCCACCGCCCTAGCCTGGCGCAGCGATGACGCTGCCATTCCTGGGCCCGATCACGCTGGCGGGTTTCGCCCACGCCTGGTTCTTCCTGTTCGCACTGGTCGCCGCGGCGGTGGCGGTGCTGTACGTGGTGATGCTGCGCCGGCGGCGAACCAGGGTGTTGCGCTTTGCGAACCTGCACATCCTGGAGCAGGTGGCGCGGGTACGCCCGGACCGGTGGCGGCATGTGTCGGCGGTGCTGTTGGTGGCCGCCCTGCTGTTGTTGACCTGCGCGCTGGCCGGGCCCACCCACGATGTGCGGATCCCCCGGGATCGGGCGGTGGTGATGCTGGTGATCGACGTGTCGGAGTCGATGCGTGCCACCGACGTGGCGCCCAACCGGCTGGCTGCCGCGCAGGCGGCCGGTAAGAAGTTCGCCGATGGACTGACCCCGGGCATCAATCTCGGCTTGATCGCCTACGGCGGTTCGGCGACGGTGCTGGTGGCGCCGACCACCGACCGCGCCAAGATGCGCAACGCCATCGACGGTCTCAAGCCGGAGGAACGCACCGCCACCGGCGAGGCGATCTTCACCGCACTGCAGGTGATCTCGACCGCCGATGCGGTCATCGGCGGTGGGGACGGCCCACCGCCGGCACGCATCGTGCTGGAGTCCGACGGCAAGGAGACGGTGCCCTCGGATCCCGATGAGCCGCGGGGTGCGTTCACCGCGGCCCGGGCGGCCCGCGACCAGGGGGTGCCGATCTCGACGATCTCGTTCGGCACCCCGGACGGCTATGTCGAGCTCAACGGCATCCGTCAGCCGGTGCCGGTCGACGATGCCACCCTCAAGAAGATCGCCGAACTGACCGACGGGCAGATGTTCCACGCGTCGAACCTCGACCAGCTCAACGGGGTCTACGACACGCTGCAGCAGCAGATCGGGTATCAAACGGTGCCCGGGGACGCCAGCGCCGGCTGGCTGCGGCTGGCCGTGCTGGTGACGGTGGCGTCGGCGGTGACGTCGCTGACGCGCAACCGACGGCTGCCCGCCTGACGGCATAAGAAAAGCCCGGGGCGTCGGCGGCCCGGGCTTTTCTCGCGGGAGGTGGTCAGAAGGTGGGGATGAAGGTGCCGTTGACCCAGACACCCCAGTGGTTCCAGCCGGCATCCCACACCTGCGGGTTGCCGTTGGCCCAGACGGGATCGACGGGCTTGGGCGGTGCCCACGCCGGCGGCGAGGCGACGGTGGGGCCGGCCGGCGGGACCGGGGGCGGCGGGACGGGCTCGGCGCTGGCAGTGCCGGCCAGCACGACGGGCCCGGCGAACAGGGCGGCAGCCACGACGGCACCGGCGCACACGTTCTTGATCCTCATCGATCGTTCCTCTCCAAGCGGGTTGTCTCCAAACACGCTGAACAGGAACGTGAATACCGTTTTGGTGGGCTAGGTAAACGCAGACGTGACGGACGTCTCAGATGGCGTCACCCGGCACGGTGGTGCCGATATCGGAACCGCTTCCCGAGGGGCCACCATCGCCGCGGTACTCGGCGACGTACTCGGCGTGCCACCGCGGCCAGTCCAGGTAGACCGTCCCGGCGCCAGCCCGGTAGCGCCGGTACTGCCCACGGGCGGTCCGCAGCGACCGCCGCGCCTCCCGCGCGGCACGCTGGGCGGCGTACCGGGCGGAGAGTTCCTGCGCGGATGTCAGTTCGACCGGTGGGTCGTCGAAGATTCGTCGCCGGAGCATGGCCAAAGTGTGGCATGCGGAACCAAGATCCCTGCTGCACCGGGGTGGGCCTCACGCTGCCTGCGGGTAGAAGACGGGGACCGCCGCCCTGCGACGGGCGGGTGTGCGCGCAGCCCGACGACCCGGCAAGCACAACGTAATCGATTGCCGGACACTATCTTTCGTGCTGCGAATGGGCGGTCCACGCCCTACGCTGTCAGCATGCCCGATGACGAATTGTGCTGGACCCCCGCGACCGAACTCGCCGACGCCGTCCGTACCGGCTCGATCACGGCCACCGAGATCGCGACCGCGTTCGCCGACCGCATCGAGTCGGTGAACCCCGGCCTGAACGCCTACATCCACTTCGACCGTGACCAGGTACTGGCCGACGCCGCGACACTGCAGGAGGAGCTGGCCGACGGCACGCCGCGCGGGCCCCTGCACGGCGTCCCGTTCTCCATCAAGGGCCTGACCACCATGGCGGGACTGCCGTTCGACTCCTCGCTCAAACCACTGGCGGGGCAGGTGGGCAGTCACGATGCCACCGTGGTGACACGGTTGAAGGAGGCCGGCGGGCTGTTCTTGGGCAAGACCAATGCCCCGGAGTTCGGTTACTACGGCGGCACCGACAGTCACCTCTACGGCCCCACGCACAACCCGTGGAAGCACGGACACACCGCGGGTGGATCCAGTGGCGGTGCGGCCGCGGCCGTCGCGGCGGGCCTGGGGCCGCTGGCCGAAGGTGCCGACGGTGCCGGATCGGTGCGCATACCGGCGGCGATGTGCGGCGTGGTGGGCTTCAAACCGTCGCTGGGCCGCATCCCGCACACACTGCTGGACGGCCGGCACTACACCCACATCTTCCACGGACCGATTACCCGCACGGTCGCCGATGCCGCGTTGATGTTCTCGGTGATGGCGGGGCCGTCGGACTCCGACCCGAACAGTGTGCCCGCCGACGGAATCGACTATGCGGCAGCCACGTCCGGTGACGTCACGGGGTGGCGGGTTGCCTGGTCGCCCGATCTCGGCCTGGGCCACGTCGACCCGGAAGTGGTGGCGGTGTGTGCGGAAGCGGTGCGGGCCTTCGAATCTCTGGGCGCCACCGTCGAAGAGGCCACCCCGGCATGGGGCGATCCGGAGGAGGCCATGTGGAAGGGACTGTGGGTTCCCGGGTATTCGTGCGAATACGACGTCCTGGACTGGAGATCCCAGCAGGGGCAGGTGGACGACAACCTGATCGAGATCTTCGAGCAGGCCGAGACTCTCACCGCTGTGGAGATCGGCCGGGCGGAGGCATTCCGCGGCCGGATGTGGGACACCTTCAGCGAATTCATGCGGACCTATGACATTCTGGTCAGCCCGACGCTGGCGACCCCCACATTTGCGCTGGAGCGCTTCGCCCCGCAGTGGCTCGACGGGCAGTCGCTGCAACGCCAGCTCCTCGGCTGGCTGCTCACCTACCCGTACAACATGACCACCACACCCGCCATCACCGTGCCCGCGGGATTCACCGCCGACGGCCGGCCCGTCGGGCTGCAGATCGCCGGAGCACACCGCGCCGATGCCGCCGTCCTGCGTGCCGCGGCCAACTACGAGGCGGCCCGGCCGTGGGCCGACACCAGGCCGGCCGTCTAGAGCGACTTGAGCCAGAACGGCCAACGCGGGTCCGCCATCTTCAACCGGGCCCGCATCAGTTTCCAGCAGCCGTACTTGTGATAGTCGAAATCCCATGCCGAACTCAGCTTTTGGTTGACGCATGCCCAGAGACCCCATTTGGTGTCGGCCAGCGCCCCGCAGACCTGCACCCGCGCGAGCAGGCCGAAATCGCTGCGGCCGTAGAAGTCCTCGACGAGTTCGATGATTCGTTCCTCGGTATAGAACATCTCGGTGGTCAGCAACGCCAGCTCGTAGGCGCGCTCGTTGTTCGAGGCGAACTCGTAGTCCACGAGCTTCATCGGCCTGTCGTCGGCGACGAGGAAGTTCCCCGGCATCGGGTCGTTGTGACAGGCAACAAGATCCAGCCCGGAGGCAAGGAGCGCCGACTTGGCCACCTGGTACTCGCCGAGAATCAGCTCGGCATCCGCGGGCAGCCGCACATCGAGCTCACCGGCCTGAGCCAGGTGCTCGTCGATCATGTCGAACATCGTCTTGGTGACGCTGAGCAGCCCGCCGTCGTGCAGCACCCGGTAGATGTCGATGATCTGGTGGGCGACGGCGACATCCTTGAAATCGCCGTTGGTGCAGGCACGATAGCCTTCCAGGAACTCGATCACCTCGACACCGGTGTCGACATCGAAATACACCAGCTGCGCGCCGATCCCTTTTTCACCGGCCCGTCGCGCGGCTTCGTTGGCCAGGACCCGGTCGATGAACGTGTCGCTGCCGTCGCCGGGGATCTTGAGGAAGTAACGGGTGTCGCTGCCTGCGACGGTGATGCGCCAGTTGCTGTTCTGCAGGCCACCGAGCACCGGGGCGTACTCGACGTGCTTGCCACGCCAGATCTCGATCGCCGCCAACGCGGCTTCCACGCGCCGTTCGACGTCGTTGCGCGCGCTGCCGAGCAGTCGGTTACCGGTGGTGTCGCGTGTGGTCGGTGCGGCGGTCATAAGTTGTTCACCCGATCGTAGAAGGCGCTCTCACCGAGGCCGGCCCGTGCCCGCAGGAACTGCCAGTCGGAGAGCTTCGAGTATTCGAGGGTGCCCGGTCGTGCGTGGTCCGCGTAGGCCCCGATCAGTCCCCAACGGACACAGTCGGCTACACCGTAGACCCGTGCACGATCGAACAACGCTTGATCGAAGCTCCCCCAGGCCGCGGTGAACGCCTCACGCGCCGTCGAGTCGAACGGACGGACCTCCGCCAGCAGAACGCCGATATCCTGCAGCGGGTCCATCAGCGCCGCGACATCCCAATCCACCAGCAGCATCCGGCCGTCGTCGGCAAGCAATACGTTGGACACGTTGCCGTCACCGTGGCATGCCACCAGATCGAAACCGGCTGCCGCTATCCGCTTCTCGGCCGGATCCAGCATGCGCAGCATCCAGTCGAAGTCGGCCGGCAGGGTCACCCGATTGGTCGTGGCCAGTTCGGTCAAGGTACGGATATCGTCGAACACCGTGGCCGTGCGGGTTATCGCGCCGAATTCGCGTACCTGCGCCCGCAGCGCGATCAGCTGTTCCAGCCGGGCATCGTCGTCGAAGACATCCAGGGTCGCCGTCGAGGAGCTGTCGACCAGGTTCTCCAGGACCAGGATTCCGGCAGTGGGGTCGGCCGCGTACACCGCGGGACCGACGCCGCGCTGTCCGGCCTCTGCTGCGGCGGCGAATGCGTGCGGTATGTCGATATAGGCTCCCGCGTGGCCGATCATCGACTTCACGAAAGCGCTTGACACCGAGCCGGACTCGTCGGTGCCGCGCACGTCGAAACATTCGGAGTCGGCACCCCACCAACTCGGGCTGGCCATCGTGGGGGTGGGATCGGCCGTGACGGCGCCGGTGAACAGGCCCATGGCCCGCAACGGCCGCGCTATCGGCGGTGCGGTGGCGCTCATGTCAGTTGCCTCCTCCGGTGGAAACGGCCGCAACAGGCGCAGGCCAGGCGATGGTGACGGGACGGTTCTGTTCGAGCCATTTCGTCAGTCGCAACACCTCGCGGTCGGCGAAACGCGGGCCGATCACCTGGATGCCGACCGGCATACCGGTGCTCATACCGAAGCACAGCGCGCTGGCCGGCTGCGCGGTCTGGTTGAACCACGCGGTGAAACCGCAGTGCGCCAGCGGATATGCCGGGTCCAGACCGCAGTCCTCGGCGGCGAATCCCACCACCGGTAGGACCGGTGCTATGACGTAGTCGAACGACGCGCAGGCGACCCGCATCCGCTCGGCCGAGCGGGCGACCGCCTCACCGTCGCGGGCGAAGTCGGTTGCGCGGTATCCGGCGGCGGGAGCGCACCACTGCCGGATCGCCTGATGCACCAGGGGCTGTAGATCGGCACGGATCGACTCGAGCTCGGTCGCCGCGCGCACCTGGAACAGCCGGTCCAGGGCCGGGTAAGGGTCATCGGAGAACACCGGTGGCATCGCCGACACGTCGGCGCCGGCGTCGCGCAATATCGCCGCCGCATCCTCGACCACCGACAGCACCTGATCGTCGGCGCCGAAGCCGGCCCCCAGCTCGGTGAGTACACCGATGCGGAGACCTTTGGGCGACAGCACTTCCCGTGAGTCCGGAGACGTCTCGGGCGCCAGGCTCCACAGGTCACGGGTGTCCGGCCGGCTCAGCACCTCGAACATGTCCATCACATCGTCGACGGTGCGGCCCATCGGTCCGGCGGAGCGCATGGTCGACGGCGCGGTGTGCGGTATCCGGCCCTGGGTGGGTTTGAGAGCCACCAGGCCGCAGTGCCCGGCGGGCAGCCGGACCGACCCCGCGATATCACTGCCGACGGCACCGAACCCGATACCGGCGGCCAGCGCGGCGCCGGCACCGGAGCTGGACCCACCGGTGCTGCGCGACGTGTCCCACGGGTTGCGGGTGATGCCGTACAACGAGCTGACACCGGCGGCCATCATGCCGAAGTCGGGCATGGTGGTCTTACCGAGGATGACGGCACCGGCCTCTTTCAGCCGGGCAGCCGGCGGGGCGTCGACGCGTGCGTCGGGCAGGTCCGCATTGGCGGCGCAGCCGTGCCGCCACGGCATCCCGATCGCGTTGACGCTGTCCTTGATGGTGACGGGCACACCGTCCAACGGGCTCAGCGGCGTGCCGTCGGCCCAGCGTCGTGCCGAGGCCTGCGCCGCGGCGTGCGCACCCGGGGTGTCCAGGTGGGCGATGGCGTTGACGGCCGGATTGCGGGCTTCGACACGCGCCAGCGTCAACTCCAGGACCTCTACCGGACTCGTTGCACCGCTGCGGTACTCGTCGCGGAGGGCATCGGCGTGGGCGTCCAGGATCGAATCGCTCATGTGAGTGCGGCCGCCTCGAGAGCTCCGGTCACCATCTTCTGCGCGGTGGCCGTCAGCATACGCAGGCCGGCCAGCAGGTGGGCATCGGTGCTGTACTCGTTCTCGTTGTGGGACACGCCGTCGACACTGGGCACGAACAGCATGACCGTCGGCACCAGCGACTTGAGGTTCACCGAATCGTGCCCGGCCATCGTCGGGAGCGTCCGCCACCGCAGTCCGAGATCGTCGGCGACGCCACCGGCCAGGGCGATACCGGCCTGCTGATAGCCGGTGGAGGGTCGCAGGGTCGCCGATTCGATATCGACCCGAACCTCACCGGCCTCGGTGATCGCCGAAACCCGTTGCAGGAACGACTGGTGCGCAGCTTCGACGGTTCCGCCGTCGAGAGCGCGCAGATCCGCCGCGAGCCGGACCCGCGCCGGCACCACCACGGGAGAATTGGGCTCGACGGTGAAGCTGCCGACCGAGCCGAGCACCGTGTCGGGGCCGAACTCGTCGGCGACGGCTCGGACCGCGAGCACCACCTGGCTGGCACCCACCAGCGCGTCACGCCGGTAGCGCATATGCGTCGCGCCGGTGTGGGACTGTTCGCCGTGCACGGTGATGGCGTACTTGTAGGCCGCCCAGTTGCCGGTCACCACCCCGATATCGAGGCCTTGGTCGATCAGCGTGCGGCCCTGTTCGATGTGGATCTCGGCGAAGGCGCCGGCCTGCGGCGGGGCATCACTGCCGTGGAAACCGATGGCGTCCAACGCTTCCCGTACCGTGACGCCGTCCTTTCCGACGGTGTCGAGGACGGCGTCGGCGGTCAGCTTGCCGGTGTACACCGCGCTGCCCATCAGGCTCGGCGAGAAGCGCGAGCCCTCCTCGTTGAACCAGTTGACCGCCGCGACGTTGTAGCGGGCTCCCTCAGGCTGGTTCGCGGCCGAGGCCGCGGCATAGGCTCCGGCCAGTACCCCGTAGGCGCCGTCGAACCGACCGGATGTCGGTTGACTGTCGAGATGAGAGCCGAGCAGGACATACGGTGCGCCCGGGACGATCTCGGCGCAGCCGTACATGTTGCCGACGGCGTCGACACGGCAATCCAGCCCGTGTTCGATGAACCAGTCGCGCAACCACTCCCGGGCTTGCCCGTCGGCCGTGGTGGCCGCTTCCCGGTCCACCCCGCCTGCCGCGGTCGCGCCGATCGCCGACAGCGCGGCGAAATCGGCGAGAAACCCGGAGTCGGTGAGGCCTGAGGTCATCGGCTCTCTTCTGCCAGTTCGTGCACCTGGTCCTCCAGCGATACCGGCGCGGTAGGCGCCGCGATGCGCATCTTGGTCTTGGCGGCTTCGAACATCTCGTCGACCCGGGCCTTGTCGGCGTCGTCGGTGCCGATCAGCGCGGCAGCGGCGAGGAAGACCGCCAGGTTGACCACCAAGCCGACGATACCGCCGGTCAAGCTGCCCAGCCACCGCACGTCGTCAGGGTAGATCCAGGTCATGACCATCGCGACCACGAAACCCGAGAGCATTCCGGCGACCGCGCCCTGCTTGTTGCCGCCCCGCCAGAAGATGCCCAGGAACAGCGGCACCGCCAGCTGGATCACGCCTTGATAGGAGATCTGGGCCAGCAGCTGCAGGCGGGTCATGTTGAAGGTGGCGTAGGCGACGACACCCGCGGCGATCATGAAGACCAGCATCGAGGTCTTGGCGACCTGGGTCAGCCGCTTATCCGACAGCGGCCGCTTGGTCGTGTTGACGAGGTCGTTGGCGATCTGCAGGCCGCACACCTGCACGCTGCCGTCGATGTGGCCCATGGAGGCCGCGAAGACGATGGTGATACCGAGGCCGAGCAGCCAGGTGCCGCCGTAGTCGCTCATGATGGTGAACCAACCGGCCTGCGGGCTCGCGGCGACGTCGGGCATGACCGTTGCGGCGATACCCACCAGCATCAGCAGGGTGTAGAAGACACCGGAGATCAGCACCGTGCACAAGGTGCCCGATTTCACCGACCGCACGCTGGAGGCGGTGTAGATGCGCTGGAAACTCGTCGGCCAGCAAAGTGATCCGATGACGCCGGTGAAGATCAGGGCGAAGATGTAGAGCGGCCCGTACTTGTCGCCGTCACCGGGCAGCACCAGGTACTGGTGGGCGACATCGTTGAGGTTGGCAATGCTGATCGGACCGCCGGCGACACCGGAGAGCAGAACGACGCACACCAGGGCCGAGAACACGTAGGCCACGGTGCCCTGAAAGGCGTCGGTCATGATCAGGCCGCGCATACCCATCCGGACGGTCCAGTACTGCCGGATCAGGATCACGGCCAGCCCGATGATCAGGCACGTGGTGACCGACCAGGCGCCGTCGCTGGCGAGTTCGAAAACCGTTCCGAGGGCCTGCATTCCGAGGACCACCCAGGGGAACAGGGACACGATGCCGATGACGCTGGCGATGATGCGCACCGCCGGTGAGTCGAAGCGCTTGCCCAGCAGGTCGGGTTGGGACCGCAGGTCGTACTTCTTACCCCAGCGCCACGCGCGGGTGGCCATGAAGTACATCATCGCCACACCCAGGCTGGAGTACGCCAGGCCGTAGAGGCCGAACACCCCGGCGCCGGTGGCCAATCCGAAGAAGGCGATGAAGGTCGACCCGGGCCACCATGAGTTGACGTAGCTCATGGCGACATACCACGGTCCGTAGCTGCGGCCACCGACGGCGTACTCGTCGAAGGTCGGCGATGTCTTCTGTTGGGTCGCATAGAGAATGGCGATCACGATGGCGTAGAACACCACCAGCATGGTGAGCATGGTCCACATGTCAGCCTCCGAGGGTTTCTGCGAGCGGTTCCAGCGAGTCGTCGTCGAGTTCGCCGCGGATGTCTTCGACGATGTAGAAGGCCGTCAAGGTCAGCCCGAGCACCAGGGCGTCGATGATCCAGTACATGATCGCGAACGGGATGCCGAGCACCACAGCGGTGCTACCGCTGCCCCACAGGTAGAGCGGCGGAAAGATGGCGAACAGCAGCGCGACGGCATAGAGGGTGCCGAAGAAGATGACGATCGACCGGCGGCTGAGCCCGCGAATGAAATCTTTCACAATGGAATTCCTTGTCGCTCGGGGGTTTCGGATCCCACATGGGACAACAGCGTGTCGTGGAGAAGACCGTTGCTGGCGATTCCGTTGCCGGCGTCGAATACGCGTCGACTGTCCAGGCTGGTGAAGCGGCCGCCGGCTTCCTCGATGATGACCGGCATCGGTGCCAGGTCGTAGGGTTGCGCTCGGTAGTCCACCACGGCGTCGGCGTGTCCGCAGGCCACCATCGCGTATCCGAAGGCGTCGCCCCAAGTGCGCACCACGGCACCCTGGCCGTGCAGGCCGTCGATGATTCCGGGATCCCAGTCCTCCAGCCAGGTGGCCATCACGTACGCGCCGTCGAGGGCGTCGTGACGCGAAACCCGCGCCGGCGCGCCGTTTCGCCAGCACCCGCCACCGCGCTCGGCGTGCACCAGGGTGTCGGCGCTGGGCAGGTTGATCAGCCCGAAGACGATCTCGTCATGCTCCTGGACGGCGATGAGATTGGCATACAGCGGTACGCCGCGGATGAAGGATTTGGTTCCGTCGATCGGGTCGACGATCCACCGATACGCCGAGGTGCCCTGGGTGTCGGGGTATTCCTCGCCGGTGAAACTGTCCGAAGGAAACGCGTCGGCCACCGCCTCGCGCATCGCCAACTCGATCTCCCGGTCGGCCCGGGTGATCGGCGATCCATCGGTCTTGGCCTGGACCGACAGGTCCGGCGTGGCGAAGTACCGGCGGGAGATATCGCCGGCGACCTCGGCCAGCTCGAGGGCGAGCCGGACACGATCAGCACGGTTGTCGCTCACACGTAACACCCTTGGGATGAACCATTTCTGGTTCATCGAGCCACTTGTAAACGTTGCGTAACACATCCGACGCGGATCTTTACATCGCGAACACGCGGACACGACATGCCCGGGCTAGCGTGACATGACGGTCTCCGCGCGGGTAGCGCAGGAAGGGGTACGTCATGCTCGTGCACGAGCAAGCGCAGCAGGCCCTGCGTCGGCTGACCGACGAACTCGCCGAGCGCGGTGAGCACCGGTTGCCGACCGAACGCGCGCTGGCCGAACGCCTGGGAATGTCGCGGACCACGGTGCGCCGGGCACTTGATCTGCTCGAACGCGAGCAGCGGATTCGCCGGGTCAAGGGCCGTGCCGGCGGCGCCTACCTGACCAACGTGACCCAACGCGACGCGTCACCGCAGGCGGCCCGGCCGTTCTGCCAGTCACACAGCATCGTGCGCAGCTTGAACACCGTGAAAGGTATCCCGGAGATCCTGCACGATCAGGGCTTCCGGGACGGCACCACCGTCATCCGGGCCGGATTGGTGGCGGCGCCGGAACCGGTCAGTTCGGCCCTCGGGGTCGCCGACGGCGAGGCGGTGGTGTCGCTGCTGCGGTTGCGGCATGCCGACGGGGAGACGCTCTCCCTGGAGCAGATGTATCTGCGGCCCGAGTTGGCCGGCGTGTTGCGCACCGGGATGACCTCGGTCTACCGCACATTGCATACGCAGTTCGGGCTGCAGATCTGCGTCGCCGACGAGTCCATCGAGGTGGCCAGCGTCTCCAGCGCGGAAGGCAAGCTGCTCGGGCGGCCCGCCGGCACGCCGGTCC
This sequence comes from Mycolicibacterium canariasense, assembly GCF_002101555.1. GTDB lineage: Bacteria > Actinomycetota > Actinomycetes > Mycobacteriales > Mycobacteriaceae > Mycobacterium > Mycobacterium canariasense. Next base: position 58,176 of record NZ_LQOL01000049.1, read on the forward strand.
TGAAACTGGAACGCCGGGGATTCGACCAGCGCGGCCGTGCCTTCGAGTACTCGGTTGACCTGTTCCGCGCCGACCGCACCCGGCTGCACGTGCGGACGCAGTCGCCGGTGACCGCGCAGGCGATGTGACGCGAGGAAGTCACGCGTGGATCGACACACCGGGAACCGCTGATCAAGTCCGACTCATACAGCATTCTGCTGGACGCAACCGTGCCGTGTTGGTCACCACGGTCATCCTCAGGGTTGGAGATTCACGAGGCGGGTAGCCGCGACCGCACTCAGGGGTGTCGCGCGGTGAGTCTCGTCGTCGACTTGCACGATGACCGTACGCGCGATGGCTACGCATCGGTCTCGTTGAAACAGGGCTTGCGCCAGCGTGAATGAGGTGCGGCCGACCGACTCAACGCTCGTGCCGATCGCGACCTCGCCTGGCCAGATCAACTCCCCCCGAAAGTCCAGCTCCAGACGGGCAATGACGAAGGACTTGTTCGGTTCGACGATGCCACCGTCGGAAGCGTAGAGAAGTTCGACGCGACCGGTTTCCAGCGCCGTCGAAAAGACCGAATTGTTGACGTGCCCTTGCCGATCAGTATCGGCGTAACGCAACTTGTCGTAGGCATGCAAGGCGAACTGTGACAACGTCGGGGCTTCGTCCATGGCGGTGTCCACTTCTGTCGGTTGATCGCGGAGCGGTCAACACAAGGCGTGACCACCCTGGGATGGTCATGCGGCGGCGAATGTCGCGACGTGGTCGATAGCGGTGCTGAGTGCGGTCTTCAATGGTGTGCCGTCGCGCTGCACTTTCGCGAGCAGCAGTCCGCCTTGCAGTGAGGTCAGCAGCGCCGTGGCCAGCTGGTCGATATCTGCGCTGTCGACCAGCCCGCCGCGGTCGCGGATGGCGGCGAGGCCGCTGCGGATCGCGGCTTGCCAACGCTGATAGCCAGCCTCGACATCTTCCCTTGCGGCGCTGTCACTTTCGGCCAGCTCACTACCCAGCGAGGCCAGCGGGCATCCACCGCGAAACCCGTTGCTACGTTGGATGTCCACGATGGCCGCGGCCCAGTTGCGCAGCCCGTCGAGAGAGTCGACCCGCGCCAACATCGACTCCTGAAACCCGAGAATCGCGTCTGCCTGATAGTCGATGACCGCGCGGGTGAGCGAGCGCTTGTCCGCAAAGTAATGGTAGAGCTGCGACGCGCTGACTCCGGCCGCGGCCTGAACATCCTCAGTACTGGTCCCGGCGACCCCTCGCTCATACATCAGCGCTGCCGCGGTGGCCACGATGCGATCGCGGGTGGCCCGCCCCTTCGGGGTGGTCATCTGACGATTCTATCTTTTTGGAGTTGACAATCCAAAAACAGCGGAGTTTTCTGGAGTGATTGATCCAATAGACCAGGCGGAGGCCGAGATGACTACGCACACACCTACGATCAGCGAGCAGGCCCACGCCGTGGCTGCTGGCTCCGCGGCGAGGCTGCCCGCAGACGTCGTATCCGCCTTCACCGCCGAACAAGCCGCACTGGAGGCTCGAGGCGTTCCGCTCGATGTCGTTGCCGCGGGAACCGGTATGCCCGACGGCGAGCTGCTCGACGTGCACGGTGCCCCGACGTCGCTGACGCGATTGCGCGACGGCCGCCCGGCGGTGGTGGTGTTCTATCGCGGGGCGTGGTGCCCCTACTGCAACATCGCGTTACGCACCTACCAATCTGAATTGGTTCCCGCGCTCAGCGAGCGCGGCGTCGAGTTGATCGCGATCAGCCCACAGAAGCCCGACGGTTCGCTGACTTCCGCCGAATCCAATGACCTGTCCTATTCGGTGGCGTCAGATCCAGGCAATCAGATCGCCACCGCTCTGGGGATTTTGACCGAACCCTCGCCCGACACAATTGCCGCACAAATCACGTTGGGGCTGGACCTCACCGAGGTGAATGCCGACGGTGGCAAGGCTCTGCCGATGCCCACCGTCGTCGTCCTCGACGCGGCGGGCATCATCCGGTGGATCGACGTGCACCCCAACTACACCACCCGCAGCGAGGTGCCCGACATCCTGGCCGCCGTCGACGCGGTCAGCTGAAACCCTTGGCTGACAACGCGTTCCTCGTCACCGGCACCAACGCCGTCGTCTGACCGCCTGATAGACGACCCGGCGGCCTTGTCTTCGGTGCAGCCACTTGGAATCGATCGACACCAGCGCTGCGTCGGAGCACAAGCTGTCGCACACGCGCGAGATACGCGCCATCGTGTTAGCGCCGCCTTCGGTAGCGCCAATACTGCCCACGGTCGATCCACAGCGGCCGCCGAGCCCCCGGCGGCGTATCTCTGGCGGGGATCTCCTGCGCAGCCGCCAAGCGGATCGGGGGCCGTCGACGATGCGTCGTCCGAGCATCGCCGCAGTGTGGGACGGACGCTGTGCCAGTCCAGAGCGTTGCCCGTGACTTGCACCATTGTGAGAATCTTCGACTCTGTGCCGGCTAGATTCCGATCGCCTTGCCGATACTGAACACGCCTATGAATATGACCAGTGACAGGGGGGCCGATAGCCAACCGATCAGCATTCCGCGGCCCACTTGGGCATATGTTCCGCGACGTAACGTCAATACGTACGAGATGACTAAATCGAGAGTCAAGAGCGGCAGGTAATACTGGTACCCGCCGAACATGCCCAAGACAAAGAGCCAAATGCAAAGATTAACGAGAAGGATATTGGCAAGTGCGGCAACAAAACTGGCTGGCCCGTACTTCAGTGTCATTGATGCCCCAGTCACCATCTCAATACCCATAAGCTGAAGATGATTCCCCCCAGAAGAACGACAACGGACGAGCCGATCACGCTAAGCGCGAATCCCCGAGCTCGCGGCGACCGTCGGGTGAGCAAGACACCCCCGAACAAGACCATCACCACCGTGCTGACGGCCAGACCGGTCAAGAACCAAGCGCGTTCGTGTTCTGGAAACAGGGATAGCTTTCCCAGCGCCCACTGAGCGATGAGCATCGCGCCCAGGACAAGCTGGGCCGTGAAGGGTGCCGACCACGTCGCGGAGGACCACACGCGGGAGCTATCTGGTTGAGCGGTGGAGGCTGTCATGATCCTTGCTCAGAATTGCGCGGGCCCAGTCGGAATGGGCACTGACGGAGGGTTTGCCGCAGAGCCGAAGGGCGTTGACGGCAGCGGGATCTTGACATCGTATTTGGGATTCCATCCACCTGTATCAAAAGGCGCGAACGCGCTTCCTCCCGCACCAACGTCGTGGTGGTAGGGCAGGTTAGCGATCGGCCCCCACCCTGCACCGCTGGCCGCTGGATCGATGAGGACCGTTCGCGTTGACCCACTCGGCAGGTCTTGATAGACCTCGAAAGAGGGATAATCCGTTCGCGTTCCGTCCACGCGGACACCCCCTTGTTGCGGAGTGAACACCAGATCGCCGTTGACAGTCCAGGCGTGATCGCCGGCTGGCCAAGGCGGATCCTTGGCAATGCCTGGCGCAAATGGGTTCGCAGCGTCATATTGGATGCGAACCGCCCCGTCCGGTGTCTGCCATACTTTGCCCTCCGGTGTACCGATCTTGACCTGGCCCGGCCCGCCCTCGCTACTAAGTTCGACCGACGGATTCTGTCGCATGACAACAATGCCGTTCTCATAATCGATATAAGTCGTAACCTTCGTGTCTTCAGGGTCAAAGCTCGGGCTGGCCGTCCTGTTATTCCCAAAATCCCGAGTGCCTGGCCCGCTGATCACATCTCTCTGCTCGATATATTGCGAGGCGCGGACGACCCCCTGGCCAGGTACTGGATTAATTCTCACCACTTTGATCTGGGGTCCAACGCCCTGGTACTTGGGGTCATAACTGTTCGGGTTGAGCGCCTCAGCGGTAGACCAGTCACTCGGACTTGTAGGCAATCGGCCAAACACCTTCTCGAATGCCTCCGCTGAGGCACGCACCCGGGCCGGGTCGTCGCGCCTCACCGTGCCATCGGGCAACGGCGTAGGGGCACCATCCTTCAAATCAGGGGTTGAACCGCCAGTCGCGGCCGCAATCGCCCGAGCCAGATCGGCGTCTACAAGTTCACCAGCCGCAAGTACGGCCGCAATCTCCGCCCGCAAGTCTGCAACCTTTGTTGCCACCCGCGCGGCGTACTCCTTCGTCATGTGGCTTACGTCCGGCGGTATCACCTCATTGGTGGACTCGTTTACTTCCACCGGAGGGCTCTCGGCTGCGTAGTCGAGGATGCTCTTGATTCTTCGCGCCACATCTACGGCGTCTTTGTGGGCGTGCTCCATTCCCGTGGCGCCTTTGGCCAGGTCTTCCGCCGTGGCTTCGTGTTCCCGGGCGGTTGTCTCCATCCCTACCCGGGCCGCGTTTCCACCGTCCCCTTCCCAGGTGGACGCCTTCATCAGTGAACGGTAGAACTCGGCCGATTTCGTGTGGTTCCCTGCGGCTTCGCGAGCAGAGCTCGCAAGGTCCGCGATCTCGGGTGGCCAATCTTTAAGCTCTTTCAACGTCAGCGGCATCCGACCGCCTTAAAGCGCCGAGCCAGCGCCGTCGATCGCGCCGGCGCCGTCACCATCGGTTTTCAAATAGGAAACCGCAGCCTCACGATGGCCACTTGCGTGCGTGGCGAAATGTTCGCCATAGCGAACGCTGTCAGCGTCCCAGGCAGCAAGCATCGCCGGCAGGGCTGCACTCGCCAAACCGGTGCCCAAGACCGCCTGGCTCGCCTGCGCGTGCACGGCGTGATGCGTTGCCATGAAATCGCTTGCGTGACCCTCAATCTGACCAGCTACAAGGTGCAGCTCAGTTGGATCTACCTGCAATGGTTTGAATGTTCTTGACAACTTTCCCCCTACCCGAAAGCAGAGTTTAGTCCAAGATCACACCGCCACTGCCCGCCAATCGGGCGGTGAATGGTTCTAAGACGCCAGCACGATCCGTTACGCGCGCGGCAGAACAAGCGGCAATTCGGCGGGTACTACCCTCCATCGCTGGTGGAGGGGGCTTCGAGTGTTGAACGATTCAGCAGCCGGAAGCGGAGCCCGACCACGGACGAAACAAAACCCGCTGCGCCAGCCGGGGTTCACATATGGTGGCCAGGGCCGGGATCGAACCGGCGACCTTCCGCTTTTCAGGCGGACGCTCGTACCAACTGAGCTACCTGGCCGGAAGGCGCCGGTCTCTCGACCGAGCAAGCCTTACGCCGCAATACTGCGACCCTGACGGGACTCGAACCCGCGACCTCCGCCGTGACAGGGCGGCGCGCTAACCAACTGCGCCACAGGGCCTTGCTTTTCCTGCGTGCTCCGCGTTTCCGCGTTGCGTACCCCCAACGGGATTCGAACCCGTGCTACCGCCGTGAAAGGGCGGCGTCCTAGGCCACTAGACGATGGGGGCCTAATCCGAATTCCTCCGGGGTACTCGCAACTTCGTTCCGTTGGGAGCTTCGATAGCTTAGGACACGGCCGCCAGAAATCCCAAACGGGGTCCCCTCGCGCTGCTCACCCCGGCCCTGCGGCGGCCCCGCGACGGCAGGCAGTATCCTGTTCCTCCACGCCCCTATAGCTCAGTCGGTAGAGCTACGGACTTTTAATCCGCAGGTCCCAGGTTCGAGCCCTGGTGGGGGCACCATGCGAGGACCGCCGTCGCCCCCGCCGTTGGGCGATGTGCGGCCGGTCATCAGCCAGTAGTCGTTGCAGCCCGTCCGGTCTGCGATCTTCAGGCAGACCTCGTCGAGGTCGCGCGGACGACGGCCGGACAGCTCCCATTCACGCCACGAGCCTGCGGGTAGAGCGCATGCGATCGCGGCCTCTTTGATATTCCAGCCCATGCGCTGACGAACCAGCGCCAAGCGCGCACCGAAGGTGCTCGCATCCGGCACCCACCGTTCCACACTCGCATCAGTAGTCATACGGCGAATATCGCACAACTCGCGCATACCGCGCAACAGGTGCTCATGCGTGATGTTCCGCGCTTAATTCCCGCAATTCGCGCTTGACGCGACTTCTCACGTCATGTAGACCTATCCGCATGCCCGAAGTCACGTATATGACGACTTCTCAAGTCGCTGACAAGTTCGGAGTGCTGCCCTCCACTGTGCGGAAGTGGGTCGCAGAAAACAAGCTCAAGCCCGCCGTCGCCACACCAGGCGGGCATTACCGATTCCACCCTGACGACATCGACGCGCTGCTGACCGGCAAGGCCAGCGCGTGACCGCGGCCCGGAACGCGCTCGACGTGCCGACCACCCTCACCGACACGCCGCCGGCCGATGCGCCGCCGGCGCCGATCTGGCGCGACGAGGCGAGCTATCTCACTGTGTGGGTGAACGGCGGACTCATCGAGATCAACATGGGCGACGGATGGTCAGGGCGGCTGCTGCCCGACGAGGTCGCCGCGCTGCCTGCTGAGTTCGCGCGGGCGATCGAGGAAGCGCGCGCGTGGGCGGCCCGCTGGGACGTCTACACCGGCACCTACCGCCCCGCCATCGTCGAGCTGGTCGCGTGCGTCGTGTGCACGTCGACCGACTGCGTCGTCCCGTTCCTGAACACGCACGTCTGCGCGAGCTGCTTCAACACGGCCACGCTCGGCGACGTCCGCGACGCAGCCGAGGCCCGCTGATGGCGTGGGGTGCGGCGTACGAGACGCCGGACGAGCAGGCCGAGAAGCAGGCGCAGCGCGAAGCCGCGGCCCGCGTCGACCAGCGCCGGCAGATGTCGGCCTACGAGCAACAGGCCATCGACGTGCTGCGCGAAGCTGCCACTGCGCTATCGGCGATCGCCGAAGTGTTCGTCGCGATGAACGAGCGCGAGATCGCATCCGAGCGGGCCGTGTCCGACGAGGACATCGAAGAGCGGGCCGCGTGCCTGTACTACGCCGCGCACGGTGATCACGCGCGCGCGTGGGAAAGCCTTCCGCTGACGCCGATTCCGGGCGGCCTGCGCGAGTTATTCGTCCGAATGGCGCGAGCGTCGTATGGACTTCGGGACCAGGGCATCACCGGTGGGGAAGCCGGAGATGCCAGCGCCGGGCCGGGCGATCCTTCCGGCCCGGCGCGCCCCGAGACCTACCGCTGCTCCGAAATGGAATGCCCCGGGCATCTGGTCTATCCGGACGATTCGTCCGACTCCAACTGAAACGGCGAAACGCCGGCCCCGCTGCATCGAGACCGGCGTTCCTAACCATCCATGGGAGGTAACCCCAATGCCGAAGAGTGTAGACGACATCGCCGATAACACGCCCGCAGAGCCGCCGCAGCCGACGTACACGCTCGGCGAGCTCGTCGAAATGTACTCCCGCACAGTCATGCTCGGCGTCGGAGCACTCCCGTGACCGACCCGACATGCAGCGCGACGGAGCGCTGCCAGAATGCGCCGGCCGAGTGGTCACGTGGGATGTGCAAGAAGCATTACCGCGCGTGGCTCGCCTACAACCGGCCCGTAGACAACGAGATCGTCCGCGCCCACATTGAACGCTGCCGGGCCGCAGGCATGGGTGTAATCCGGATCGGCCAACTGTCCGGCGTGCAGGCCCGCACAGTCCGGCGCATCACGAGCGGCTACGGCATCCGGACGACTGCCGGCATCGCCCGCGCGATTCTCGCGGTGAACCCGGATGTCGATCGCCCGGCTCACATGAACCCGATCGGCGCCATCCGTCGGATCCGCGCGCTCGCCGCGCTCGGCTACACGCGCAGCCAAATCGCCGGCGCAGTAGCGAATTACCAGATCAACCTACATAAGTACCTGACCGGGTCGGCCGCGTGGGTACGGCCGGAGACCTTCGATCGGATTGATGCCGCATACCAGACGCTCGGTGCGCAGCCGCTGCCACAGGGCCCACATGCCGACACTGCCCGCCGGATTGCTGCTGCTCGCGGATGGCTGCCGCCGCTCGCATGGCAGGACGGCGAGATCGACGATCCCGACGCGCAAGGCGATCCCAGCGTCGTGCTGAAGCCGTCCCGCTCGGTGCCTTCCGACTTCCTCGACATCGTCGCTGATCACCGTGAGCACGTCGGCCGGACCGACGCCGAGATCGCGAAGCGTCTCGGCATCACGACCGAGACGCTGAAGTTGCGGATCCGCCGTATCGAGCGGAGCGCTTCATGAAGTGCGTGATGTGCGGACTTGAAGCCCGACTGACGAAAGACGGCCGATACCAACTTCATTCCGGCCGCCGGATCCGTGGCCGCCGCCCGTACTGCCCCATGTCGGGCGAGCCCGTGCCCGACCAGTCACTCGACATCAACCGCGTGAAGGACGCCATCGCATGCTGAAACAGTTGTTCTCGATCCTCCCCGAGGATCCCGAAGACGAGTCCACCTACGAACACCCCTGGTGGAATGCGCATTACGAGTACAGCGGCACTCGGATCCGCCTCATTGTCGGTGATCTGTTGGCCGAGAGTGAGCACGAAGGTGGCTCGCACGGCGGTCTTCAGTTCGGCTTCTCGCTCGACCTGGCGCAGGAAGACATCCCGGAGTTCTACCTACCCGACCGGCCGAACGCGAAGTATGACGTCCACTCGTTCTCGCTGATCTTCTGGCGGTGGGGCATCTACATTTCGGTGCGCGGGCGGGTGTACGCATGAGCCGGAAGCCGCACGGAAACCGTGAGTTCCACGACGCATCGGATCCCCGCTGCGCGGTGCACGCACAGTCCAGGGAGCCTGCCCGGATCGAACGGCGCTGCCCGAAGTGCCGGCCCCTGCGCGCACGCCGGGCGGTGCGGCCATGACGACCGTCTTCCTCGACACCGAGACGCTGGGCACATCGCGCCGGGCGCCGATCTGGGAGTTCGCCGCGGTCCGCGTCGACGACAACGGCGACCAGGTCGCCAGCGAGCACTTCCAGATCATCCACGACCCGAAGCTGATCGATCCTGATCTGCCGCAGTCGTTCCGGGACGACTACGCCCGCCGCTACAACGAGAGCGACGCCGTGCCGCCGAAGCTCGCCGCGAACGCGATCGCCGACATCGTCCGCGACGACGCGGTGATCGCCGGATCGAACCCGGCATTCGACATGGAGAAGATCGACCGCCTGCTCGGCCGGTGCGGCATCACCCCGAGCTGGCACTATCACCCGTTCGACGTGCCCGGGAACGCGGTCGGCTGGCTCGCGGCCCGCGGTCAGCTCATCCCCCGGCCGTGGAAGTCCGACGCCCTGTCCCGGGCGGTCGGCATCAACCCGGCCGACTACGACCGCCACACCGCCATGGGCGACGTCGAATGGTGCTGGGACCTCTACATCGCCATCACGGGCGGTGATCACTGGTGAGCATCAAGCACATCGCGGTCAACACGCCCCGCGACCCGGGGTGGATTCAGCCCGGATCCGACGCACATCTGCACACCATCTCGCCGAGCAAGGTCGGCGCCATCATGGGTCTGTCACGCTGGGAATCGCCGCGATCGCTCTGGCTCCGGATGAAGGGCCTGATCCCGGCCGAGGAACCGAAGGACGCCTTCGACACAGGGCATGACATCGAGCCGTACGCGGCGAACGTCTACCGCCGCCGGATGCCGGGCTGGCGCCTGTCCCCCGGAGAAGTGCAGTTCGTCGTCGACCCCGAGCACTTCGGATTCCCCGCTCTCGCAACGCTCGACCGCCGGCGCGTCCGCGGCCGCTCCCGCGGTGTCCTTCAGATCAAGCTCGCCCGCGACCTGACCGACATGGAGAAGTTCGGCGACGACTTCACCGGCGACCTGCCCGGCGACTACTGGACACAGGTGCTGATGGAGATGGTATTCACCGGCTGGACCGATCAGCCCGGGCACCTGCTGGCCCTCGGCCCGTACTACCAGGACCGCATCTACGAGGTTTGGTACGACGGCACAGCGAAGCAGGAAGTTGTGTTCATCATCGACGAGTGCCGCCGCTTCTGGGACTCGCTGGCCGGCGATATCCCGCCCGAGCTCGACGGAAGCGTGCCGACGTACGAGGCGATCCGGGCCCAACATCCCGAGATTGAACGGGACACCGAAGTTGAGCTGACCGCGGAACTTGCCGAGGAATTCGTCGCCGCCACAACCGATCTGAAAACAGCCGAAGAGACAGCGCGGCTCGCGAAGTCCCGCGTGCTCGACGCCATGAAGAAGGCACAGTTCGCCACCTGCAACGGCGCGCTGATCGCCCGCCGGCAGCCGTCATCGCGCGGATCCGTCGCGCTCTACTCCGCGAAAGGGAAGAAATGACCGACACCACCACCGCCACAGCCGAGGACCAGGCCGAAGATCTGCTCGCCGCAGCGGAACGCGCACAGCGGGAAGCCGGCGCGAAGACACTCGCCACGATCGAGCCGGAGCAGGTGCGCTTCAACGAAGACCAGCTCGCGATCCTGCGGGCGCTCGGTGTCGAAGACGCATCCGACGGCGACCTGAATCTGTTCTTCCACTACTGCCGCACAACGGGTTTGGATCCATTCCGCAAGCAGATCTACATGATCGGCCGGAACACGAAGATCACCAGGTGGGTCGACAACGCGAGCGGCGAAGGCCGGCGCAAGGTTGAAGAGTGGGTCACGAAGTACACGATCCAGACCGGCATCGACGGGTACCGACGCAACGGCCGCGAAGCCGCGAAGACTCTCGGTGACAGCCTGCGATTCGAGGGCCCGTACTTCACTGGTGCTGACGACTTCCACGTCACCGACGACGGACAGGTGATCCAGCACTGGCGCACAGTTTGGCCGGCTGGCAGCGTCCCGCACGCCGCGCGTTACGTCATCTACCGCAACGACGAACCGTTCGAAGGCATCGCCCACTTCGACGAGTTCGTCCAGACCAACGCGATCTGGGAAGGCGAAGGGCGCAACCGGAAGATCGTTGGCGAAGAGCCGAATTCGATGTGGCGCAAGATGCCCCGCAATCAGATCGCGAAGTGCGCCGAAGCTTTGGCCTGGCGGCGCGCATACCCAGATGACTTCTCCGGGCTCATCCTCGAAGACGCCGCTCAGCCGACCGTGATCGACCCGGACGGGAACGTCGAGCAGGAAGGAACACCCGAGCCACGGCGGCCCGGCTCCGGTGCGGCCGCCGCCCGGGCGGCCCGTGAACGCCGCACGCAGCAGCGCGGCCAGGTGGTCGACGGCGAAGTGATATCCGAAGAATCGCCCTCGGATCCGGGCGCGAATCCGGAACCGGAACAGGCCACCGCGCCATCCCCCGCTGACGCGCCGACCTCGGATCTGCGCAAGTCGATGCGCGACCAGCACAACAAGGCGATATTCGCGACGTTCGGCGAACTCGACCTGAACGGCGACGACCAGCGCGACGACCGCCTCATCGTCTGCCGCGAGATCGTTGGCCGCCCTCTCGCGTCGACGAAAGAACTGACCGACGACGAGCTTCAGAAGCTCCGAAATGGTTTGATCTCCCGCAAGCAGGCCGGCACCCTGCAAGCCGACGTCACCGAGTGGATCAACGCCGCCACCGTGGCCGAGTACGAAGCACAGCAAGCCGCCGAGGACGCCACGAAGGACGAAAAGTGAGGCGCGGCGACGCGTTCACGCCCGAAGGGCCGCTGACGCTCGGCGACATCCGCGAGATCGCCTACACCGCCAAGGGTGACGACTCGCAGATCGTCGAAGTCCGCACCCCCATGGGCCCGGACCGCCGGCAGGTCACGCTCACTGTCACCGATCAGCGGTGGCATCCCCCGAACGCTGCTGCGCCGCAGCAGGACACCACCACCGAAGGAGAAACACAACATGGGTAAAGACGCCACGACAGCGTCGGATCACAAGTCGACCAACGCGCTCGACGACATCGACACCGGCGGCACCCCGATCGGATTCTCGTTTGGATCTCGCACCATTCGGCTCGACACCGTGCCGGAGATGGACGAGACGTTCATCATCATGCTCAAGGCGCAGGTCACCCGAGACGGCAACGCCCGCAACGCGCAAGGCGAACTGATCCCAGTCCGCACGGTCAAGATCCTCGACGGCTGGGAGCCCGGAAAGAAACCCACCAACGGCGCCGACCCCAATCAGGGCGAGCTCTACCCGACCGACCCGGTCACCGGCGGGCCCACGGAGGAAGACGGTTCGGTCGACACCGGGGGTGGCGAAGACTGATGCGACACACCCCGGCTCTTGCGGAGCGGCAGCGCGCGGCCATCGTCGCGCTGCTGCTCTCGCTCATCGCCTTTGGCACCATCATCGCCGCCGCGATCATCTACTCGGCGTGGTGGCTGCTACCGACCGCCATCGTCTCGTGGCTGGCCGGTGGTCACCTGGCCGCGAAGACCTTCGCGATGTTCCTGACCGCGGCCCAGCAGAAGGTCGCCACGGTCGTCGCACACCCGGATCCGCTGGCCGGCCCCCGCCCCGACCCCTTCGCCGACCTCGGCGCACTCGGCGCCCAGCGAGGCGTCGAAGTCATCGAAGCGGTCAAAACCGCCAGGCCAGAAGGGAATCCCCGATGACCGCTCCGCTCACCCGCCAGTTCGAAATCGGTGCCGTCGTCACCGTCCTCCACGGCGACGAGAACCAAATCTTCTGCCCCCTACAGCAGGTGTACGACATCCTCGGCTTCATGACGGGCGACGTCCCGACATCCGAGCCGAACGACATCGACGGCGTCGACAGCATCGGCGAAGCGATCGAACGCTGCCGCCCCCATCTCGCCGCCCTGTTCCCCGAGCTGGCCGCCGAGCCGGAACCGGTCTGGCCGGACGTCAGCGACCCGTCGATCGAAGCGGAAGTCGTCACGTGGCTCGTGCAGCTCGGCGTGAAGTACCACGCCCCGTTCACGGTGACTCAGTTGCCGGGCATCACCCGGGCCGCGATGCCATGGGAAGGGGACGCCTGATGGCCGTCCACGTGCACACCGGCTACACCAGCCCGAAAGAGCCGCACCGGCACCCGCTCGCCGACGACTACACGGTGACGCCCGAAGGCGTGCTCATCCTGTCGACAGGCCGCTGCGGTTCGGTCGCGGTGTACGCGCCAGGACACTGGACACGCGCCGAGATCGTCCGGAACCGCGGCGCAGACGGCAGATTCGTGAAGCGCTCATGAGCTACCGCGGCGACCAGACCGAACAACTCGCACCCGGCACACGGCTCGGCCCCGACGCGCACGGCGTCATGCACGAGATCACCAGCGCCCGTTACGACGAAGCCACCGACACCACGAAGGTCACCACCCGCAAGCTCGAAGTCACCGGCCAACGCCTGCGATTCCAAGGCGGCCACGAGTGAAGGTCGGATCCCTGTTCTCTGGCGCCGGCGGGCTGGATATCGCCGTCGAGCACGTCTTCAGCGGCCGCACCGTGTGGCATTGCGAGCTCGACTTCATCGAGGACAAGAACGGCCGCCGGAGGCCAAACGCTGCCGTGAAGGTGCTCGCGCACCGCTGGCCGGGCGTGCCCAACCTCGGCGACATCAGCACCGTCGACTGGTCGACCGTCGAACCCGTCGACGTGCTGTGCGGCGGGTTCCCGTGCCAGGACATCAGCGCTGCGGGAAAGCGCGCAGGCATGGGCGCCGGTACGCGATCAGGTCTCTGGTCCGAATTCGCCCGGGCAATCGATGAATTGCGGCCGCGCGTAGTGGTCATCGAGAACGTGAGGAACCTGCTCAGTGTCGAAGCAAATCGCACAGTGGAACCCCAAGCGACAGCTATGGGAGACAGCGACGCTAAGCCTGTTCTCCGAGCACTCGGAGCCGTACTCGGAGACCTTTGCGACGTCGGGTATGACGCGCAGTGGGCGACTGTATCCGCTGCCAGTGTCGGAGCTCCGCACTTCCGGGAGCGGGTGTTTGTCGTCGCAACTCCTGCCGACACCAGTCACGCAACCGGCGACGGGGAACGGACACGCACGGAATCTCGGCGCGGAAGTTGCGCTGCTGCCGAGTCCGCGTGCGATGGACGGACATGCGTCGATGACGGCGCCAGCAGCCCGGGCGCACGTTGCGGACGGGAATGGATCGCTGGCGGAAGTGCTGGGCGCGAGCCTGTTTCCTTAGACCTGCTGCCGACGCCCGCCGCATCACGGTCAGGCCGGAACCGCTCAGCGAGTGACGATGCTGCGGTCCGGCCGTCGTTGGACAGCATCACAGACTTGTTGCCGACGCCGAACGCGAGCGACGGGTCTGGGGGCGGCCAGCACCCTGATCAACGCGAGGGACACAGTCGCCAGTTGATCGACTTCGCGCTGCTACACGGGACCGACCAGTGGGGCAAATACGCCCCCGCGATCACGCGATGGGCGTCGTTGACCCGCCCCGCACCATCACCGACAGAGCCGAACACCAAAGGGAATCCTCGTCTGTCCGCGCCGTTCCCCGAGTGGATGATGGGCTGGCCCGCCGGCTGGGTCACCGCCGTGCCCGGCATCTCCCGCAACGACATGCTCCGCATCATCGGCAACGGCGTCTGCCCGCAGCAGGCCGCTGCGGCGCTGTGGCATCTCATCCCGATCAGCGAGGTCGCAGCATGAAGGCACTGACCGTGCAGCAGCCGTGGGCGTGGGCGATCTTCCACGGCAAGAACATCGAAAACCGGACGCAGCTCTGGAAGTACCGCGGCCCGTTGGCCATCCACGCCGGCATGCGCTGGTCCGACCGCGGCGAGAACAGTCCGCTCGTCCGCGCGGCCTTCCGGCAGCACGCCGACGACACTCGGCTCGCCGACGAAGCCGGCGCGATCATCGGCGTCGTCGACCTCGTCGATTGCCACTACACCGCCGGATGCTGCGCACCGTGGGGCGAGCAAGGTTACGCAGCCGCCAGCCGCCAAGGCCGGCGCATCACACACCTGGTCCTCGAGAACCCCCGCCAGCTCGCCGAACCGATCCCCTGCAAAGGCGCGCTCGGCCTGTGGACACCACCCGCCGACATCACCGAAGCGCTGGCCCGGTCATGAACAGGGCGCTGCTTCTGATCGACATCGCCGACAAGGCCGCCGGCACCGACCTCACCCTGGCAACAGCGATGGGATGGACCCGCGCCGAGTACGTGCAGGCGATCCACAACGCGCTGAGATCACGATGCGGACTCACTCGATTACCCGCCGCCCCGGCCCCCGCATCAGCATGGACACCGCCCCGCAAGCGCATCCGACCGCGACCGATTCGGGCGCGACGAACGAAGGCGCGCAAGCTAGCCGAGACACCGGTGCGTCAGCAGCCGCCCCTCGCGCACCGGCCCCTGCCCAGCGGCCGCGCCACGGTTTGTCGCACCTGCTGGCTGGTCCACGCCCCCGGTGAGGGATGCGGCCGATGACCAACCCCACAGGAACCATTCTGACCGGCCTCATTTCGTCGGCCGTGATCAGCGATTGTGGCACCTACCGCTACCGCCTCACGCGGATCTGGGACAAGTCGAAGCCGATCCTCGCGTGGGTGATGCTCAACCCGTCGACCGCCGACGCCAGCACAGACGACCCGACAATCCGGCGGTGCATTGCGTTCGCGAAGGCTTGGGGGTTCGGCGGCATCACCGTCATCAACTTGTACGCACTGCGAGCCACGGATCCGAAACAGCTTTGGCAGCACCCGGACCCAATCGGGCCCGAGAACGACGCCGAGATCGCCAAAGTCGCCGCCGACCACCGCATGCTCATCGTCATCGCATGGGGATCCAACGCGACACCAGGCCGTGCCGCCGACGTCATGCGGATCCTGGCCAACTCGCACGTCGTTGCGCTCGGCTGGACCAAAAGCGGCCAGCCTCGGCACCCCCTCTACGTGCGGGCTGACACCCCGCCGATGCGCGCCGACATCCCGCCGAGGCGGCCATGAGCAAGGAATCGAAGTCGCGGGATCGGTGGCGCCAGCTCGACGCGTCGTCCGCCGACCGGCCGAAGTCGTTCTGCTCCGGCTGCGGATACCACCGCGTCGTCACCGGGAAGCACCGCGCCGACTGCACAGCACCACAACCCGAAACGGGGGCGTCGACCTAGATGGCCATCACCAAACGGCTCCGCTTCGAGATTCTGCGCCGCGACGGATACCGGTGCCGCTACTGCGGGCACACCGCCGCCGAAGCCGAGTTGCGTGTCGACCACGTCATCCCGACGGCCCTCGGCGGCGGCGACGATCCCGACAACCTGGTCGCCGCCTGCGAGCCGTGCAACACAGGCAAGGCAGCGATCGCACCCGACTCACCCATCGTCGAAGACGTCGCCGCTGACGCGCTCCGCTGGGCGGCCGCGATCAGGCGCGCTGCCGAGCTGGACCGGCAACGGCGTTCTGACGACCACGACTTCGTGTTCGAACTGCTGAATTCCTACGACGGCGCGATCACCGAGCAGTTCCGTCGCGCCGATGGCAACTACGACATCGCTCCGGACTGCGGGCAGAGCATCCTCAAGTTCCGCGATGCAGGACTGACCCGCGACGACATCGTCGCGGCCGCGGCGGCGATGCGCGCACGCAACCTCCCTGACGGCCGCCGCTGGAAGTACTTCTGCGGCGTCGCATGGCAAATGATCCGCGAGCGGCAGACCGTCGCTCGGCAACTCATCGAATCAGGAGCGATCTGACAATGGCTGGCCTGCAATGGATCCGGCTCGACACCACCTTCCCCGACAACCCGAAGATCATGGACCTGGTCGATCGGAACCTGCACCGCGTGGCGTTCGCTCACATCGAGATGATGTGCCACGTCGGGAAGACGCTGACCGACGGCTACTTCGCCGAAGGTGCGCTGCGCCGGTACGCGATCACGAAGAAGGACGCCGGCATCGCCGTTGAATCCGGCCTGTGGGTGCCGAGCCGCGGCGGCGGCTTCGAGATCAACGGCTGGGCTGAGCACAACCCCGTTGACGATGCCGCGATGGCCCGCAGCGAGAAGGCTCGCCGAGCGGCCGAGAAGCGTTGGCGCGACCAGAGAGGTGACGGCGATGCCCAAGCGGTTTGAGCACATGCCCGAGCATCCGACCGAGCACGGTGCCCCGCGGATGCTCAAGCATTGCCCGAGCAATGCCCCGGGTAATGCACATACGTACCTACGTACTTACCAACACCTACTCACCTTGCGTAACCATCTCACGCTGAGAAACGCGCGCAGGGGGGTAGCACGATTCGCCCCGGCTGATGTGACCCACGCACGACAGGCCGCCGCTTCGCGCGGCCCGATGGCGGCACGATGAACGGCCCGGAGCTCGGCGTCGACCCGGGCCGGCACAACGACTTCCACATCCGAGTCCGCGAGCCCGGCGTGAAGGCAATCTTCGAGGTCAAAGGCAACTGGTCACCCGACGAGCGGCCCGAAGCAATCCGGAAGCTACTCACCGACGCCTACGCCGAAGCCATGAAGCGGATCCCCGAGGGCGGCCGATGAGCATGCCAGACAACGTGATCCCGATGCACGGCGACGGCGAATCCCCGGACTACCGGCGCGGCACCTCGCGCGGCCAGTCCCGCACCGGCGGCCAGTCCCGCACCGGCGGCCAGCAGTGGCACGCACGGCAGGCCAACGCCCGCAAGGAACGCGACCAGCTCCGCGAGCTCGCGAAGACGGTGCCGTGCCCGCCGCCCCCGCAGGGCTGCGGAAAGCCGGTCGGCGACGCCTGCGTCGACGTGAAGACGCAACACCCGCTCAAGCACTTCCCCGGGCATCCGGCCCGGATCAACAACGCGAGGAAGGCGAACCGATGATGACACTCGAATCGAAGCCGCCGGAGGTGGATCCGCTGTCGCAGCTCGACGCCGAACTCGACGCGGCGCAGCTCTGCGAATGCCCCTGCGACCGATTCCCGACACCACACGGCAAGGCGCACTGCACCCGACAGGCCACGTTCTACGTCGAGGTTCACGCCTTCGGCCTGTGTCGGCATCCGAATTCGATCGCCGACCCGAATGTCACCGCGGACGGCGACAAGTGCGCGTACCTGTGCGCGGACTGCTTCGAGGCCGGCATCGCGTTGGCGCAGTTGCAGATGTCAAAGCTGCCGCCCCGCGCTGTGTGCCCGCCGCTGCCAGCCGGTTTCGGGTGCGGACGGCCGATGGCCGTCCTCGACGACTACGTGCCCGTTCGGCGGCCGCTGTGAAGCGCCGGCCGCGGGTGTACCCGTCGCGTCAGGCGTGCTGCATCTGCACGAAGCCGGCCGAGGCGCACGCCGAGGTGTGCACCGAGTGCAAGCGAGTCGTCCGATGAGCGCCGACCTCCCCACGCTGGACGAGGTCGTCGCCCGGGGGATGTTCATGGCCGCGTACGTCGTGGGAGACGAGCGCGTCAACGACGGCCTGTGGGAGCGCACCTCGGAGATGATGCGCCAGGACTGCCTACGCGATGCTCGCGCCGCGCTCGCCACTCTCCGCGAGGCGTGCACCATCCGCACCGCCGAACAACTCGCCGCTCTGCCGGCCGCCGCGGTGCTGATCGTCCGCGGCAGTCAGCCGTACTTCCGGCACGCCGTCACGGCCAGTAGCCTGCCGGCGCTGCTGATCTGGCACCCGGATTGGGCGCAGTCATGAGCGACCTGATTCCGATGTACGCGCGGTTGCGCGGCACGCTCGCCGACCAGCAACCGGCCGCCGCGGCACCGTGCCGGCACCCGCGGCCACAGCAGCGCATCGAACGCACCGAGGAAGACATCCGCGGCGGCAACACCACCGCCATCGTCCGCGTCACCACCGAAATCCACTGCAACGCCTGCGGCGCCATCGTCGGCCGCGAGACCCACAACGAGAGGCGCCGATGAACCGATACGTGCTCGGCATCGACGCATCCCTGGTGCGCACCGGCATCACCGTCCTACGCCACATCGAAGACGGCCCATGCCGCCCGAAGGTGCTCCGCTACTGCGGATACTCGCTCGAAAACGGGGCCGACTGGGACGACCGCGCCGAGCGGATCATCGCCAACACGCACGAAGTCGCCCACATCATCGACCGGCTACCAGCCAAGCCAGAGCTGGCCATGATCGAAGCGCCGATCTTCCCGTCCGAAGTGCTGCCGTCCTACCTCGACCGCGGCGCTCTGTGGGTCGGCATCTGGTCGGTGCTGAAGGCCCGCGGCATCACCCGGGCCACCGTGTCACCGACCACGCTGAAGCTGTGGGTGACCGGGTCCGGCCGCGCCGACAAGGACATGGTGCTGGACGAGACACGCAAGTGGTGGCCGGATCTCACCATCCCGAACCACGATGTCGCCGACTCGGCCGGTGCGGCGGCGATGTGCGCGATGAAGCTCGGCTGGGAACTTCCGTTTCTGCCGCGGCGCCGGCACTGGTCCGGGCTGTCGACGGTGTGGCCGGGCGATATCGATACCGCGGTGCGGGCGACGAACGCGCGGCTGGTGCGTCGCTGATGCCCGCCGGCCACTACGACAGAACACGGCTACCGCGCCGCGGTCGCCCCGGATTCCTGCGCGCCATCCTCGGCGACCTCGACCGCGAATGGATGAGCCGCGCCCTGTGTCACAAGATCCCGCTGTCGGAAGTGGACGAGATGTTCTTCGCCGTAAACGGCCGCTCGCACAAGGACAAACGCATCTACCAAGAGCGCATCGCCCGGGCGAAGGCGATCTGCAATCAGTGCCCGGTGAAGCAGAACTGCGAGCAGTACCGGGCCAGCTTGCAGGACGACAACGGCGTATGGGGTGGCCGCGACGAGCTCGACCGAGAACGCACCCGCACAACCGCTACGACACCACCGAAAACCCGTCTCCACTCATCACACGAAGGAAGCACACGAGCATGACTCAGAACCACGACCAGAAGATCGCACAGGCAGCACTCGACAATCTCCTCGCGAAGGCGCCCGCAGGGCCCGACAGAAAGCGGATCGATGCGCTGCCCGAGGCGCGGGGTATCGCCGAGCACGGCCAGGACGCCGAAGCGCCCGCATGGGCGACCGTGTGGGCGCTGATCGACATCGCCGAGACGCTGCGCGCGATCTACGCGGAGGGGATCCGAATTGAACGCCCCTGACGCCATCACGTCGGACGTGCTCGTGCGGGTCTGGGAGCCGAACCTGCGCGACGAAGGCGCCCGCTTCGCCGGGACCACCGTGCGCCGCGACATCACCTTCCAAGCCCGCGTGTCCGGATCACTCGACGCCGAGCAGATCACCATGCCCGGCATGGTCGTCATCGGCCAAGGCGCCGAACCGTCCGGCCGCAACGCCGTCGACGTCGTCGCATCCGCGATCCCCCACCAGATCGCCTTCACCATCCTGGCCACGCCCGAATTGATCTGGCAGCCGCTCTCATTCAGCCGCGACATCGTCGGCGCCTACCACTTCGAATGCGTTCCCTACGTCGAGTGGAAGCGCGTCGTGCTGCGCAACGAACCCACCCTGAAAGGAACCCCCGATGCGCGGTAGAGAACCCAAGTGGATCCCCATTCTGACCGGCGCCAGCATCGTGTCTGCGTGGACCGCCGCCGTCATCGGCATCGCATTCCTGGCGGTGTGGGGTGCCGGCTTCGACCTGGCCGCGACGATCATCGTCAGCACTATGGCCTGGTGGATGGTCGCCGGCCCGGTCGTCAAGCTGGTCCGCGCTGACCTCAAGAGCGGTAGCGATGGCCGCTGACCTTGGTGCACTGTCCGGTGACGTCGCTGGCCTGATCGACTATCGCCGGCACCGCGGCGGCATGATCCGCGCAGACGCCACCCCGATCCAGCTCGGACGGACCTACGTCACAGTCAAGTTCGTCCCGCCAGACCCGGCCGCGACGCGCATGATCAACGAGCTCGTCCCGCGGCGGCCGGAGGACCGCATCCTGCACCCCGACGATGCCGTGGCCGTGTTCCCCGATATCGCCACCGGTGGCCGCTGCGGCACCTGCTACTCGACCGACCGCGCCGTCGTCATCGGCCTGATCTGCCCCGACGACTGGCACGACGGCCCACACGAAACTCACTGGCGCCGAATCGCCATCCAGACCTTCGCGCTCATCGTCGCCGCGGTCTGGCTGCTCGCCCTGTTCCTGCTCACGATCGGAGTCATCTGATGGCACTCAATCGGCGCCAGCGCCGCGCCCGCGTCCACCACCGCCCCGTCGCCGGCGACACCCCCAGCCAGCAGATGAAGGCACTGCTCAAGCAGCCCGGCAAGTTCCACATCGTCGAACTGCCCGAAGGCAAATCGTTCGTCGTGAAGGTCACCGATCGCGAAATGCCGCTCTTCACCACCATGTGCCTGCAACTGCGCGGCGTGCTCGGCTACTGCGAAGTGCGCGGCGCGACCCCGGTCGATGCGTCGATCGCCGACATCGGCACCATCGCCCGCCAGACTGCGAACGATCCGGCCCGGCTGCGGATCGCGCAGGAACGCACCGACGCCGCCGCCCGGGCCGGATGTGACAATCCTGATGAAGTTCTCACCGGAAATGTCACACCGGACGCCGACGCCGAACTCGACGCAGCGATCGCCCGTCACCCGGCCGGGAAGAAACGCGCATCTGGCGGCCGGCACGCGAAGCCCGAGCCCGACACCGTCTTCGACCAGCTCGCCGCCGGCGCGGGCGACGAAGACACCGCACGCAGGCTGGCCGCGATGGAACTCGCCGCCGCGCACGACGAGGTGCGCAAGGCTGGCGACGCGCTCGACGACGCGAATCGGCGCCTGGCCGAGGTGTACGAGCGCGCTGGTGAGCTGCATAACCGGCACGTGCTCGACAAGTTCACCGAGCAGGCCAGCGAAGCGATCTCCGACAAGCTCGACGCGCCCCGCTACACGCCGGACGACGGGCCGCCGTACGAGCTCGGCCGCGACTTCACCGTAGCCGACCGCTATCCTGCGCCCGCACCCGACCGGATCGACAACATCGACACCGCCCGGCAGTCCGCGATCGACGAAGCGCTACGCCAAGCACACGCCGACGCCAACCGTGACGACAACGACAGCAGCGCAACATGAGAACCGCCGCGCTGGCCATCGCCATCATCCTGACCGTCGCCGGCTGCGGCGACCACCCCGTGCCCGAGCACGGACGCGTCACCGATGCGCGGTACTCGCCGGCCACGGTCATCGTGCAGCCGATGACGTGCGTGGGGCAGCCGCCGATCTGCACCGGCCCGTTCATCACCCCAGTGCCCGAAGAATGGCGACTTGAAATCACCGACCTCAAGAACCCCGAGTGGGTCGGCACCGTCGAGGTCAGCCAGGACGTCTACAACCGCTGCAACCTGCAAGAACTCTGGCCAGAATGCAGCAGAGAAGGCAGCGGCGACGAACGGCCGAACCATGGCGCCAACGCGTAGGCGCGCGTCGCCGGCCGCCCGCGGCTACGACGAAGCCCACCGCGCCCAAGTCCGCCGACTCATATCCGCACACATCGACGGCACCCCCTGCTACTGGTGCGGACTACCGATGTTCCGGGACCGCACCAAGAATCCCGACTACGACCCCAACGCGATGCGCCGCGACGGCAAGCCAGACGTCACGTCCGGGCAGCTCCATGGCGAACACCCCGACGGCAAGGACGGCGGGAAACTCCCCGAGCGACTGATGCACGGACTCTGCAACAAGCAGCGCGGCAACGGCGACCGCGACGACGAACGGCCCGCGCTCCGACTCGTCCGCACCGAACACCCACTAGGCAACCTCACGATGGGATGGCCCGCAGCATGACCGAATTCCTGCACTTCACACAGCAATACCCGGCACTAACGATCGCGATCGCCGTCCTACTAGCGTCGTTCTTCGCATCATGACCGAACGCACACGCTGCCGCTACCTCTGCCGATCACTCAGCGACGACGGCCGCGAACTCTACAACTGGGCTTGCGTCACTCCCACGCAGGTCCGGATCCACAGTGTTCCCGTCGACGAGTTCTGGCCAAAGCCGAAACCCATCCCCGCCGAAGCGATCTACCTCGGCAGCATCACGCTCGTCGAGCGCGACGGCCTGTACTACGCCGAGCACCGCAACGCCGACGGCGAGCTCACACACACCGAAGACATCGGCCACCGGCTCGCCCTCAACTTCCGCATGCTCGGCATCGATCCACCAACCCACGGATCGACCGAGCGCGTTTCAAACACACAGGAAGTCGGCAAAGGCGGTGGTCAGAAGTGACCTACTGCACCTGTGGGCATGCCGACATCGTGCACGTCGACAGCTTCATTCACGGCTACCAGGAATGCGACGTCGAAGGATGCGACTGCACACAGTTCACCGAGCGGCCCGCGCTGTGACCGGCCGCCCGTTCGCGGCGCAGGCCCGCCGACTCTGCCCAGAAACCGCCGAGCACCACCACCGCGTGTGGTTCTGCCAGACCTGCCGCCTACTCGAAATGCGGCTCACACCAATCACAGACGTCCTCGGCGACCTACTCGACGACGACGCACTCAAGCACACCGGCGGAACGCCCACTTATCGGCACGGAGGACTGATGGAATCACGCGAGTGGAAACCCGGCGATGACCCGATATTGCCAGACGCCGACCCGTCCGGTTACCTGCCGGAATCGACACCACTACCAGCGATGAAGTCGGCCTTGTGCTGGCTGTGCGGCAACGTCAACGAAGGCAGTAGTGACGACTCAGGGCTATGCGCAGACTGCGTTGACGAGTTGACATAAGACGCCATTCTCGGCGCCAAACCACCACGGAGGAAACATGATCCGCAGGCTGCTGCAACGCCTGTTCGGCCCATCCGGCGACGTCTACGTCGTCGTCGACTGGAATCGAATGCACATCGTCGGCGTCAGCGCGAGACAGCAAGGCGCCGAGCGGCTACGCGCCGAGTACGCCGCCGACGTCGCAGGGTCGACGAGCCGGCCGACCCACCGCCGCGATGCCCTGCGGCAGCACGTCTACGACCGCACCCGCATCGAGAACCACGAACTACAGGACACCGAGTGACCGACCCCGACATCATCGACCGCATCGACGCGCTCGTCGACGAACAACTTGCCGAAGGCGAACACGCATCCGACTACCTCACCGGCGACCACAAATACCCGCGCTGCCCACACTGCGGCCGACACTGGCACGGCCTACCCATCACCGAACGCATCGCCACCATGTACGACATCGGCAGAATCGACCCCGAATACACACTCGCCGAAGACGACTCACCCGTCGTCTGCGAAGGATCCGACTTCATCGGACCCCAACGCGCCCCGGCCGGCGGCCACGGCATGTGGGTACCCATCGGGCGGTTCGTCCACATCCCGCTCCACATCCACGCCGACGACACCCCCGTCTACCCGCAGTGGTCGACCGTCGGCGTCGGCCACTTCTCCATCGTGATCAGACCCGACCCCGGCCCGATGCGCAGCTGGGCAGCAATGTTTCGCCAACTCAGCGAGTATTTGGAGAGCATCACGCGAGACATCTTGGGCCCAACCATCACGCTCTACGACCAGTGCTTCCAACCGATCTGGCGCACCACCGCCTGCCCCGACCTCGAACACATCCCCGAAATCGACGTGAAGTTCGGGCCCGAGAACTGGATCCACGAAATACAACGGCTACCACCGCCGACACTGCAATTCCCGCGATCACTCGGCACCTACCGCCTGATGACCCCGCTACAAGCCGACGTGAACCGACTCTGGCCCGACTTCACCGCACCCGACTACCCCATCCCCGAATCACCCGGCTACGACTTCAGCCACCTAGCCGACGAACAACCACCAACCGCCGGACCCGACCACACCAGAAACCGGAGAAACCGATGACCACCACAAGCACAGTCCGACTCTGGGACGGATACTTCCGCCACCTCGCAACCGAAGACATCCCCGACGACGAAATCACCATCACCGCAGACAGCATCCGCATCGAACACCGCGAACTCGCCAGCCCGCTCGCGAGCGCCATGCACAACGTGATCGAACGATTACGCCGCGGAGAAGGCGTGGTCACGGACGTCCTGAAGGTGCACATCACCATCGACCCGGATCCCAACAACCTCAACGACTGGGAGTCCCGCCGCGGCGGCATCGTCACAGCCTTCGACTTCAAAGCCGGCGGCCTGACCATCATCAACGCCGCCCCGCACACCCACACCCCGCCAGACCCCAAACCGGAAACCGGGAACCACCCCAAACCGGAAACCATCTACCCACCCCGCGGCTACGGCATCGGCCTACCCGGCGGCGGCAACAGCGACCACGCCATCATCGGATGCTGGGCTACCGAAGACGAAGCACGCCAAGCGATATCCGAGATGCGCGTCTTCGTACTCGGCGACGCCCGGCCAAGCTGGGACAACCGATGATCGAGCCCCGGACAATCGGCGGCGACCAATGACCGCGACAGACACGGGGCTCGAAGCGCTACTCGAAGCATTCGCCGACCCCACCACCCACCGCGTCCTCTGGACCTACCGATGTGACCTCGGCATCGCCGGCCACGTACAACTCACCCTCGACCTCCTACACCCATACAGACTCACCCAAGCCGAACGCGACACCATACTCGCAACCGCCGCGCGGCTGGTGAATTGGAGCGACACATGACCACCGGCCCACGCCCCGAAGACATCTGGACCGTCACCGCCATCCAAGAACACGACGACGGAAGCCGCACACTCACCATGCGCAACAACCGAGGAAACACCAGAACCGAGAACTACCCACTCGGCAGCACACTCACCGTCATCAGAAGGACCGAAGGATGAGCAACGACCGCATCGCATCGGTACGCATCTACGTCACCACCACCGAAGGCAACGCATACGAAGCCGACGCCATCGTCGATACCCGAGCCGAACTCCGACTCGCAATCGCACGACTCGGCGCACTCATCGAAGACGAGATGGCCGACGTCCTCGACGGCGAGCCAGTCAGCGTCGAGCAAGACGATCCCGACAGCAGCACCCAAGTATTCGCCAACCCTCGCGACATCAACGCCACCATCGTCAGCCCAGCAGCAGGCGACGACCCCGGCATCTGGCTACCCAACGACGACGGCTTCGGCGACGGGTCACGCATCTACGCCGACCAACTCGCCGACACCATCGCCGTCATACACCGAGCAGCAGCCATCATCCACGACAGGAAGCAGCGATGAGCGCACACGCACAGGCCAAGCTCGACCGCATCCGCCGTATCGTCACCACATCATCGGTCAAGGTGTTCGACATCGACGTCGTCGAAGCACGCGACATCCTCGCCGTACTCGACGACCCTGAACCACAGCCACAGCCAGCAGCACGCACCGTCCACACACTCGGCCCGAACGAACGCAACTCGATCTGGCAATGCGTCAAACCACTCACCTGGCCCGCCTACTACGCATGGGTAGGCGACGACATCACCGGCCAGTGGATCTACACCCGCACCAGCACACCAGGGCTCACCGGATGGTCCGAGTCCAACGCCGGACCCAACGACGTCACCGCTCGCACCGTCGGCCCGTGCGGCGACTTAGACCACGTCACCTTCATTGAAGTCCTTCGGCTACAGCCCGCAGGTGAGCCGATCCACTTCGCCCCGAACGGCAAGGTGCTCAACATAACCGCAGGTCAGGACGATGAACTGCTCGCGCTGGCCGCCTCGGTTGATGGCCTTCGGGGCTCTGACCTGCGGTGATGCACCCCCGTCGAGGATTCTCAGGCCCCCCACCCCCCAAGACTCCCATCGGGGTGAGTCGGGATTTTATTTTTTGTACCTCGCAACTTTCGCGATCGGCTGGCCATGGCGCCACGTAAGCCGACGGCGAAACCCGCTGAAGAGCGGGGTACCTGGGACCTCCGGATCAAGCCCGAACCCGCGAAATCAGCCCCAAAAGCCCCACGTAAGGCAGCTTCGGCGTCCCCGAAGCCGGCGAAACTCGTCCGTAAGGGTCGGCAACCGACGGCCGGCGCGAAGTTGACGCGCGAGTTCGCGCGGAAAGACGACAGTTTCGCGCGGACCACGCTCATCGCGCAGGCGGCGCGGTTGGCGGATCGGCTGGAAGTGCTGGCGCGCCTGAATTCTGGCGATGCTGGTGCGTGGCTGGCGGTGAAGGTGGCCGGCCAGGTGGCC
This sequence comes from Mycolicibacterium canariasense, assembly GCF_002101555.1. Lineage (GTDB taxonomy): Bacteria > Actinomycetota > Actinomycetes > Mycobacteriales > Mycobacteriaceae > Mycobacterium > Mycobacterium canariasense. The sequence goes on from NZ_LQOL01000049.1 coordinate 85,047, forward strand.
ACGGTGGTGGTGACCGATCTGGTCCGCGAGGAACGTCAGCAGTCGGAAGTACTGAGAAAGCTCATCATGGACATTCAGAAGCTCGGCGGCGACGACGCCGGGGAGCAGGGCGGCCCACAGGTGGATCGGTTGGCCGAGATCGTCGCGAACCACTACGGCGGAAGGAAGCGTGCGTGAAGTCGGCCAGGTGTGAGCGGCGGGTGGTGACGCTGGACTGGCCACCGTGCGGCGACGAGCTGATGTCACCGTGGGGACCGGTCGGCGGCCCGCCACGCGAAGTATGGTCTGGCACCGACGCTCATCCCCACCGCGAGACGATCGGCATGGATCCCGTCTTCCTGACGACGCCCGATGTCGTCGGAGCGTGCTGCCGCCCCGGCGGCTGGGAACACAACGGGATACTCGGCACGGTAAGCCCGGATGGGCTGATGACGTTGACGTCCGCGGCGGGATCCTGGGTGTACGAACTGTTTCCGGCTGTGTGGTCCGACGGGGAAGTGCCCACGGTGTATCTCGCGGTGTGGCCGGACTGATGTTCGTCATCCCGGATGGGCTGTACTGCGGGCCGATCAACATACTTGAGCGGTTCCGCGCCGGTGAGATAGTCACGAAGACGGACTGCCTGACTGATGAATCGCTCTGGACTGTCGAATTAACCGACCCGGCCGCTGGCGCCCGTCTGCAATGGATGCTCAACAACCTAGAGCGTGATGACCATGGCCGGATAGTGCGCTGCCGTGGCTGATCTCGACGTCGGGGCACCGGCCCGCGGCACGGCGGATCTCGGTGATGACTTCCTGCCGAAGCCGTGGCCGAAGTTCGTCGGTGATTGGCCGCGGCTCACCGGCCGTCAGGAACCCGAGAACTGGCACGGCTTCGACGGTGACGAGTCCGACGGCGACCTGGCCGCGAAGATCGCATTCGAGTACGGCATCCGGTGCATGCCGTGGCAGTGGTGGTCGCTGCGCAAGATCTGCTCGCGGCTAGAGCCCGACGAGGACGGCTATCGGCTCTGGACGCACCCCGACGTCTGCCTGATTGTCCCGCGGCAGAACGGCAAAACCGAGATCGCGCTGATCCGGATCCTGCTCGGCATGTTCGTGCTGGGCGAGTCGATCATCTACTCGGCGCAGCGCTGGGCGACCGCTGAAGACGTCTATGACCGGCTGATCGCAATCATCCTCGGCGATGAGGATCTGAAGTCACGGCTCCAACCGCGTAAGGGCCTGCCGTACGGCTATTCGAAGGACAAGGACCGCGGCGTCATCGAGCTGACGAACGGCGCGGAGATCCGTATCGGCCTACGCGGGAACGATATGGGCGTCGGCATGACCAAGCTCGACTTGGTCATCTTCGACGAGGCGTACAAGCTGACGCCGGCGCAGAAGACGGGACTGACGGGCGCGCAGCTCGCCGCGCCGAACCCGCAGACGATTTATCTGTCGACGCCGCCGGTGTACACGGCTCCGAAGTACGCGAACTGTGGTGTGCTCGCGTCGTACCGGCGGATGGGTTTGAAGGAATCGCCGGAGTTGTTCTTCGCCGAGTGGATGGCGCCGAGGCCGCAGTTGACCGGCGATCCAGAGCGAGACCGGCGAGCATTGGCCGAGGCGCGTGACCATCCGGACGCTGCTCGGCTGGGAAATCCGTCGCACGGGGTGATCCATCGCCAGCGCGACATGGATCGCGAGCGGCGGGCGGCGAACACGCCGGACGAGATCGAGTTGTTCGACGCGGATTACCTCGGTTGGGGGTTGTATCCGCCGGACGATTCGGAACGCGAGAAGGTAATCCCGATCGGGAAGTGGCGCGACATGACCGAGACCGCACCGGTTTACGTGGGCGACCGTGTCATCGCCGTGCACCGCACCATCGACCGGCACACGTGGGCGATCGCCGGCGGCTGCCGGACAGCGTCGGGGAAGGTGCATCTCGAGGTGGGGTATCTGCGGCGGGCGTCGCTGCCGCAGGTGGCGGTGTTCTTGGCGATCCTGATCGAATTGTGGGATCCGGCCGCGGTGATAGTCGACGGCCGCGGCCCGGCGAATGTGCTGGTCGCCCGGATGAAGGATCTCGGCTACGACGTGTTCGAAGCGAACACGCCGCAGATGGCGAAGGCGTGCGGTGGTTTCATCGACGCGGCGCTGTCCGAGCCCGCGGAGATCACGCACGCCGGCCAGCCGATCTTGGAAGCTGCGCTGGAAGTGGTGCAGAAGCGCGAGCTGCCGATGAAGGACTTCGTTTTCAACGATGCCGAGGCCGGTGTGCCGCAGTGGACCGCGGTGGTGCTGGCGCATTGGGGTGTGCTGATGTTCGCCGAAGAGCAGGGCGAATCGGCGTCGCCGGCGGCGTCGGCGGACGTGCAGGATCTCGACGCGTTCGATGTCCTCGAAGCCGCGTTCTGATCAAAGCGGTATGCAGAGGGAACTGCCGTCGCCCGTTCGTCGGACGCGAAGGGGTGCCGAACGTACCTGAAGGGCGCCGTCGCCACACCCGATGTGTGCCACGGTGAGATCACCAACAACCACGTCGAGCACGACAGTCGCGTTGCCGGGCACGCCTCGGATGATTGCGCCCGGCCACCGTCGAGCGACTTCATTGGCGGCGTCGATCATCTGTTGCGGAGTCACGCACTCGATTGTCGCAGGCGCGCGGAGCTCACCGGTGCTAACTCGCTGAACCCGCCAAACTGACGGGTATGGCTCGACCCCCGGCGCTGACAACAGAAGTCGGCTACATCAACCCCAGCCCCACAGACCCGGTGACGTGGCTGCCCGGCTCGGTGCCCGACATGTGGTGGTGGGAGCTCACCGAGCAGGTCCCCGAACTGCGCTGGCCGACATCGCTGGTCACCTACTCGCGGATGCCCCGCGAGGACGCCCGCTGCTGGTCCCTGCTGTCGGCGATCAGCCTGCCGATCCGGCGCACCGCCTGGCGCATCAACCCAAACGGCGCCGAAGACTGGGTCGTCGCGCACATCGCCGCCGACACCGGCCTGCCGATCGTCGGCGACAACGGCGGCGAAAAGCCGATCCCCCGGCAGCGCGACCGGTTCAGCTTCAAGACGCACCTTCGGGAATCGTTGTCCTGCCTGCGGTACGGGCACAGCGTGTTCGAGCAGGTCTACCGCTACGACGACACCGGGGGCCCGTTCGCGGGGAAGTTCCGTCTGCGCAAGCTCGCTGCCCGGCCGCAGTTCACGATTCGGGCGTTCAACGTGGCGCGCGACGGCGGCCTGATGTCGATCGTTCAGGACGACATCATCGACGGCCGACTGTCGGCGACCGAACTGAAGGTGATCGACGTATCGCGGCTGGTGGTGTACCGCAACGAGCCCGAACCCGGGGTGTGGATCGGAACGTCGCTGCTGCGGCCGAGCTATAAGCACTGGCTGCTGAAGGACGAGCTGATGCGGATTCAGGCCGCCGCGGCTCGCCGCAACGGCATCGGTGTCCCGGTCGCCTACACGAATGACCAGGACAAGGGCAATCAGAAGAAGATCGACGAGTACGAGCGCATCGCGTCGCGGTTCCGCGGCGGCATGTCGGCCGGCGCGGCGTTCCCCGCTGGCGCGAAGCTCGAAATCCTCGGCGTGCAGGGCAACTTGCCGGATATGCAGCAGGCGATCGAGTACCACGACAAGCAGATCGCGCTCGCCGGGCTGGCCCACTTCCTGAACCTCGACCGCGGTGGGAGTTATGCGCTGGCCAGCGTGCAGGCCGACGTGTTCGTGCAGTCGGTGCAGGCCATCGCCGAAGACTTCGCCGACGTCTTCAACCAGCACGTGATCGAAGACCTGCTGGATTCGAACTACTCGATCGATGTCGGTTGCCCGCTGCTGGTGTGCGACGAGATCGGATCCCGCCAGGACGCAACCGCTTCCGCGCTGGCGCTGCTCGTGCAGGCCGGCCTACTCGATCCGGACGCGGCGCTGAAGGCGTTCATCCGGCAGCAGCTCGGCGCGCCGGCGCTCGATCCGAACTACAAGCCGGCGCCGGCCCCGGCCGATGCGCCCGCGGATCCGCCGGCGTCGAATAGCGCTCGCAAGCAGAGCAAACCGGATCTGGGGAAGATGGCGCTGACCGCGAAGCAGGGAGTGTTGTTCTGATGAATCCGCTGATGCGAACCCGTTCCGCAATCCACCGGATGATGGCGGATATCGAGATGCTGATGCCCGGCATTTTCAATGCCGCGCTGCCGAAGATGCTCGACGAGGACGCGCGTAAGGCGGCCCGGGCGGCGCTGGGTATCGACGAGGGCGCTTCGCCGATTCAGTGGTTCAGCGTGAAGAACTCGGCGATGAAGACGACCAACGCCGCGGGCAAGGCGAAGACGTCGGCCGAGATCCTGATTTACGACATCATCGACCCGTGGGGCGTGTCGGCGGGCGACTTCGCGAACACGCTCAACGAGCTCGACGTCGACGAGATCGTCGTCGGCATCAACAGCCCGGGCGGCCTCGTCTTCGACGGCATCGCGATCATGAACGCGCTGAAGCGGCACCCGGCCAACATCATCACCCGCATCGACGGCGTCGCGGCCAGCGCGGCGAGCTTTATCGCTATGGCGGGCGACGAGATCCAGACGTCGAAGTACGCCGAGATGATGATTCACGAAGCGCGCGGCTATGTTTCGGGCACCGCGGCCGACATGCAAGAGATGCTTGACCTGCTGGTACGTCACAACGAGACGATCGCCGGGGTGTACAAGGATCGGGCCGGCGGTGAGCTGAAGGACTGGCTCAAGCTGATGAAAAACGAGACGTGGTTCACCGCCGACGAGATGATCGCCGCGGGCCTGGCCGACACCGTCATTGAGCCGGCCGACGAGAGTTCAGCAGCAGACGAAACGGAATCGCTCAAGAATCGATTCGACTTGTCCGTCTTCAACTACGCCGGGCGCCAGGCAGCACCGCCGCCGCAGATCCGGAATCAGACGAAGCAGACGACCAAGGACGATCAACGAAAGGCGGCCACGATGGGCCTGAAGGAACAGCTCGCCGAGAAGTACGGCGTCGATGCCGGTCTCGACGACGACGCATTCGCGGCCGCACTCGAAGCCGCAGTCGCCAGCGATGACGCCCCCGAAGGTGATCCCGCTGGCGGCGACCCCGCTGCGGGTGCCCCGGCCGGTGACAGCGACCTGGCCGCGGCCGCGGCGACGCTGAAGAACCTCGGCTTCGCTGTCATCGAGACCTCGGCGCTGGACGCGCTCAAGCAGCAGGGCCAGCAGGGTTCCGCCGCCTTCGAGACGATCGCCGCGGAGAACGACCTGAAGACTGTCAATGAGGCGATTCGCGCGGGCAAGATCCGCCCGGCCGACCGCGACAAGTGGACGAAGAACCTGAAGCTGGACCGCGATTCGGGCGGCAAGCTCGGCTTCGCCGAAGCGCTGAAGCAGGCTGAGGCGGTCTTCCCGGTGCAGGAAGCGGGTCACTCATTCAACCCGGATCCCGGTGCGTCGATGGTCGCCCCTGATGACCTGTCGTGGTTCGACACCGCCGCAACCGAGCCGTCGACGACCGGCAGCGCCGGCGAGTAACAACACCAGCGCTCAGACACGAGAGGGACTTTCGACATGGCGAACGAACTGGTCGACATCTACAAGCCGGGCACCGACATCACCGGTCGCGCCACCGCAGCGGTGACCGGGAAGCGCTTCCTCAAGATCTCCGGCAATCGCAGCGGCGGCAACATCGCCGTGGCGCCGGCCGACGCGGGTGGCCGGACGTGCGGCGTGGCAAAGTACGACGCCACGTCTGGTGCCGTCGTCGGCGTGGCCCGCGGCAAGGACCGCGTGGTACCGGTGACCGCCGACGGCGCCATCGCAGCGTTCGCCGAGGTGGAAGTCGGCGCGGCCGGCAAGGCGAAGACGATCGGTACCGGCAAGGCCGTCGGTTACGCACTCACCGCGGCGGCCGACGGCGCCGACGCCGAAATTTCGCTGTACTGACCAGGAAAGGCACTCTGAACCATGGCTATCTCCCCCGTCGCCTACCCGCTGGGCGCCCCGGTCGTCGCGAACAACGGCATCACCGTCGACATGGCGCTGAAGCAGCCCGGCCGTATCAACAAGCGGCTGTCCGACCTGACGAAGCAGAAGTTCATCGCTGCTGAGATCTTCGGCGAGGCCGGCACCACCACGTCGACCGGCGCGATCATCTACGACGTCATCACGATCAACGAGCTGTACACGAAGAACGACGTCGAGCAGCGTGGGCCGAGCGACGAGTACCCGATCGTCCAGGGCGAGCGGCAGCAGCCGAAGGTCGCACAGTCCGAAGACTGGGGCGGCAAGTTCTGGATGGAAGACGCCGCGGTGCGCCGCAACGATTCCGCCGAGATGGACCGGCTCGTCACGCAGCTCGCCAACACCATCGTGCGCAAGGTCAATCAGCGCACGGTCGCGGTGCTCGACGACGTGATCACCAATCTTGGCGGCGCCGGCACCATCCCGGGATCCGACTGGTCGAATGTCACCCTCACCGGCAACACGCCCACCCCGAACGCGGAGCGGCCCTTCGCCGACATCATCCGCGCACAGCTCGCCGCGGACGTCGAAGAGCTCGGCTACGTCTACAACGTGTGGGTGGTCAACCCGCAGCAGTACGCCGACCTGCGCATCGCCTACGGGCCCGATATCGACGCGATCCTGGCCGACGCCGAGATCTCGATGTTCCGGTCCAATCGGGTCACCGCGGGCACCGCGTACGCCGCCGTGCGCGCCGGGGTCGGCTTCCTCGGCTACGAGCAGATGCTCACCACCGAGACCTGGCGCACGCCGGCCACGAAGCAGAACTGGGTGCAGTCCTCGGTTCTGCCCATCATGGGCGTCACCGACCCGTACGCCGTGAAGAAGGTCACCGGCCTGGCCGGATAGGTATTGGACTAGGCCAGCGCTATTGGTGCGCTCATTGAGGGTCGCCCTGCACCCAAGAAGCCGCAAGCAGGGCAACTACTTTCGGAAGGGGATCGGGAATGGCGAAGCGAGTTGTCCGAGCCGCACTGTGGGAGTACCGCGACGCGAAGGGACAGCGCCGCCGCGCGTTCTTCGGCCAGGAAGTCGACGTGCCTGCGTCGGAGATCGAGCGCGGCGAGGCCCAGGGCGTGTTCGGCTCTGCGGACCTCCCGGATGACGCTGTCATCGAGCACACGCCCGCACCGGAGCAGTCGGGCGGCCCCGCCCCGGTTCCGCCGCACGACGTGACCGGCAGCGTGGACCTGCCCGAGCACGAGCCCGAGCCATGGCCGATCCTGGCGCCGATCGAGCAATCCGCCGTCGGCGGTGCGCAGCCCGAGATCGTCAAGACGGAAGCGGTCACCGAGCCGGGCGCCGTCGAGCGACCGAAGACCGCACAGAGCGTGGATGTTTGGCGCGATTACGTGCGCACGGTTCGTCCGGATCTCGCCGACAAGGTCGACGACATGACGAAGGACGAGTTGAGGGCCGCGGTCAAGCCGAAGGGCGAGTGATCCTATGGCAGGAGTCGTGCAACCGATCCTGTCGAAAGCCGAGTTCATCACCCTGTTCCGGCCGCTGGTCGGCTACGAAGATGCGCTGGCCGACAAGCTGCTGATGGCGGTGTCCCAGCGGATCCGGCGCAAGTTCGCCGAAGCCGGTGTGCAGCTTGACGAGGACGACGACGAAGTCGACCTGGTCATCTGGGAAGTGGTCGCCGCGGTGCTGCGTCCGGGCGAGTTCGCCGGCTACTCGTCGGTGACCATCACGACCGACGACGCCACCGAGCAGCGCGTACTCGCGAACGCGTTGGCGCAGCTCGACATCACCGATGCGCAGTGGAAGCGGCTGGGCATCGACGTCACCGCCAGCCCGCGCGGGTGCTTCCCGGAGAACGACTACTGATGACCGCGTTCCTGCTCGGCCGGGACACCGTCGATCTGATCTTCCGTGACCCGGTGCTCGACGGGAACGGACAACAGACCTTCGACGCTGATGGACGGCCGGTGTTCGCCGACCGGCGGGTGACGAAGACGGGCGCGAAGTTCACGATCACCGAGATCTCGCACACGTCGGCCACCGGACGCCGGCCGGCCGTGCCGGTGGCGGTGTACAACGCGAAGGCTGCGCTGCGAGTCGACGACGACGCACGGGCATTGGCCGAAAAGGACGCGATCGAGCACGACGGCAAGGTCTATGAACTGACTGCGGACGCCCGGGTGAAACGCACCCTGATCGACGGCATCGAGCACCACGTGCGTGTCACGTGCTCACGCGAAGAGCACGTCGCCGGCGTCGGCGAGACGGTCACGATCACCCCGCGCGGCGGCCAGGACGACGACGGCCGCCGCCTGCCCGACGGCGCACCCGTGACCGTCGTGGCCACCGCGATCGACCCAGGCAACACGGCCGAACGGTATGGCGCGACGGGCACGGTCGACGAGGCCGACTTCACCGTCGTGTTGCCGCTGGGCACCGGTATCCGCGACGGCGACTGGATTCTGGTGCGCGGCCGCGAGTGCGTGGCCCGGGTGCAGCGCAACTTCAGCCAGCACCCCGAACGCAACGAGGACGTGGTGCTGGCCCGGTTCCGGGGCGGTGGTGGCTGATGGCGCGGCGGAAGGGATTCCAGCCGAACCGGAAGGTGATCGGCGACATCTTGAAGAACGACCCCGGCGTCGTCGCGGCGCTGCGCTCGATCGGCGACGACGCGAAGAACCGGGCCGGCGGTGACGCCGAGCTGCGCGAGTACACCACCGACCGCCATGTCGTGTCGCTCGAAGTGGACGCCGAAGAGCAGGCGATCGACGGCGTCGGCACGCGTGCGGTCAACGAGGCCGCCGCGGCGTTCCGGTCACGTCGGCAGTGGCGCAGGGCATTCGCCGAGGGCGACGACGATGCGCATGAGCGCGCGAAGGCCACCACGAAGGGCTACCGCGGTCTGCCGGAGCGGAGTAGGGCGGAATGAGCACACGCGTGCAAGGGGATCCGGTAGGGCCGGTGAAGGCGGCGCTGGTGGCGCTGCTGGCCGACGAGGCGCCCGTTCCCCGCATCGCCACACACAAGTGGCCGAAAGATTGGACGCTGGACGAGAAGCGGCCGCTGGTGCTCATCGCAGACGATCCTGGCGACATCGACTGGCCGGTGAAGTCGGAGCACATAATCCGCATCACGGTCGGCTCCGATGACGTGCCGACGAGCAGCCGAATAGCTCGTCGGTGCTTAGGTCACATTCTCGCTAACCTTCCCGAAGGACTAGCAGCAATCCAGCCATTCGGGACAGCGATCACGAGAACGCAGCACCGAGCGACCGGGGCGGACCTCGCGTCCGGGACTGTGAACGTGGTGATTCGGACCGAGATCATCGCCTGAAAGACAGGGAGACAGGAACATGGCGGGCAACCCGAGCAATGTCCGGCTTTACACCGAGGCCGACGTATTCGTCTACAAGCAGCCCGTTCTCGCGGCCGAGGACATCCCCGCCGACGTGACGGAGTCCTTCAACACGACGGTGGCGTGGGACGCCGTCAATCAGGCGAGTGTCAAGTGGGGTTACCTCGGCATCCTGGTCGGCGCCGACGGTATCGACACGCAGCGCGAATGGAACGAAACCGACATCACCGGTTGGGGTTACGGCACGATCTTGGTCGCGTCGAAGGACTTCAAGGCGACGGTGACGGTGAACGCCCGGGAGGACAATCCCGTCGTGCAGTCGATCCTGTGGCCCGGCTCGTCCGATACCACGTTGGTCGTTCCGGATCCGGCGCACCTGTTCTTCGGCTTCGAGAAGCGCACGGCCGACGGCTATATCGACCGCCGGATCACGAAGCGGCCGTCGCGCCTGTGGATTCCGGGCGAGAAGGACGTCGAGGGCGACAGCACGCCGCGCGAGTTGTCGGCGCGCATCTTCCCGAACAGCGCGCGGGAACTGTTCGCGTGGCAGCACGGCGAAGCCGCCTAACCGGATCGGGAGGTCTGAACGATGAAGTACGTCAAGCTGAATCAGCAGGTCGGCAACAGGCAGGAAGGCGAGGTCATCCGCGTTGATGATGGCTCGGCCGCGTCGCTGGTGGAGAAGGGCGTCGGTGAGATCGTCGACAGCCGGGACGGGGCAACCCGGACGGCGGCCCGCCGCGGCAACGTCGCGGTAGTGCAGGTCGCCGACGCAGACGATCCGAATGCCGTTGTCGGCGAGCCGGTCGATGCTGATGCCAAGGGCGCCGCGGCCGAGGTTGTCGACGGCGACGGCCAGACGCACACCGGCGAGCTGCCGGCCCCTGACAGCGAGCAGAAGAAGGACGAGAAGCCCGCCGACACTCCCGCTTCGAAGCGGGGCAAGGCGGCCGAGAACGTCGGTCAGCCGGAGACGCCCCCCGCACCCGCACCCCCGGCGTAGACCGAACACAGACGGGCCCGGATCCATTGCGGATCCGGGCCCGTTCTGTTGCTCCTATCGCTGAACCTCCACGTGCGAGACACCGTAGCTTTCGACATCGGGGTGGTCGTCGAGAATCCGCGAGCCGGCGGCAGGATCGTAATTGTCGATGTCGATACCGACGCCTTGTGCCCACGCGACGAGCGCACCGGCCGCGCCGTCCGGCGTGGTGTGCACACTCACCCACCCACCAGCGCCATCCACGAGCTCAAGCTGTGCGACCCACACGCGATTGACCACGGCGTAGCCAGCCCGATCTAGCTCGGTCAGCACACCGTCCGCAGCATCTTCGAGGTCGGATTCTGACGTCTCCCAACTGCCGTCAACGATGTTCGATCCGACCGCCGCGCGGATGATGTCGCGTGGGGTTGCGACGTCAGTGTGATCGGCGGATGTCACGACATCGCCTTGCCGAATCGTTGGTACGCGCCTTGCCGGGTGGTGCCCAACGCCATCCCGATCGCGTCCCAGGTGTCGCCGGCCGCGCGGGCGGCGCGGACCGCGGCGACCAGCTCGGCGTCCGCGTCGGTTGCCGCCTTCTTCGCGGCAATGATCCGGCGTATGTGCGTCGCGTCGCGCGCATCGGCCGGCTTCACCTCGACGTTGTCGAGGAAGTCTTCGAGATCCTTCTGTTCCTTCACTTTTGCCATGTTGTGTTACCTCGGCTCTCATCTGCCGTGTCGGCGGGTGCGGTCCCGCTTCCTGTTGTGTGTCAGCGGCACTTTGCCGCCGTCACGCCCTACCGCAGGTAGGGGTAGAACTTCGCGCGGAGGTTGTCCGCGTGGATGATGCGCTGCGGTTCGTCGCAGGGGACGATCAGTTCCAACAGCGCACCGGTGCGGCTGGGCCCGATCACGAGGAATTGCAGCTCACCGCGGTATTCCAGTTCGACGTAGCGGAGTGCGTTGTCGAACGCATGGAGCATGTCGGCGTCCGCGATGCCGTGCTTGCGGGCGCTGTCTTTGATCTCCATGTTGTACATAATACGTTTACACGCTCACCGTGTCAACAACCGTTTACACGGTGAGTTCGTCGGCAGAGTAAAGCCGCAATCCCTATCGTCCTGCTCGGAGACCTACCCGGCACGGTCGCGCACGCTGGCGACCGGAGCGAGGACACGGCGGAAGCGAAAGCTTGGAGCTATGTCGATAGGTGAGCAGCGACGCAGCGCGACTGGAAGCGCTCGGCGAGCCGGTAGCCCGGTTCCGTTGGCGTAACCACGAACTCGAAATACCGCGGCCCCTCGAAGAGTGGCCGCTAGAGGCCATCCGCAACGGCCACTACGTCGACGCTGCCGTCACCCTGCTCGCCGGCCAAACCGCCCCCATCCCGCTCTACGGCGACGTCATGGACCTGGCCGACGCCATGGCCGCCGCGGTCGGCGTCGAACGACTCCCCGAGTCGAAAGTCGATCCCGACAACCGATTCGGCACGTTCGGCGCTGTCCCGCTGCTGCTGTCGTTCCTCGACGACTACGAGGATGACGTCGCATCCGACCTCAAGACGTACCGCAACGTCGACTATCTCGACCGCTGGCGCGGCGATCTGACGCTGCGCCAGATCTGGGTGTACATCCGGCGCCTGCCGTCGGATTCATCGCTGGCGCGGGCGTGCAACGGCGGTCACGAGCTGTGGACGAAGCAGCACATCCTCACCGCGCAGGTGTGGGAGCAGCTTGCGCGCCAGGTGTACGTCGGCCGGCCGATGACGAAGGAAGAGCTCGACGCGGCGCTGGCCAAGAAGCGCGAGAACGAACAGACGATGGCGAAGCTCGCCGCGAAAGAGGACTACTGGTCGCCGGCCGCGAGCCTGGCCCGCCGCGAGGCGGCCGAGGCCAAGAAGCGCGCCATTGCAACGGCTGTCGCCGCGTCACCAGTCGCCGCGGGCCGCCTCGATGAACCCCCAGCGGCGGCGATGTCCGCGCTGGACAAGGCGATGGCTACCCGCCGTCGCGACCTCACCCACACCCCACGGAAGGCCGGCTGATGGCTACAGGGACCACCACGACACGGCAGCCCCGCAACGGATCTGCCCCGAGCGAGGACGTCGAAGAGACGGACGCCGCCGAGCCCACGGACACCGCGGCTGGCGGTGACGACGAGCAGGAACCTTCGCCCTACGCGCATCTGATCAAGCGCACCACCACGAAGCACATCATCACGTTCCGCGGCCGGAAGTTCGCGATCCCGCGGGCCCGGGCCCAGTGGCCGACGCGCGCGATGCAGATCTTCCAGCGCGGCACCATGGAACGGTTTCCCGATGCCGTCGAGCTGATGCTCGGCCCGACGCAGTGGGACAGCTTCAACGAAGTCGCCCCGCTGGTCGGCGACTTCTGGGAGTTCTTTCCGATCCTGGCCGAGGCGTTGGGTTTCCAGCGTGTCGACGCCGACAAGATCGACGACGCGAAGAAGTAGCGCGTCATGGCCAGCGGTGCAGAAGTCGGCCGGTATGTCCTGCCGATCATGCCCTCGATCGAGGGCATCGGTCCGAACATCGACAGGACGCTCGGTCGCGCCTTCGCAGGCGTGAGCAAGTCGGCGTCACGTGCGATCGCGGACGGCGTCGCTGACGGTGTGAAGGCGGCCGAGGCCGCTGTCGAGAAGTCGACGGGCAAGATCGCGAAGCTGCGCGAGAAGGAAGCGGCGGCGGTCGACAAGCTACGGGTCGCCGAAGAGCGGATCAACGAGACGCGGGAGAAGGGCGGCTCGGCGCTGGCCCGGGCCGAGGCGCAACGCAATTCAGCGCTGCGGGCGCAGAAGTCGGCGATCTCGGATATCGAGTCGGAGACCCGCGCGCTCACCAGGGCGCAGAAGGCCCTCAACGACGCGCAGGACGCGAAGAACATCCGGTCACCGTTCGGCCGTGACACCGACTTCCTGTCCGGTCTCGGCTCGCAGATGGACGGCGTCACTGGCCGATTCGAGATGTTCGGCAAGGGTGCGGGCGGCGCGTTCGTCGTCGGCGCGGTGGCCGCGATCGGCGCCGGCGCGCTGCTCGAAGCTGGCGAGAAGGCCGCCGGGCTGGTGCTCAAGGGCTTCGAATCGATCATCGACGAAGGTCTCGACTTCTCGAAGACGATGAACAACTTCCAGGGCGTGACGCGCGCCGCCCCGGAAGAGATGGCCAAGATGCAGCACGCCGCACGGGCTCTCGGCGCGGACACGACGCTGGCCGGCGCGTCCGCGTCGGGCGCGGCCGAGGCGATGACCGAGCTCGCGAAAGCAGGGTTCACCGTCGACCAGGCGATCGGCGCGGCACGCGGAACCTTGGAGCTCGCGACGGCTGGCCAGATCGAATCGGCGCAGGCCGCCGAGATCCAGGCGAACGCGATGAACGCGTTCGGGCTGTCGGCCGATTCGGCAGCGCACACCGCCGATGTGCTCGCGAACGCGGCGATCGCATCGTCGGCCGACATTCCCGATCTGGCGCAGGCATTGCAGCAGGTCGGCGGTGTGGCACAGGGATTCGGCGAAAACCTCGATGACACCGTTGCCGCGCTGGCGATGTTCGCGAACGCCGGCATCAAGGGCAGCGACGCCGGAACGCTGCTCAAGACGACGATGCAGTCGATCACCGACCAGGGCGCCCCGGCGCAGGAAGCGATTCACACGCTCGGTCTTGAGCTCTACAAGCTGAACGACCAAGGGCAGAACCAATTTGTCGGCTTCCGTGAACTGTTCCGCCAGCTCGATGAGGCGAAGAAGCGGATCAACGATCCCGAGATCTTTCAGGCGCAGACGAACATCCTGTTCGGATCCGACGCGATGCGGTCGGCGATGCTCGGCAACGCCCAGGCGTTCGACGACATGATCGGCAAGCTGCAACGGGTCGGCGCGGCCGGTGAGATGGCCAACGCGCAGATGCAGGGTCTGCCCGGCGCTGTCGAATCATTCAAGAACACCACGGAATCCATCAAGCTCGACGCGTTCGAAGCGCTGGGCCCGGCGCTCACCGGCGGCCTGAACGCATTCGTCGACTGGCTGACCAAGCACAAGGGCGAAGTCGTCCAGTTCTTCGTGACGATGGGCGACGCCGCGCTGCGGATGGGCCAGATCGTCGCCGGCGCGGTCGGCGACGCGGCCGGCGTCCTCGGCACGCTCGCCGGCGCCGTCGGGCTCGACGACATGTCGCAGTCGCTGAAGTTCGTGGCTCAGTCGTCCGACGAAGCGGTCAATGCGATGGGCCGCGCCCGGCTGGGTTTGGAGCTGTACGGCAAGCGGACCGCCGAGGCGAAGAAGTTCACCGACGGACTCGGCGACGCCGTGAAGAACCTCAAGGCCGACGGCGAAAACGTCCTGCTCGACGTCAAGGACAACACGCCGGAAGTGCGGGCCCGGCTCGACGCGATGCACCTACAGCTCGGCGCGATCGCCGACGACCCGACGCACCTGCGGATCCTTCCGATGACGAAGGAAGCGACCGACCAGCTCGAAGCGTGGCGTTACGAGCAGTCCGGCGAGTCGATCAGCCCGACCGTGCACCCGGAACTCGGCCAGGCCAACGCCGAGATGAAGCAGTTCCTCGACACGTGGTCAAACGCGGTGATCAAGCCGGAGGTCCGCGTTCCCGGGCAGTCGTCGCCGACGGGCCCGATCCTGGCGCCCGGCATCCCGATCGCGCCGCGCGCACAGGGCGGCATCGACTCGATCGGCAGCACCGCGCACATCGGCTCACCCGAGTATCCGAACGGCCTTGTCCGCTACCGCGAGCCGTCGACCGGCGGTGAGGCGTACATCCCCCTGAAGGGCGGCCAGCGGTCGGTCGACATCTGGGAAGAGACCGGCCGCCGCCTCGGTGTCTGGGCGATGGATGCCGGGGGTTTCCTGCCGCCCTCGGTCGGTTCCGAGCACGGGTTGCAGACCGACACGATCTGGCTGGCCCGCGCGATCTCGTCGGCGTTCCCGCAGATCTCGAATATCGGCGGGTGGCGGCCGCCGGACGGCTTCAACGAGCACTCGTCGGGCAGCGCCGTTGACGTCATGGTGCCCAACGCCGGCACCCCGGACGGCCGGGCGCTCGGCGACCAGATCGCCCGCTTCGCGCTGTCGTCCGGTCTCGCGGATTACGTGCTGTGGCAGCAGACGCAATGGAACGCCGACGGTTCGTCCAAGCCGATGGCCGACCGCGGGTCGCCGACACAGAACCACATGGACCACGTGCACGTGCACAGCAAGGGCGGTGGCGCCCCGGCGGCCGGCCAGCAGTACGTCATGCCCGCCGGCCTCACCGGAACGCCTGGCGGCGGCTACAACCTCGGCGGCACGGCCGGCATCGACCCGGAGACCGGCGAGTCCGGCACCTACACGCAGGATCCGAAGCAGGTCCGCGAGGCCACGCAGCGCGTCACCCGCGCCGACCAGAGGGTCGCCGAGCTTGAACAGCGCAAGCGCGAGCTGAAGGCCGACGCCAAGGAATCCGAACGCCTGGCACTCGAAAACGACATCGCGAACGCGAAGGAAGACGCCCAGGACGCCCGCGACGACCTCGCGGCCGCGCAGAAGGGCAAGTTCAAAGCCAACAAGGCCGGCAAGGGCGTCAACGGCAAGGGCAACGAGCTCGACCCGGTCGGCGGCATCTTCGGATCGTTCCTGAAAGAGACGTTCGGCCTCGACGGATCCGTCTTCCCCGACATCTCCCAGCTCGGCATCGTGCAGCTCGCCAACGCGCTGATGGGGATCAAGTACACCCCGCAGGGTCACGGGTTCCCGTGGCAGACGGGCTACGCCAACGGCGACGGCACCCCGTGGTCGGGTTCACCGTTCGCGGCGGCCGGATCCCCGGGTGAGGGCGGCGGCGGGACGTCAGGTCTGCCGTTCGGCATGATCCCGTCCCCCGGGCAGATCGCCGGCTTCGGCCAGCCCGGTATGGCGCCGCCCGGCACGCCGGCATCCGGCGTCGGCTTAGGCCCGGCGCCCGGCCCGCTCGACATGAGCCGCAACGTGTCGATCCAAGTCGATTCCGGCCCGTCCAGCAGCGAGATCGGGAACGTCGTGCGCCGCGAGGTGGCCAACGTCGACCGGCTCAACACCTACCTACCGAAGGGGGTGTGAGCGGTGACCACAGTCCAACTCCCCGGCTTCCCCATCACCGGCGATCATCCGTGGCACAGCCTGCCGGCCGAGATCCGCGACGAAGCGGTCACGCTGAAGTGGATCGGCAGCGACGGCACCGTGTGGCCGCTGGCCGGGCTCGACGGCGGCGTCGAAGGCGCGTTCATCGCCGGCGACATCGAAGGTCTCGTGCACATCCCCTTCGACACGATCTGGACCAACCCGGCATACGGGCCCCCGCGCTTCCAGCGCGCGATCCGCGGCCGCAAGGAGATCTCGTTTCCGCTCGGCCTGATGTCGGACACGTCGCTGGGCTGGTACGACACCGGATCCCGGTTCTGGCGCGGCTGCAAGAAGGACACGACCGGGTTCTTCACAGTGACGACGCGCCGATTCGGCGAGCTGTACCTGCCGATGCAGCTTCTCAGCGCGAAGTGCATGCTGGCCGACGACCCGGCGCGGCAACGGTTCTCGATCCACGACATCGTCCTGGCGGTCGACGGCGACCCGTGCTGGCGGCGCCCCGATGTGCGGCCGGCCCCGTTCATCCGGCCGCAAGGCACGTCGTCGAAGCTGAACTCTGGCATCTTGCGCGCGGTCAACCGCGGCACCGAACCGGCCTGGCCGATCTTCGTGATCAGCGCGCCGGGGAAGATCTCGCTACCTGACGGGCCGAGCGCGTTCACGACACCGGTTCTCGAGTCGGACATTCTGTCGGACTGGCCGCAGCTCGGCCGCCTGTACGGCATCCCGATCGTCGACGAGATCCTGGGATCGCTGACCCGGAAGCGCACCGACACCCGCATGATCGATGTGCCGGAGTTGCAGCCCGGCGAGCACGCGATCATCGACACCGATCCCACGCACCGGCTCGCGATCACCGCGAAAGATCCGGTCGACACGCTGGTGAAGAAGTTCATCCGCAACAGCGAGTTGCTGTCGTGGATCCTCGGCGAGTACGGCGACACGGGAATCCCGTTGCTGCGCCGGTTCAAAGGGCAGGGCTTCACGACGCCGATCCCGCCGCGCAGCGTGGCCACGCTTCCGATCAAGCACTCGAAGGCCGGCGGCAAGATCTGGGTGCAGGTGCCGCAGCGATTCGAAATGGCGCTCGCATGACCGTCACGTTGGACGCCGGTATTCAGCCGAAGACGCTCGACGGCGAGCTGACCGAGCAGGTCTACATGCAACTGCTCGAACGCCGCCACGCCTACATGTCGCGGAAGGTGAAGAAGCCACTTATCCGCCTGTGGGACAAGGAAATGCAGTTCATCTGCACCATCGAAGATGTTGACCGGTGGATGTGGGAAGAGCTGGCCACCGACGACGGATCCGCAGAGATCACATTCTCTGGCAGTCACCAGGACTGGCTTCGCGACATTCTCATGGTTGAGACGCCGATCGAAGCTGACCTGCACATCACGATCGACCCGGATCCGGACAATCCGACCGACTACAAGAACCGGTGGGGCGGCAAGGTCGTCACCCTCGAAGATGACGAAACCGCCGGTGAGGCACCGAAAACCACGATCAAGTGCGTCTCGAATCGACGCCACATGCGCGGAATCTACCTGGCCGCGAACCCCATCTTCCCCATGGAAGTGCAGCTTCCGAAGATGTATCTCTGGGGTGGCCCAACGGCTTTCACGTGCGCGAGCAGCGTTTTCATCAACCTGTTCCGGCTGTACACGCTGAACGGTTGGTTCCCGATCCCGCGGAACATCTTCGCGCCCGAGACGTGGCTTCAGAACATCTCGCCGCTGAACTGGCCGGTGCAGGTGATGCCGATCAACCCGATCACCGATCAGTCGCGTTGGTGCACGATCGGGTCGCGGTGGAAGGACGCGCAGACGGTCCTCGGCCCGGTGATGAAGGACGCCGGCGTGATCTGCCGGGCTTACACGTGGCTACCCGGGGATCCGGCCCCGTACACCATGTTCGGCCCGCTGGCCGAGGCGCTGAAGCCGACCCGGGCGTGCGTGATCCTGTCCTTCGAAGACAAGTCGGGTGTTGGCGGCCCGACCGGCACCATCCTCGACGGCGGCCTGAACCTGATCGCCGCCACGCTCGACGACCTGATCACCGAGACCGTGATCCCGCTCGACGCCGACCGCGACGGTGAGACGGATCCGTTCTTCCGGAAGCTGCTGATGGTCGCGCCGAAGCCGCCGCCCATCGTGTACCGCGATGTCGGCTACGGCAACATCAAGCGAAAACGGCGAGTAATACACAAGTCTCAGGCAACAGACATCATCGTCGGCGGCAAGAGCCCCCAATGGGTCAACCAGGCAATCACTTTCGCGATCCGCTATGCGATATCGCAACTGGCCCAGGTGGTTATGGGTGTCGAAGCGCCGGGCGTCGAAGGCTTGGACAACCTGTATCAGGGCCAGCTCGACGACGTGTTCCTGGCCTTCCAACGCTTCGTAAACCCTTTGCGCTCAGCGCAAGCCGGCTCGTATGCGTTCCGCGAGCACTTCGCGCAGAACACCGGCACCGCCTACGTGCTGAACGCGATATCCGGTATCGCGATCGCCGACGAAGAGGTCAAGGCCTATTCGTCGATGAAGTTCGACATCGGCAACGGCCCGTACGTGTGGGGCCAGGACTACGAGCTGGGCGACCGGGTCGGCGCGGAGCTGCGCGGAATCCTGTACACCGACCAGATTCTCGCGGCCCGTGGCGAAGGAACACGCGAGCTGGCCGGCGACATCCAAGTCAGCTTCGGCGATGACTCCCGCGAAGAGAACCCGATCGCCCGCGGCTTCCGCACGATCGGCAACGTCGCGAACTTCGCCGCCCTACTAGCAGGAAGCGGGGACCTCTTTTGATCAACGTCGACATCGTGGTGACACCACGGCCAGTCGATGGCCGCTGTGCTCCACTCAGCATCGCCGCCGAAGAACTCCCGACGCTGGAGGTCCACCGGCACGCATGCGTCGATCCGGACTGCTCGGCCGCGCGTGGTCAGTGGGCGGTCATCACAGTGCCGGTCAGCGACTCCGAGGCCGATCGTCTCATGGCGCTAGGGACGAACTGATGGGCAAAGGTGCACGGTTGAAGCGTCGGACCCGGCCACCGATGCCGGGGGTGCGCGATTCGCCCTACGTCGACGCCTTCACGAAAGCTGAGTGGGACGAGGTCATGGCCCGCAAGGACCGCCTCATGCGGTTCTTCCGCGACGCGGTGAAGGTGACCGACGGCACGATCATCGGAATCGACGACGCCACACTGCAACTGCTCGTCTTGCACGCGGCGCTCGCCGGCGTCACCCAAGACGAAGACATCGCGCTGATCCGGCCGAAGGTGCTCCCCGACGAGGAAGGCCGGCTGGCTGACTCGCACGAGTGGGTGGTGAAGCGGTTCGACACCGAGGAAGCCCGCCAGGCCGACGCCGAGGAAGAAGCGCGGCGCCGCAAGGCAGCTCACGACGTGGCGATGGCGCAGATGACGCCCGAAGCGCAGCGCGCCTATCGGCGGATGTTCGAACCCGCGGCGCGCAAAGCCTTCCAGGTCGGCGGCCAGCAGATGGCCGACCACCTGGCACCGGCCGGCGACGAGACCCCGGAAGCGACCTATCTGCGCGAGCAGGCGCAGGCACTCAGAGAGAAGGGCCAGCTATGACGATCCCCGTCGAACCGATCTACCTCGGAACGCGTTTCGTCAACATCAAGTTCTACGCGATGCCCCGCAACCCGGGGGATCCGCAGATGATCGCCGGCACGCTGACGCTGATGCCCGACGAGGCCGCGCTGACGCTCGACGCGCTGATCGGACCGCAAGGTCCGCGTGGCCTGCCGGCGCCGTTCTGGCGGCCGGAATTCCAGTCCACCATCACCAACCCCGCCGACCTGCCCGACGGGCTCGGCGAAGGCGACGCCGGCCGCGCCTGGTACATCGCCGGGTTCTGGCACATCTGGGACGGCGACAACTGGCAGGTGCTGCTCGGCGCAATCCCGGGCCCGCCCGGGCCGACCCCGAACATTTCGATGACGGCCGAGCAGGTGGTGATGTCCGGGGCCACCCCGTACGGCGAGATCGTCGTGCAGGAAGGCGGCACCGACGAGAACCCGACGTTCCACCTGCTCATCCCGGGCATCGTCGGGCCGAAGGGCGACAACTCCCGCATCGCCGAATCGCTGGACTTCGAAGGCGAGATGCAGGACGGGCAAACCCTGATCTGGGATGCGTCCGCGCACAACGGCGAAGGCCGCTTCGTGCCAGGTGATCCGACGCAGCAGACGTTGCAGTACATCACCATCCCGCAGGGTAGCTTCGGGCCGGCCGGCACGTACTCGGCGGCGCGCACCGTCATCGCGGCGCCGTCGGTCGGGCCGCTCGACTACGCGTTCTATCCGAAGGTCGGCGGGCACCTGCGCTGGCAGCGGTACGGCCTGTTCAACTCCGCGCAGGTGTGCGTCGAAGTGCGGATGCTGCCGCAGGGATCGACGGACGCGCCCGAGTCCGGCGAGCTCATCGGCAAGGCGATCTACGACCCGGCCACGCTGGACACCGAGACGGTCGCCCACATCCGGGACCACTGGTCGTCGGCCGCGGACCCGACCCGGGCAGTCAACCCCGAGTCGGCGGTCGGCCGCATCTCGAAGGACCAGGGCATCGACATCTACGTGATGTTGGTGCGCCAGGGCGGATCCGGCAGCTACAAGTACGTGACCAACGACTCGCATCTGTCTATCGAGCTGATCCCGGTGAGCTGATGCCCAAAGCCGTTGACAAGCATCCGCAGTCGCGCGGGACCGGCAACGCGATCTTCAATCCGCTGCGCCAGGGTGTGTCGTCGTACGAGGATCCGCTGTCGGCGATCGGCGACGACGCCCATGCCATCGGCGGGCAGTGGCACGATCTGTTCAGCGCGCTCGGGTCGATCTTCGGCCTGCCGTCGCCGCAAGAGATCCTGGCCGGCGCCGCCAACGGTGTGGCCACGGTCATCGGTGGCGCCGTCGACTTCCTCGGCGAGCTGGGCAACCGGTTCGGCCGGCTGATCGGCGGTCTGCTCGATCCCTTCCAGGTACCGATTCTGGACCCGTCGAAGATCCTGAACCTGCCCGGGCTCTTCGAGAACGTCGTCGATATCGCGACGGGCATCTTCAACGGGTGGTTTGGCGGCGGCGGTTCGGGCACCGCGGCCGAGGTCACGTACACGATCGAGAAGATCAAAGACGCCGTGCTCAACGGCTACAACGTGCACGTGGTCACCTCCGACGAGGTGAATTGGGTTGTCCCGTCGCCCCTCCCCGTCGAGTTCAACATCGGCATGTTCAGCGGCGGCCAGGACGGCAACGGCGGATCGTCGGGCGGCGGAAGCGGCGGCGCGGGCGGCCTGCACGGCTCCTACATCGTGAACCGGGTCGACCTGACCGGCATCGCAGCGCTGGACACCCGGGTCGGCGCCGCGAACAACCTGTCGTACGTGCGGGTGCACAACGCCACCCCGCATACGGGCACGGTGGTGGCGCAGTCGGCCGCGCACGGGTCGGGTGGCGGGATGTCCACACCGCTGGGCTACTCGCCGTCGGCGTCGATCCCCGGGTCCGGCGGCAAGGGCAGCGATTACAACACCGGCAACGGCACGCCCGGGTCGCCGTCGCTGCTGGCCGCCGGCGGGGCGCGCGGCGCCACGGGCACCTTCGGTTCGTCGGGCCAGCCGGGCGATTCGGTGTCGGCCGGGGCCGCGGTGAAATGCGGCGGCGGCGGTGGCGGTGGTGGTGGTGCGGCGTCGGTGGCCCTCAACACCGGCGGCAAGGGCGGCGCGGGCGGATACCCCGGCGGTGGTGGCGGTGGCGGCGGTGCGTCGAACGGCGCCGCGGCCGGCGGCGGTGGCCCGGGCGCGCCAGGCATGGTGATCTTCTACTACAAGTAGGTGGGACAGATGGAAACAGCAACCCTGGTAGGCGAACAGCTTTCGCAGTTCTGCCCGGTGACCAATCACTACGAATGCTCGGACGGGAAGCACCTTCTGGTGACGATCCCGCGGCTCGACGCGAGCACGGTGCAGGAGATGTTGGGTGTCCGCGTGCCCATCGTGAAGATGCATCTGCCGGACAAGGCCGACGTGTTCCTGGCCGACGCTGACGCGGTGGTGCTCGACGCCGACGGCGACCCTGCCAACGGCATGACACCGCTCGTGTCGGTGCCCGGGTGTGAGAGCTTCGCTGACGCGCTGGCCGCCGCCGGCTACGAGCTGGTGACGCCGTGAACCGGCCCGAGGTGTATCAGGATTTGCGCGAGGACTCGCCGACGTTCGGCGCCGTCGCGGTGAAGCTGCCGGACGGGAGCACGCTCGGCGACTACGGGGCGATGACGCTGGACCGCGGCGGCAGCTACCCGCGCGCGGAACGCCTTGCGGGATGGACCCGTATGGTGCCCGTGGTCGATGTCGGGCCGGCCGCGATCGGTTAGCTCAGGATCACGGGTGCGTGTTGTGCTCAACGCGTGAGCTTTACCCGCTTCCTCCAAGACGACCCGCTGAGAACGCGGGCCGACTACATGCGACTGTTCATCGAGGTTGCCAACGAACTTGGGCTTGAAGAGAAGCCCGCCGCGGTGCTCGCCGGCATGTGCACGTTGCAGGAAGTCGGCGTGAAGGACAACGATCCGCCCTTCGAGCGGCGGATATGGTTGCCCGCGAACCCGACCCGCGAGCCGACCAGCGTCAACTACCCGCACGACAGCGAGAGTGACGACGGCCGCAGCGTCGGCATCTGCCAGCAGCAGCGCGGCCCGAACGGCGAACTGTGGTGGGGCACCGTCGCCGACGAGATGAACCCGCGCACCGCGATCCGCAACTTCATGTCGCGGCTGCCCAAGGAATTCCACGCGAACGACGGCATCGACGCCGGCCACTTCATCGCTGCCGCCAAGTCGGCCAACGACGTCGTTCAGGGCGTGCAGCGCTCCGGCGTCCCCGAGGCGTACGCACAGTGGTGGGGCGACGCGATCCGCCTGTACAACGAGGTGAAGGCCGGCGGGCCGGTCACCGTGCCGCCGCCCCCGGACGCGATCGAGTACGAGCACGGCCCGTGGACCGGCGACCCGGTGTGGCTGGCCGATGTCCTTCGCGCCGAGGGCCTGACGGTCATCGAGACGCCCGGCTGGCTGGAATCCGGGCACGGCGACATGGGATCGCTGTGGGGTGTGCTGAATCACCACACCGGATCGAACGGGTCGACGTGGCAGTCGATCCGCTACGGCCGTAGCGACCTGGCCGGCCCGCTGGCCAACATCCACCTTCGCCGCGACGGCGTCGTCGAGCTGGTCGCCGTCGGGGTGTGCTGGCACGGCGGAACCGGGTACTGGCCCGGCCTCGGCCGCCACAACGCCAACCAGCGGATGATCGGGATCGAATGCCAGAACGACGGCGGCGGATCCCCCGGCAAGCCGCACCGCTCGTCCTGGCCGGACGTCCAGTATGACGCGCTGGTGAAGGTCAACGCCGCGATCAACCGGCGTATCGACGTTGACGCGTCACACAGCCTGTCGCACAAGGAATACGACCAGGGCGACCCACCCACCGCCGAGGGCAAGTGGGATCCCGGCGCGATCGACATGGACATCCTGCGCGCCGACATCCAGGCGCAGATCAACCGTAAACCGAGGACCGGAGGCTTTCTGATGGCGTTGACCGACAAGCAGCAGCAAGAGCTCTACGACGAGATCATGAAGCGGGGCCCGTCCCGCGCCGCCCTGGCCGAGGACGGCAAGGACATCGAGACGATGTTGGGCTTCATCTACAACATCGACGGAAACGTGTGGGACGGCCGGAACACGCTGGCCTACCTGCTCGATGTGCCCTACGCCGTCGAGCACGTCGAGCGCGTCGCCCGCGAAGGGGTGGCGCCGGACTCCTATGCCGCGACGAACCCCTTCGTCGCCGAGTTCGGCCAGGACATGTGCAAGGCGCTCGTCGCGTTCAAGCCGAAGTTTCAGGCTGTCTTCAAGATGGGTGCGGCCTGATGGCGCACGACGCCGGCGGGAAGTGGATCGGGTACGGCCTCGGCGACGTCGGATCCGAGGTCGCCCGCGTGCAGCACCGGCTTCTGTACGCGTACCCGAAGAACTCGTTCGCCGTGCAGATGGGTGTCCTCGAGACCGGTGTGTTCGATGATGCGACGCGCCGCTCGGTGCAGCAGCTCGCGATCCACATCAACTCCGATCCGGCGCTGCTGCGCAAGATGACCGGCGGCGACAAGCCGCTGCGCACCGACGGGATCGCCGATCTGGCGCTGCGCACCGCGATCCGCGCCTACATCCCGCCGGTGCTCGGCCCGAAGTACCGGATCCAGGGCGTCTGGCACGACACCCGCGCCTACCTGATGCCGCCGGACGCGCCGAGCTTCAACCGCGACACCGCGGCCGGCGCCCGCGAAGGCCAGCGGCTCACGCAGACCATCGACGGCGACATCATCGGTATCGGCTACTCGATGGGCGCCAAGACGCTTCGCGACTACGAGATGACGCTGACCGCCGAGCAGCGCGCCCGCTACCTGATGTCGATCAACTTCGGCGACCCGTCGATGCGGCCGGACGGCTCACTGCTCGGCAACGACCCGGGCGAAGGAATCAGCCGGCAGCCGCACCCCGACTTCGTCGCCGACCGCTACTGGTCGTACTCGATCGACGGCGACTGGTACCCGCGGGCCCGCGGCCTGTTGTTCTTCTTCTACGAGGTGATCTCGCGCGCCGAGCTCACGCTGGACTTCGCGTCGTGGCTGCTGACGAAGATGCCGACGGTCGCGATGCAGGAACTCACCGGCCTGGTCGGTTCGTCCGACGACACCGGTGTGGCCGGCATCCTGTCCGGCCTGGTCGGCTTCGTCACGGCGGGCCCGGTGAACTTCGTGCCGGCCAACCCGCTGGGCAACCTGGTCAACCCGCTGCAACTGCTCGCGTTGCTGCCGTCGCTCATCAACCTGATGGTCGACGCGGTGAAGTTCGTTGGCACGCAGGCGCACGGCATGTACGCCGACCTGAATCACGCGTTCTGGGACGGGATGACGGCCGTCGATCACGCGGTGAAGACGATCCGCGAGACCTGCCCGAACGGTGCGACGCTGCTGCTCTTCCCCGGCTCGTGGGCGATGTGGAATCAGGGATTCCAGTTCGACGTCGCCCTCCGGCTGCAATGAGAAAGGCCGAATCATGCTGGCTGTCCTGAAGGAATGCTGGAAGGCGCTGCTGGCGTTTCTCGCGTTGTTCTTGACGAACGTCGCGATGCAGCTTCAGCAGGGCGGCGTGCCGTGGCCGACCGACGGCGGCCAGTGGGTGCGCTTCCTCGCGACCGTTGCGCTGGGCACGTACGTCGTGTGGCAGGGCCCGGCCAACAAACCGCGCCCTAAGCCACGCCGCCGCCGGCGCGCACCGGATCCGGGCCAGGCCACGCCGTCGCCGATTGACCCGAAGTGATGGGCTGGACAAACCCCGAATTCTGGGCCGGTCTCACCGGGCCCGGTTTGGCGACTCTCATCGCGATCATCTTCATGTGGGCGATCGCTACGGAACGCCTTGTGCCCGGCGGCCGTTACCGCGCCGAGCGAGCCCGCGGCGACAAGTACGAGCAGAGCTATCACGAGGCCACAAAGGCGCTGATCGAGAACACCGCCGGCACCATCGCGGCGACCGAGATGGTTTCGTCGTTCCGGAAAGAGATCGCCGCGCTCGCCCGAGAGGGGACGTGATGTGGTGGCCATGGCGGCGCCGCACCGCGGAAGCCGAGCAGCGTCTTGCACGCGCCGAGGAAGCCACGCAGGGCATCGGCGAACTGATCCAGTATTCACGAGAGGCAGATGCGCGGTTGCGTCAAGAAGCGTCGCTCAACGGGTTCGGCAAATCGATCCAGCTCGCGATGAGGAGACGGCAGGCGTGAGGCGGCTCATCGTCACGTGCATCGTCTTGATCGGCGGGGCGCTATTCTCGGACATCTGGTGGCTCGATCCGAATCACTTCCGAATCGCGGCCAACGTCGTCTTGGTCATCGTGGCCCTGCTGACCACCATTTTCACTGTGCGCTATGCGTTCTGGTCGAGGTGGTGGACCAGCGAGGTCGGACCGCCGTACCTCGCGATGAAGACGATGTGGTCACTGCTGCTGTGGCAGATCTCGTTGGCGACCTGGTGGGATCCGGATTTTCCCGGCCGGCAAGAACTCCGGTTCGCGATCTACAGTCTGAGCGCGCTCGCCGCTGTCGCCATGATTGCGGCGCTGGTCCACCAGCAGACGGTCCGAAGGCGGGATAAGGAGTCATCCGACAATGGCTGATCTTTCATACCTCACAACGTTTTTCGTCGACTGGCAAGCGCGCGGGATCATCGGCGACACCTTCGATCCCGGCTTCAACCCGGACGCGTTCAAGCCGTGGTGCGACATCCTGTTCACGCCGAAGCTGATCGGGCAGGACTCCCAAGAGATCGCGATCCTGAATCAGGATCCGATGATGTCGCTGCTGCTGCTGCCGATCGCGGCGCGGCTGGAATCCGGTGTGCTGAAGGCGGTCCGCGGGCCGGCGCCGGCCACCGGCCCGGACACCCCGACGGCCGAGCAGTACAACGAGCAGGTCGATTCGGTCGGCGTGCCGCTGATCGCTGAGACGCCCGCGCTCGAATTGCCCGCCGGCGTGCACCTGATCTACCGCGTGCACTTCGAGCCGATGAAGATCAACGGCGGCCAGTACAAGTTCGACGACTTCGACTTCGCCGCACCGACATCGGCGACCCGCATCAACCTGACCTCGGTGGAGCGGATCAACCTGCCGCCCAGCAGCGACAACCAACTCGTGCTGCGGCTCATCCCCGACGACGCCCGCATCGAAGGCATGGCGACACTCGTGCTGTCCGCGTCCGGGGTGGACCTCGGCGACGGGCTCGACCTCGGCCCGGCCATCGAAGCCGCGGTCGAATCGTCGAACACCTGGCAGGGGTTCACGCACACACAAAGCGCCCCGGCGGCAACATGGACTATCGCCAACCCCCTTGGACGAAAGGCCACTTCCGTGACGGTCCTCGTGGGCAACGTCGTTGTCGAAGCGGACGTCACGATGCCCGACGACGCGACAACCCCGATCGCTGTCGTCTTCGCCACCCCCCAATCCGGCCGCGCGCAGATCATCTAAGGAAGGCACGTCATGGCTCGTAAGTTCCTCACCGGCATCGACCTCCAAAATCAGCGAGGCATCAACGCCGCATCGCCGTCGGCGGGCACCGACCTGGTCAACAAGGACTACGTCGACAACCTGATCGCCGGCCTGTCGTGGAAGAAGGCGGTCGACGCCGCGACGACCGCGAACGGCGCCCTGGCAACAGCATTCGCGGCCGGACAGGTTATCGACGGCGTCACCCTGGCCACCGGTAACCGGATCCTGATCAAGAATCAGACGACCGGATCCGAGAACGGCATCTACACCGTGAACGCGTCCGGCGCGCCGACCCGCGCCACCGACGCCGACGGCGCCGGCGAACTCGTACCGAACGCCACGGTCTACGTCTCCGCGGGCACCACGCAGGCCGACACGCAGTGGACGTGCACCACGAACGGCACCATCACCCCGGGCACCACCGCGACGGTGTGGGCACAGACCGGCGGGTCCGGAAACTACACCGCCGGCAACGGCATCAACATCAGCAGCGGCGTGATCACCGCGGTTGCGGCGCCGTCCGGCGGCCTGACCGTCGGGGCCAGCGGTATCGCGATCGACACATCGGTGGTCACCCGGAAGTACGCCACCGCGATCGGCGACGGCAGCGCGTCGGTCATCACGGTCACGCACAACCTCGGCACCCGTGACGTCGACGTTGTGGTGTACAACGCCACCACGTACGAGGAAGTGGAGGCCGACGTCGTGCATGCCACCACCAACACCGTCACCGTCAGCTTCGCCGCCGCGCCGGCGTCCGGCGCCTACCGCGTGGCTGTCTTCGGCTGATGGCCCGCAAGCAGGTCGGCGCCGCGCCATCGGATCCGTCCGACGGCGTCACGAAGCTGTACGTCGACACGATCACCCCGAACACCCGGCCCACCAACGAGACGGCCTATACGCTCGCGCTGACCGACCTCGGCAAGGTCGTCGAGACGACCAACGCGGCGGCCAACACGGTGACCATCCCGCCGAGCAGCACCGTTCCGTTCCCGGCGACCGGGGTTTGTGAGATCTTCGCCTACGGCGCCGGTCAAGTGACCCTCGTCGAAGGTGCCGGCGTGACCATCCGCAGCGTCGGTAGCAAGAAGAAGCTCACCGGCCAGTATTCGTCGGTCGCGCTGCGCTACCGCGGCTCAAACGAGTGGGTTGCGACCGGGGATCTGTCGACGTGACCCGGGTGTCGCGCCGCGGCGCGATCGCCGCATCCACACAGGCGGCCGCCGCATCTGCGCCGGTCCTGTTTCAGACCACGTTCGGCCAGTTCACCAACAGCAACAGCTTCGGCACAAGCACCACCGCGAGCGGCGCTGTCGACCTGTCGGCGTACAGCGGCATCCCCAACCTGGCGTTGGTTATGGCGCTCAACTGGTACGCCAACGGTGGCGGCACCACCACGTTCGGGTGCTCGTACAACGGCGTCGCCGCGACACTGATGGGCGGCCAGGACCGCAGCGGCGGCGCGAATTACGGTTCGCAGCTCTGGATCTTCCCCAACCCGCCCACCGACGGGTCGCACCCCTTGGCCGGAATCCAGAGCTCGGGCACCAACACCGGCCGCAATATCTGGCTGATGGCGTGGCTGTGGTCCAACGTCGGCGGGTACGACAATGTGGTGTCGGCGCCCGGCATCAGCTCCGGCACCGCGATCACCATCCCGGTCGGCGCCAACCAAGTCGCGGTCAACGCGATGTCGGCCGGCCACACGTTGGGCAACTACAGCCAGACGCAACGCGCAGCGAGCGCCGTCGCGAACACCCTGCGGGGGCTGGCCGGCGACGCCGCCGGCGACGCGTCGGGCTCGAAGGACTTCTCGGCGACGGGCGGCACGTACAACAGCGTCGGCGCCCGCCTGCTGCCCGCAGCCTGACCACGGCCAGCTCCCGCGTGGAGTAAGGCGAGACGCGGCACGATCGGATGCATGCCCGGACATCCTGATTCGACGTCGACACGGCCGGTGCGCAACGGCACCTGCAAGGTGTGCACCGGCGCGGTGCGCCACTACCCGCCGCCCGCCGGCGTCGACGGCCCGGGCGCGTGGGCGCACCTGAACCGGGCCGACTGGATCGACAACCCGCACGACCCGGATCCAACCGACGAAGCGATCGCGGCCGCGCAGGTGCCGGACCCGGCCGCCGAGTAGCCGACCGCCCGGGGCATGTCAGCGGCCGCGGCTACGATCCACCGCATGCCCGAGGTCGGCGACCTGGTCCCGAACCGCCGCGGCGGCATGCACGTCCAGCGGCCGGCCCAATGCCCGAACGGCCACCAGCTCGGCCCCGGCCAGGTGATCGTCGGCAGCTACCCATGCGCGTGCGGCGACCGACACATGACCTGGCGCTGCACCACCTGCGACCAGCCGGTCCACGCACCACCCAAGGGCGAGAGCTGCGACCAATCCCCGTCTATGCCGCCGCGATGAGAACGATCGCGATGATGACCACGACCGCGGCGGCGACGCCCAGCGACACCCACATCAACGTGTCTTCGCGATCGCCGGCCTTGACGCGATCGATGAACGACGGGCCCGCCGGCCCGGCCGGGCGCGCCGGCGGCGGCGTGATGACCCGGCCGTACGCGTCGACGGTCTGCACGCGCTTGTTGTTGGCCAGGGCGACGATCAGCCAAATCCATATCCACCCGCCGCACGCCCAGAACGTGAGCACCGTCAGGATGAGATGCAGGATGTGGTTCGGGCCCGACACCACGACCCCGCCGGCGGGCGGCGGCACCATCGGCGGCGCGACAGCCGGCGCGGCCGGCGCGTACTGCTCGGTCCACTGCACGCCGTCGAAATAGCGCTGCATCGGCTTCCCGGTCGGGTCCGGATACCAGCCAGCCGGCGAAGACGGAACGGTCATAGCCGATCACGCTAGCGGCATCACCAGGCGACTCGCAGCTACACCCCGAGAACTGCCGCCGCGCGTCGCCATCACACCACCAACGGGCACACCCGTACGGGCACACCGATCGGGATATATACCTCGGTATTCATACCGTCTGGCCCGTGGTCATGATCAGGGCTCTTGGAGTGAACGAAGTGGCCGAACGCACCGGCCTGTCACCGAACACCGTCAAGAGCTACGCCAACATTCCCGGCCGGATGCCGCAACCTGACGTGATGATCGGCCGGGTGAAGGGATGGTTCCCGGAGACCATCGACAGGTGGATCGAGCGGCGAGCCGAGAAGCAGAGCTAGGACGCCGCTTTGAGCTCGCGCGGCCGGGCGTGCAGGGCCCGCCACGGGTCCAGTCCCGCGATCGCGTCGAACCGCTGACCGTCGGGCACCTTCGTGTAGATCTGCGTCGTGGCCAGCGACTTGTGGCGCAGCAGCTCTTGGACCACGCGAATGTCGACGCCGTTGTCCAGCATCGTGCTGGCGTACCAGTGCCGCAGTGCGTGCGGCGTACCGCGGACGCCGGCGCGGCGCATGGTGCGGCCGATGATGTCGGACACCGATTTCGAGAGGACGTGTTCGGACTCGCATCCGCGCATCGGGAACCACCAGCCGGCGCCGGGCATCTCGCTCGCCATTTCGAGCAGGATCGGGTGCAGCGGCACCGACTTCAGCCGCCGGCCCTTGCCCTTGACCCACAGCAATCGGGTGTTGAAGTCGACGTCTTCGCCGCGGATCTGGGCGATCTCGTGCACGCGGAGACCGGCGAGCAGTGCGAGCAGGATCATGCGGCGCGTCGACGTCCACATCCGGGCCTGAAGCAGCTTCACGACCTCGGTGTCAGCGACCGGCCGCGGCTCGCGCTCCGGCACGCGTGGCGTGCCGACCTTCACCATCGGATTGTCGATCCGCCGGTCGACGATCTGTAGCCATTTGAACCACGCGGAAAGATAGCTGGTGTACGTCGCTGCCGTCGAGTCGGACCAATCTCCGTCGTGCTCAGCAATCCACTCGACGATGTCGATCGCCGTAATAGATATTGGCTGGATTCCAGTTTCGTTGTGTAACAGTCGGATAACTCGAAGGCGCTCGTTGATGGTTCGGCGGGAGAGGCGCTTAGCTACTTGCCAAAGCTTCCAATCGTCGGAACCGGTCGTAATCACTGTGGTTGCTGGGCTCATACCAGGTGATTTCACAGGAAACAAGTTGCTCGTATGGTTCACCACGTCAAATAGTGACCGCTCCGTCGCCACACCGAAACGATTCCGTTGCGCGCCGTCGGCGGTCATGCCGCGAAACTGACGGACGCCAAAGGTGGCCGTCTACGGACTTTTAATCCGCAGGTCCCAGGTTCGAGCCCTGGTGGGGGCACCACACATGGTCACGATCACGCGCTCCGCGCGGTGGCGATCTCGTCGGCCAGCGGCGCCACGGCCGCGATGATCTGGGCCACCAACTCCTCGGGCACCCCGGCCGCGGTCAGACTGTCCGACAGGTGCCCGGCGACCAGGTCGAAGTGATGCAGGGTGATGCCCCGGCCTTGATGGACCTGCCGCATCGGCGCGCCGGTGTAGGGCTCCGGACCGCCGAGGGCGGCGCCGAAGAACTCCGCCTGCTTACCCTTCAGCCGAGCCATGTTGGTGCCGGTGAAGAACCCCGCCAGTTCGTCGTCGGCGAGCACGCGCACGTAGAAGTCCGCCACCACCGCTTCGATGGCGGCGCCACCGCCGATCTGCTCGTAGATACTCATGCCACCAGCACACCGCGGCGCCGTTGCCCGGCAATTTCGCCGGCGTACACGCCACGCTACGAGGAACTCACAACGCGCGGTCAGCCCTCACCGCGTTTGGGCTTGTGCCCGTTGCCGTTTCCCTTGCCGTTCCCGTTGCCGGGCCCCTTGGGCGGCGGGCCCTGCTGGTCGACGGGAGCGGGCACCAGCGAGGGCGGCGGCGCGACCGAGGTGGTGACCGGCGGCGGGGGCGGCTCGGAGGTGGCCGTGCCGGCCGGTTGCGGCGCCACCGTGCGCGACGCGGCATCGACGACGAAGGCCAGCACCACCAACACCACGACCACGAGCGCGCCGATCGCCGCGAGCACCGGCCGCCGGCGCCTACGCCGCCGGGGCAGCACCGTCGTCGCCGGATCGGGCAGCGGATGCTCCAGTACCCGCGTCGGCGGGCGCACCGGCGCCCCGCCCGCGAGTGCCGCCCGCATCTCGGCAGCGCTGCCGAAGCCGCCGGCCAATCCGCGTTCGATGGCGTACACCAAGGCCGGGTCGGCGTCGGGGCGCAGGGCAGCCAACGGCTGATACCGGCGCTCGGCCACGGCGCGGGCCAGCTCGGCGATGTTCTGTTGCGGAAACGGCCGCCGGCTCGACAGTGCCTCGTAGCCGACCACCGCGACGGCGTACAGATCGTCGGCCACCGTGGCCGGCCGGCCCGCGATCCGGTCGGCGGACAGGTAGGCCACGGTGCCGATCACCTCGCCGGTCACGGTGTCCACCGACTCCACACTCTTGGCGATGCCGAAGTCGGCCACCTTCGCCGAGCCGTCCTCGGTGAGCAGGATGTTGGCCGGTTTGATGTCCCGGTGCAGTACGCCGGCGCCGTGCGCGGCCGACAGCGCCGACAGCACCTGATCGAGCACGGCACGCACGTGCGGCTCGGGCAGCGGGCCGCGGTCGACAATATCGGCCAGGGTGCCTCCCGGCAGCCGCTCCATGACGATGTACGGCGTCGCGCGGTGTTCGCCGACATCGTGCACGGCGACCACATGCGGATGGCTCAGTCCGGCGGCCGCCCTGGCCTCGACGGCGAACCGTCTGCGACTGTCCGGCTGCGCGCTCAGCTGCGGATACAGCATCTTGATGGCGACCGCGCGACCGAGCCTGACATCCCAGCCCGCGCGGACCTCCGCCATACCGCCGCGGCCCAGCACCCCCCGCAGTTCATATCGGCCGCCGAGAAGTTCCGGCCCCTGCATGCCGACAACGCTAGCCCGTCCACGGGCAAGCAGCGCGGGCGGGATCAGCCGACGTTCGGGCAGTAGAAATTCGGGCTGTCGCGGTACTCGACCGGCGGCAGGTTGCGCGCCGGGGTGTGCACCAGCGGCGCGTCGGCGGGCAGCCGGCCCGTCGCGCGGTCCATCGCGGAGCGCTTGCGCGGATGCATCAGCCGGCGCTTGGGTCCGTACTTCGACACCAGGGTGATCACATTGCACAGCCGGTCGTGCCACCACTGTTGCCGAGGCGACCAGGTGTACCCCATGAGTTCGCGTACCGGCGGGTCATACAGGGCGACGGTCATGAAGGTCAGGAAGCGCTGCATCACTTTCAGGTTCAGCGCCCACAACGGATCCGGAATCCATTGCAGCGACGGATGTTTGGGCATGGTCGACAGATCCATCACCTCACGCGCGGCCCAGTTGTTCTCCAGCACGTTGCGGCACATGTGATCCCAATACGCCTGGAAGTCCTCCCAACTCTTGGGCACCGGCCGCATGCTCATCCCGTACATGCGGTACCAGGCGATGTGTTCGTCGAACAGTTGGCGCTTGTCCGTCTCGGTCAGGCCACCGCCGAACTTCTCGGCGGCCAGCAACGTCGACTTGAAGAAGGTGGCGTGCGCCCAGTAGAAGACGTCGGGATTGAGCGCGCTGTACCGCCGGCCCTGCTCGTCCACCCCTTTGATCCCGATGTGATAGTCGCGCACCTCGGCACCGGTCTGCGGCGCCCGATCGCCATCGAAGACGACACCGCCGATCGGGTAGATGGACCGCAGCAGCCGCGGGATCCGCTCCATGAAGAAGATCGAGTGCTGCTGCACCGCCGCGCCCAGCTGGGGATGCATGTTCTGCATCGAGCCGGCCCAGGTGCCCTGGAACAACCCCGTCCACTGTCCGAAGTACTTCCAGGTCAGCGAGTCCGGACCGAGCGGGGCAGGCGGTGCGTCATACCCGCCGGAGGTCACCGGGCACCCCGCGGCCGGCGCCTGCTCCTCGGCCGCCGGGCATGACTGCGACATGTCCTGCGTCACGGGCGCTGTTCCCTTCGCCGTCGAGCGAATTCTGACTACACTCGTTGTCACTATGGAGCTTAGGAGTCGCGAGGCATCCGGTCAACGACGCGGCCGGTGGTCGGGTGTCCCCCTGTCCGATCGCCAGGCATTGCGGCGCACCGAGTTGATCGCCGCCGGCATCGGGCTGCTCGGCGGCCCGGAGGGCCCGCGCCTGACCGTCCGTGCGGTATGCCGGGCGGCCGCGCTGACCGAGCGCTACTTCTACGAAAGCTTCGGCGACAGAGACGAATTCGTGCGCGCCGTATATGACGAGGTGTGCACGACGGCGATGGCCACACTGGCGTCCGCGGCCACGCCCCGCGACGCGGTGGAACGCTTCGTCGCCCTGATGGTCGACGACCCCACTCGGGGACGGGTGCTCCTGCTGGCACCGGAGCACGAACCGGTGCTCACCAAGTCCGGTGCCGACTGGATGCCGTCATTCATCAGCCTGCTGCAGAGCAGGCTGATCCATGTGAGCGATCCCGCCCGCCAGGAGATGATCGCCACCGGTCTGGTGGGCGCACTGACGGCACTGTTCACCGGCTATCTCAACGGACGGCTGAGCGCGACGCGGGAACAGTTCGTCGATTACTGCAGTGACCTGGTGCTCCGCCGGGCCGCAGAAGCGGACCGGACCGGAGCGCACTGACTACTGGTCAGGCGTGCTGACCTCGGCCAGCTCCTGCTCCTGCTGGTCGGCGGCCAGCTGTTCGGCGGCCTGCTGTTCGGCCAGCGCCTTGGCTTCGGCCTCGTCGGCGGCGGCCTTGGCGGCCCGGCCCTCCGGGCTGGCCACGGAGGCGCCCGGGTTGGTGGCGGTCGCGACGCCGCCATTGCAGTTCAGGTAGAACTGCACGGTGTTGGACACGTGCGCACCGTCGTTCGCGCTGGCGAACGGCGCCGTCTGGGAGCGGGTGACGATGCAGTCGCCCTGATCCAGCTTGTCGCCGACGCGGGCGGCGACGACGACCGTCTGACCGGCGTCGCCGGCCGCAGAGCTGGCATCGCTGTAGGTCTGCCCGGCGTAGTTGTCGGCAGCAGCCACACCCGTACCGAACAACGCGGTAGCGGCTGCCAGCGCACCGACGGTGCCCGACCCCAGAACGATCAGCTTTTTCACGTGTGGCCCTACTCCCATTACTCAGGGTCTTGATGTATGCGGGGCATCGTAACGCGCTGCGCAACCGACCGCAGCCCGTCTGCCGAGCCTGTTTGAATCCTGAAAACGTGTGGCAACCGTTACATGACGGGCCCGGCAACAAACTTGATGTAACCGGAGTCCACAGATATATTGACTGCAACCAACAGGTACAGATAACTGGGAGTGACCGTGTCACAGGAACTGACCGATCTCCAACTCTTGCACGAGCTGGAGCCCGTGGTCGAAAAACAGATCAACCGGCATCTGTCCATGCGCAAGGACTGGAATCCGCACGACTACATCCCGTGGTCGGACGGTAAGAACTTCTACGCCCTGGGCGGCGAAGAATGGCATCCCGAGCAGTCGAAGCTGTCCGAGGTTGCCCGCATCGCGATGGTCACCAACCTGCTGACCGAGGACAACCTGCCCTCCTATCACCGCGAGATCGCGATGAACTTCACCATGGACGGCCCGTGGGGCTTCTGGGTGAACCGCTGGACCGCCGAGGAGAACCGGCACGGCATCGCGCTGCGCGACTACCTGCTGGTGACCCGCTCCATCGACCCGATCGAACTCGAGGAGCTGCGCGTCGAGCAGGTCACCCGCGGCTTCTCGCCCGGCCAGAACCAGCAGGGCGGCGACGAACTGTTCGCCGAGAGCCTGTTCGACTCCGTCATCTACGTGACGTTCCAGGAGCTGGCCACCCGCGTCAGCCACCGCAACACCGGCAAGGCCTGCAACGAGCCCATCGCCGACCAGCTGCTGGGCCGGATCTCGGCCGACGAGAACCTGCACATGATCTTCTACCGGGACGTGTCGGCCGCCGGCCTGGACATCGCCCCCAACCAGGCGATGAAGTCGCTGCACAAGGTGCTGACCAACTTCAAGATGCCCGGCTACACGATTCCGGACTTCCGCCGCAAGGCCGTCGTCATCGCCACCGGCGGTGTCTACGACCCGCGTATCCACCTCGACGACATCGTCATGCCGGTGCTCAAGAAGTGGCGCATCTTCGAGCGTGAGGACTTCACCGGCGAGGCCGCCAAGCTGCGCGACGAAGTCGGCAAGCATGTCGAGGAGCTCGAGGAGACCTGCGTGAAGTTCGAGATCGCCAAGGAGCGTCGCCTGGAGCGCGAGCGCAAGGTCGCCGAGAAGAAGGCGATGAAGAACCTGCTGGTCACCTCCTCCGCGGCCGGATGACGCTGACCGCAGTCCAACCGCTTCCGACCCGATCCGCAGCTTTGCGGATCGGGTCGATCGCGTTGCACAGCCCCGTCGTGCTGGCACCGATGGCCGGCGTCACCAATGTCGCGTTCCGCACGCTGTGCCGCGAGCTGGAGCTGGCCAGGGCCGAAACCGTCAGCGGCCTGTACGTCTGCGAGATGGTCACCGCACGAGCGCTGGTCGAACGCCACCCCGTAACCCTGCACATGACCACCTTCGCCCCGACCGAGTCGCCGCGGTCGCTGCAGCTCTACACCGTCGACCCGGATACCACCTACGCCGCGGCCAAGATGATCGTCGACGAGAACATGGCCGACCACATCGACATGAACTTCGGCTGCCCGGTGCCGAAGGTGACCCGGCGCGGCGGCGGCTCGGCCATCCCGTACAAGCGCCGGCTGTTCGGCAAGATCGTCGCGGCCGCGGTGCGCGCCACCGAAGGCACCGACATCCCGGTCACGGTGAAGTTCCGCATCGGGATCGACGACGCCCACCACACCCATCTGGACGCCGGCCGGATCGCCGAACAAGAGGGTGCGGCGGCGGTGGCCCTGCACGCCCGCACCGCGGCCCAGCGCTATTCGGGCGCGGCCGACTGGAGCCAGATCGCCGCACTCAAGCAGCACGTCACCTCGATCCCGGTGCTGGGCAACGGGGACATCTTCAACGCCGACGACGCGCTGGCCATGATGCGGCAGACCGGTTGTGACGGTGTCGTCATCGGCCGCGGCTGCCTGGGCCGGCCCTGGCTGTTCGCCGAACTGTCGGCCGCTTTCACCGGCCGGCCGGTCGCGACGCCGCCCACGCTCGGAGAGGTGGCCGACATCATGCGCCGGCACGGTCAGCTGCTGGCCGCCCACTTCGGCGAGGACAAAGGCATGCGCGATATGCGCAAGCACATCGCCTGGTACCTGCACGGATTCCCGGCCGGCGCCGACACCCGCCGGGCGCTGGCCTTGGTGAAGACCCTCGACGAGCTCGACACCCTGCTACGTCAGCTCGACGCGGACGTGCCGTTCCCGCCGCACGCCGC
Source organism: Mycolicibacterium canariasense (assembly GCF_002101555.1). Classification (GTDB taxonomy): domain Bacteria; phylum Actinomycetota; class Actinomycetes; order Mycobacteriales; family Mycobacteriaceae; genus Mycobacterium; species Mycobacterium canariasense. Next base: position 122,985 of record NZ_LQOL01000049.1, read on the forward strand.
CGGCCCGCGCGGCAGGCAGGGCTCGCCGTCGTCGGTGACACTGCCCGAAGGCTGGCTCGACGATCCGGACGACATCACCGTCCCCGAAGGGGCCGATGTGATGCATTCGGGCGGCTGAATCGAGGCCGCTGGATAGTTGCGTCCGAAACAAGATCGAGACGGCCTCGTCACATCTTCGGACTGGCTGGGGCTCGGGTTGTCTCAGTACGATGGGGACCCACTTGACCGCTTCCGGTTGGCGGAAGCGGGTGCCGGACTGCTAGACAACAATGCAGCCCCCACGACCCCCGCGTGTGCAACGGCGCGCACGTCCCCGCGAAAAGTCGAAGGCCGGTAGGACATGAGTGACGGCGACAACGCCACTCCCGGTCTTTGGGGTCCCCCCGATCGAACACCGTCCACCCCGAGGCTTACCCGGTCGACGCCGCCGGCACCAGGCGCCGCGCCGTGGGAGCGCGCCCAGGGCGTGTTGCCGCCCGATCCCCGGCCCGACGCCGCGGGCACCGGTAACCACACCGACGGCGTCGCGGTCGCCGACCTCATCGCCAAACTCGCCAACGAATCCGGCGCGGGTGGCGGGCGCCGGCGCCGTACCGAACCGGAAGCCGAACCGGCACCCGAACCGTCCGCCGAACCAGCGGTCGAGCACATCGAGCCACCGGTATCGGCCGACACCGTCGAGCCGGACGAGCCGGGTGATTCGGATACCGAGGTCCTGCACGTCGCACCGGCCTTCGCCGCCGGTTACGCGTCCGAACTTCCGGATCTGGCGCTGTTCACCCATCCCGATCGCCCGACACCGACACCGCCCCCGACCACCACGCCCGCCCCGCGGCGCAGGCACCCACGAGTGCGCCTCATGGGACGCGTCGCGGCGGCGCTCATCGCGGTGTCCGCGCTGGTACTGACCGGCGGTGCCTGGCAGTGGCAGTCGATGAAGAACAACAGCCTCAACAAGGTGTCGGCGCTGGATCTCAACTCCCGCGACATCATCGACCCCAACGCCCAGTTCGGTGACGAGAACTTCCTCATCGTCGGGGTGGACAGCCGCATCGGTGCCAACAGCGATATGGGCGCCGGGACCACCGATGACGCGGCCGGGGCGCGGTCGGACACGGTGATGTTGGTGAACATCCCGGCCAACCGCAAACGAGTGGTGGCGGTGTCCTTCCCGCGCGACCTGGCCATCACCCCCACCCAATGCCAGGCGTGGAATCCCGACACCGGGCAGTACGGCCCGGTGTACGACGAGGACACGGGTGAATACGGGCCCGACGAGGTCTACACCGAGACCAAGTTGAACTCGGCGTACGCGTTCGGCGGGCCCAAGTGCCTGGTGAAGGTCATCCAGAAGCTGTCCGGTCTGTCGATCAACCGCTTCATGGCCGTCGACTTCGCGGGCTTCGCCAAGATGGTCGACGCGCTCGGCGGCGTGGAGGTGTGCAGCACCACCCCGCTGGAGGACTACGAACTCGGGACGGTGCTGGCCCACGCCGGACGGCAGATGGTCGACGGGCACACCGCGCTGCAGTACGTCCGCGCCCGCCAGGTCACCACGGAGGTCAACGGCGACTACGGCCGCATCAAACGCCAGCAGCTGTTCCTGTCCTCACTGCTGCGGTCGCTGATCTCCAAAGACACGTTCTTCTCGCTGAGCAAGCTCAACAACGTCGTCAACATGTTCATCCAGGACAGCTACGTCGACAACATCAAGACCAAAGACCTGGTCGACCTGGGCCAGTCCATCCAGGGCGTCAACGCCGGGCGCATCAGCTTCATCACGGTGCCCACCACCGGCGTGACGGACGCCGACGGTAACGAGCCACCCCGCACCGACGACGTGCACGCCCTGTTCGACGCGATCATCAACGACGACCCGCTGCCCGAGGAACGCAACTCCGACAACACGCCCGTGCCGCAGACCCCGGAGATGCCGGTGGGTCCGGCGGCGGCGGTCGACGCCGAGCTCGTCGACGCGGTGGCCACCGATCCCGGTTCGGTGACCGTGCGGGTGTCGAACTCCACCGGCGAGAACGGACTCGCCGCCGACGCGGCCGCGGCGCTGCAGCAGCATGGATTCAACGTCGACACCCCCGACGACTACCCCGGCCCGCTGGACGCGACGACGGTGTTCTTCGCGCCGGGCAACGAGCAGGCGGCCGCCACCGTGGCATCGTCGTTCGCCAACGCGACCATCGAGCGGGCCACCGGACTGGGCAATGTGGTGCGGGTGGTGCTGGGCTCCGACTACCGCGCCGTCGCGCCGCCGTCGCCGAGCGGTTCGGCGGTGAAGGTGCACCTGGTGCAGGGCACCGCCGCCGAGCCGACGCACCTGCCCGAGGACCTGACCGTCACCAACGCGGCCGACACCACCTGCGAATAGCCGGTTCGCGAAAGCCTCCGGCATTCATCGTTCGTTCACCTGCACAATCGTGACGATCCGGGTTCTCAACCGTAGGCTTTAACCCATGCGTACCGCGTACCACGAGCAGCTGGACGGCCTCAACGATCGACTCGGGGAGATGTGCGGCCTGGCAGGTCAAGCCATGGAGCGCGCCACCCAGGCCCTGCTGCAAGCCGATCTGGTGCTGGCCGAACAAGTCATCACCGATCACGAGCGCATCACCGAGGTCAGCAAGCTGGCCGAGGAGGAGGCATTCGTCATCCTCGCCCTGCAGGCGCCGGTGGCCGGCGACCTGCGGGCGATCGTCAGTTCCATCCAGATCGTCGCCGATGTCGACCGGATGGGCGCGCTGGCCCTGCACGTCGCCAAGATCGCCCGGCGCCGGCACCCGCAGCACGCGCTGCCCGAAGAGGTGAACGGATACTTCGCCGAAATGGGGCGTGTCGCAGTCGAATTGGGCAACAGCGCGCAGGACGTGCTGCGCACGCTGGATCCGCAGAAGGCCGCCCAGATCCGCGAAGAAGACGATGCGATGGACGACCTGCATCGCCACCTGTTCTCGGTCCTGATGGACAAGGAGTGGAAGCACGGTGTCACCGCGGCCGTCGACGTGACACTGCTGAGCCGGTTCTACGAGCGCTTCGCCGACCACGCGGTCGAGGTGGCGCGCCGGGTGATCTTCCAGGTCACCGGTCAGCTGCCCGAGGACGACGACCTCGACGCGCGCTGAGGGCCGCCACCGCTACTCCCCTGCGACGATCCGCACCCCGTCCTTGCGCGCGGCCAGCAGGTCGCGCAGCACGGTCTCCAGCACCTGCAGGTCCGCATTGCTGTAACGCCGCAGAAATTCGCGCCGGCCACGGTCCATTTCGGCGTGCAGTTCGGCGTGCGCCGCGGTCAGCAGTTCCCCGTCGGCGGTGAGTCCCAGCTGGATCTCCTTGCGGTTACCCGGCACCGGTGAGCGCTGCACCAGACCGGCGTCCACCAGGCGCTGCACGTGTTTGGACACCGTGCCCTTGAGCTGGCCCGAACGGGCGGCCAGCCCCACCAGGCCGCTCGGCTCGTCGGCGATGGCGGCCAACAGGTGCATCGACAACGTCGGCAGCCCGCGAATGACGGGCTCCAACCGCTTCGGGCAGCGATGCACCATGAAATCGCGTTCGGGGTCACCGTCCTCATCGGTGTCGAACTTGTCCCCGACCGCGTCGATGAGCGTGTTGACCGCGTCGATCAAGGCCAACTTGGTTTTCATGGAAACCATATTGCCATCCGCGGCGCACCCCCGTACATTGTTTCCATAGAAACGATTTCTACGGAAACAGGAGCTCGGATGAAAGCCGCCGTCGTGACCGAATGGGGCCAAGTGCCCGTCTACACCGAGTTCGCCGAGCCCCAAGCCGGCGACGGGACGGTCGTCGGGACCGTCGAAGCCTCGGCGCTGACCAATCTCACCCGCGGCATCGTCTCGGGACAGCATTACGCCAGCAAGGAAATTCAGTTGCCGGCCATCCCCGGGGTGGACGGCGTGGTCCGGCTCGCCGATGGTCGCCGGGTCTATGCCAGCGCGATCGGAGCACACGGCTTGATGGCCGAACGCGCCGCGATCAGAACCCAGGGCGCCTTCGAGGTGCCCGACGGCGTCGACTCCGTCACCGCCGCAGCCGTTCCCAACCCCGGTGCATCGGCGTGGATGGCGCTGCAGCACGGCGCCGCACTGCAGCCGGGCCAGCACGTCCTGGTGCTCGGCGCCACCGGTGTCACCGGCGCGACCGCCGTCCAGCTGGCCAAGTCGCTGTTCGGCGCGGGCCGGGTGGTGGTCGCCGGACGCGACACCGCTCGCCTGGACTGGTTGCGCACCGTCGGCGCCGACGACGCCATCGCCATGCGCGAAGACGACCTCGCCGCCCGCGTCGCCGCCCTGCACACCGAGCGGCCGTTCGACGCCGTACTGGACTACCTGTGGGGTGAACCGGCCGCCACCGCGCTGCGGGCCCTGGCCGGCAGCCATCCGTCGGCGCACTATCACCCCACCCGCTGGGTGCAGATCGGCTCGATGGCGGGGCCGGATATCGCGCTGCCCGCCGGCGTGCTGCGGGGCACGGCGATCACGTTGTCCGGCATCGGTTTCGGCAGTGTCCCACCCGAGGTGTTCGGTCGCGCCCGCACGGAGGCCTTGCCGCTGCTGCTGGACATGGTGGCCGACGGCCGGCTGCAACTGGACACCACGGTCCGGCCGCTGGCGCAGGTGGCCGAAGCCTGGACCGCCGCCGAGCCATCCGGTACCCGGGTGGTGCTGGTCCCCTAGCCGAAGCGGCCGGAGATGTAGTCCTCGGTGGCCTTCTGGGTCGGGTTGGAGAAGATCTTCTCGGTGTCGTCGATCTCGATCAGCCTGCCGGGCTTACCCGTGGCCTCGAGGTTGAAGAACGCGGTCTGATCACTGACCCGGGCCGCCTGCTGCATGTTGTGCGTGACGATCACGATGGTGAAGTCCTGCTTGAGCTCCGCGATCAGATCCTCGATGGCCAAGGTCGAGATCGGGTCCAGGGCCGAACAGGGCTCATCCATCAGCAGCACGTCGGGTTGCACCGCGATGGCCCGGGCGATGCACAGACGCTGCTGCTGACCGCCGGACAGGCCGCCACCGGGCTTGTCGAGGCGGTCCTTCACCTCGTTCCACAGGTTGGCGCCCTTGAGCGAGCGCTCGGCGACCTCGTCGAGGGTCTTCTTGTTGCGCACGCCCTGCAGCTTCAGACCGGCCACCACATTGTCGCGAATCGACATGGTGGGGAACGGGTTCGGGCGCTGGAAGACCATGCCGATGGTCTTGCGCACGCCGACCGGGTCCACCCCGGCGCCATAGATGTCCTCCCCGTCGAGCAGCACCGAGCCCTCGACGTAGGCACCCGGAATGACCTCGTGCATGCGATTGAGGGTGCGCAGCACCGTCGACTTGCCGCAGCCGGACGGGCCGATGAAGGCCATCACACTGCGCGGTTGCACCGACAGTGAGACGTTGGAGACCGCGTGGAACGCGCCGTAATAGATGTTGACGTCTTTGAGATCAAGCCGTTTTGCCATGACGAGCTCCTAAACCTTCTTGGGGGCAAAGATTTTCGCGACGAGCCGGGCGCCGATGTTGAGCAGCGCGACCAGCAGGATCAGCGTGAGCGCCGCTCCCCAGAGCCGGTCGGTGGGCACCGGGTTGGCACCCGCGCCGGCAGAGATCTGGTCGTACATCATGCCGGGCAGCGATCCCATGAAACCGCCGAACATGTCGAAGTTCATCGCCTGCGCGTACCCGACCAGGATGAGCAGCGGCGCCGTCTCACCCATCACGCGGGCCAGCGCCAGCATGATGCCGGTGACGATGCCCGACAACGCCGTCGGGATGACGATGCGCATGATGGTCTTCCATTTCGGCACGCCCAGTGCGTAACTGGCCTCGCGCAGATCCATCGGGACGATGCGCAGCATCTCCTCGGTGGCGCGCACGATCACCGGGATCATCAGCAGCACCAGCGCCAGCGACACGGCGAAACCGGATCGCTCGAACCCCAGCGTGGCCACCCAGAGCGCATAGATGAACAGCGCGGCGACGATGGACGGCACACCGGTGAGGATGTCCACCATGAACGTGGTGACCTTGCCCAGCCGGGTGCCACCGCCGTACTCGACCAGGTAGACCGCCACCATCACCCCGATCGGGATGGAGATCAGCGAGCACACCAGCCCTTGCAGCAGGGTGCCGACGATCGCGTGGTACACACCGCCGCCCGCGGTGAACGTCGTCATCCCGGCCTGCGAGTTGGTGAACCACACGGGCGAGGTGATCGCCTTGAAGCCCTTGACGACCACCGAGTACAGCACCCACGCCAGCGGCACCAGGGCCACCAGCACCGACGCCGTCACCAGTACGGTCGCGACGTTGTTGGTCAGCTTCCGGCGCGCACTGACGCCCTGGAAGACCGGCGCCTTGACCGGCTGTTCGAGCGTGGAGGTCATTTCGCGCCCCTTCCGGCGACCACGGCGCGGGCCAGTGAGTTCACGACGAAGGTCAGGATGAACAGCACCAGGCCCGCCGCGATGTAGGCGCCTGCCTTGTACTGGTCGTTGAATTCGCTTGCCGTGGCAGCGATCTTGCTGGCGAACGTGTAGCCGCCGTCGAACAGCGACCACCCGAATGCCGTCTGCGTGCCGCGCAGGATGATCAGCAGCGCGATGGTCTCACCGAGCGCTCGGCCGAGGCCGAGCATGGCACCGCTGATGTAACCGGACAGGCCGAACGGCAACACGGTGGTGCGCACGACCTCCCAGCGGGTGGCGCCGAGTGCCAGCGCGGCCTCGATCTGGCCGCGCGGGGTCTGCACGAAGACCTCGCGGGTGACCGCGGTGATGATCGGCAGGATCATCACCGCGAGCACGATGCCCGCGGTGAAGATGGTGCCGCCACCGGCCACCGACGCCGTTCCGGTCTTGAACAGGAACAGCCAGTCCAGGTTCTTGTTGAGCCACAGGGCCAGCGGTTTGAGGACCGGCGCCAGCACGTACAGGCCCCACACGCCATAGACGATGGAGGGCACCGCGGCCAGCAGGTCCACCAGGTAGGCCAGCGGGCCGCGCAGCCGTCGGCCGGCGTACTGCGTCAGGAAGATCGCGATGCCCAGCGCCACCGGCATCGCCAGCACCAGAGCGAAGACGGAAACGAAGATCGTCACCTGCAGCAGGTCCAGGATGCCGAAGTGCATCGCCGACGTGTCGGTGGTGATCCAGTTGCCGCCGTAGGTGAAGAAGTTCTCCTTGTTGCGAGCCAGTGCCGGGACGGCACGCCACAGGAGGAACACCCCGATCGCCGCGATCAGCGCGACGATCAGGATGCCCGAACCTTCTGCGAGACCGTGGAAAACGCGGTCTCCCAAGCGCACTTTCGTGCCCTTGGAGGGGTTGGTGGAGATGGGCTCCGGCTCAGGGATGGGCGAGGCGAGTACCTCGCCCGATCCCGCATCGGCTGGATTAGGTGTCGTCACTGTTATCCCGTCAGGGACCTTGTTGGTCATCGGTCCGCAAGTCCATCCTCACCAAAATGACTGTCGTCCGCCAGCCGTCAGGCGATCGCCGAAACGGAGGCCAGCAGGCGCTGCTTGAAGGCGTCGGGCAGCGCGACGTAACCGGCCTGGGACAGGCTGGCCTGGCCCTGGTTGGCGGCCACCGTCAGGAACGATTTGACCGCGGCGGCGGTGTCGGCGTCGTAGCCCTTGGAACAGACGATCTCGTAGGTGGCCAGCATCAGCGGGTAGGCGCCGGCTTCCTTGGAGGCATAGAGCGCGTTCAGGTCCAGGGTGAGGTCCTTGCCGTCGCCCTCGAACTTGGCGGCGCCGACAGCCTGGGTGGTGGACTCGTCGGTCAGTGCGATGGCGCCGGCCCCACTGTCGATCTGCGCGTTGGGCAGGCCCGCGGCCGCAGCCGGGCTCTTCTCCACGTAGCCGATGGCACCAGGGGTGGCCTGCACGGCTTGCACCACGCCGGACGACTTCTGCGCGCCCTCACCGGCGCCGCCCTGGAACTCCTTGCCCGCACCCTTGGTCCAGGTCTGCGGCGCGGCGGCGGCCAGGTACCTCTGGAAGTTGTCGGTGGTGCCCGACGAGTCCGACCGGTAGATCGGCGTGATGTCCACATCCGGCAGGGTGGTGCCCGAGTTCAGCGCGGCGATGGCCGGGTCGTTCCACTTCTTGATCTGGCCCTGGAAGATCTTGGCGAGCACGTCGGGGTTGACGACCAGCTTGTCGACGCCCTCGATGTTGTAGGCCAGCGCGACGGGGCCGAAGACCAGCGGCAGGTTCCAGGCCTCGTTGCCACCGCAGCGCTCGGCGGCCTTCTTGAGCTGGTCGTCATTGAGGGCCGAATCGGATCCGGCGAAGTCGACCTGCTTGGCGATGAACTGGTCCACACCCGCGCCCGAACCGGTCGGGTTGTACGCCAGGGACTTGCCCGAGCAGACCTGGCCCCACACCTTGTTGAACTCGGCGATCGCGTTCTGCTGCGCGGTCGAGCCCTCGGCGGTCAGGCTGTTCTTCCCGGCACAATCGGCGGCCGAGGCGGAGCTGCCGGAGGCGGCCGACGAAGAGGCGGTGCCGGCGTTGTTGTCGCTGCCACAGGCGGCAAGGGTCAGGGCGGCCGCGGCCGACAGCGTGACACCAAAGACCTTGCCAAAGCGATTGAGCTTCACTTATCCCACTTTCGGTTGACGGCTTCAGACTCTCCGGCAACGTATGCGCTGGTGGTGGACTCTTCGCAGATGGAAAGTGAACGGAAGGTGAATAGGTCCAGGGGGTTCACAGGATGCTGAGAATCCGGCGCGCACTCCCGGCCCTCGGCATCGTGGGTGCGATCCCGCCTCAGCGCGCGTAGAGCTCGGAGAGCGCGTGCACCAGCGGTGCGAGCTCGGGTAGCTCGCGCGCTTGCGTCAGGGATGCCTCGAGCGTGGCGTCGTGAGTGGGGCGAGCCTCCTGCAGTAACCGGCGGCCCGATTCCGTGAGTTCGGTGTAGATGCCACGGCGATCCTCGGCACACAGGATTCTTCGGAGCAGGCCGCGGTCCTCGAGGCGATTGACGAGTCGGGTGGTCGCGCTACTGCTCAGTGCGGTGGCCCTGGCCAACTGGGACATGCGCATATGCCAACCGTCTTGGCGGCTCAATGCGTCGAGCACGGTGTACTCGACGACCGACAGGGTGTGGGTGCGCTGTAACGCCCGCTCGAGATCGCCGTCCAGGGCGCCGTACAGCGCGGCCAGGGTGCGCCAGCCTTGCGCACGGATCTCGACGGCGTCGTCGGCAATCCCCACGGTCGTCTCCTCGGTCGATGGCTGGATCACAGCTTACCAGCTTGCGCTGATATAGCGCGTGTGCAACATTAATATCCCGCGTATGCAATTACTGCAGACGCATGCAATCGGCGTATGCACGCATGCACTCGAAAGGAATAGCGATGCCCATAGGTCTCATCGCACTGGCCATCGGCGGGTTCGGTATCGGGCTCACCGAGTTCGTCATCATGGGATTGCTACCCGAAGTGGCAACCGACTTTGCGGTGAGCGAGGCCACTGCGGGCTATCTGATCTCCGGATACGCCCTCTCGGTGGCGGTCGGCGCGGTCCTGCTCACCGCCGCGGTGACGAGATTCGACCGCAAGCGGGTGCTACTGGGGCTCATGGTGCTGTTCATCGTCGGCAACCTGATGTCGGCGATCGCCCCCACCTACGTCGTCATGTTGGGTGGCAGGATCGTCGCCGCCCTGTGCCACGGCGCCTTCTTCGGGATCGGCTCGGTGGTCGCGGCCGATCTGGTGGCCGAGAACAAGCGCGCGAGCGCGATCGCCATGATGTTCGCCGGGCTCACCGTCGCCAATGTGCTTGGCGTTCCGCTGGGCACGCTGCTGGGCCAACAGCTGGGATGGCGTTCGACCTTCTGGGCGATCACCGTCATCGGTGTGGTCGCGATGATCGGGATCGCCGCCCTGGTTCCCGATATCGAGCGCGACGACTACACCGGCCTGCGGGGTGAGCTCAGGGCCTTCCGTCATCCTCAGGTGTGGCTGTCGAAAGTGATCACCATCCTCGGCTACGGCGGGATGTTCGGCGCCTTCACCTACATCGCCTTCACCCTCACCGAGGTGAGTGGCTTTGCGTCGTCGAGTGTTCCGTGGCTGCTGGTGCTGTTCGGCGTCGGCCTCCTCGTGGGAAACACGTTGGGAGCCAAGGCCGCCGACCGTGCGCTCACCCCCGCCCTGATCTCGATCCTGGCACTGTTGACCGTCGTGCTGGTCGGGTTCGCGGCCACCGCGCAGTACAAGGTGAGCGCGGTCATCGCACTGTTCCTGATGGGCGCCTTCGGTTTTGCCACCGTGCCGGGACTGCAGATGCGCATCATGAACTACGCCGCCGGCGCCCCCACCCTCGCATCGGGCGCCAACATCGCCGCGTTCAATGTCGGCAATGCCCTCGGCGCCTGGCTGGGTGGGTTGACCATCGCGGCGGGTCTGGGGTTCACCTCTCCGATCTGGATGGGCGCCGTCGTCACCGTGGTCGGTCTGATCGTCCTGGTGGGCGCCACGGCCCTCGATCGTCGCAGCGACCGGACGCCGGGACCCGGAACGGACACCACCGTCGGCGCCGCCCAGCCCGCGGTCTCCCAGGGATGAGCGCTACCGCCCGTAGGCCACGTCCGCGCTGAACACCTCGAACCCCAGCCGCCGGTAGGTCTTCACCGCCGCGGTGTTGTCCCCCTCTACATACAGGGTCACTTCGGCCTGCGGGCCGAGGCGCTGCGCCAGGTGGTGCAGGCCCACCAGGGTCAGGGTGGCGCCCAGTCCCCGGCCCTGCGCGGCCGGATCGACCCCGACCACGTACACCTCACCCAGCCGGGGGTTGTGCACTTTGGTCCAGTGGAAGCCGAGCAGTTTGGGCCCTTCGAAGATGAGGAACAGCCCCGCCGGGTCGAACCAGCCCTCGGCTCGGCGCTCGGCGATATCGGCCTCGGTCCAGCCACCCTGCTCGGGATGCCAGGAGAACGCGGCGTTGTTGACGCGCAGCAACTCGGTGTCATCGGACGGGCCGGCATAGGTGCGCAGCCCGTCGACCGGGGACAGCGGCGGGAGGTCGGCCAACCCGCGGCGCATCTGCAGCAGCTCACGTTGGGGGGTCAACCCGAGCGCGGCGGCCAGTGCTCTGGCGGGCGCCAGGTTGCCGTGCGCCCAGATCCGGGTGTCGGCGCCACCGGCCGCCAGAGCGGTGCGGGCCAGCTCGGTGCCGATGCCGCGGCGCCGCGCATCCGGGTGCACCACCAGCTCGGCCATCCCGGGGGCGAGGTTGAGATATCCGGTCAGCTCGTCCCCGTCGGACGCGAGCAGGTGCCGGGTGTCGTCGCGGGCAAGCTCACGCAACACCTGGTCGCCGACGGGGGAGACACCATCGGTGTCGGTGGCCGCGTCGATCAGCGCGATGATGCGCTGCTGGTCGGATACCGGCAGGCCGGTCTGCCACGAGATCACTGACTGTGCAGCGGGTCGAACGCCTCGGACGCGGAACCGAAATCGTCGTCGTCGAAGACGTCGTCTGTATCGTCGGCCTCGGGGGCCGGGGGCCGGCCGCGCGCCGGCCGCACGGCCTTGTACCCGACGTTGCGCACCGTGCCGATCAGCGCTTCGTACTCGGGGCCGAGCTTGGCGCGCAGCCGGCGGACGTGCACGTCGACGGTGCGGGTGCCACCGAAGAAGTCATAGCCCCAGACCTCCTGGAGCAGCTGCGCGCGGGTGAACACCCGCCCGGCATGCTGTGCCAGGTACTTCAGCAACTCGAATTCCTTATAGGTGAGGTCGAGCGGGCGGCCACGCAACCGGGCGGTGTAGGTGCCCTCGTCGATGACGAGCTCGCCCAGGGTCACCTTGCCCAGGCTCTCCTGATCGGACACCCCGCCGCGACGACCGACCAGCAACCGCAGCCGCGCGTCGATCTCGGCGGGGCCGGTGCCCGGCAGCAAGATCTCGTCGAGGCCCCATTCGACGTTGACGGCCACCAGCCCGCCCTCGTTGACCACGGCGACCACCGGAATCGACGTCCCGGTGGTGCCCAGCAGCCGGCACAGGCCGCGGGCGGCGGCCAGGTCCGTCCGCGCATCGACGATGGCGACATCGGCCGTGCTGGCCTCCAGCAGCGAGGAAACCTCGGTCGGCGCGGACCGGACGTTGTGTGCCAGCAGGGACAACGACGGCAGCACGGACTCAGGGTTCGGGTCTACGGTGAGTAGCAATAGCTCCAAAAGGCCCTCCGGCGCCCTGGCAGATTCCCTGGGACAACGATGTCGAAGGTCATCTTCCAGATTCATGGCTGACACGTGGCCGTTACGACCGACGATCACCTGAGGATAGCGTGCTACCTGGTGGTTAGCTGACTTGAATGAGCGCCGGCAACTGCGGCACGGCTCGGGTGCGCCAGAATGTCCCGGTGCGCAAACTGCTGGCCGGTCTCATCGCCGCCCTCACCGCTGTGGTGGTCGGGGCCGTCGCCGCCGATTTCGGCGTGGCGATCTACGCCGAGTACCGGCTGGCGCGCAGTGTCCGCACCGCCGCCCATCTGTCCTTCGACCCGTGGGCCAGCATCCTGAGCTTTCCGTTTGTCACCCAGGCCGCCAACCATCGATACAAAGAGGTGGAGATCCGGGCCGCCGGCGTGGATCACCCGGTCACCGGCAAGGTGTCGCTGGAAGCCACCATGCACCGGGTCGACCTGCATGATTCGTCGTGGCTGATCGGTCCGGGCGCCGTCCTGCCGGTCGGCAAGCTGGAGAGCCGGATCATCATCGACTCCCGGCACATCGGCAATGTCATGGGCATCAAGGACCTGCAGATCGAGGCGCCCCCGCGGGAATCCAACGATGCAAGCGACAACACCACCGAGTCCGGTATCTCCAGCGGTAACGGCCTGGTGTTCACCGGCACCCCGACCGCCGCGGGTTTCGACAAGCGGGTCAGCGTGTCGGTCGACCTCACCCTCGACGGCCCCAATCAGTCGACGCTGGTGCTCACCCCGACCGGCGTGCTGACCGGTCCCGGCACCGCGGACCAAACCGTCCCGCAAGACCGGTCGGCGGCGGTGCTGCAGGCCTTCACCTCCCGGGTGCCCGGCCAGAAGCTGCCCTTCGGTCTGGCGCCCACCTCGGCCGGCGTCCGCGGCTCCGACGTCATCGTGGAAGGCATCACCGAGGGAGTAACCATCACGCTCGACGGGTTTCGGCAATCATGAACACTTCCATGGCGCTGGCCATCGTCGTGGTGATCGGCGTGCTGGGCATCGGCTACATCGTCGGCCGGCTGGTGACGCTGCGCGCCGGCCTGCTGCGAGCCGCGGCCGAGGACGCCGCCGTCGAGGACGTGGACACCTCCGATCTCGGGCTGTCCGGCACGGGACCGACGATCGTGCATTTCACCGCCGTCTGGTGCGGCCCGTGCGCGGCCGTGCGCCGCGTCGTCACCCAGGTCTGCGCCGAACTGCCGGAGGTGGCGCACGTCGAGATCGACATGGACGCCAATCCGGCGGCCGCCCGGCGGCTTTCGGTGTTGTCGCTGCCCACCACGTTCATCTTCGACGCCCAGGGCCGGCAACGCTATCGCGCCACCGGGGTTCCCAAGGCTGCTGACCTGCGTTCGGCGCTGGAACCGCTATTGGCCTGACCACGGGGTCAACGGGTATTGTGTGCGTCGTGTCCGCCCGCCTTGAGCTGCTGCTCACCAAGCGCCGCGCAGTCGATCTGTGCCGCGTTGCGGGTTGTTGCTGTTGTTGTTGTAGCTGCTGAGTAGCCGCGCCTCTTTCACTGCGCCGCGCTCGGGGCCGGGCCTGAATGGCCGGACGTGCCCCAATTCAGCCTCCACCCAGTCACGCAACAGGAGCACGCACATGTCCACCATCAACGCCACCGCCCTCGATCAGGTCGATGTCCGCGGCCCACGCTTCGCCGCCTGGGTCACCACCGCGGTCCTGATCGTCACGCTGCTCGTCGCGCCGATCAGCGTGCCCGCCGCGGCCCTGATCCTCGGCCTGCAGGCCGTCGTCTTCGCGGCCGGGTCCACCCTCGGTCCCCGCAAGCATCCCTACGGCCGGGTGTTTGCCACCTTCGTCGCGCCACGGCTGGGCCCGGCGACCGAGAAGGAGCCGGTGCCGCCGCTGAAATTCGCCCAGCTGGTCGGCTTCGTCTTCGCCGTCGTCGGCACCGCGGGCTTCGCGGCCGGAGTGGATGCGCTGGGCCTCGTCGCAACCGCGTTCGCCCTGTTCGCGGCGTTCTTGAACGCGGCCTTCGGCATCTGCCTGGGCTGCCAGATCTACCCGTTCGTCGCTCGCCTGCGACGCGCAACCCTCTGACAAGCCGATAACCCGAAAGGAACCACTACATGGCACGCTCCGACGTCCTGGTCTCCACCGACTGGGCCGAGAGCAATCTCGACGCGCCGAACACCGTCTTCGTCGAGGTCGACGAGGACACCTCGGCCTACGAAGGCGGCCACATCGCCGGCGCCGTCCGGCTGGACTGGAAAACCGAGCTGCAGGATCCGGTCAAACGCGACTTCGTCGATCAGCAGCAGTTCTCGAAGCTGTTGTCCGACAAGGGAATCAGCAACGACGACACCGTGATCCTGTACGGCGGCAACAACAACTGGTTCGCCGCGTACGCCTACTGGTACTTCAAGCTCTACGGCCACGAGAACGTCAAGCTGCTCGACGGTGGCCGCAAGAAGTGGGAACTGGACGCCCGCCCGCTGGTGACCGAGGTCCCCGCCCGCCCCGCCACCTCCTACTCGGCCAAGGCACCCAACAACGCCATCCGTGCGTTCCGCGACGAGGTCATCGCCGCGATCGGCGCCAAGAACCTGGTCGACGTCCGCTCCCCCGACGAGTTCTCCGGCAAGATCCTGGCCCCGGCGCACCTGCCGCAAGAGCAGAGCCAGCGTCCCGGGCACATCCCCGGCGCGATCAACGTGCCCTGGAGCAAGGCGGCCAACGAGGACGGCACCTTCAAGTCCGACGAGGACCTGGCCAAGCTGTACGCCGAGGCCGGCCTGGACGGGCAGAAGGAAACCATCGCGTACTGCCGCATCGGTGAGCGTTCCTCGCACACCTGGTTCGTGCTGCAGGAGCTGCTGGGACACCAGAACGTCAAGAACTACGACGGCAGTTGGACGGAATACGGCTCCCTGGTGGGCGCCCCGATCGAGTTGGGAAATTGATATGTGCTCTGCACCGAAGCAAGGCGTGACGCTGCCGGCCGGCGTCGACCTGGAGAAGGAAACCGTCATCACCGGTCGTGTGGTGGACGGATCGGGCCAGACCGTCGGCGGCGCGTTCGTGCGACTGCTGGACAGCTCCGACGAGTTCACCGCCGAGGTGGTGGCCTCGGCGACCGGCGATTTCCGGTTCTTCGCCGCACCGGGCACGTGGACCGTGCGCGCGCTGTCGCCCGCGGGCAACGGTGACGCCAGCGTGACCCCGTCGGGTGCGGGCATCCACGAAGTCGACATCAAGGTCGCCTGACGCCGATCGAGGCGAGGTACGAGCCGCTGAGAAGTCAGGCCATCGTGCACCGCCTGAGGCCAACGGCCGCTGCGCTCGGGCCTCCGGTTCGAGCGCAGCGGCTCTCGGCAGTTAGACTCCTGACGTGGTTCTCTTCTTCGAATTCATGCTCGTGGCGGCGGTCGTCGTCATCACCTGGTTCGCGCTGTACGCCCTGTACCGTCTGATCACCGACGAGGCGTGAGCACCGGAGACGGGGTCGAGCCCGGCTCGGGTGACCGGGCCGTGGCCGCTGCCGCCGAGCGGGCCAGAATCACCGCAGCCCGCAACATCCCCACCTTCGACGATCTGCCGTTACCGGCCGATACGGCGAACTTGCGGGAGGGCGCGGACCTCAACCCCGCCCTGCTGGCACTGCTGCCGCTGGTCGGGGTGTGGCGCGGTGAGGGCGAGGGCCGCGACACCCATGGCGATTACCGGTTCGGCCAGCAGATCATCGTCTCCCATGACGGTGGTGACTACCTGAATTGGGACAGCCGGTCCTGGCGGCTGGGCCCGGAGGGTGAGTTCGCGTCCACCGGCTTCCGCGAGACGGGGTTCTGGCGCTTCGTCAACGACCCGGCCGACCCGTCCGAAACCCAGGCCATCGAGCTGCTGCTGTCCCATTCGGCCGGTTATGTCGAGCTGTTCTACGGCCGCCCGCGCAATCAGTCCTCCTGGGAACTGGCCACCGATGCCTTGGCGCGCAGCAAGTCCGGTCTGTTGGTCGGCGGCGCCAAGCGCTTGTACGGCATCGTCGAGGACGGCGATCTGGCCTACGTCGAGGAGCGCGTGGACGCCGACGGCGGGCTGGTGCCGCACTTGTCGGCACGGTTGAGCCGCTTCGTCGGATAACCCCTTCGCAGCGCTTAACTTGCGCCCAGGCTGGCTACATCGGACGCCCATCGACGGCCCATACCGTCGTCTCCGTCAATTCGAGAACGGAGAATTCATGGGTCTGACAGCACTCCGCACCGCGGCGCTGGGCGTCACCGGTGCAGCCTTGATCGCCGGTGTGGTCGGTTGTTCGACGGGCGGATCGTCCACGGAGTCGACGACTTCGGCATCGTCATCCACCTCCTCGACCGCCACGTCGGAATCGACGTCGGCAGCGGCCGCGCCGGACGGTCACGATGCTTTCACAGCCTGCATGACAGAGCACGGCGTCCCTGCACCGCCGGAGGGTGGTCCGCCCGCCGGAATGACCCCGCCGTCCGGGATGACCCCGCCGAGCGGACCCCCGCCCGCGGGCGCACCCCAGCCCGGCGAGGGTAAGACGCCGCCGGCACCGCCGGGCATCGACCAGGGAACGTGGGACAAGGCCAACGAGGCGTGCGCGTCACTCGCGCCGGCACCCCCGAGGTAGTACAGAAATGGGGCGGCCCCCGAGCCGTGATTCTTGGTTGGACAAAACCAAGGGCTCGGGGGCCGGGTGGCTGCTCGGAATTCGCCAGCGCTCGCAGGTGGATTCCTCGCGCCTGGTGCTGCTAGCTAGCAGCCACCTCACATGTCCGTATGTCAATCAATTTGTCGGACCACCTCCTTCCCTGTGTACCGACGAAAGTACCCGCGCCGGGCACAGCCGACAACCGATTTTCGGTCAGGCTCGGCGCCCGACGGCGGCATCCACCCAGGCGGTCAGCTGCGCGTGCAGCGGCGCCTGCGCCAGCACCACCCCGTCCAGGGTGTGCACCCGGGCCACCAAGGTGACCGCGGACAGCAACCAAACACCCTGTGCCGCAAAGAGATCCGCGACGGTCAAGCGACGGTGGGCGACACGCGGCGCGGTGCCGAACAACGCGGCCACCGTGGTGCCCGGCAGGATCGGCAGGGTGGGCGGCGGGCTGACCAGAGTTTCGCCATCAGCGATCACCACCGACGACCGCGGACCCTCCAGCACCTGGCCGTCGGCATCCAGGTAGACCGCATCCCCGGCGCCCCGGCGCCCGGCCTCGCGCAGCGCGGCGCAATGCCGGGCGTAGGACAGCGATTTCGCGCCGGCCAACGCATGGGAGGGTGCGGCGTCCAGCGTCACCGCGGCCACGCCGTCGCGGCGCGCCGCGGCGACACGGTCCGGAACCGGCGATATCGCGGCGAAACCCACAGTGCGGCCGTGCACCAGCCGCAGCACCGCGTCCCGGCCCGGCCACCCGGCGGTGGCCGCCGCGGCCGCCGCGGCGAACGCCCCCGCGTCGGGCTCCGGCAGTCCGGCGATCCGCGCCGACGCCACCAGCCGGGCCAGGTGCTCCGGCAGCAGACACACGTGGCCGTCGCGCACCAGCGCGGTCTCGAACACCGCGTCACCCTGGGTCAGCGCCGGATCGGTGCCGCGCACCAGGGGCTCGTCGGCCCCGTGCACCCGACCGTCGAGCGTCACGATCAAGCCGGTGGGCATGAGGCCAGAGCCTACTGACGGCGGCGCCGTAGGCTGGGGTGATGTCCGCAGTTCCCGCCCCCGAGAGTGGTCCCGACAACGGGGCCGTCTGGCATTACGGCGACCCGTTCGGTGAGCAACGCGCCGCGGAGACCGGCGCCGTCGTGGTCGATCGCTCGCATCGGGCGGTGCTCACCCTGACCGGCGGCGAGCGGCGCTCCTGGTTGCACACCATCTCCAGCCAGCACGTCAGCGACCTGGCCGACGGCACCGTGGTGCAGAATCTCAGCCTGGACGGGCAGGGTCGTGTGGAAGATCACTGGCTGCAGACCCAGCTCGACGGCGTCACCGTGCTGGACACCGAGCCGTGGCGCGGTGAGCCGCTGCTGACCTTCCTGCGCAGGATGATCTTCTGGGCCGAGGTGGCGGTCGAGCCGGCCGAACTGGCGGTGCTGTCCCTTCTCGGGCCCGCACTGTCGGCACCCGCGGTGCTGTCCGCGCTGGGGGTGGACGCACTGCCCGCACCGTGGACCGCGACCGGATTGGCCGACGGCGGCTTCCTGCGCGGCACCTTCCCCGGTGAATACGACCTGGTGGTGCCACGGTCGGCCGTCGACGACTGGAAGCGCAAGCTGACCGGCGCGGGCGTGGTGCCGGCCGGGATCTGGGCCTACGAGGCGCACCGGGTCGCCGCCCTGCGCCCGCGCCTGGGTGTGGACACCGACGAGCGCACCATCCCGCACGAGGTCGGCTGGATCGGTGGCCCCGGCGACGGGGCCGTGCACCTCGAGAAGGGCTGCTATCGCGGCCAGGAAACCGTCGCCCGGGTGCACAACCTGGGGAAACCGCCGCGCATGCTGGTGCTGCTGCAACTCGACGGCTCCGGGGACCGGCCGAGCACGGGCGATCCCCTCACCGCCGGCGGCCGCACGGTCGGCCGGCTGGGCACCGTGGTGGATCACGTGGACGAGGGCCCGATCGGGTTGGCACTGGTCAAGCGGGGTATTCCGGCCGACACGGAGCTGAGTACCGGCGGCGAGGTGACCGTCGCCGCGGTGATCGACCCGGGCTCGGTGAGCGCCGACGACCACGTCGGCGCCGGCCGGATCGCGGTGGAACGGCTGCGCGGCGCCGGTCGCTGACCGTCGCGGCCCGGCGACCGGCAGGGCCTACCAGCGCGGCGCCGCCCGGCACGGTAAAGTGACGGCAGGACAATAAACACACACACAGATCGGAGCCGCCTGCTCGTTGGGCCGCTCCGTTATTGCGCGAGGGGGTCCCCCATGGGCCGCGGCCGGGCGAAGGCGAAGCAGACGAAGGTTGCTCGAGACCTTAAGTACAGCTCGCCACAAACCGATTTCGAGCGGTTGCAGCGTGAGCTGTCAAATGCGCCCGAGTCTGATGACTTCAGCGACGGCCTGGCCGATCGCTACGCCGAAGAAGACGACTGGCGCCGCTGACCCCCACCCGCGCGGGTAGCCCCGCGGTCCTGACCGAGATCAGAACCGCGGATGCTGACCGACGAGGTGTGCTCGGGCTTCACCTTTTCCACCTTTGGTGACGGTGCCCAGCGTCCAGCAGTTCAGATGGCGTGCGGTGAGAATCGCCAACGCGCGGTCGGTGTCCTCCGGCGCGACGATGGCCACCATGCCGACGCCCATATTGAACGTCTTCTCCATCTCGGCCCGCTCCACGCGGCCGCGCTGGGCGATCATGCCGAAGACCGGCGCCGGTGTCCAGGTACCGCGGTCCATCTCGGCGACCAACCCGTTCGGGATCACCCGTTCCAGGTTGCCCGCCAGTCCCCCGCCGGTCACATGGCAGAACGTGCGCACCTGAGTCTCCGACGCCAGCGCCAGGCAGTCCTTGGCATAGATGTAGGTGGGTTCGAGCAACTCCTCACCGAGGGTGCGACCGAACTCCTCGACATGACCGGCCAGATCCATCCGGTCGATCTCCAACAACACCTTGCGGGCCAGCGAATAGCCGTTGGAGTGCAAGCCGGTGGAGGCCATCGCGATGATCACATCACCCGGGCGCACCCGTTCGGGCCCCAGCACGTCATCGGCCTCCACAACACCCACACCCGTGGCCGAGATGTCGTAGTGGTCGGGCTCCATCAGCCCCGGATGCTCGGCGGTCTCGCCACCCAGCAACGCGCAGCCGGCCAGGACACAACCGTCGGCGATACCCGAGACGATGGCGCTGACCCGCTCCGGCACGGTGCGCCCCACGGCGATGTAATCCTGCAAGAACAGCGGCTCGGCACCGCACACCACGAGGTCATCGACGACCATCGCCACCAGGTCCAGCCCGACGGTGTCATGCTTGTCCATCGCCTGCGCGATGGCCAGCTTGGTGCCCACCCCGTCGGTCGACGACGCCAACAGTGGCTCCCGGTACCCGCCGCGCAGGGCGAACAGTCCGGCGAATCCGCCCAGCCCGCCCCGCA
The DNA here is from genome assembly GCF_002101555.1 of Mycolicibacterium canariasense. Lineage (GTDB taxonomy): Bacteria > Actinomycetota > Actinomycetes > Mycobacteriales > Mycobacteriaceae > Mycobacterium > Mycobacterium canariasense. The sequence continues at coordinate 143,306 of NZ_LQOL01000049.1, forward strand.
CCTCGGGACGGGTGGCTTTCTTGGCCAGCGGTTTGAACAGCTCGACGGCGCGATCCCCCGCCTCGATGTCCACCCCGGCCGTTGCATAAGAGATGCCGTGTTGTTCGGCGCGACCCTGACTCATCAGGCTAAAGGCTACCGGTCGCGCCGCGGACTGGACACCGCTGGGCGGCTCAGTCGCCCGGTCTGTCGAAGGCCGGCCGGCGGCTAGGGCCGTCGCAGCGCCGACGCGTTGTCGTTGGCGTCCTGCAGCGGGATCCCGCCACGCGCGGCGTTGGCCAGCATGTGCTCGATGACGTTCTTGCCGAGGGCGCTCTCACCGGGCAGCTCGATCGGGTAGCTGCCGTCGAAGCAGGCCGAGCACAACCGCGACGACGGCTGCTCGGTGGCGGCGACCATGCCCTGCTGGCTGATGTAGCCCAGGGTGTCGGCACCGATCGCGCGCCGCACGTCCTCGAGCATCTCGTCCTCGTCGCCGCTGGAGCCGTTGGCGATCAGCTCGGCCGGGGTGGCGAAGTCGATGCCGTAGAAGCACGGCCACTTCACCGGCGGTGACGCGATCCGGACGTGCACCTCCAGTGCGCCGGCCTCCCGCAGCATCCGGATCAGGGCGCGCTGGGTGTTGCCGCGCACGATCGAGTCGTCGACGACGATCAGCCGCTTGCCGCGGATGACTTCCTTGAGCGGGTTCAGCTTGAGCCGGATGCCGAGCTGGCGGATGGTCTGCGAGGGTTGGATGAAGGTGCGGCCCACGTAGGCGTTCTTCATCAGGCCCTGCCCGTAGGCGATACCGGAGCCCTGCGCGTAGCCGACGGCCGCGGGGATGCCCGACTCCGGCACCCCGATCACCAGGTCGGCCTCCACCGGGTGCTCGCTGGCCAGCCTGCGGCCGATCTCCACCCGGGTCGCATGTACGGACCGGCCGCCGATCACGCTGTCCGGCCGGGCCAGATAGACGTATTCGAACACGCAGCCCTTGGGCGTCGGGTTGGCGAACCGGGTGGACCGCACACCGTCCGCGTCGATGGCCAGCAGTTCGCCGGGTTCGATATCGCGGACGAAGGACGCACCGACGATGTCCAGGGCCGCGGTCTCCGAGGCCACCACCCAGCCGCGGTCCAGCCGGCCCAACGACAGCGGGCGCACCCCGTACGGGTCACGCGCGGCATACAGCGTGTTCTCGTCCATGAAGGTCAGGCAGAAGGCACCACGAACGGTGGGCAGCAACTCCAGCGCGGCCTGCTCCAGCGTCGCATCGGCGGCGCCGTGCGCCAGCAACGCGCCCAGGATGTCGGAGTCGGTGGTGGCGGTGGGCGCGCCCCGGGTCTCGATCAGCCCGGCCTCCCTGGCCTGCTTGGCCAGTTCGGCGGTGTTGACCAGATTGCCGTTGTGGCCCAACGCAACACCGGTGCCCGCGGCCGTGTTCCGGAACACCGGCTGGGCGTTCTCCCAGGTGGTGGAGCCGGTGGTCGAGTAGCGGCAGTGCCCGATGGCGACGTGGCCGGGCATGGCGGCCAGGGTCTGCTCATCGAACACCTGGCTGACCAGGCCGAGATCCTTGAAGACCAGCACCTGCGAGCCGTCGGCGACGGCGATGCCGGCCGCCTCCTGCCCGCGGTGTTGCAGCGCATAGAGCCCGTAGTACGCGAGTTTGGCCACATCCTCACCCGGCGCCCAGACGCCGAAGACGCCGCATTCCTCTTTGGGGTCCGACTCTTGCGACTCAACCGGCTCGAAGGTCACGATGGCTGCTCCCTGGGGGCTGGGGGTGACATAGCTGAGTTTACGGGCAACCACCGTCATTGACGGAATCGAACGGCCGATTGCCCCCTCGTGAGCGTCAACAAGGTTGGCGGGTCCGCACATTCCGCCAGCGTGGGCGCGGCTACGGTGAGCGGATGTGAGCCAAGACACCGTCAGTGCCGACACCCTCACCGCACGGACCGCCCAGTGGCGGCCGCTGACGCGTATCGCATTCCGATTCAGCTTCTTGTACTTCGGGTTGTTCTGCCTGTGGTTCGCCCAGATCACCTTCGCCTTCACCGGTCCGCTGGCCATGCTGCTGCCCGATGGGGCGGTGCAGTGGCAGATGCTGCTCACGGATCCGGTCAGCCGATGGGTGGGACGGCAGCTGTTCGGCGTGGACGCGCGGCTGCATCCGGGGTCCGGTAGCGGTGACCAGGCGGCCATCTGGGTGGCCATGTTCTGCCTGCTGGTCATGGCCGCGGTGGGCACGGTGGCGTGGTCGCTGCTGGACCGTCGCTCGACGGGCTATCCCGAGCTGGCCGTCTGGTTCCGGGTGTTCCTGCGGCTGTGCCTGGGCGGGCAGATGCTGTTCTACGGTGCGGCCAAGGTCATTCCGACGCAGATGCCCGAGCCGCCGCTGACCGCGCTGTTGCAGCCGTTCGGGGAGTTCAGCCCGGCGTCGGTGCTGTGGTTGCAGGTCGGCAGCTCGCATCCCTACGAGATGGCGCTCGGCGCGGTCGAGATGGTCGCCGGCCTGTTGTTGTTCCTGCCGCGGACCGCCACGTTCGGGGCGCTGCTGAGCCTGCTCAGCATGGCTCAGGTGTTCCTGCTCAACATGACCTTCGACGTGCCGGTGAAGATCCTGTCCTCGCATCTCCTGCTGATCAGCGCCGTACTACTGGCACCGCAGGCCCGGCGGCTGTTCGACGCCGTGGTGCTGGAGCGGGCCTGCGGGCCGGTCCCGGTGCCGCCGTTGTTCGCCGGCACGCGGGCCAACCGCTGGGCGGTCGGGGTTCAGGTGGCCCTCGGCATCTGGGTGCTGGCCGGTCTGCTGTTGCAGAACTGGCAGGCGTGGGGCAGCTACGGCGGCGGTCGGCCGAAACCGGAGCTGTACGGCATCTGGTCGGTCCGTTCGTTCGCCCTGGACGGCCACCCCGTGGCACCCCTGACGACCGATGAAAACCGTTGGCAGCGGCTTGTTTTCGACGATGCGGGGGCGGTGACCTTCCAGTCGATGGACGGGCGGCTGCACACCGCGCCGGCCGCCCTGGATGCAGGCGCGCACACCCTGGCCCTGACCACGCCGCTGCCGCCACCGGACGGCACCACCGCACCCGTACCGGACCCGGCACCGTTCGCCGACCTGCACTATCAGCGGCCCGGCCCCGACCGGCTGACGTTGACCGGGACGCTGCGGGGCGCCCCGGTGCGCATCGAGCTGGACCGCGTGGACCCGAACAGCTTCCCGCTGCGCAACCGCGGCTTCCACTGGGTGCAGGAGTACCCGTATTTCCGCTGACCGCCGTCAGCCCGGCAGCGGCACCACGGGCAGCCAGTCGGCGATCTCGCCGGCCCGCGAACCCGACATGGTCATCCCGGGTGCCGCGTCGATGCTCTGCAGGCCGGTGGCCACCCGCAGCCAGGTCCGCGGATCGGCCTCCACCACGTTCGGCGGGGTGCCGCGGGTGTGCCGGGGACCGTCGATGCACTGCACGGCGACGAACGGCGGCACACGCACCTCGACACTGGCGCCGGGGGCCAGCGCGGCCAGGGTGCGTGCGGTGAGCCGCACCGCCTCGGCGAGCACCGGCCGGTCGGGGGCCGGCAGACTGTCGTCGCGCAACCAGTCGGCGACCGCGAGCACCGCGGCCCGCGTCTGTTCAGGATCCACCGTGCGCCGCGCCGCCATCCCATTAGTGTCGCAATGTGGCCGCCGACCGCTTCGCAGTGCCTCACCGTGGGGTCGGGGCGGTCGCGCTGGCCCTGCTCACCGCGCTGGCGGTGCTCGTCTATCTGCAGTTCCGCGGCGACTTCCGGTACCGGGCGGAACTGACGGTGCTGTCTCCGCGGGCCGGCCTCGGCGTGGACCCGGGATCCAAGGTGACCTTCAACGGTGTGGAGATCGGGCGGGTGCACACGGTGGCACCCGCCGACGTGGACGGGGTGCCGCACGCCCGGGTGACGGTGCAGATCGAACCGCGCTACCTGTCCCTGATTCCGGCCGATGTCACCGCGGACGTCAACGCCAGCACCGTCTTCGGCAACAAGTACATCGCCTTCAGATCACCGGACAACCCTGCCCCGCAGCGCATGTCACCGCACGGCGAGATCACCGCTACGTGGGTGAGCACCGAGTTCAACACGCTGTTCGAGACGGTGCTGGCCATTTCGGAGCGGGTCGACCCGGTCAAGCTCAATCTCACCCTGACCGCCGCGGCCGACGCGCTGACCGGGATGGGCGGCAGCTTCGGCCGGTCCCTGTCGGACGCCGGCGACATCCTCGCCGACGCCAACGCCCGCACCGCCGAGTTCCGCCGCGACATCCGCTCGCTGGCCGCGCTGGGCGATCGCTACGCCGACGCCGCTCCCGATCTGTTCGACGGGCTGACACGGGCGGCGCACACCGCCGCGACGCTCGACGACGAGCGCGGCGCGATCGACCGCGCCCTGCTGGCCGCCGTCGGATTCGGCGCCGACGGCGGTGACATCCTGGAGCGGGGTGGGCCGTATCTGGCGCGCGGTGCCACCGACCTGATCCCGACGGCGACGCTGTTCGACCGCTACAGCCCGCAGTTGCTCTGCACCATCCGCAACTACCACGACGTGGCACCGTTGATGGAGGCGACGTTCGGCGGGGACAACGGCTACTCGCTGGATTCCAACGGCACCGTCTTCGGGTTCGGGGTGCCCAACGCCTATATCTATCCGGACAATCTGCCCAGGGTGAACGCCCACGGCGGGCCGGAGGGCAAGCCCGGCTGCTGGCAGAAGATCACCAGGGATCTGTGGCCCGCACCGTACCTGGTGATGGACACCGGACTGTCGATCGCGCCCTACAACCACTTCGAATGGGGCTCACCGGTTTTCAGCGAGTACGTGTGGGGCCGTCAGGTCGGCGAACCCACCATCAACCCGTGAGGGTTGACCTCAACCCTTCTTGAGCTCCTACGGTGGGGGCCATGACCTTCAAACCGCACGAACTGGATTTCCTGCGCGGCGCGGTGTTGGGCCGGCTGGCCACCGTCGACCCGCACGGCGCACCACAGAACAGCCCGGTCGGCTTCACCTACAACGAGGGGCTCGGCACCATCGACATCGCCGGCTACCGAATGTCGGCCAGCCGCAAATACCGAAATCTGGCGCACAACAACAAGGTGGCCTTCGTCGTCGACGATATCGCCTCGTACGACCCGTGGCGGGTGCGCTGCCTGGAGATCCGCGGCAGCGCCGAGCAGGTGACGGGCGAGTCGGACCCGGGCGGGCAGCTGGATTCGGCGATCATCCGGGTCACACCGCGGCGGATCATCAGCTTCGGGATCGACGATCAGGACACCGACCCGCACGATCTGGTGGCCGATATCCGCGACGTCTAGCGCGGCCGCTGGACGATCAGTGCGGCGACCGCACCCGCCTCGTTGATGGCCAGGTGCACCAGCATCGGCGCCACCAGACTGCCCGTTCGCCGGTACAGCCAGTCGAACCCCCAGCCGGCCGCCGCGGTCGCCACGACGGTGGCCCATACCGGCTCGCCCACTCCATTCCCCGAGTCGCTGCGCTCCAGCCCGCCGGCCTGCCGCGCGTCACCGATATGGCTGAGCCCGAAGGCAATCGCCTGCACCAGCCGGCCGGCGCGCGGTCCGAACGCCGCGGCGGTGACGCTGCCCAATCCGGCCCGGAACGCCGCCTCCTCGGCCCACACGGTGGCCAGCGGGATGCGCAACAGCAGCCAGCGCAGCGGGTCGGCGGGCAGCTCCCTGGCCGCCATCCCGGCCCGGACCGGCGGCAGCGCCGTCGAGGCGGCCACCCCGACCGCGATGGGCACGGCCACCGCCAATCCCTGCCGCACACCCGCGGCCAGCGCCGGGCGCCGCACCCCGACGGTGGCACCGCTGAGGGCCAGTACGGCCGTCGCCGCGGCGGCCAGCGCGGGCACGCGGGTCAGCACGGACTTACCCGCCGCCACCGCCACGGCGACTGCGACCGCCCGGATCATGCTGGCGGACATCAGTATCGGTCGTCGCTCTCGTCGCGGTGCAGTGCGTCCCGCACCCGTTCGGTGTCCGCCGGCGTCCAGCCGTCCGGCGGCGCGACGGCCACCCAGCCGTCGAGCACCGAGTCGCCGTAATTGTGGCCGTGGCCGCCCGGAACCCCGGCGGCGTTGGTCATATCGGCACTCACCTGCCAGAACGTCACGATCGGATACCAGCGCATGGAGGCCGTGCGGTCGGCACCCGGCGGCTCGGTCAGCCAATCCGGCCGGGAGAACAGGAGTTTCGGGGACCACCAGACGATCGGGTCGGAGGCGTGCTGCAGGAACAACACCCGGGTCCCGTTCCAGGGGGCCGCTGCGACCCGGGCGATCGCATCGGAACTCTGCGCTTGGGAGAACCGCACCGTGCGGCCGTTGTCGTAGCGGGGTTCCACCTCGGGGGTGCCCGGGTCGCGGCGCTGCACCAGCCCGCTCCACAACGAACTCTCGTTCGGCGGCCCGACCCACAGCACCGAGGAGAAGTCCATCGCCGCGATATCGGGCAGCCAGCCGAAGGCACCCTGGCCGGCCAGTGACCCGAGACTCTCCCCGTACAGCGCCAGCTTCGGCCGGTGCTCCGGCGGCAGTGTGGACCAGCGGTCGTGGATGGCGTCGATCATCATCCGGCCGGTCTCGACGGACGTCTGCCGGTCGCCCAGGAACGAAATCCAGCTCGGCAGATACGAATACTGCATCCCGATCAGGGCGGTGTCGCCGTTGTACATCATCTCGATGGCCCGCGCCGCGACCGGGTTGATCCACCCGGTGCCCGTGGTGGGCACGATCACCAGCAGTTTGCGGTCGAAGGCGTCGGTGCGTTCGAGCTCGCTGAGCAGCACCGCGAGCCGGCCCTCTGCGGTGTCCGCGGTCTGCAGTCCGGCGTACACCCGGATGGGTTCGCGGGCCGGTGTGCCGTTCACCCGGGTGAGCTCGGCGGCATCGGGTCCGCCCGCAACGAAGTTGCGGCCCTGATAGCCCAGGGTGTCCCAGGGCGCGAACGACGTCGGACTGCCCGACCGTTCCGGTTGCAGCGGCTGGCTGACGCCGGGCCGGGTCGTGGCGTTCTGGGGTTGGAAGACACTGCTGGCGCCGATCAGGAAACCGCGGTAGAGCACCCCGTTGACCAGCGTGACGAGCAGCGCTACGACGATGGCGGTGCCGATGAAGAACGCCACCTCCTGGTGCAGCCGCCAGCGCCTGATCAACAGCCGGGCCAGCAGTTTGACCGCGTCGACGAGTACCCGCCAGGTGCCGATGCCGGCCGCTGCGACCAGTGCCGCGATGAGCAGGGTGCGCAGGTAGCCGGCCGTGCCCGGCCCCTGCATCCCCATCGCCGCCGACACCTGCCGCTGCCACGCCGCGGCCGGGATGAGCACCAGCAGCGCCGAGCCCACCGCCGCGATCACGATCGCGGCCTTGATCAGGCGGGTCACCCGGGCAGCCGGGGGCCACCACGGCCGGTGCCGTAACACCAACCGGTACAGCAGTTTTCCGACGCCCACACCAATGCCGTAACCGATGGCCGCGTTCAGACCGCCGATCAGGCCGGCGAACAGCCAGTCACGCGGCAGCAGCGACGGCGTCAACGACAAACAGAACAGCAGGGCACCGAACGCGATGCCGACGAAGTCGAGGCGGACCAGGCTCCAGACCCACACCAGCAGTGGGTGGCGGCTACCGGTCCGCTCGGTCACCCGAACAACCCGGGCAGCACACCCTCGGAGGTACTGCGGAGTTCTTCCAGCGTCACACCGAACTGGCCCTGGACCTCCACGGCGTCGCTGCCCTGGTCGACCACGCCGATCCGGGTGACGGGCAGGCCGCGCGCCTCGCACATCGACCGGAACCGGCTCTCCTCGGTGCGCGGCACCGCGACCAGCACCCGGCCGGCCGACTCGGAGAACAGCGTCACGAAGGGATCGGCGCCTTCGGGAATGATCACGCGGCAACCGGTTTCACCGGCCAGTGCGGCCTCCACCACCGCCTGCATCAACCCGCCCTCGCTCAGATCGTGCGCCGCCGAGATCAACCCGTCCCGCGACGCCGCGGTCAGCACCTCGGCGAGCAGTTTCTCGCGGGCCAGGTCCACCTTCGGCGGCACGCCGCCCAGATGGTCGGCGGTCACCTGCGCCCAGATGGAGCCGTCGAACTCGTCGTGGGTGTCCCCCAGCAGCATCAGGGTTTCGCCGGGCTCGGTACCCAGGCCCGTCGGGATGCGGCGCTTCACATCGTCAATGACGCCGAGCACGCCGACCACCGGGGTGGGCAGGATCGCGGTGGTACCGGTCTGGTTGTAGAAGCTGACGTTTCCGCCGGTGACCGGAATGCCAAGGGCCGCACAGCCGTCGGCGAGTCCGCGCACCGCCTGGGAGAACTGCCACATGACACCGGGGTCCTCCGGCGAACCGAAGTTCAGGCAGTTGGTCACCGCGACCGGGGTGGCGCCGGTGACGGCGACGTTGCGGTAGGCCTCGGCCAGCGCCAGTTGCGCGCCGGCGTACGGGTCCAGTTGGGTGTAGCGCCCGGACGCATCCGTCGAGACCGCCACCCCGCGGCCGGTTTCCTCGTCGATGCGCAGCACACCACCGTCGGCGTGCTCGGCCAGCACGGTGTTGCCCCGCACGTAGCGGTCGTACTGCTCGGTGATGTACGCCCGGCTGCACAGGTGCGGGCTGCCCAGCAGCGCAAGCAGTGTGGCCTTGAGTTCGTCGCCGGTCGCCGGACGCGGCAGCGTGGCCGAGGTGTCCGCGATCAACGCATCCTGGGTGTCGGGCCGGGCCACCGGTCGCTGGTACACCGGGCCCTCGTGGGCGACGGTGCGCGGCGGCACGTCCACGACGGTCTGGCCGTGCCAGGTGATCTCCAGCCGGTCGCCGTCGGTCACCTCGCCGATCACGGTGGCCAGCACATCCCATTTACGGCAGACGGCCAGGAACTTGTCCACGTTCTCCGGGGTGACCACGGCGCACATGCGCTCCTGCGACTCGCTCGACAGGATCTCGGCCGGGGTCATGTTCGCCGCCCGCTGCGGCACCGTCTCCAGTTCGACCCGCATGCCGCCGTCACCGGCGGACGCGAGTTCGGATGTGGCGCAAGACAATCCGGCCCCGCCGAGGTCCTGGATACCGACCACCAGGTCGGCCGCGTAGAGCTCGAGGCAGCACTCGATGAGCACCTTCTCCATGAAGGGGTCACCGACCTGCACGGCCGGCAGTTTCTTGCGGCCGGGGCCGGAGCCCTCGTCGCCGCCGAACGTCTCGGACGCCAGCACCGACACGCCGCCGATCCCGTCCAGACCGGTGCGGGCGCCGAACAGGATGATCTTGTTACCGGTGCCCGACGCGAACGCCAGGTGCAGATCCTCCTTGCGGAGCACCCCGACGCACAGCGCGTTCACCAGGGGGTTACCGGCGTAGGAGGCGTCGAACACGGTCTCGCCGCCGATATTGGGCAGGCCGAGGGAGTTTCCGTAACCGCCGATGCCGCGCACCACGCCGTCGAGCACCCGGCGGGTGTCGGGGGCGTCGGCTGCCCCGAACCGCAGCTGATCCATGACGGCCACCGGACGAGCGCCCATCGCCATGATGTCGCGCACGATGCCGCCCACGCCGGTGGCAGCACCCTGGTACGGCTCCACATAGGACGGGTGGTTGTGCGACTCCACCTTGAACGTGACCGCCCACCCGTCGCCGATGTCGACGACGCCGGCGTTCTCGCCGATGCCGGCCAGCATGCCGGCCCGCATCTCGTCGGTGGTGGTCTCACCGAAGTAGCGCAGATGCACCTTGGAGGACTTGTAGGAGCAGTGCTCGCTCCACATCACCGAGTACATCGCCAGTTCGGCGTCGGTGGGGCGGCGGCCCAGGATCTCGCGGATGCGCTGATACTCGTCATCCTTGAGCCCGAGCTCGCGGTAGGGCTGTGGTTGTTCGGGGGTGGTGGCTGCCCGCTCGACGGTGTCTACTTCGGGGCTGTTACCAGACGTCACCGGCATAGTTTATTCGTTCGCGGGATAACGGCCGACCAGCACCGGCCCGAGCACACCCCAGAGCAGCACGCTGCCCAGCACCACGAGGATGGTGCAGAGCAGAACGGCACGTTCGGCGGCGTCGTCGAGCACGTTGAATGCCAGCAGTCCCAGCACGATGGTCGCTGCTCCGCGCGGCGCCAGGACGGCCACCAGCCGTCGTTGCGGGCGCGTCAGGCCGGAGCGGGTCAGCGACAGCACCACCGGGACGAACCGGACCACGGTGACCACCAGCACACAGAACACCACCAGACCGATCGAGACACCTTCTTCGAGCACGTACCAGGCCACCGCACCGAAGACGAACCAGAGCACGGCCGACAGCAGGAACGCGACGTCGTCGAGCAACTCCAGTTCGCGGCGCTCATCGGAGTAGCGGCGCAATCCGTTGAACGCGATACCGCACACGAAGGCCGCGACGAACCCGTTGCCGTGCGAGGCCACGTTGAGCGTGTAGGCCAGCACCGGGGTGCACACCAGGATCAGCCGACGGGACCGGTCGGTCATGAGGCCGCGGCGGTCCGCCGCATTGGCGGCGACCGCCACCGCCGCGCCGATGACCAGTCCCAGCACGATGGCGCTCAGCAGGTGCGGGACCGCGTCACGCACCGCATGCATCACACTTTCGGCGCCGGCGTGCTCACCTCCGGTGATCGCCAGCGCAAAGACCAGGATCGGCGCGACCACGCCGTCGCTGTAGCCCTCTTCGACGTTGAGCAGATTGCGTACCCGGGCCGGGATCCGGTCGTCGTGCAGGAAGGACGCTACCGGCGCGAAATCGATGGGCACCACCACGCAGGCGACCGCCAGCAGCGCGGCCCAGGACAGTCCGGGCAGCAGCCAGCTGCCCAGCAGCACCGACAGCGCCAGGCTCAGCGGCAGCGCGATCACGACGAGCCGGAAGGCCGGCCCGGCCATCCCGCCGAAGAAACCGCCGCGCACGTGGGTGGCGTGACCGAACAGCAGGATCGCCAGGATCAGCTCGATGATCGGCAGGATCACGTCGGTGTCGAGGCTCGCCGCCAGCGCGTGATGGGTGCCGACACCCACCGCCGCGCCGACGAGCACCAGCACCATCGCCGGCGTGATGCGCCAGCGGTCCAACTGCCGGGCGAACAACGCCCACAGCGCCAGCGCGGCGCTGACCCCGACGACCGACCACACCGTGCCGGCGATCAGGACGCGGCCACGCAGAAAGCGTTGCCGTCCGGATCGGCGAACACCACCCACTGGAATTCGGGGCCGAAACTGTGCCTGCCCGTCTCGGTGGCGCCCAGCGCGACCAGGCGGGCCACCTCGGCCTCCAGATCCTCGGTGTGGAAGTCGACGTGCACGCGGTTCTTGCCGGGCGTCGGATCGTCGACCCGCTGAAAGCCCAGCCGCAGCCCGCCCGGCAGCGCCACGAAGACGAATTCCCCTGGCATCACCGCGGTCAACTCACCCCCGGCGGCCGTCGCCCACCACGCCGCGAGGCGATCGGGATCGAGCGAATCGACGGTGATCATCTCCACACCAATTGCCATAGCCGGAGAGTAACCACTACCCCCGACGTGTGCCCGCCGCCGGCGCCAGGAAGGCCTGCAGCGCCGCCGAATACGCGGCCACATCGGCGGCGCCCATCACCTCGCGGGCCGAGTGCATGGCCAGCTGCGCCGCTCCCACGTCGACGGTGGGAATCCCGGTGCGCGCCGCGGTCATCGGCCCGATCGTCGACCCGCACGGCAGGTCGGCCCGGTGTTCGTACCGTTGCAGCGGCACCCCGGCCTGCCGGCACGCCAGCGCGAACGCCGCCGCGGTGCGGCCGTCGGTGGCGTAGCGCAGATTCGGCTGCACCTTGAGTACCGGGCCGGCGTTCACCGCGATGAGGTGGCCGGGTTCGTGCCGGTCCGGGTAGTTCGGGTGGGTGGCGTGCGCCATGTCGCCGGAGGCGATCATCGATTCGGCGCAGCGCCGCAGGAAGTCCTCCCGGCCACCCCGCCCGCCGGCCAGCACGATGCGCTCCAGCACCGTCAGCAGCAATTCGGACTGCGCCCCGTGGTCGGACTGCGAACCGACCTCCTCATGGTCGAACAGCGCGAGCACCGGGATGTGACTATCCGGCTCGGCGGCGAGCAGCGCCTCCAGTCCGGCATAGCAGGTCACCTGGTTGTCCAGCCGCGGGGCGCTGACGAACTCCCGACCGGCGCCGGTGATCGCCGACGGTGCCAGGTCGTGGGTCATCAGGTCGAAGCCCAGCACATCGGACTCACGAACCCCGGCGCGTTCGGCGACGAACCCGACGAACGACCGCTGCTCGCCCACCCCCCAGATCGCGTTGACGTGTCGTTGCGGGTCGGGGCTGACCCCTTTGCGGTCGTCGGACAGGTGGATGGCCAGTTGCGGCACCCGCAGGATGGGGTCGTCGATCCGCACCAGCCGATGCGCCACCTGGCCTGCGTCCAAGACGGACAGTCGGCCACTGATCCCGAGGTCGCGGTCCAGCCACGAGTTCAGCCACGCACCGCCGTAGGGCTGCAGTGCCACCACCTGCCAACCCGCGACCACCCGGTCGGGGTGCTGTTTGACGCGCAGGTTGGGACTGTCGGTGTGACCGCCGACGATCCGGAACGGCACCGCTCCCGGCGTCGAATCCCAGGCCACCAACGAGCCGGCCCGCACGGTGAAGAACTTGCCGCCCGAGTCGGGCCACGCCTCGGATTCGGACAGTTCGGTGTACCCGGCAGCCTCCAGCAGCCGCGCGGCCGTCGCGCAGACATGGAACGGGGACGGCGAGGCGTCGATGAACTCACACAGGCGCTGGGGGCTAGCAGGCATCTTTTCATCTTGACCGGTGCGACCGTGTCCGGCCGCGCTAGGGTCTGCGATGTGTCCGATCTTGTTCCGCAGGCGGTGCTGGCGCCACTGACCCCGGCCGCCATCTTCATGGTCGCCACCATCGACGAGGGCGGCGAGCAGACCGTGCACGACGCGCTCGGCGATATCTCGGGCCTGGTCCGCGCCATAGGATTTCGCGATCCGACCAAGCACCTGTCGGTCATCACGTCGATCGGATCCGACGCCTGGGACCGCTTGTTCAGCGGGCCCCGCCCCGTCGAGTTGCATCCCTTCACCGCATTGGAGGGGCCGCGACATCGCGCCCCGTCGACGCCGGGTGACCTGTTGTTCCACATCCGGGCGGAATCGCTGGACGTGTGTTTCGAGTTGGCGGGCAAGATCGTCGCCGCGATGGACGGCGCCATCACCGTCGTCGACGAGGTGCACGGCTTCAAGTTCTTCGACAACCGCGACCTACTGGGCTTCGTGGACGGCACGGAGAACCCGGGCGGCCCGGTGGCCGTGAGCGCCAGCCAAATCGGCGACGAGGATCCCGATTTCGCCGGCGGGTGCTACGTCCACGTGCAGCGCTACCTGCACGACATGTCGGCGTGGAACGCGCTGTCGGTCGAGGAGCAGGAGCGGGTGATCGGCCGCACCAAACTCGACGACATCGAACTGGACGACGCGGTGAAGCCGGCGAATTCGCATGTGGCCCTCAACGTCATCTCCGACGAGCAGGGCAACGAGCTGAAGATCCTGCGGCACAACATGCCGTTCGGCGAGATCGGCAAGGGCGAGTTCGGGACCTACTACATCGGCTATTCGCGCAGCGCCGCCGTCACCGAACGGATGCTGTGCAACATGTTCATCGGCGACCCACCCGGCAACACCGACCGGATCCTGGACTTCTCCACCGCGGTGACGGGTTGCCTGTTCTTCACCCCGACGGCCGATTTCCTCGACGACCCGCCACCCATGCCCGGGGCGGCCGAGCCCGTCCCCGTCGTCGTCACCAGCACGCCCACGTACTCCGGTTCACTGTCGATCGGCAGCCTGAAAGGACAACCCCGATGAACAACCTGTACCGCGAACTGGCGCCGGTCACCGACGAGGCGTGGGCCGAGATCGAGCAGGAGGCCACCCGGACTTTCAAGCGGCACATCGCCGGGCGCCGGGTGGTCGACTGCACCGGCCCGACCGGCGCCACCAGCGCCGCGGTGTCCACCGGCCATCTGCTGGATGTGGCCTCCCCCGGTGACGGGGTGATCGCGCACCTGCGCGACAGCCGTCCACTGGTGCGGCTGCGGGTGCCGTTCACCATCACCCGCGAGGCCATCGACGACGTGGAGCGCGGCTCGCAGGACTCGGACTGGGATCCGGTCAAGGACGCCGCCAAGAAGCTGGCCTTCGCCGAGGACCGGGCCATCTTCGAGGGCTACGCGGCGGCCAACATCCAGGGCATCCGCGCGGCCAGCTCCAACCCCGGCCTGGCGCTGCCCGAGGATCCGCGCGACTATCCCGACGTGATCGCCCAGGCGCTGTCGGAGCTGCGGCTGGCCGGTGTCGACGGCCCGTACTCGGTGCTGCTGTCGGCCGATGCTTACACCAAGGTCAGTGAGACCACCGAGCACGGTTATCCGCTGCGCGAACACCTGAACCGGGTGGTCGACGGTGACATCATCTGGGCCCCGGCCATCGACGGCGCATTCGTATTGTCCACCCGCGGAGGAGATTTCGATCTACAGCTGGGCACCGACGTCTCGATCGGGTACCTGAGCCACGATGCGGAGACCGTACAGCTGTACCTGCAGGAGACCTTCACGTTCCTGAACTACACCGCCGAGGCCTCCGTCGCCCTGAGCGCCTGACGTCGAGTGTGGGCCTTGTGCACGCTGCCGGCCGGCATGCCGTGCACAGGGCCCACGTTCGTCAGGCCGTCAGCACCGCATCCAGCGCGGAGTAGAACAGGCCGAGGCCGTCGTCGGACGGTCCCGTCAGCGGCTCGGTGGCGTGTTCGGGGTGCGGCATCAGCCCCACCACCCGGCCGTCGGCCGAGCTGACCCCGGCGATCCCGCGCATCGACCCGTTGAGGTTCTCGCGGTAGCGGAACACCACCCGGCCCTCGCCCTCGAGTTCGTCGAGCACGGCCTCGGACGCCACATACCGGCCCTCGCCGGATTTCAACGGCACCAGCAGGTCGGCGTCCTGTTCGTAGCGGGTGGTCCAGGCCGTGGTGTTCGACGCCACCTGCAGCCACACGTCGCGGCAGATGAAGTGCAGCCCGGCGTTGCGGGTCAGCGCACCCGGCAGCAGGCCCGACTCGCACAGCACCTGGAAGCCGTTGCAGATGCCCAGCACCGGCATCCCGCCGCGGGCCGCGTCGACGACGGACCGCATCACCGGCGCGAAGCTGGCGATGGCGCCGGCGCGCAGGTAGTCGCCGTAGGAGAACCCGCCGGGCACCACGACGGCGTCGACACCCTTGAGGTCGGCGTCGGCATGCCACAGGGCGACGGCCTCACCGCCGGCCAGTCGCACCGCCCGGGCGGCGTCGACGTCGTCGAGCGTCCCGGGGAAGGTGATGACGCCGACCTTGGCCGCGGTCACGACGGGTCCCGGCTCACGACGAAGTCCTCGATGACCGTGTTGGCCAGCAGCGACTCGGCGATCTCGGCCAGCGCCGCGTCGGACACCGAATCGTCGACCTCGAGCTCGAACCGCTTGCCCTGCCGGACGTCGGAGACACCGCCATGGCCGAGCCGTCCCAACGCACCGACGATCGCCTGCCCCTGCGGGTCGAGGATCTCGGCCTTGGGCATCACGTGCACTACGACGCGGGCCACGGGTACTCCTTCACGAGCGGTGAATGTGGTCTTGATCGGCTGTAACTCTACCGACGTGAATACAAGCCACAATGGAGCCATGCAACTCGCGCACTTCGGCCACTCCTGCCTGCTGGCCAGCTTCCGCGACGGCGCCGAAGGCGAGACGACGGTGCTGTTCGATCCCGGCAACTTCTCGCACGGTTTCGAGGGCGTCACCGGCCTGGACGCGATCCTGATCACCCATCAGCATCCCGACCACGCCGACACCGCCCGGCTGCCCGCCCTGCTGGAGGCGAATCCGCAGGCCAAGCTGTACGCCGATCCGCAGACCGCGGCACAGTTGGGCGAGCCGTGGACGGCCGTCCACGCCGGGGACACGTTCACCGTCGGCCACCTGACGGTGCGCGGGGTGGGCGGCACCCACGCCACCATCCACCCCGACATCCCGGTGATCGACAACACGTCATACCTGATCGGCGACGGTGACCACCCGGCCCGGTTGATGCACCCGGGCGATGCCTTGTTCGTCCCCGGCGAGCCGGTCGACGTGCTGGCCACCCCCGCCGCGGCACCCTGGATGAAGATCGCCGAGGCCGTCGACTACCTGCGCGCCGTGGCGCCGGCCCGGGCGGTCCCGATCCACCAGGCCATCATCGAGCCGTCGGCCCGCGGCATCTACTACGGCCGGCTCTCGGAGATGACCGACACCGACTTCCAGGTGCTCGAAGCGGAGAACGGGACGCAGTTCTGAACGGGCACACACTGCTGCGCTGGTGGCCACCCGTCGCCATCGGTGCCATGGTGCTGCTCGGGGTGCTGGTCGGGCATGGCAACACCGCGTTCGACGCCACCGCGCTGAACGTGATGAACGACGTGCTCGGCCCGGCCCCGATCTGGATGCTCTACTTCACCTGGGGCGTCGCGATGCTGGTGCTGCTCGCCGTCGCGGTGCTGGTGGCGCTGTGGCGGCGACGCTGGCGCCTCGCGGTGGTGGTGGCGCTGTGCCCGGCCGTCGCGCTGATCGGATCCCGGGTGCTCAAGAGACTGTTCGGCCGGTCCAAGGGCAACGGCACGACGTGGGCGTACGCCTATCCCAGCGGGCACACCACGGTGGTCACTACCGTCACCGCGATGCTGGTCCTGGCCATCGGATATGCGTGGTGGCGGGTGGCGCTGGCCGTGGTGGTCAGCGTGATCGGCGGGCTGGGCATGGCCGCGACCGACCTGCACTATCTGACCGACATCTTCGGTGGCTGGTTGTGGGCCACCGCCATGGTGTGCCTGGCGGTGCTGGCGGCCGGGCCTCAGGCGGTGTCCCGGGCGGCGGCCCGGCCCGCGGCCCTGCCGGAGAACACGCAGCCGCCCAGGAAGGTGCCCTCCAGCGAGCGGTAGCCGTGCACCCCGCCGCCGCCGAAGCCGGCGGCCTCCCCGGCCGCAAACAACCCGTCGAAGGTACCGCCGCCGGCCGTGAGCACCCGGGACTCCAGGTCGGTGTGTAAGCCGCCCAACGACTTCCGGGTCAGGATGTGCAGCTTGACGGCGATCAGCGGGCCGGCCTTGGGATCGGTCAGCCGGTGCGGCGCGACCACCCGGGCCACCCGCTCGGCCAGGTAGCCGCGCGCCCCGCGGATCGCGGTGATCTGCCCGTCCTTGGTGAAGCGGTTCACCACCTCGCGGTCGCGCGCGGTCACCTCGGCCTCCACCGTGGCATAGTCCAGGGGCACCACACCGTCGACGCCGTTCATCGCGGACACCAGCTCCCGCAACGAGTGTGCCGTCACGAAGTCCGGGCCGCGGTCCACGAAGGCGCGCACCGGCGCCGGTCCGCCGTCACGACCCCGGGCCAGCACGGCACGTACGCTGCGCCCGGTCAGATCGGGGTTCTGCTCCTGCCCGGACAGGCCGAACTCCTTGGCGATGATGCGGGCGTTGAGCACGAACCAGGTGTAGTCGTAGCCGGTGGAGGCGATGTATTCCAGCGTGCCGAGCGTGTCGAAGCCCGGATAGAGCGGAACGGGCAGGCGTTTGCCGGTGGCGTCCAGCCACAGCGACGACGGCCCGGGCAGGATCCGGATGCCGTGGTTGGGCCACACCGGGTCGTAGTTGGTGATGCCTTCGGTGTAGTGCCACATCCGGTCGGAGTTGATGACCTGCGCTCCTGCAGCTTCGGCGATCCCGATCATCCGCCCATCGACGTGTTCGGGCACCCCCGAGAGCATGGTCGCCGGTGGCGTGCCCATCCGGGCCGGCCAGTTCTTGCGTACCAGGTCATGGTTGCCGCCGATACCACCACTGGCCACGATGACGGCCTGGGCCCGGAACTCGAACTCGCCCACGGTGTTCCGTGACGACGCGACGCCGCGTCCGGCGGTCGACGGTTCCAGCACCGCGCCGCGCACCCCGACGGCTGCACCGTTTTCCACGATGAGTTCGTCGACCCGGTGCCGGTGGGCGAACCGCACGGCGGAGTGGCCGAGCAGGCGGCGGGCGAAGATGTCCACCAACGCCGGCCCGGTGCCCCAGGTGATGTGGAACCGCGGCACCGAATTGCCGTGTCCGCGGGCGTCGTAGCCGCCGCGCTCGGCCCAGCCCACCAACGCGAAGGTTTGCAGCCCGCGCGCACGCAGCCAGGCGCGCTTTTCCCCGGCGGCGAAATCGACGTAGGCGTGTGCCCATTCCCGCGGCCAGTGGTCCTCGGCGCGGTCGAATCCGGCGGAGCCCAGCCAGTCCTGCAGGGCCAGTTCGTGGCTGTCCCGGATGCCGAGCCGGCGCTGCTCGGGACTGTCGACGAAGAACAGCCCGCCGAACGACCAGAACGCCTGGCCGCCGATGTTGGCGGCGTTCTCCTGGTCGACGATCAGCACGCGGCGGCCGCGCTCGATCAGCTCACAGGCGGCGACCAGCCCGGCCAGTCCCGCACCCACCACGATGACGTCGGCATCCATGCCGCCCACGTTATCCCGAAGGCCGCAGCGTCAGGCCGCATCCGGCTTGGTGAGCGCGGCCGGCGCCGCCCAGCGGTACGGCGTCGGCTGGCAGTGGTGCATGAGCGCCAGATCGATCGCATCCAGGATCGCCCGGCGGGTCCCGTCGCTGCGCAGCTGGCGGGCCGACACCGCCAGGCGCACGGTGCCGCCGCGGCGCGCGCTGCGCTCGGCCGAGAGCACCAGGGTGCGGCACCACCACGGCTCTGTGAGGAAGCCCTCCCCGATGCCGAGCACCCGGGCCCGCACGGTGGTGTCGCGCACCAGATCGGTGATGCCGGAGAGACCGACCAGTAACCGGAATCCGTTGCGCGGCAGGGCGGTGAGCGTCCCCTGCGAGACGTTCCAGCCGGGTGCGGCGAACAGCCGGGTGCGCAGGCCCAGGTGCTCCAGCACTCGGTCGGCACCCATCAGGCGCAGGTTCGCCTCGTGGGCGGGCAGCACCGCGAACTCCCCGCGCCGGGTCTTGGTGGCGGCCTCGTCGAAACCGTGCAGGACGATCGCGTCACCGCGGCCGCGACGCCGGGTGAGCCAGTCGACGGTGTCGCGGTCATCGTCCAGCCGGTAGTCGCCCTTGAGCCGCGGCGCGACCATCAGCGACGCCGGCACCCCACGGGTGTCGAGTTCGGTGCAGAACGCCGCCACCTCGGTCAGGGTGCGATTCCTGATGCCGGATATGGAGACGATCAGTTCTCCTGCCACGCCACCAGTGTGGCAACGTCAGGTGTCGCGACGGTTGCGAACACCCGGACGCAAGTTGTCTATTTCTGCAGAACCGCTTCGATGGCCGCGATCACCTCGAACGCATCCGGTTCGGTACGCGGCCGGAACCGGTTGACCACCGCCCCGTCGGGCGCCAGCAGGAACTTCTCGAAGTTCCACTGGATGTCGCCGGCCGCGCCGTCGGCGTCGGGAGCCTTGGTCAGTTCGGCGTAGAGCGGGTGCCGGTCGGCACCGTTGACGTCGGTCTTGGCCAGCAACGGGAAGGTGACACCGTAGGTGGTCGAGCAGAACGTCTGGATGTCCTCGGCGGTACCCGGTTCCTGTCCCATGAACTGGTTACAGGGCACCCCGACGACGGTGAGGCCACGGTCGCGGTAGGTCTGGGCCAGTCGTTCCAGCGCGCCGTACTGCGGGGTGAGGCCGCATTGGGAGGCGACGTTGACGACCAGTGTTGCGCCACTGGACAAGTGGGCCAGCGTGGTGGGCGTGCCGGACAACGTGGTCAGCGGGAGGTCTTTGATGTGTCCTGAGCTCACGACACCCGACGCTAGCCGTCGAACAGGATCGCCGCCAGCCTCTCGACGGTCGCGATCGGATCACCGGTGGTGCGCGTCTTGTCGATGGCATCGTTGAGCCACAGCTGCGCGAAGCCGTGCACCAGCGACCACGCGGCCAGCGCGGCGCCGGCCGGGTCGGCCTTGGCGTGCGGGTCGGCCAGGGTGCCGACCCCCCGGTCGAGTTCCGCGCCTGCCGCGGCGGCGGCGGCCACCACCTCGGGATCGCGCTCGTCGTACAGCGATTTGTCGAACATCACCTCGTAGTGGCCGGGATGGTCGAGCGCGAACCGCACGTATGCCTTGGCGGCGTCGATGAATTGCGGGCGGGCCCCGGTCAGCGCCGCGGTCAGCAGCGCAAACCCCTCGGCGGCCAGCGCGGTGAACAGTCCGCGCCGATCGGTGAAGTGGTGCGCCGGCGCGGCGTGCGACACGCCGGCCGACCGGGCCAGCTCGCGCAGTGAGATCCCGTCGGCACCGCGCTCGGCGACCAGCGCCGCCGCCTCGGCGAGGATGACCGCCCGCAGGTCGCCATGGTGGTACGTCCGCTTGGTCACCCGGCCATCGTATCTTGACAGCGTCTAGTTCCGGACCGTGACGCGAACCTAGCCGTCCACCTGGCCGCTGCCGTAGTGCTCACGGTCGGCGGTGGCCAGTAGCCAGGCGTACTGGAAAGCGGCTTCCTTCCAGCGTTCGTAGCGTCCACTGATGCCGCCGTGCCCGGCCGCCATCTCGGTTTTCAACAGCACCGGGTGGTCGTCGGTCTTGACATGTCGCAGCGCGGCAACCCATTTCGCCGGCTCCACGTAGTAGACACGGGTGTCGTTGAGTGAGGTCATGGCCAGGATGGCCGGATAATCCTTGGCCTCGACGTTCTCGTACGGCGAATACGACTTCATGTACTCGTAGACGTTCTTGTCCTCCAAGGGATTTCCCCACTCATCCCATTCGGTGACGGTCAGCGGCAGGGAAGGATCCAAGATGGTGGTCAGCGGGTCCACGAACGGCACCTGGGCCAGCACCCCGGCGAACGCCTGCGGCGCCAGGTTGGTCACCGCGCCGATCAGCAGACCGCCGGCGCTGCCGCCCAGGGCCACCAGATTCTCCGGGCGGGTCAGGCCGGTGTCCACCAGATGCTCTGCCACCGCGATGAAATCGGTGAAGGTGTTGCGCTTGTGCAGCATCTTGCCGTTCTCGTACCAGGGCCGGCCCAGCTCACCGCCACCGCGCACGTGCGCCACCGCGAACACCATGCCGCGGTCCAGCAGCGACAACCGGGCAATGGAGAAGCGCGGGTCCTCGCAGGACTCGTAGGCGCCGTAGCCGTAGAGCAACGCCGGCGCCGGGAAAGGCAACCCGACCCGGTGCACGATGGAAATCGGGATCCTGGCGCCGTCTTCGGCGACGGCCCAGTCCCGGCGTTCGACGTAATCCTGCGGCCGGTAGTCGCCGAGCACCGGTTGCTCGCGCAGCAGGGTGCGCTCGCCGGTGGTCAGGTCCAGGTCGTAGATGCGCACCGGCAGCACGAACGAGGTCGCGCCGATGCGCAGCTTCGGCGAGGACCAGTTCGGGTTGCCCGACAGCCCGGCCGACATGAGCTCCGACTCGAAGGCGATCTCTTCGGGGGCGCCGTAGGAACCGTCGGCGGTGATGGGCCACAACTGGATTCGGGGTAGCGCCTCGCGGCGGTAGCTGACCACGAGGTGTTTCTCGAAGGCGTCGACCCCGTCCAGCCGGACGTCGTCGCGGCGTTCGATGAGGGTACGGAACGCCGCCGGGTCGCTGACCGGCGCGTCGACCAGGGTGAAGTTGACCGCGCCGTCGTTGTGCATGATGAGGAAGCGGTCCTCGCCACCGACGACGGCGTGCTCCACCGAGTATTCGACGAGGTCGCGGCGCGGCAGCACCACGGTGAACTCCGCTTCGGGGTCGGCCGCGTCGGCGTAGCGCACCTCGGTGGTGACCGCGCTGCCCGCCGCGATGAGCACGTACTTGTCGCTGCGGGTGCGCCCGACGGCCAGCCAGAAGCGTTCGTCGGGCTCGTGGTACACCCGCTGGGCGGGCAGTCCCGCCGCCAGCCGGTGCCGCCACACGGTGTCCGGCCGCCACGCGTCGTCGACCGTCACGTAGTAGACGGTGCGGTTGTCCGCCGCCCAGGTGACCCCGGCACCGATCCCGGCGATCACATCCTCGTACAGATCGCCGGTGCGTAAGTCCTTGAACCGCAGGGTGTACCGCTCGTCACCCTTGACGTCCACCGAATAGGCCAGGATGTTGCCGTCGATGCTGACACTGATTGCACCGAGGGAGAAGAAGTCGTGGCCCTCGGCCTCGACGTTCTCGTCGAGCAGGATCTGCTCACCGGGGATCGGGGTGTTCTCGTCCAGCTCCGGCGGCGTCCAGTCGGCGGGATCGGCGATGGGACAACGGCATTGCACGCCGTACTGCTTACCCTCGAAACTGCGCGCGTAATACCACCAATTGCCGCGCCGGGTCGGGACCGACAGATCGGTTTCCTTGGTCCGAGCCTTGATCTCGTCGAAGATCTTCTGCCGCAACGGCGCCAGCTGCTCGGTGACCTGCTCGGCGTAGGCGTTCTCCGCCTCCAGGTGCGCGATGACCTCGGGATTGTCCTTCTCACGCAGCCACTCGTAGTGGTCGATGAAGACGTCGCCGTGGTGTTCGCGGCGCTTCTCCACGCGCTTGGCAACCGGCGCGGTGAGATCCGACTGGCTCATGCGCCGATCCAATCGCCGAAGCTCAGGCCCGAGATGCGTTCGTAGGCCTCGATATAACGTGCCCGGGTGGCCGCAGCTATCTCGGCGGGCAGCGGTGGCGGCGGGGTGTTGCCGTGCCGGTCCCAGCCGGAGTCCGGCCCGGTCAGCCAGTTGCGGACGAACTGCTTGTCATAACTGGGCTGCACCACACCCGGCTGATAGGTGTCGGCCGGCCAGTACCGCGACGAGTCCGGGGTCAGTACCTCGTCGGCCAGCACCAGCTCCCCGTCGGCATCCACCCCGAACTCGAACTTGGTGTCGGCGACGATCACGCCCTTGCTCAACGCGTGGTCGGCGGCCTTGGAGTAGATCTCCAGGGTGCGGTCGCGCAACTGGGCGGCCCGCTGTTCGCCGACGAGCTTCACGACGGCGTCGAAGGCGATGTTCTCGTCATGGTCACCGAGTTCGGCCTTGCTGGCCGGGGTGAAGATCGGCTGCGCGAACTTGCTGGCCTCGCCGAGTCCCGGGGGCAACTCGATACCGCACACGGCGCCGGTCTGCTGGTAATCGATCAGTCCCGATCCGGTCAGATAGCCGCGGGCCACGCATTCGACCGGCAGCATCTCCAGCCGGCGCACCACCAGCGCGCGACCGAGCACGTCGGCCGGGATGCGGTCGTCGTCGGGCGGGCCGGCCAGATGATTGGGCACGCCCAAGTGGTCGAAGAAGAACACGCTCATCGCGGTGAGGATCCGGCCCTTGTCGGGGATCTCGGTGTCCAGGACGTAGTCGAAGGCAGAAATGCGGTCGGAGGCCACGAACAGCAGGTGATCGTCGTCGATGCGGTACAGCTCGCGAACTTTGCCGCTGGCCAGATGCCGGTAGTCGGTCAGAGCGGGGCGCATCCGCCCACCCTATGTGCTGGGATCTGAAGTCATGCGTTACCTCCCCTATGCCACCAAGCCCGGCCGGCTGCTGGCCCAATTGGTCAGCGATATCGCCGTCATCCTCTGGATTGTCGTTTGGGTGATGGTGGGCGGGGCGGTGTACGCGGCCGTGGCGACCATCTCGGAAGTGGGTCGCCAGGTGCAGAGCGGCGCCGACGGGGTGTCGGGCAACCTGGCCTCGGCCGGCGACAGCACCGACAATGTGCCGCTGATCGGCGGGACCCTGGCCGGGCCACTGAAGGCGGCCAGCCGCGCCGCGGATGAGATCGCCGGCGCCGGGCACAGCCTCGACATGACCGCGAGCTGGCTGGCCTGGGTGCTGGCGCTGGCGGTGGCGGCCACGCCGATCCTGGCCGTGGCGATGCCCTGGCTGTTCCTGCGGGTGCGGTTCTTCCGCCGCAAGCTGATGGTGTTGACGCTGGCCTCCAGCCACGCCGGCCAGGAGCTGCTGGCCATGCGCGCACTGGCCAACCGGCCGCTGGCCAAGCTCACCGCGATCGACCCCGACCCGATCGGCGCCTGGCGCCGCGATGACCGGATGGCGATCCGCGGGCTGGCCCTGCTGGAACTGCACGCCGCCGGCATACGTCTCCGGTCCTGAGCGATTTGTGCACGTTCCGTAACGCCTGACGTGACAGGACGTGCACAAGTCGTGCGAAGTGGAACCGCAAGAGCGGCCACCGCGTCAGAACCGTCATGCTGGACGCGCTCCTCCGGGACCACGACGGGGTCATCACGCTTGCCCAGGCCGGCGCCATCGGGATGAATCGTCAGGCGGTCCATCGCCGCGTGCGCTCAGGCCATTGGCGACGCTGTTCGCCGGGCGTCTACTTCGTCGACGACCGGCCGTTCACCGACGCGGCTCGGGTCCGGGCGGCGGTCTGGGGATACGGGGACGCCGCTGCCGCGACGGGTCTCGCGGCAGCCTGGTGGCATGACCTCACGAAATACGCCCCGGAGATCGTGGAGGTGACGGTTCCCAGGGTGAGCAACCATCCGAAGCGCCCTGGTGTGCGCGGGAGGCGTCGTGATCTCGCCCCGAGTGACATCGTCGAAAGACGTGGACTCCGGCTGACAACGTTGCCGCTGACGGTGGTGGAAGCAGCGGTCAGGCAAGGCGGCGGGATGCGCGTCGTCGACACCGCGATGCAACGCCATCTCGTCGAACTCGGGCAGCTGTGGCGAGCTCATCTGTTGCACAAGGGCAGGCACGGTTCTCCGGCCGCTCGTAGGTTGTTGCAGTCGGCGGACGGCGGCGCGCACTCCGAGGCCGAGCGGATTTTGGTGAAGCTCTTGCGACAAAACGGGATCACCGGGTGGAAGGCGAATCAGCGTGTCGGGAACTGGGAGGTCGACGTGCTGTTCGCCGCCGCGCGCGTGGCCATCGAAGTCGACGGCCTCCCGTTTCACAGCCAGGCGGAGGACTTCCAGCGTGATCGGGTGAAACAGAACGACCTCTCGCTGATGCGCTGGCAAGTATTGCGGTTCACCTGGCTCGACCTGACCGAGTATCCCGACCGGGTGATCGCCGAGATCCGCCACGCCATCGGCCACTAGAGATTCGTGTACGTTTTGTCACGCTCGCCGTTACGAAACGTGCACAAATCGCACGAAAAGATGCCGGATGCCGGTGTGCCGGTTGCTGCGCGTCCACTCCACCGGGGCCACCAATTGGGCACCCGAGAACCGGGCGAGCAGTTCGGAGAACATCACCCGCAACTCCAGCCGGGCCAGGTTGGCGCCCAGGCAATAGTGCACGCCGTAGCCGAAACCCAAGTGCGGGTTCGGTTTACGGGTGATGTCGAAGACATCGGCGTCGGCGAACACCGCGGCGTCGCGGTTGGCTGAGCCCTCCCACACCTGCACCTTCTGCCCCGCCGCGATGGCGCAGCCACCCAGCGACACGTCCTTGGTGGCGGTGCGCCGCTTCGACGGGGACGGCGTGGTCCAGCGCACCATCTCCTCGATCGCGCCGGGCAGCAACGACATATCGGCGTGTAAGGCGGCCCACTGCGACGGATGGGAGATCAGCGACAACAGCCCGCCGGCCACCGCGTTGCGGGTGGTCTCGGCGCCGGCACTGAACAGCAGGCTGAAGAACAGGTAGAGCTCAAGATCGGATAGTGCGGCGTCGGCAGCGTTGGCCACCACCGAGAGCATGTCGTCGGCCGGCTCGGCGCGTTTGGCCGCGATCAGCTCCATACCGTAGGCGTACATGCGTGAACCGGCTTCCTCGGCCGTCAGTTGGCCCACCGAGGCGCTGCGGCCAGCAAAATCGAACTGTGGCTCGATCGCCTGGAACAGCCAATGCCGTTCGGACTCCGGGATTCCCAGCAGGATGCAGATCATCTGCATGGGCAGCTCGGCCGCCACCTCGACCAGGAAATCGATCGGCTCACCCGGCTGCACGGCATCCAGCAACCGACGGGCCCGCACGCGTAGATCCTCTTCGACCCGGGCGATCATCCGCGGCGTCAGGCCCGAGGACACCAGCTTGCGGATCTGCGCATGCCGCGGATCGTCCATCATGTTGAGCACCTGCCCGGCGATGGCCAGGTCCTGCAACAACGTGCCGCCGTAGGGCCGCGTGCCGCCGGTGACCGACGAGAACGTGACCGGATCACGCAGCACGGCAAGGGTTTCGGCGTGCGTGGCGACCGACCAGAAGCCCTCGCCGTCCGGGGTGTGTTCGGTGGGCTCGTGCCAGTACACCGGCGCCTGCTCGCGGTGCACGGTGAAAAGCTCATGGGGGAACCCATGGGCGAAGTTGTCCAGATCGGTCAGATCCGCCAGGGTCACAAGATGGCACCCGAGGTGTACTTGGCCGCCTCGGGGTAGCGGCTGACCAGCTCGTCGACCGCGCCGACCACGGTGTCGACCTGTGCCGAGGCCGCGCCGCTGAACGCCGCGCGGTCGGCCAGTGCGGCGTCGAGCGCAACCCGGTCCAGCGGCAACCGCGGGTCGGCTGCCAACCGGTCCAACAGGTCTGGCTCCGAACCCTTTTCGCGCATGGCCAGCGCCACCGCGACGGCGTGTTCCTTGATGACCTCGTGGGCGGCTTCCCGTCCCACCCCGGCCCGGACGGCCGCGATGAGGATGCGGGTGGTGGCCAGGAACGGCAGGTAGCGGTCCAGCTCGCGCTGGATCACCGCGGGGTAGGCGCCGAACTCGTCGAGCACCGTGAGGAAAGTCTCGGTCTGGCCGTCGATGGCGAAGAAGGCATCCGGCAGTGCGACGCGGCGCACCACCGAACAGAACACGTCGCCCTCGTTCCATTGCGCACCGGCCAGTTCGGCGGCCATCGACGCGTAGCCGCGCAGCACCACCTGCAGGCCGTTGACCCGCTCACAGGACCGGGTGTTCATCTTGTGCGGCATGGCCGACGATCCGACCTGCCCCGGCGCGAAGCCCTCGGTGACCAGTTCGTGCCCGGCCATCAACCGGATGGTGTGGGCGAACGACGACGGCCCCGCCCCCAGTTGCACCAGAGCCGAGATGACGTCGTGGTCCAGCGAGCGCGGGTACACCTGCCCGACGCTGGTGAAAACGTCTGCGAACCCGAGGAATTCGGCAACCCGGCGCTCCAGCTCGGCCAGCCGCTCGGTGTCGCCGTCGAACAGATCGAGCATGTCCTGCGCGGTGCCCATCGGGCCCTTGATGCCGCGCAGCGGGTAGCGGTCGATGAGTTCGCGCAGCCGCTGCAATGCCACCAGCGTCTCCTCGGCCGCCGACGCGAAGCGTTTGCCCAGCGTGGTGGCCTGTGCCGCGACGTTGTGCGACCGCCCCGCCATCACCAGGTCGCGGTAGAGCACGGCGCGCTCGGCCAGCCGCGCCACGACGGCCACCCCATGGGCGAACACCAACTCCAGCGATCGGCGGATCTGCAGCTGTTCGACGTTCTCGGTGAGGTCGCGGCTGGTCATGCCCTTGTGCACGTGCTCGTGGCCGGCCAGCGCGTTGAACTCCTCGATACGGGCCTTCACGTCGTGGCGGGTGACGCGTTCGCGCGCGGCGATGGACGCCAGATCGACGTTGTCCAGCACGCGCTCGTAGTCGGCCACGACGCCGTCGGGCACCGGCACGCCCAGTTCGGCCTGCGCCCGCAGCACCGCCAGCCATAGCCGGCGTTCGGCGATGATCTTGGCTTCGGGTGACCAGATGGCCACCATCTCGTCGCTTGCGTAGCGGTTGGCCAGGACATTCGGGATGCTCACGACCACACAGCTTACGAGTCAGTCGAACGGGGCGAGAACGTCGATCACATCCATCAGGGTGGCGCGGGCGGTCTCGCGTGGGGTATCCCCGTCGTCGACGAGGGCGGCGACCACCGCGCCGTCGACGGCCCGCACCATCGCGGTGAGCAGTTCGGCGTGCACCGTTCGCCCGGACCGCTCCACCACCTCGACCACGGCATCGGTGCGCTGCCGCAGGATCCGGCGCTGGATATCGCGCAGTTCGGGCTGCCGGGCGCAGGCAATGTAGCGCTCGTAGCGGGAGATGAGTTCGGGCACCCGGGAGCCGGGGTCGTCGCCGACGAGCAGGTCGACCAGCAGGTCGGCCGTGGACTCCGCGCCCCGCTTGCGCCGGGACAGCGTCGCCACCTGTGACTTCATCTGCTCGGCCTCGCGGGCGCCGAGATGTTCGACGGCCTTGGCGATCAGATCCTCCAGTGAGGAGAAGTAGTAGGTCGTCGACGCCAACGGCAGACCGGCCCGTCGCGCTACTGCCCGATGACGCACCGCGTCGATACCGCCTTCGCACAGCAGATCGGCGGCGGCGCTCACAAGAGCGCCCCGCCGCCGTTCCCCTTTGGGAGTCACTGCCGCCGTCACGCCTTGCATGCTGCCAGCAAAGGGCCTGCTGTATGGGGGTTTTAGGCAATCACCAAGCCACTCCACAAGTTCGGTGCACGTCCGATGGCATGATGGCCCGCATGCCAGACGTGACTCGCCGGACGGTTCTGCGGCTGGGCCTCGGTGCGGCCGCCGGTGCGGCCGGTGCCTACGCGCTGGGCGCCGCGGTGAGCGCCCCGGACACCGCCGCCCCGCCGGTGGCGATGACGAGTGTGGGTGCCCCGCTCGCCCCGCCGCCCGTCCCGCAGCAGCCGGCGCCGACGTATGTCTCCGGGTCGTTCGTGTCGGCGGCCCGCGGTGGAATCACCACCAACTGGGCCATCGCCCGCCCGCCCGGCCAGACGGCGCCGCTGCGGCCCGTCATCGCCCTGCACGGCAAGGGCAGCGACGCCGCCACGGTGATGGCCGGCGGGGTGGAGGACGGTTTGGCGCAGGCGGTTGCGACCGGCATCCCGCCGTTCGCGGTGGTGGCGGTCGACGGCGGCGGGGGTTACTGGCACAAGCGTGCCGATGGTGACGACGCCGGCGCGATGGTGCTCGACGAACTCATCCCGATGCTGGCCGACCAGGGACTGGACACCTCCCGGGTCGGTTTCCTGGGCTGGTCGATGGGCGGGTACGGCGCGCTGCTGCTCGGCGCGCGGCTGGGCCCGGCGCGTACCGCGGCGATCTGCGCGGTGAGCCCGGCGTTGTGGACGTCGCCCGGGGCGGCCGCGCCGGGAGCCTTCGACGGCGCCGAGGATTACGCTGCCAACAGTGTGTGGGGTTTGCCCGCGCTCGGCCAGATCCCGATCCGCATCGATATCGGCGACAGCGACCCGTTCGCGTCGGCGACCCGGCAGTTCATCGCCCAGTTGCCGACGCCGCCGGCGGGCGGCTTCTCCCCCGGCGGTCACGACGCCGGATTCTGGAGTTCGCAGCTGCCGGCCGAGGCGGCCTGGCTGGGCCCGCTGCTCGTCGCCTAGATCCGGGCTTCGCCCGCTAGAGCGAGATCCGGCCTTCGGCCGCGGCCAGCCCGATATCGGTGCGGAAATGGCTGCCGGGCAACCGGATCGACTCGATCCGCCGGTACGCGTCGGCCCGTGCCGCGGCGAGGTCGGCGCCGGTGCCCACCACCGACAGCACCCGGCCCCCCGAGGACACGATGGCGCCGTCGTCACGCCGGCTGGTACCGGCGTGCAGCACACCTTCGGCCTCTGAGCCGGTGATCACATCGCCGACGCGGGGCCGGCCCGGATAGTTCTCGGCGGCGACGACGACCGTGACGGCCGCCCCGTCGCGCCACCGCAGCGGCGGCTGGGCGGCCAGCGTGCCGGTGGCGGCGGCGTGCAGCAGTGTCCCCAGCGGGGAGTCCAGCAGGGCGAGTACCGCCTGGGTCTCCGGATCGCCGAAGCGACAGTTGAATTCGACGACGGCGGGGCCGTTCGAGGTGATGGCCAGGCCGGCGTAGAGCAGCCCGGAGAACGCACTGCCACGTGAGACCAACTCGGCGGCAACGGGTTTCACCACTTCTTCGACGATCTGCGTGAGCACCTCGGCCGGCAGCCAGGGCAGTGGCGTGTAGGCACCCATCCCGCCGGTGTTGGGGCCGGCGTCGTTGTCGCCGACCCGCTTGAAGTCCTGCGCGGGCTGCAGGGGCACCACGGTCGCACCGTCGACGACGCAGAACAGCGACACCTCGGGACCGTCCAGGAACGATTCGAGCAGCACCGGGTGGCCGCTCTCGAGGAGTTCGGCGGCATGTGCGCGGGCGGTGTCCCGGTCGGCGGTGACGACGACACCCTTACCGGCGGCCAATCCGTCGTCCTTGACCACCCAGGCCTGCTGACCGGCGGGCGGGCCGAACCGGTCCAGCGCCGCGTCGAGGTGAGCGGGGTTGTCGACGATCTCGCTGGTGGCCGTCCGCACCCCGGCCGCGGTCATCACGTCCTTGGCGAACGCCTTGGATCCCTCGATGCGGGCGGCGTCCTTGGACGGACCGAAGGTGGCGATGCCGGCCTTGCGCAGCGCGTCGCCGACGCCGAGCACCAGGGGCACCTCGGGGCCGATGACCACCAGGTCGACGTTCAGCCGCTGCGCGAGCGCGACGACCGCCTCCCCCGATGTCGCGTCGACGTCGTATTGCTCGGCGACCGCGGCGGTACCGGCGTTACCGGGCGCCACGGCCAGGTAGTCGACGCCCGGATCGCGGCTCAGGGCCAGCAGCAGGGCGTGTTCACGGGCACCGGATCCGATAACGAGGACGCGCACGAGTGCCCACCCTATCGGCCCACGTTCGGCGCCGACACCAAAGCCGCGGCCATACACTTGACATTACAGTGTATGGTCGTGACAACGAGTGCGCTACGTCACAGGAGGACACCGATGACCACGGCAAATGCCTGCCCGTTCGGCGACCGGATCGACTTCACCGACCCCGACGTCCTGCTGCGCGGCATTCCGGTCACCGAGTTCGCCGCGCTGCGCAAGACCGCGCCGGTCTGGTGGAACGAGCAGCAGGAATCGATCTTCGGCGACGGCGGCTACTGGGTGATCAGCCGGCACGAGGACATCAAGGCCATTTCCCGCAACGGCGACATCTGGTCCACCAATTCCAAGGGCGCGGTCATGCGCCTGCCGGACGGCATCACCGCCGATCAGCTCGAGCTCACCAAGGCCTTGCTGATCAATCACGACGCACCCGAACACACCCGGCTGCGCAAGCTGGTGTCGCGGTTGTTCACCCCGCGCTCGGTGGCCGCTCTGGAGCACAGACTGGCCGAATCGGCGCACGCCATCGTGGCCGCGGCGAAGGAGAAGGACACCGGCAACTTCGTCGACGACATCGCGATGGGCCTGCCGCTGCAGGCCATCGCCGACCTGATCGGCGTGCCCGAGGAGGACCGGGAGAAGATCTTCCACTGGTCCAACTGCATCATGAACACCGACGACCCGGATTTCGACGCGGATCCGACCACCGCCAACGCGGAGTTGATGGGCTACGCGTACACCATGGCCGAGCAGCGCCGGGCATGTCCGGCCGACGATATCGTCACCCGGCTGGTCCAGGCCGACACCAACGGGGAGTCCATCACCGAGGTCGAGTTCGCGTTCTTCGTCATCCTGCTGGCCGTCGCGGGCAACGAGACCACCCGCAACGCGATGACGCACGGCATGAACGCGTTCTTCGAAAACCCGGACCAGTGGGAGCTTTTCAAACGCGAGCGGCCGGACACCGCGATCGAGGAGATCATCCGATGGGCCACCCCGGTGCACTGCTTCCAGCGCACCGCGCTGGTGGACACCGAAGTGGGTGGCGTCGCGATCGGCGCGGGACAGCGCGCCGGGTTGTTCTACAGCTCGGCCAACTTCGACGAAGAGGTGTTCGACGCCCCCTTCCGGTTCGACATCCTGCGCAACCCGAACCCGCACCTGGCGTTCGGCGGGAACGGTGCCCACTTCTGCATCGGCGCCAACCTGGCCCGGATGGAGATCAAGCTGATGTTCAACGAGATCGCCGACCAGATTCCCGACATCTCGAAGCTCGCCGAACCACAGCGGCTGCGCTCCGGCTGGATCAACGGCGTGAAGAACCTGCAGGTCGCCTACCAGTAAGCTGCCCGGGTGCGCACCCACGGCTGGTCCGGCGACGCCCCGGCATCCGACGAGGAGGCCGTCGCGCGCATCCTGGCCGCGGCGGGCAAGGCCATCGACGAGCGCGGGGCCGACTTCTCCATCGCCGATATCGCCCGCACCCTCGGCGTCACCAGACAGACGGTGTACCGGTACTTCCCCAGCACCGATGCGCTGCTGGTGCAGGCCGGCGTCGTCGCGGCCGCCGATTTCCTGGAGCGCCTCGCCGCCCACATCCAGGGCATGACCGATCCGATGGACGCCGCCGTCGAGGCCATCGCCACCGCGCTGGAGTGGGTGCCCAAGGACAAACACGTCGGGCTGTTGCTGGCACCGGGCCGCACACCGGTGCTGACCGAGTCGGTGACCTCCGATATCGCCCTGCAGTTCGCGCAATCGGTGGTGCGCCGCTTCGACGTCGATTGGAGCGCAGCGGGTTTCGACGACGATGAGCTCGACGAGCTCGCCGAGTACCTGCTGCGCATCATCCAGTCCTTCGTCATCGACCCGGGCCGGCCGCCGCGCACCGGCGCCCGGCTGCGCGACTATCTGCGGCGCTGGGTCGCGCCGGCGCTGCGCCGCTGAGCGATGTGTGGAGCGGCACCCGTAATGATTACGGGTGCGGCTCCACACATCGCTAGACGACGGTGAGCGGCAACGACTTGCGCTCCTCGAACACCCAGGATGCGCCACCGCTGAATTCGCAGACCTCGATCTCGGGGAGCTTCTTGGCCGCGGTGTCGGTCGTGATCACCCGTACGGTCCAGTCCGACTCGGTGCCGGACATCTCCGCGCGCAGGTGCGGGTCGACCGCAGCAACGATGGCCTGTAGCGGCGCGTCGGCCACCGGTGACACCAGCGAGATCCAGGCACCGTCCTCATGGGCCGGTGAGCGGCGTACGTGCACGAAGTCCGGATCCGCACGGGCGGACACGTAGGCCGCCGGGTTCAGCAGCGGGTGCAGTTCGAGCACCCGCAACGCCCCCTTGGCGTCGTCGCTGAGCTTGAGCGCCTTGTGGATTCGGGCCGCAGCCACCCCGGCGATACCGATCAGCTGTTTGGTCCGAATCGACCGGGCCAGCGCCGCATCGTCCTTGGCCCGTTTTTCCACCGCGATCGTGAACGACTTGACCAGCAGATGCATCTGCAGGCACACCTCGTCGGCGATCCGGACCAGCGCCGAGTGCGAGAACGCGGAGAAGTCGACGTCGGCGAGCAGCTCACCCGAATAGTCGGCGCTGCCTTCGTCATTCGGGTCGATCGGATCCAACTCACACGTGTAAGCATGGGTGGCGGCCACGATTTCGAGCTCGGGAATGAACGGCACCTCCGGATGGGACTCGTCGATCGTGACGGTCCAGGCACAATGCGGGTGCCGGTCCGACGGCGTACGGGGCGGCCGGTGGATCGGCCGGACCTGCGCCTTCCGGTTGGTGGCCAGCGCGGTGGCGTCGAAGGTGGGGTCCTCGATGTCGTGACACATGCCCTTGACGTAGTCGGGGCCCATCGGTTCGACGTCCAGCAGTGCCCCGCAATGGTTCAGGTAGAACTCGCCGTGCCAACGGTCGTGCACCATATAGCGGAAATCCATGAACTGTGGCGGCGCACCGATGTCCAGCTGCAGACCCTTGAACAGGGTGAAGATGTCCACACCCTCGTAGTTGAGCGCCTTCTGCATCCGCTTGGTGTAGAGCGGGCTGGAGGCCGCCCACTCCTCGATGGCGATCTGCAGCATCTCCTCGCGGCCGAAACTGCTGATGCACCAGGCCATCCCGGACCGGTCGATCAGCTGGCCGATCAGCAGCAATTCGGGTACCAGGGTCGCCAACTCGTCACGGGTCAGCGCCGCGTACCTACTGTTCATCGATACTGCCCCCGGAGTGCATCTTCACCGCGGCGTCGACATTGCCTTTCTTGTCTTCGCCTGCCCCACGTTCGGCGGCCTTCTTCCGGTTGCGCACCACCTTGGCGACCGCGCCGTCCAGCTTGGAGCCCAACGGGAATCCGAGGTAGTGGGTCAGGAAGACCGACACCTCTTTGAGTTCGTCGGCGGTCAGCTCCTCGTTGTGCAGCGCGGCATTGATCTGGATCTCGGCGAGATCCGAGTTGCCCACCGCGGTCACCGCGGCCAGGGTCAGCAGGCGTTTGTCGCGCATCGACAATCCCGGCCGCGTCCAGATGGTGCCGAACAGGTGTTCCACGGTGAGGTCGAAGTATGGGTCGCCCTGGATATCGGGCATCTCCCAACCGTAGACCTCGTTCATCTTGCGCAGACCGAGCTGGCGGCGATCGTCTGTGCTCATTGCTTTGCTCCTTCGTGTGGCACGCCGAGCCCGTCGGCCAGGCGGTCCAGCGCCACCCGGGCCAGCGGAAGGTCCACTCCCAGACCGTCACCCAGCCCGAGGGCCAGCGTCAGGTCCTTCTCGGCGAGACCGCGGGTGTGGGTGAACATCTGGTACAGCCAATGATCCGGATGCAGTGGCTTGGTGTCGTCGCGCAGGATGACGGCGCCCGGGCCACCGCTCTGCGCGTCGCTGTGCCGGACCACCCGGCCCAGCTTCTGCAGGTCGATGCCGGCGGCCTCGGCCAGTGCCATGGCCTCGCAGGACGCCGCGAATCCGATGAAGGTCAGCATGTTGCGGGCCAACTTCATCCGGGTGCCCGCCCCGGGTTCGCCGGCGCGCACCACCAACGACGCCCACTTCTTGAACACCGGCTTGACTCGTTCATAAGCCTCGTCGGTGGCACCGACCATGACGGCCAGTTCGCCCTTGTCGGCCGCGCCAGCACCTCCGCTGACCGGGGCGTCGACGACGTGAATCCCCTTGGGCGCCAGTCGCTCGGCCAATTCGGCCGCGGTGTTCGGCTCGATGGTCGAGTGGATCGCGATGACCGTGCCGGCGGCGGCGTGCTGCCCGAGCTCGGCGACCACGTCACGCACCTGCGCGTCGTTGAGCACCGTGACGCTGATGACATCGGCCGCGGCGACGCCGGCGACGTCGTCCGCCAGAATCGCACCCAACTCGGCCAGCGGGGTCATCGCCTCGACCCGCACGTCGTAGACGATCAGCCCGTCGGGCCAGTCGGCCAGCCGTTTGGCCATCGGCGCGCCCTGGTTGCCCAGGCCGATGTACCCGAGCTTCATGAGCCGTGCCGTCTGCTCTTCGCGCGAGCGCTCATCGGATGATCTGTCCGCCGTCGACGTTGAAGATCTGCCCGGTGATCCAGTTGGCCTGGTCGCTCAGCAGGAACAGGCACATGCCGACCAGGTCCTCGGGCTGGCCCATCCGCGACAGCGGGATGGCCTTGACGATGTCGGCGACCATCTCCTGCGGCGTGGTGCTTCGGTTGGCCTCGGTGTCGATCGGGCCGGGGGCGATGGCGTTGATGCGGATGTTCTGGCCGCCCAATTCCCGGGAGAGCTGCTGGGTGAGGCCGTTGATGCCGACCTTGGCCAGCCCGTAAAAGTTGGCGTACATCCAAGCGGCGGTGGACGATTGGTTGACGATCGCGCCACCACCACGCTTGGCCATCTTCTTGTACACCGCGCGGGTGCACCACAGCGCGCCGTCGAGGTTCACGCTCATGAACTTCTTGTAATAGTCCGGGTCGACGGTCAACAGGAAGTCCAGCTTCATGCCACCGAAGATGGCGGCGTTGTTCACCAGATAGTCGATGCCACCGAACTCCGAAAGCGTCTGTGCGGCCATATCCCTGGCCGACTCGGGGTCGGATACGTCGACCCGCACCGCCAGCGCGGTCCCGCCTTCACCCAAGATGGCGTCGGCGACCTTCTGCGCGCCCTCGACGTTGATATCGGCCACCACGACCGCCGCGCCCTCGCGCGCCAGCGCCTCGGCGTAAGCCTGGCCGATGCCGCCGCCGGCACCGGTCACGATGCCCACCTTGTTGTCGAATTGCCCCACTGTGGTTCTCCTTCAGTTTGCCAGCGTCGCGATGAGCTTGGTCTCCAGATACTCCTCGAAGCCGGCCACGCCCATCTCGCGGCCGACCCCGGACTGCTTGTAGCCGCCGAACGGTGCGTCGGCCGAATACCAGACACCGCCGTTGACGTTGACGGTGCCCACCCGCAGCCGGGCCGCCACCGCCTGCGCGCGGGCGTCGTCACCGGCGAACACCGTGCCCGACAACCCGTAGGGCGAGTCGTTGGCGATGCGCACCGCGTCGTCGTCGCCGTCGTGGGCGATGACGGTCAGCACCGGGCCGAAGATCTCCTCACGGGCCACCTTGGCCGAATTATCCAGGCCGGCAATGACGGTCGGCTCGATGAAGAACCCCTTGTCCAGCTCGGCGGGGCGTCCGCCCCCGCAGGCGAACCGGCCGCCCTCGGCGATCGCCGAGTCCAGGTAGCCCTGGATCCGGTCCCGTTGCCGCGCCGAGATGACCGGCCCGCACACGGTGCGCCTGCTGTTCGGGTCACCGGGTTTGATACCGCCGAGCGTCGCCGCCGCGGCCTCGACCGCCTCGTCGTACTTCACCCGGGGCACCACCAGGCGGGTGGTGATCGCGCAGCCCTGTCCGGCGTGCATGGCGACGGTGAATGCCGCCATCGCGCAGGCGCCGTTCAGGTCGGCATCGTCGAGCACCAGGAATGCGGACTTGCCGCCGAGTTCGAGGAACACCTTCTTGATGGTGACGGCGGCGTCGGCCATCACGGCGCGGCCGGTGGCGGTGGACCCGGTGAACGACACCATGTCCACCCTCGGGTCCTTGGACAACAACGCGCCGACGCCGTGGTCGTCGGAGGTGACGATGTTGATCACGCCGGGAGGGAAATCGGTGTGCTCGCTGATGAGCTCACCGAGCACCGCGGCCGCCCACGGGGTGTCCGGTGCGGGCTTGAGGACCAGTGTGTTGCCGGCGGCCAGCGCCGGCCCGACCTTGGCCAGGTTGATCTGGTGCGGGAAGTTCCACGGGGTGATCGCGCCGACCACGCCGACGGCTTCCCGGGCGATGGTCCGGTTGGTCGGAATCCCCTGCGGTGTCGCGTGTCCCAGATCGGTGTGCCAAGCGTAGCCCTCGGCGGTGTCGGCGGCGAATGCCAGGTCTTCGATCGGACCTTCCAGCTGAGCACCGGAGGTCAGCATGCGTGGCGCGCCGACCTCGGAGATGGTCAGCTCTCGCAAGTCTTCGACATGCTCCTGCATTGCGGACCGCAACTGGCGCAGGCAACGCACCCGCAGCTCGGTATCGGTCGACCAGTCGGTGGTGTCGAACGCGGTGCGGGCCGCGCCGATGGCGGCCGACATGTCGGATTCGTCGGCATTGGCCGCCACGCCGAGGACTTCCTCGGTGGCGGGGTTGATCGTCTGGAAGGTCCCGCCGTTTCCGGTGACGAGCTTGCCGTCGATGAGTAGTCGGCTTTCGCGGTCGGCGATCAGCGACATCCGCACTTCCTTTACCTCCGTCGGGCTGTCCTGGACGGGTCCTTTCCTGGACAACTGTCCGACAGCGTTCATTCGAACCATAACCGGACCTACATCGCGGTAGCAAGACCGGGATCGGCCATGGAGCCACCCATGGCCATTTACATGCGTATTCACGGCAACAACTTGCCCCGAGAAGCCCGCGTCGACTAACTTGGACATGTGTCCAGCGATGCCGTGGCGGCTGCCACAAGTGAGGCCGGGGAGATGCAACGCAACCGGCGCCAGGAAGAGACCTTCCGCAAGGTTCTGTCGGCCGGGGTGGAGATGCTGCGCGAATCCTCTTACGCAGACCTGACCGTGCGCGCGGTGGCAGCGCGCGCCAAGGTCGCCCCCGCCACCGCCTACACCTACTTCTCCTCGAAGAACCACCTGATCGCCGAGGTCTACCTGGACCTGGTCAAGCAGGTGCCGTACTTCACCGACGTGAACGACCCGATGGCCAGCCGCGTCGACAAAGCAGTACGCGCCCTGACGATGGTCGTCGCCGACGAACCCGAAGTCGCGGCCGCGTGCACCACCGCCCTGTTGGGCGGTGGCAGCGACCCGGCCGTCCGCGCGGTCCGCGACCGCATCGGGGCCGAAATCCACAAGCGCATCCGTTCGGCGGTCGGCCCCGATGCCGACCCGCGCGTCGTCTCCGCCCTCGAGATGACCTTCTTCGGTGCTCTCGTCAACGCCGGCAGCGGCGCGTTCACCTACCACCAGATCGCCGACCGATTGACCTACTCGGTCGGGCTCATCCTGGGAGAAAATTCATGAACAGCCCCACGTCAAGCGGGATCATCGAGCCGATCCTCGACCCGTACGACTACGACTTCCACGAGGATCCGTACCCCTACTATCGCCGGTTGCGCGACGAGGCTCCGCTGTATCACAACGAGGAGCTCAAGTTCTGGGCACTGTCCCGGCACAAGGACGTGGTCGCCGGTTTCCGCAACAGCGTCACCCTGTCGAACAAACACGGCGTGTCCCTGGATCCGATCTCCCGCAACGATGAAGCGCACCGGGTGATGTCGTTTCTTGCCCTCGATGATCCGGGCCATCTGCGCCTGCGCACGCTGGTCTCGAAAGGCTTCACGCCGCGGCGTATCCGGGAATTGGAGGGTCGGGTCACCGAGATCGCGGTGCAGCATCTCGATGTTGCCCTGCAGCGCGACACCTTCGACTACGTCGACGATTTCGCGGGCAAGCTGCCGATGGACGTGATCTCCGAGCTGATGGGCGTGCCGGATGAGGACCGGGTGCGTATCCGCGCCCTGGCCGACGGCGTGATGCACCGTGAGGACGGTGTCGCCGACGTCCCCGAATCCGCGATCGCTGCCTCCGGGGAGCTGCTGGTCTATTACGCCGACATGGTCAAACAGCGCCGCAAGAACCGCTCCGACGATCTGACGTCGGCACTGGTGGATGCCGAGGTCGACGGGGACCGGCTCACCGACGACGAGATCATGGCATTCCTGTTCCTCATGGTCGTCGCCGGGAACGAGACGACCACGAAACTTCTTGCCAACGCCGCCTATTGGGGCGCCAAGTTTCCCGACCAGCTGGCACCGGTGTTCGACAACCACGACCTCATCGTGCCGTGGGTCGAAGAGACGCTGCGCTATGACGCCTCCAGCCAGATCCTGGCCCGCCTCGTCGTCGAAGACCAGACCTACTACGACACCACGGTTCCGGCCGGCGACGTGCTGATACTGCTGATCGGTTCGGCCAACCGCGACGAGCGCGTGTTCGACAATCCCGACGAATACCGGATCGACCGTGAGATCGGGCCCAAGCTGGTGAGTTTCGGCAGTGGTGCCCATTTTTGCCTCGGCGCGCATCTGGCCCGCATGGAGGCCCGGGTGGCGCTCACCGAATTGTTCAAGCGCATCCGCGGATACGAGGTGGACGAGGCCAATGCCGTCCGCGTCCATTCCAGCAGTGTCCGCGGATTCGCTCATCTCCCGATCACCGTCCAGCACCGCTGACAGGCTCGAAAGGTATCGACACGCATGCCTCGTTTTGCACCCCTGCCCGAACGCCGGCCGGCCCTGGTCGCCGGCGCCTCCTCCGGAATCGGTGAAGCCACCGCGATCCGTCTGGCCCGCAACGGTTTTCCGGTTGCCCTGGGAGCACGCCGGGTGGACAAGTTACAGGACATCGTCGGCAAGATCCGCGCCGACGGCGGCGAAGCCATCGCCGTGCACCTGGACGTCACCGACCCGGACTCGGTCAAAGCCGCCGTCGAGCAGACAACCTCGGAACTCGGGGACATCGAGGTGCTGGTCGCCGGTGCCGGTGACACGTACTTCGGCAAGCTCGACTCGATCAGTACCGAGCAGTTCGAGTCACAGGTGCAGATCCATCTGATCGGCGCCAACCGGGTGGCCACCGCGGTGCTGCCCGGCATGCTGGAACGGCAACGCGGCGACCTGATCTTCGTCGGATCCGATGTGGCCCTGCGCCAGCGCCCGCACATGGGCGCCTACGGTGCCGCCAAGGCAGCCCTGGTCGCGATGGTGAACAACTATCAGATGGAACTGGAAGGCACCGGTGTGCGGGCGTCCATCGTGCATCCCGGCCCGACCAAGACCTCGATGGGCTGGAGCCTGCCTGCCGAATTGATCGGGCCCGCCCTCGAGGACTGGGCCAAGTGGGGCCAGGCGCGCCACGACTACTTCCTGCGCGCGGACGACCTGGCCCGGGCGATCACATTCGTCGCCGAGACACCGCGCGGCGGCTTCATCGCAAACATGGAACTGCAGCCCGAAGCCCCGCTGGCCGACGTCAAAGACCGCCAGAAGCTCGCGCTGGGTGAAGAAGGGATGCCTCCGGCGGGCACGAGCGAAGCGAGAGGGGAGTCGGCACGGTGACCGAACTCAAGGAAGTAGAACGCGTTTCAGGTGGCGAGGAGGAGCACGGCCACCTGGAAGAGTTCCGCACCGACCCGATCGGGCTGATGCAACGGGTCCGCGCGGAATGCGGCGATGCCGGCTGGTTCCAGCTGGCCGACAAGCAGGTGGTGCTGCTGACCGGATCGGAGGCCAACGAGTTCTTCTTCCGGTCCACCGACAGCGAACTGAACCAGGCCGAGGCCTATCCGTTCATGACGCCGATCTTCGGGGAGGGCGTGGTGTTCGACGCCGATCCCGAGCGGCGCGCGGAGATGTTGCACAACACCGCGCTGCGCGGCGAACAGATGAAAGGTCACGCCGCCACCATCGAGAACGAAGTCCGCCGGATGATCGAGAACTGGGGCGACACCGGCGAAATCGATCTGCTGGAGTTCTTCGCCGAGCTCACCATCTACACCTCGACGGCCTGCCTGATCGGCCTGAAATTCCGCAACCAGCTGGACTCGCGCTTCGCGAACTACTACCACCTGCTCGAGCGCGGCACGGACCCGCTCTGCTACGTCGACCCGTACCTGCCCATCGAGAGCTTCCGCATCCGCGACGAGGCCCGGGCGAGCCTGGTGGAGCTGGTACAGGAGGTGATGAACGGCCGAATCGCCAACCCGCCCACCGACAAGAGTGATCGCGACCTGCTCGACGTGCTCGTTTCGATCAAGGACGAGGAGGGCAACCCCCGCTTCACCGCCAACGAGGTCACCGGCATGTTCATCTCACTGATGTTCGCCGGGCACCACACCAGCTCGGGCACCTCGTCGTGGACGCTGATCGAGTTGCTGCGCAACCCCGAGTTCTACGCCAAGGTGCAAGCCGAGCTCGACGACCTGTACTCCGATGGGCAGGAGGTGAGTTTCCATGCACTGCGCCAGATTCCGAACATCGACAATGCGCTCAAGGAGACCCTGCGCCTGCACCCGCCACTGATCATCCTGATGCGGGTGGCCCAGGACGAGTTCGAAGTCGTCGGGCACCCGATCCACAAGGGTCAGATGGTGGCCGCCTCACCGGCGATCTCCAACCGGATCCCCGAGGACTTCCCGAACCCGGACGTCTTCGACCCGGATCGTTACCACAAACCGCGGCAAGAAGACCTGGTCAACCGCTGGACGTGGATCCCGTTCGGCGCCGGCCGGCACCGTTGCGTGGGCGCGGCGTTTGCGCAGATGCAGATCAAGGCGATCTTCTCGGTTCTGCTGCGCGAATACGAGTTC
The DNA here is from genome assembly GCF_002101555.1 of Mycolicibacterium canariasense. Lineage (GTDB taxonomy): Bacteria > Actinomycetota > Actinomycetes > Mycobacteriales > Mycobacteriaceae > Mycobacterium > Mycobacterium canariasense. Next base: position 184,915 of record NZ_LQOL01000049.1, read on the forward strand.
GAGATGGCCCAGCCTCCGGAGACCTACCGCAACGACCACTCCAAGATGGTGGTCCAGTTGGCCCGGCCCGCGAAGGTCCGCTACCGCAAGCGCGTGAAAGCCTGACCCAGATGGGCTGCTACCGAATCGAACTCGACGAGGACCTGTGCCAGGGCCACGCGATGTGCGAACTGGAAGCCCCGGATGTCTTCCAGGTGCCCAAACGCGGTGTCGTCGAGATCCTCGACCCAGAACCCTCCGACGACCTCCGCGAGGACGTCGAGCGGGCCATCGACATGTGCCCCACCCGTGCTTTATCACTGATCGAAAAGAACTAGGAGACAACGACAATGGCGTCACGTGAGCAACTAGAGGACTGGTCGCAACGCTGGCTGAAGGCCAACCAGGACGCGGAGGCGGCCGGCGACTGGAAACCGTTGGCGGACTTCTACGCCGCGGACGCGACCTATGGCTGGAACATCGGCCCCAAGGAAGACGTCATGTGCATCGGCCGGGACGAGATCCGCGATGTCGCGCTCGGTTTGGAGATGGAGGGCCTGGAGAACTGGGTGTACGAGTACCAGAAGGTACTCATCGACGAGAAGCAGAACGAGATCGTCGGATTCTGGAAGCAGATCGCCAGGAAGTCCGACGGGACCACCGACGAGATCTACGGTATCGGCGGCAGCTGGTTCCGGCTCGACGATCAGCTGCTCATCGAGTGGCAGCGTGACTTCTTCGACTTCGGCCACGTGCAGAAGGCGTTCATGGACCTGATCACCTCGGGTGACCTCACCCCGACCATGCAGAAGCGCATCGAGCGGTCGCTGGCGGGCGAGAAGTTGCCCGGCTACTACCCCCTCGGTCAAGCTCCGGTGCCCATCTGGTGAATCACCACCAAGCGGTTGCTTGGGGGTAGTGTGATGTGGCTAACTAGAGCCTCTAGTCTTGAGCTCGAGGCTCTCGTCGAAAGCAGGAGATATGAAGACCAAAGGCGCTCTGATCTGGGAATTCAACCAGCCGTGGTCGATCGAGGAAATCGAGATCGGTGATCCCGTCAAGGACGAGGTCAAGATCCAGATGGAAGCCTCGGGCATGTGCCACTCCGACCATCACCTGGTGACCGGCGATATCCCGATGGCGGGATTCCCGGTGCTCGGCGGCCACGAGGGTGCGGGCATCGTCACCGAGGTGGGCCCCGGCGTCGAGCACCTCGCCCCGGGCGATCACGTGGTGCTGTCGTTCATCCCGTCCTGCGGTGAATGTCCGGCATGCCAGGAGGGCCTGCGCAACCTGTGTGACCTCGGCGCCCTCCTGCTGTCGGGCACATCGGTCTCGGACGGTACCCATCGCATCCATGCCGTCAAGAACGGTCAACCCGTCATCCCGATGACCCTGCTGGGCACCTTCAGCCCCTACATGGTGGTGCACAAGAGCTCGGTCGTGAAGATCGACCCGTCCATCCCGTTCGAGGTCGCCTGCCTGGTCGGCTGCGGTGTGACCACCGGCTACGGCTCGGCGGTGCGCAGCGGTGACGTGCGCCCCGGCGACGACGTCGTCATCGTCGGTGTCGGCGGTGTCGGCACCGGCGCGCTGCAGGGTGCGCTCGCCGCCGGCGCGCGCAACATCTTCGCCGTCGACCCCGTCGAGTTCAAACGCGACAATGCACTCAAATTCGGTGCCACACATGCCTACCCGGATATCTTCAGCGCGATGGCCGGGGTCGCCGAGGTGACCCAGGGCCGGATGGCACACAAGACGATCGTGACCGTCGGCGAGCTCAAGGGCGAAGACATCGACCACTACATGAACATCACCGCCAAGGGCGGCACCGTGGTGGCCACCGCCGTGGCGAACATGGCCAGCAACGACGTCAAACTGAACCTGTCGATGCTGACCCTGCTGCAGAAGCGCTTGCAGGGCACCATCTTCGGCGGCGGCAACCCGCATCACGACATCCCGCAGTTGCTGTCGATGTACAAGGCCGGCCGGCTCAACCTCGACGACATGGTCACCCGGCAGTACAAGCTGGAGCAGATCAACGACGGCTACGCCGACATGCTGGAAGGCCGCAACATCCGCGGCGTCATCCGTTACACCGACGCCGATCGCTGACCCCTGACCCGTGCGTTTGGAGAGCCATGTCCGAACCCCCCGTCGTGCGCGCGTCCCAGGCCTCCTGGCGCGCCGTGCAATCCGGTGATCGCGAGGGCTGGCTGGCTCTGATGGCCGACGACGTCCTGGTCGAGGATCCCATCGGGGTGGCGGTGACCAACCCCGACGGCACCGGGGTGCGCGGTAAGCAAGCCCTGGCCGAGTTCTACGACACCAATATCGGGCCGAACCAGCTGACGGTGACCCGCGAGGCGACGTTCCCGTCCAGCTCGCCCAACGAGATCGCCTACATCCTGGTGCTGCGCACCGAATTCCCGAACGGCTTCGTGGCCAGCGTGCGCGGGGTGTTCACCTACCGGGTCGACGACGCGGGCCTGATCACCAACCTGCGCGGCTACTGGAACATGGACGCGATGGAGTTCACCGAGGCGAAGGCCGACTAGCGTGCTGCTGGCCGGGCGGGCGGCCGTCGTGGTCGGCGGGACCCGCGGGATCGGTCTGGCCGTCGCCGAGTTGCTGGCCACCGAGGGCGCGTCGGTGGTGCTCAACGGCCGGGATGCCGACGCCACCGAGGCCGCCGCCCAACGAGTTTCGGGGCTCGGTATCGCCGGCTCACCGTCCGACCCGGCGGTCGCCGACGAACTGATCGATGCGTGCGTGGCCGCCCACGGCCGCATCGACATCCTGGTCAACTGCGCGGGCACCGCCGAGCCCGCCGGATCTTCGATCCTGAACGTGACCTCGGCGCAGTTCCGCGAGCTACTGGACGCGCACCTGCTGACGGCCTTCGAGACGTGCCGGGCCGCCGCACCGCACATGGTTCGGCACGGGGGCGGTGCCATCGTGAACACCAGCTCGTTCGCGTTCCTCGGCGATTACGGCGGGACCGGCTACCCGGCGGGCAAGGGCGGCGTCAACGGGCTGACCCTGGCCATCGCCGCCGAGCTGAAAGAGCATGGCGTGCGGGCCAATGTCGTCTGTCCGGGTGCCCGCACCCGACTTTCGGAGGGTGCCGATTACGAGCGGCACATCGCCGAGCTGAATCGGCGCGGATTGCTCGACGACCTCAGCGCCCAGGGCGCGCTGGACGCCGCGCCGCCGCGATATGTCGCCCCCACCTACGGGTATCTGGTCAGTGATCTGGCCAAGGACGTGAGCGGCCGCATCTTCATCGCGGCCGGCGGATTCATCGGTGAATTCGCCCGTCCGGAGACCGGTTTCATCGCCTACCGGGATCACAAGGACACCACGCCGTACACGATCGACGACGTGCAGCGGTTGATCGGCGGTTAGCTCGCCCCGATCAGCCGGCCGTGGGCGATCAGCGAACCGACCTGTTTGAGCCGCTTGCTGCGGATGCCGACGTCATAGGTCTGGATGTGCTCGACGGTGGCCAGTCGCTCGGCCAGGTAGCGGTAGAGGTGCTCCACGTCGCGACATATCACCACGGCCATGAGGTTGGCCGAACCGCTGACCGCGACGACCGAGGCCACCTCGTCGTGCGCCACGATCTGCTCGGCCACCACGGTGAGATGTCGCGGCGAGGTGGCGATCCAGATTGTCGCGTTGAGCCGGTATCCCAGCAGTTCGGGTAACACATCGAGGTCGTAGGACAGGGTGTCGGAATCTTGTAGTGCCGCCAGCCGGCGCTTGACCCGCGCCGGTGACCATCCGGTGAGTGCGGCCAGCGCGCTGTCCGAGATACGCCCGTCGTCGGCGAGAGCGTCGATCAACCGCTGGTCATCGGGCGACGGTGTGCCGGGTCGGTTCGGGCGTGCGCTCGCCGCCGGTTGCAGCGCGGCGATCTGCTCCGCGCTGAGGGGGCGGCCGTAGCCGGTCCAGTGGGCACTGGATGTCTGCCCGAACACGTTGAGCACCAGGTCCACTCGGACATCGAGCACGGCCGATGTGCGGGGCAACCGGTGCAGCAACCCGTCGCCGGTATCACCGATCGGGGCCCGGACAACGCAGATCAGCTCGGTACCGCCGGACAGCACGTTGGCGTGCGTCACCTCGGGCCAACGCACCAACGCCTCCGCCAGCTTGGGCACGTTGTCCGGTTTGGCGTGCACCCGCACGATCCACTGGCACTCGCCATACACCCTCGGGTTCACCACTCCGATCACCCTGAGTACACCGCCGCGGCGCAGCGCCCGATAGCGCCGGGCGACCGTATGCTCACCGGCGCCGATCACCTCGGCGATCCGCCGGAACGGCGCCCGCGGCGCGATCTGCAGGGCATGCAGAATATGACCGTCCAGGACCTCCATGGTGTCGATAACACTACGTACAGTGCCGTGTCGTTGCCCGTTTTTGCCGATCCGCCGCACACTCGTGGCGTATTTGCCCGGCAGCGGCCGATGCTGGACGCCATGAATCTCACCGACAACACCGTGCTCGCCACCCTCGAAACGAAGGACATGCCGTGAAACTGGGAATCGGATTGCCGAACCACATCGCCGGGGTCCCGGGTGCGAGCATCGCGGAGTGGGCGCGCCGCGCCGAAGCTCGCGGATTCGAATCGCTGTCCACCATCGACCGGCTGTGCTACCCCGGTCTCGACTCGCTGATCGCGCTGGCTGCCGCGGCCGGCACCACCACCGGCATGACACTGGTGACGAATGTCCTTCTCGCCCCAGTGTATCCGGTGGTTCCACTGGCCAAGCAGATCGCCGGCGTGGCGCAGATATCCGGCGGGCGGCTCGTCGTCGGCCTCGGCGTCGGCAACCGGCCCGACGATTACGCAAGCACCGGAGCGGCCTTCGCGCGACGAGGCAAGATCCTCGACGAGCAGATCGAGCAGCTGCGCCGGCTGTGGACCGGTCGCGGTGATGCCGCATTGTGTGCTGCGCCCGTAACGGTTCCACTGCTGTTCGGCGGACGGTCGGCCGCCACGGTCCGGCGGGTGACCACCGTCGGCGACGGCTGGGCCGCGGGCGCCGTCCGTCACTACGGCATCCAGACCGAACTGGTCGCCCGCATCCGGTCCGGCTGGGCGGCCGCCGGGCGCAGCGGCCGCCCGTACCTCCAGGCGTCGGTGAATTTCGGGCTCGGACCCGACGAGACCGTCGCCGCCGGAAAGGCGCACCTGGCAAGGTATTACGGATTCAGCCCCGAGTACGCGCAGGTGAATGTCGACGATATGGTCAGCTCCCCCGACGAGGCCCGCGACACGGTCCGACGGTATCGGGATCTCGGGTTCGACCGGCTGCTGTTCCACCCCACGACCGCCGGGCTCGACCAGCTCGACCGTCTCGCCGACACGATCCTCTAGCGTCGGTGTACCCCGAACACCCGGCGCAGCGCGACGAACCGGACCAGGGTGGCCACCAGGTTCGCGACCACCAGCACCGACAGTTCCACGGCCTTGTCCTTGGTCAACCCGAAGTGGTGCAGCACCAGCAGCGACCCGCTGGTGATCGCCAGCCCGAACAGGAACACCAGCAGACCGCTGGCCTGGTGCCGGGCCACACCGGTGCGCCCGCGGATGCCGAAGGTGAACGCCCGGTTGGCCGTCGTGTTGCCGATCGCGGTGAGCAGCAACGCCGTCAGGTTTGCCGCCTGCGCACCCATCGCCGCGTGCAGCAGGATGAACAGCAGGGCGTAGACGATGGTGCTGATGACGCCGACGATGCAGAACCGGGCCAGCTGCCCCACCAAGCCGGGCGGTACGCCGGGCACCAGCGGCTCGCGCCCGAGGGTGGTCTGCAACTCGCGCAGGGGCAGCGCACCGGATGCCAGCGCTCGACCGACCCGCCAACAGCCCTTGAGGTCGTCGATCGCCGTGGCGATGACGTCGACCCGGGAATCCGGGTCGTCGACCCAGTCGACCGGGACCTCGTGGATGCGCAGGCCGGCCCGTTCGGCGATCACCAGCAGTTCGGTGTCGAAGAACCAGCCGGTGTCGACCACCAACGGCAGCAATTGCCGGGCGACGTCGGCGCGCACCGCCTTGAATCCGCACTGCGCATCGGAGAATTGCGCACCGAGGGCGCCCCGGAGAATGAAATTGTATGAGCGGGAGATGAATTCACGCTTCGGTCCGCGCACCACCCGGGCCGAGGCGGCCAGCCGCGATCCGATGGCCACATCGGAATGTCCGGAGATCAGCGGAGCCACCAGCGGCATCAGCGCCGAGAGACCGGTCGACAGGTCGACGTCCATGTACGCCACCACGATGGCCGGTGAGGTCATCCATGCCGTGTACAGCGCGCCACCGCGGCCCTTGCGGTCCAGATGGATGACCTCGACGCCGGGCAGTTCGCCGGCCAGCCGCCGGGCCACCGCCAGCGTCGAATCGGTACTGGCGTTGTCGGCCACCGTGATCCGGGTCGGGTAGGGCACCTGCTCGGTGAGGTAGCGATGCAGCCGGGTGACGCAAGCGGGCAGCGCCCGCTCCTCGTCGTAGACCGGGATGACGATGTCGAGAACCGGGGTGTCCTGCGCATCCCGGAACCGGCCTCCGTCAGCCTGGGCGCGAGCCAGCTCCGTCATATCGTTCACACTCGCGTAACAAGCTGCCACGGCACTGCCGTGCCCCTGGGAGCTTGCTGCACCGTGGCTATGCTCGGTACCCATGGCGACCGTCTTCACCAAGATCATCAACGGGGAACTCCCCGGCCGTTTCGTCTACCAGGACGACGAGGTGGTGGCGTTCCTGACCATCGAACCCATGACGCAGGGCCACACCCTGGTGGTGCCGCGGGCCGAGGTGGACAACTGGCAGGACCTGGATCCCGCGGTGTTCGACAAGGTGATGTCGGTGTCCCAGCTGATCGGCAAGGCGGTGACGAGGGCGTTCGATGCCGAACGAGCCGGCCTCATCATCGCCGGGCTGGAGGTGCCGCATCTGCACGTGCACGTGTTCCCGGCGCGCAACCTCAGCGATTTCGGGTTCGCCAACGTGGACCGCAACCCGTCACCGGAATCGCTCGACGACGCGCAGGCCAGGATCAAGGCGGCGCTGGCTCAGCTCACCTGAGCCGCATCCGGGGTGGGCTCGGCTATCGGGGCGGCCGCAGTGCTGATTTCGGCGATGCGCGGCAGGTTCACCCGGAACTCGCAGCCGTGTCCGGGAGCGGTTTGCACCGAGACCGTCCCACCGTGGGCATACACCAGCGAATCGACGATGGACAGCCCGAGTCCGGTGCCGCCGCTGGCGCGCGTGCGTGACGAGTCCGCCCGGTAGAACCGTTCGAAGACCCGTTGGGCGTCCTCACTACTCATCCCCGGCCCCTCGTCGCAGACCTCCAGCACCGCATGATCACCGTCGGTGCCGACGCGCACCGTGATGCCCGCGGATTCCGGGGTGTGCTGCAGGGCGTTGGCCACCAGGTTGCTCAGCACCTGGCGCAGCCGCGCCTCGTCGCCGAGCACCTCCGGCGTGCCGGGACCGTCGAACACCTCCATCCGGATGCGCCGGGCGGGGGCCACCGATTGCGCATCGTGCACGGCATCGCTGGCCAGCGCCAACAGGTCCACCCGGTTGCGTTCCAAGGGCCGTTGCACATCCAGGCGGGCCAGCAACAGCAGGTCTTCGACCAACAGGCCCATCCGGCGGGCCTCGCTCTCGATACGACCCATCAGCATGTCCACATCCCGCGCCGCGCCCTGGCGGTACAGCTCCGCGTAGCCGCGGATGGTGGTCAGCGGGGTGCGCAGTTCGTGGCTGGCGTCGGTGATGAAGCGACGCATGCGCTCCTCGGAACCGCGCGCCTGCTCGGCCGAGGCGTCCGAGGAGGCCACGGCGCGCTGGATCTGGGCCAGCATGCCGTTGAGCGCCAGCGACAGCCGGCCCACCTCGGTGCGCGGATCACGTTGCGGCACACGACGTTCCAGCTCGCCCGCGGCGATGGCGGCCGCGGTCTGCTCGACCTCCACCAGCGGCCGCAGGCTGCGGTGCACCACGGCGAAGCCGGCCACCCCCAGCACCAACAGCACGGCCACGCCGATACCGACCTGGGCGTAGATCAGCGCGCGCACGGTGGACTGCACTTCCGACAGGTCGATCGCAACAGTGGTCAGCTCACCGTGCGGGCCGCGGACCGTCATGGCGCGCCACTCCACGCGCGACCCGTCGACGGACCCGACGGTCACCGGCACCGGGCCGACATTGTTGTCGTCGGGCAGGTCGGGTTCGGCGTCGCGGTCGTTGACCGCCATCCAGATGTGCCCGTCGGGGCCGATCCCCCGGACGTAGAAGTTCGACGGCGGCCGGGCCGGGTTGGGATCTTCGGTGGGCTGGGTCGGCATCCGGCGGGGCGCCTGCGCCCAGCTGCGGGACGCGTCCAGCAGCGTCTGGTCGATCCGGTCCACCTCGGTGTGCGACATGATCGAGGTGACCGCGACGCCCGAGGCGAGCAACCCGAACGCCACCAGCACCAGGGTCGCGGCCACCAGGCCAACCCGCAGCGGCACGCCGCGCCGGCGATTGTCGGTCATGTACTCATTGTTGGCCGGGATGGCCCGGCCGTCCGGCTGTTCCCGAATCGTCGGCGCAATCAGCGCGGTTCGCGCAGGACGTAGCCGACCCCGCGCAGCGTGTGCAGCAGCCGCTTCTCACCAGTGTCGATCTTGCGACGCAGGTAGGACACATAGGACTCGACGACGTTGACGTCGCCGCCGAAGTCGTAGCGCCACACGTGGTCGAGGATCTTCGGCTTGGACAGCACGGTGCCGGCGTTGATGATGAAGTAACGCAGCAGGGTGAACTCGGTCGGCGACAGCGAGACCGGCTCACCGGCCTTCCACACCTCGTGGGTGTCCTCGTCGAGTTCGATATCGGCGAACGTCAGCCGGGCATTGCGCGGTTCCTCGATACCGCGCCCGGTGCGCCGCAGGATGACCCGGAGCCGGGCCACCACCTCTTCGAGGCTGAACGGTTTGGTGACGTAGTCGTCCCCGCCCAGGGTCAGCCCGGCGATCTTGTCCTGCAGGGTGTCCCGTGCGGTGAGGAACAGGGCCGGGGCGTCGATACCGTCGGCCCGCAGCCGACGCAGCACCCCGAAGCCGTCCATGCCGGGCATCATCACGTCCAGGATCACCGCATCCGGCTTGACCTCGCGGGCCTTGTCCAGAGCAGCCGGCCCGTTGGACGCGGTATGCACCTCGAACCCTTGGAACTTCAGACTCACCGAGAGCAGCTCGACGATATTGACCTCGTCGTCCACCACGAGGATCCGTGCTTCGGGAATGCTTTCAGGTACCGCCGCCATAGCCATACAACTACTGTCCACCCGCCGTTTGAACTCAACCTGCATATCAACTGTGAGATTCCTGGGAACCTGGGAGTCCGATGTGAGGGTAACCGCCCTGGACTGGCCCCGCGCCCCGCGCGCCCGGACCTAGACTGGCGCCATGAACCTCGGCAACACCGTCGTGCAGTTAGCCACGGCTCCGGTGCGCCTTGGGCTTGCCGTTGCCGACCTGGGACTGAGCATAGCCGGTGGCACGCTCAAGACGGTGCAGCGTTCGCTGAACGATCCGGCCGCGATGAGCGGCGGGGCCACCTCCTTCGCCGGCATGCTCGGCCTCGATGACGCGGTGGACCGTGCCAACCGGCTGGCCCGGCTGATGGACGACGACGCCCCGCTGGGGCGAGCGCTGGCGCAGGACGGGCCGCTCAACCAGCTGCTCCGGCCGGGCGGCATGGTCGACCAGCTCACCGCCCCCGGCGGCCTGCTGGACCGGCTCACCGCCGAGAACGGGCCGGTGGCTCGCGCCCTGGCCAAGGACGGCCTGATCGACCAGGTCACCGCCGAGGGCGGGCTGATGGACCGGTTGACCGCCGAGGGCGGCGTGGTGTCCCGGGTGATCGCCCCTGGCGGTCTCGCCGACCGGCTGCTCGCCGAGGACGGCGTGGTGGAGCGCGCGCTGCGCCCGGACGGTGTCGCCGACCAACTGCTGGCCGAGAACGGGCCGGTGGGTCGCGCCTTGGCGCCCGGTGGGCTGGTCGAACAGGTCACCGCCGAGGGCGGGCTGATCGACCGACTCACCACCGACAGCGGGGCCCTGTCCCGCGTGATCGCCCCCGGCGGCCTGGCCGACCAGCTGCTCGCCGACGACGGGCTCATCGAACGGGTGCTGCGTGAGGACGGGGTGGCCGACAAGTTGCTGGCCGAGGGCGGCCTGCTCGACACGCTGACCGACCCGGACGGTCCCCTGCTCAAACTGGCCGACGTCGCGGACACCCTGAACCGGCTGACGCCGGGACTGGAAGCGCTCGCCCCCACCATCGACGCACTGCACGAGGCGGTCATCACGCTGAGTCAGGTGGTGAACCCGCTGAGCAATATCGCCGGCCGGATCCCGCTGCCGCGGCAACGGGGCCGGCGTGCCACGCCTCGCCCGGTCACCTCGCAACGGGTCATCGAGCACGAGGACTGACCCGCTAAGCTGTACGACGTTCCACTGCCTCCGTAGCTCAGTGGTAGAGCACCCGCCTTGTAAGCGGAAGGCCGTCAGTTCAATCCTGACCGGGGGCTCCACACGGCATCCGACTTGTCGGTGCCTGCCCGTAAGTTCGGCCCATGAGACTCTGCCTGGGCTGCGGCGTAGAACTCACCCGGCGCAGCCAAAAACTCTACTGCAGTAACCCATGTCAGGTTTCTTCTCGACGTGCCGCACGAACGAACCTCTGGCTGGAGTCCGGCGAAGGCAGGACCGGTTCTCTCCCAGGCCACTACATCCGCACGTACCTCGCCGAAGCCCAATCTGGCTGCTGCGCGATCTGCGGCGGGGATAGCACCTGGCAAGGGCTGCCTCTGGTCCTGGTCTTGGACCACATCGACGGCAACCCCACCAACAACCGCCGGGAGAACCTCCGCCTGGTGTGCCCGAACTGCGATTCGCAACTGCCCACCTACAAGAGCCGCAACCGCGGCAACGGCCGCAGCTACCGCAGGCAGCGTTACGCCGACGGACTGTCGTACTAGCGGTAGTCGATCACGATGCGGCCGTCGATCTGGCCGGCCTCCATCCGGGCGAACACGTCGTTGATGTCCTCCAGTCGCGCGGTGTGCACGGTCGGGTGGATCAAGCCACGGGCGTAGAAGTCCAGAGCCTCGGCCATGTCCTGGCGGGTGCCGACGATCGATCCGCGAATGGTCAGGCCTTTGAGCACGATGTCGAAGATCGGGGCCGGGAATTCGCCGGGAGGTAGCCCGATGAACACGATCGTGCCGCCGCGGCGCGCCAGCCCGATCGCCTGCCCGAAGGCCTGCGGGTGCACCGCGGTCACCAACACACCGTGCACCCCGCCGGTCGCCTTCTGCACCTCGGCGACGACGTCGGCGGTCCGGGCGTTGACGGTGACTTCGGCACCGAGGCGGGTGGCCAGGGCGAGCTTGGTGTCGTCGACGTCCACCGCGACCACCCGCAGGCCCATGGCCCGGGCATACTGCACCGCGATGTGGCCCAGCCCGCCGATGCCCGAGATGGCCACCCACTGGCCGGGCCGGGTGTCGGTGACCTTGAGGCCCTTGTAGACGGTGACGCCGGCGCACAGGATGGGTGCGACCTCGAGCGGGTCGGCACCGTCGGGGATGCGGGCCGCGTGGGCGGCTTCGACCAGCATGAAGGAGCCGAAGCTGCCATTGACGGTGTAGCCACCGTTGCGCTGGCTCTCGCAGAGGGTTTCCCACCCGGTACGGCAGTACTCGCAGCGGCCGCAGGCCGACCAGAGCCAGGCGTTGCCGACCTTGTCACCGACCTTCAGGTCGTCGACGCCGGCGCCGAGCGCGACGACGGTGCCGCACCCCTCATGCCCGGGAACGAAGGGAGGCGTCGGCTTGACGGGCCAATCACCATGTGCGGCATGCAAATCCGTGTGGCACACGCCGGAGGTTTCGAGCTTGACCAGTACCTCACCGTAGCCGGGGGTGGGCAGATCAAGCTGTTCCACCTGCAGTGGCTCACCGAAGCCGGTGACGACGGCGGCATGCATGACATTGGTGGTGGCTGAGTCGGCGGGAGTGTGCAAGGTGCTGGTCATGAGGACATTCCAGTCCGGAAAAAGATCAGCCAGTAGGGTCTTTGGGCCCCGATCGCCGGCCAAAGGCCCCTCAGCGCAAGGAGTCGCCCAGCCGGCCGCCGAGTTCTTCGTCGGCCTGCTGATAGGCCGCCGCCGCGGCCGTCAAACTGCTTGCGTACGTGATCAATCCACCATGCAGAGTGTCCGCCGCCGAGTCGAGCGCCTCAGCGGCGAATCGGCTGGCCGCACCCGAGGCCATATCGGTCATCCCGTCGGCCGCCCCGGCCAACGCGGCGCCGATATCGAGATTCGCCACCGTCGCCGCCACACCGGACTGCGCCGCCGCCGCGGCCTGCAAGGCCGCCGGATCGACATGCAGCGGTGCGGTCATGCGGTCCAGTCTAAGGTCGGCGTGGAGTACCGGGTCGCACCTCTTCCCGGCTCCGGACAAGGAGGAACCGTCATGGCCGAGGCCGCATTCTGGGTGGCGTGGGGGCTGCCGACCCGGGGCCGCGAGACGACCGCGCTGGGCCTGCTGAAGAAGTCACGCGACTACCTGCAGCAGGCAGCGCGGGACGGCCGGATCGAACGATTCGAGACGGTCATCCTGCGCCCACAGAGCCCCGAACTGGGCGGCTTCTTCCTGATCCAGGGCAGCACGGGCCAGATCGACGCGCTGCGCCGCGATCCCGGCTTCGAGACCTGGGTCAACCAGGTCCAGCTGGTCGCCGATCGGGTTGCGGCGGTGGATGCCTGGGTGGATGCCGGGATCGACGAGGCGATCGGGCTCTACGAGGAGGCGCTCCGCGAAGCCGGACTGAGTGACTGAGTGGTTCGGCGTAACAAATATTGTCGCCGCTGCGAATATGGGTGGGGTTGCACAAACGGGTTGACCGCCCCGGGCGATTGACGGAGGACGCACGCATGGGCGCAGCAGCGCATATCGGTCGGGTCGGCGGTTTGGCGGTGGCGCTGGGCGTGGGCACCGCGATCGCGACGGGTCACGGGATCGCGGCGGCCGACGACACCGGCACGTCCGGCGGTCAGTCCGCGGGCACGCAATCCTCGTCCAGCGGCACGACCGGCGGCGCCAAGGCAACGGACACCAAGGCCAGCGACACCAAGCCTACCGATACCAGGCCCCCCGGCACCACGTCGACGGAGCCGGCCGGCACCAAGACCACCGGGGTCAGCGCCCAGACCAACACCGGCACGTCCACCAAACCGGACCCCGAAATCGAGCCGGACCCCGAGACCAAACCGGAGACCAAACCGGACACCGAGTCCAAGCCGGGGACAGCGCCCGAGCCGGAGTCCGACACCGAATCCCCGGAGCCGGAAAAGCAGGCCCCGAAACCGGCCAAACCCAAGAAGACGGCCCGCACCGAGAACAAGAGCACCACCGAAACCAAGAGCACCGCCGAGGACAAGACCGCCAAGACCCCGGCCGCCGCGGACCCCTCGCCCGCCGCGTCGAAGACGTCCACCACGTCGACCGCGGCGGTGTCGGCCACGGTGCAACCCGCCGCCTCGGTTGCCGTCTTCGCCAACGCACGGTCGCTGGCGGCGGCCACGTCACCCACGTCGGCCGCCCCGGCACCCGTGCCCATCCCGGACGTGCTGCGCAAACCGGTCACCACGGTGCTCAAGGCGGTGTCCGGGGTACTGGACTGGGCACTGAGTTTCGCACCGAACTCGCCGGCCCAGCCGGTGCTGGGCTGGACGCTGCTGGCCTTCGCCCGCCGCGAGGTGGAGAACCTGTTGACCGCGATCAACCCGAAGAGCGCGGCCGCCACCGGCGGCGTCGCCACCGATACCACCAGCCTGGCGCTGGCCGCGGCCGCCATGAATCCGCGCCCCGGCTTCCCCTACCCCGGTCAGCAGCTGAGCCCGTCGACCAGCTTCGTCGACTGGGTCACCGGCAACTTCGTCCCGAACGACACCTACACCCGGTTCGGCATCTGGGGCACCGACGTCGGCACCATGTGGGACAACGGTATTGCCGACGACCCGAGCACCCCGATCAACGAGCACCAGGTCCTCATCGCGTTCGGCGACACCTTCGGTGGCCCCAACATGACGGGCACCTGGCGCCTCAACACGCTGTTCCGCAGCTCCGACACCGATCTGTCCAACGGGATGAGCATTCCGAACGGCCAATGGCTCAACGGCAACATGTTCGGCGGGGCGCCACTGTGGGGCGAGACCTACGCCCGCCAGATCATCCTGCCCGAGCGCCTTCCCGCCGGACTGCCCACCGGGGTGACGTTGATCCCCACCGCCGGGATCTCGGTGCCCACCCCGGGCACGAAATACGGTGCGACGCAGTATCTCAGCTTCATGTCCGTCAAACAGTGGGGCGCTGCGGGACAGTGGACCACCAACTACTCGGCGATCGCCTACTCCGAGGACAACGGCGAGAACTGGTACATCGCCCCCAAGAGCGTGCGCACCAATTTCGGCGGGAACGCCAAGTTTCAGCAGGCCGCGCTGGTGCGTCCCGGCGACGGCTACGTCTATTCCTACGGCACGCCCAACGGCAGGCAGGGTTCGGCCTATGTGTCGCGGGTGCTGGAGAAGGACATCCTCGACGCCAGCAAGTACGAGTTCTACAGCAAGGGGAGCAAGGGCGGGATCTTCGGGATCGGTGCCTATCCCGCCGGCTGGTACAAGAACGACCCGTCCAAGGCCAGCCCGGTATTCGGCCAGGAGAAGGGGGCCTGCGGCATCGCCAAACCCGGCAACCAGGTCAGTGAGATGTCGGTGCAGTACAACCAGACGCTGAACAAGTACGTGGCGCTGCACGCCGACCAGTTCAACAACATCATCCTGCGCACGGCCGACAGCCCAGCGGGCACCTGGTCGGCGCCGACGGTACTGATGACGCAGCAGAACGGCGGGATCTACGCCCCGATGCTGCATCCGTGGTCGCCGTCCACGGCCGGCACGGGCACCGACCTGTACTGGAACCTGTCGCTGTGGAGCGAGTACAACGTCATGTTGATGAAAACCGACCTGACCAAGCTGTGACCATGCTGGCCCGGCTGCTCGTCCTGTTCGCCACCGCCCTGGCCGTTCCGGCCATCGCCTCGGCCGACCCCGTTGTGCCACAACAGGACTCCCCATGCACACCCGATCTCGGCGGTGCCGCCACGCTGCCGTACGGGCGGTCCCTGCCGCTGGTGTGCCAGGACTCGCGGTGGCAGGCCCTCACCGCACCCGGGGATCCCAGCGATCGCTGGGTCAGCTTCGGGCCTCCCATGGCCCTGCACGGCGAAGGCCTGCGTAATCCGAATCTGAGCTCCGGCGCCTGGACGGCGACGCCACTGGACCCGCAAGCCCAATGCGCCGCCACCCAGCATGCGGTGGTCAGCGCCGGCGTGGTCGGCCCGCCCGTCACCGCGAAAGGTGAACCCGGCCAGCCACTTTCATTTCAAGTACTGCCCAGCCTGTTCGATATCACGATGACCGGGCACTGCCTATGGACGCGTACCGGCTAAGGGCACACGGTGACGTGCCCCAACGGACCCGTCACGCACGGCAGATAGATACCCGGCCCGTAGTCCCAGCCGCGATGCCTGCCGTTGTCCCAGCGCCAGTCGTCACCGTGGCCGTGCCCCCAACCGCGGTCTTCGGCAAACGGCGCCGACGGTGCCGCGGCGGTGGCCGTCGCGGTACCCACACCCAGTGCGCCCATTCCCAATGCGCCGACGATCGCCGCCCCCGTGGCGAACTTGCGCAGCCCGTTCATCACAACCTCCAACACCATCTGCAATCGGTCGAACACATCCCCGACCCACCCATTAACCGACGCCCGGCGGCGCGGCGAAATTCCCGCGGCGCTGAACCGGCAAGCACCGCCGTCAGCGCCGGCATGGCCGCCTGCCCCTAAACTCCAGATGGTGCGCGAGGTTCTCGACGACCTGATGGCCATCTGGCGATCCGGCGGCACCGCCGGGCTGGCCACGGTGGTGCGCACGATCAAGTCCGCGCCGCGCCCGGCCGGTGCCGCCCTGGTGGTCGCACCCGACGGCAGCGTGGCCGGATCGGTCTCGGGCGGCTGTGTCGAAGGCGCGGTGTACGAACTGGCCACCGAGGTGGTCGACGCCGGACGTCCCGAATTGCAGCGCTACGGGATCAGTGACGACGATGCCTTCGCTGTCGGGCTGACCTGCGGCGGCTTACTCGACGTGTTCGTGGAGCCGGTGTCGCAGAAGACGTTTCCCGAACTCGGGGCGGTCGCCGAGGCGATCGGTGCGCACCGGCCGATCGCGGTGGCCACGGTGATCGCCCACCCCGACCGGTCCCGGCTGGGCCGGCGGCTGGTCGTCGATCCCGACCGGCATCTGGGCACCCTGGGGTCCGAGCGTGCCGATGCGGCAGTCGTCGACGACGCCCGGGGACTGCTGGTGGCCGGCCGCACCGCGGTGCTGTCCTATGGGCCCGACGGCGAGCGCCTGGACGAAAGCTCCGGTGTGACCGATACCGGAATGGAGGTGTTCGTCGCCAGTTACGCGCCCAGGCCGCGCATGCTCATCATCGGCGCGATCGACTTCGCCGCCGCCCTCGCCCAGCAGGCCGCCTTCCTCGGCTACCGCGTCACGGTGTGTGACGCCCGCCCGGTGTTCGCCACCCCGGCCCGCTTCCCCGCCGCCGATCAGGTGGTGGTCGACTGGCCGGACCGGTATCTGCGCGGGCAGCAGGAACTCGGGGAGATCGACGGGCGCACCGCGATCTGCGTGCTCACCCACGACCCCAAGTTCGATGTGCCCGCCCTGGGGGTGGCGCTGCGGCTACCGCAGGTCGGCTATGTGGGCGCCATGGGATCGCGGCGCACCCACCTGGACAGATTGGCCAGACTGGTGGAGGCCGGACTGAACGAGGCCGACCTGGACCGGCTGTCCAGCCCGATCGGGCTGGATCTGGGCGCCCGGACGCCGGAGGAGACAGCGGTCTCCATCGTGGCCGAGATCATCGCGCGGCGCTGGGGCGGCGGTGGCCGCCCGCTGACCGCCGTCGACGGCAGAATCCACCACGAATTGGCCGGCCGCCCGCCCATGACCAGCACCACGTAGCCACGGATGGCCCGGGGCCGGCCGTAACGTGGGCGCCGGCTCCGGCGATACTCCTCACGACGCTCGCCCGCAGCACCTGCGGGCAGACTCCGGACCGATGCAGACGGAATGGGAAGACCGATGACGATCAAGCGCACCCTGGCCGCGGCACTCCTCGCCGCGGGCGCCATGACCGCCCTTGCGGTTCCGGCCGCGGCCGACGACAGCACCGATCAGCAGTTCCTGATGGCCCTGGACCAGCTCAAGATCAACGTGGGCAGCGACGCGAAGGCGATCAGTGTCGCGCACTCGGCCTGCGGGGTGCTGTTCCGCGGCAAGCCGCTGTCCTACGCGCTGTACAGCATCAAGAACCAGACCGACCTGTCCGACGATCAGGCCACCAAGTTCGGTGGCGCGGCGCTGCGCATGTACTGCCCCAAATACCTGCCCTGATCAGCGGTGGTCAGTCGATGACACCGCGCAGGGCGTCCTCGCCGAAGACCGGGCCCAGCATCGAGGACATGTCCGGCCCCCGCCGCAGGCAATGCCCGCCGTCGACGTTGATCAACTGACCGGTGATCCACGCGGCCGCATCGCTGAGCAGGAACACGGCCGCGTTGGCGATGTCCGCCACCTCCCCGGGACGCGGCAACGGGGTGCAGCTCGCGTAGTCGGCGCTGATCTCCGGGGAATCGAGGATGGGTGCCACCATCTCGGTCTTGATCAATCCCGGCCGGATGCTGTTCACCCGCACCCACGACGGCCCGAGTTCGTCGGCGGCCAACTGCAGCAAGTGGTCGAGTGCGGCCTTGCTCGGGCCGTAGGCCGCGAACCAGCGGTGGGTGTTGCTCGACGCGATCGACGAAATGCCGACGAACGACCCACCGCCGCCTCGCACCATCGCCCTGGCGCTGTGCTTGAGCACGTACATGGTGCCGTTGACGTTGAGGTCCACGGTCTGGCGCCACAGTTCGGAATCCACCTGCGTCAGCGGGCCGATGGTCAAGGACCCACCCGCACAGTGCACGACGCCGTGCAGCCGGCCGTTCCAGGCCGTGGCGGCGTCCACCACGCCGGCCACCTCGTCCTCGTCGGTCACATCGGCCGGTTCGTAGCGGACCCGGTCCGCCCCACCGGCGGCGGTGATCTCGTCGACCGTGGCGGCGAGTCGAGCAGCGTTGCGGCCCACCAGCATTGCGTTGCCGCCGCTGGCGACCACCGCGGCAGCGACGCCCTTACCGATACCGCTGCCACCGCCGGTCACCAGAACCGTGCGATCCGCCAACGAAAGCTGCACCGCGATCCCTCCGTAGAGCGTGCGTATCAACGTGCGCGCTTGTGCGCCAGAACTAGAACACGTTCTCGTCATCGAACCACGCCGCCTCCCAGCCGTACAGCAATGCACGGACTCAGCGATGTCACAGCTATCGTGCAGACTGCGCACAGCATTGGTGCGTCGCGGACTGAATTTCGCCGTCCTGCCAGGCTTTTTCGCCCTCGTCAGCGTATTCTTGGGCCAGGATTCACATCCGACCCCGACCCCGCCCGGCCGAGAAAAACCGGCCAGCAAATCACAGAAAGCGTGACGCCATGGCGACATTCGCCTTTCCTGCCCGTCGACTGATCCTTGCCGGCGGCTTCGCCGCGGCGGTCTTCGCGGCACCCGCGCTTGCGGCGTTCGCCCTCGAGGCGCCCGCCGGACCCGCTCTTGCCGTGTGTCCGACCGGCGAGTCCGAGGACACCTTCACCGGCTCCTGCACGCCCGACCTGGTCCCCAACTCACCGGAATTCGGCAACACCTCGCCGGGCGGGCTGCCCTCCATCGACGGCGTCCCGTGCACCGGCGGCAACTCCGGGCAGTGCATCGGCCTGTCGGAGGATCAGCCGCAGTTCGTGGAGCCGCGCACCAGTGTGAGCTCCAGCCCGTAGCGAAGCCACATCACATCATCCGGCCGGGACGCCCAGACACGGGCGTCCCGGCCGCTTTTGTGCCATCCGATGTCCCACGAGAAACAAACTCCCAGGCAACTCATCGATCTCATGCAGATTTCTGACAGCTTCCTTAGAATCTGTCCGACGTCTCTGTCAATAACTACAGAAAGCGTGACGATGGCGAGCTTCGAGTTTTCCGTTCCACGACTGATCCTTGCCGGCGGATTCGCGGTCGCGGTGGCCGCCGCCCCGGTCGTCGCCGCCATCACGACCGTCGGCCCGGCCGACCGCCCGGTGCTGGCGTGCGACTCCGGTGAGGAAGAAGACCTGTTCACGGGCAGCTGCCTGCCGCACACGGTGCCCAACTCCCCGGCGACACCGTTCAGCTCCATCCCGGGCAACCCCGACCTACCGGCCATCGGGGGGATCCCCTGCACCGGCCACAACTCGGGTGAGTGCATCGGCCTGTCCGAGAATGCGCCGCAGTTCCAGCAGCCGGAGACCAGCGTCAGCTCCAGCCCGTAACTCAGGTCCCGTCATTTGGACCCAGCGTCCCGGAACTGGCCGGTGACCCGGCCTGGCGCCGTGCGCCGTACCGGGTCACCTAGAGTAAGAGGATGCCTGCAAAATCTGAGACCGCCGATATCGGCGAAGTCGAGCCGGTTGCCGACGACACCGCCAGCCAGGCGCGTCGTGTCGTGGCTGCCTACGCCGCCGATGCCGACGAATGTCGGATGTTCCTGTCCATGCTCGGTATCGGTCCGGCGAAGCAAGAGGCGTAGGTGGTGGCCGGAGACGGAAATTTGACCGACTCCACACCCGTCGAGGGCACCTCCGACTTCGTCGTGGTCGCCAATCGGCTCCCCATCGACCAGGTGCGCCTGCCCGACGGCACGACCACCTGGAAACGCAGCCCCGGCGGCCTGGTGACCGCCCTCGAGCCGTTGCTGCGCAAACAGCGCGGCGCCTGGATCGGCTGGCCCGGTGTCCCTGACAGTGACGAGCAGCCGATCGTCCAGGAGGGGCTGCAGCTCTTCCCGGTGCGGCTGTCTGCCGAGGATGTCGCCGAGTACTACGAGGGCTTCTCCAATGCCACGCTGTGGCCGCTGTATCACGACGTCATCGTCAAACCCGAGTACCGCCGGGAATGGTGGGAACGCTACGTCGAGGTGAACCGGCGCTTCGCCGAAGCCACGTCCAAGGCGGCGGCCCCCGGAGCCACGGTGTGGGTACAGGACTACCAACTGCAGCTGGTGCCCAAGATGCTGCGCAAGTTGCGCCCGGACCTCACCATCGGGTTCTTCCTGCACATCCCGTTCCCGCCGGTCGAGCTGTTCATGCAGATGCCGTGGCGCACCGAGATCATCGAGGGCCTGCTCGGTGCCGACCTGGTCGGCTTCCACCTGCCCGGCGGGGCGCAGAATTTCCTCATCCTGGCCCGGCGGCTGGTCGGCGCGAACACCTCGCGCGGAACCGTCGGCGTGCGGTCCCGGTTCGGCGAGGTGCAGGTGGGTTTCCGCACCGTCAAGGTCGGCGCCTTCCCCATCTCCATCGATTCGGCCGAACTCGACGCCAAGGCGCGCGACCGCGGAATCCGTCAGCGCGCCAAGCAGCTTCGCTCTGAGCTCGGAAACCCGCGCAAGATCATGCTCGGTGTGGACCGCCTCGACTACACCAAGGGCATCGACGTCCGGCTCAAGGCGTTCGCCGACCTGCTCGCCGACAAACGCGCGGACCGCACGGACACCGTGCTGGTCCAGCTGGCCACCCCCAGTCGTGAGCGGGTGGAGAGCTACATCGAGATGCGCGAGGGCATCGAACGCCAGGTCGGCCACATCAACGGTGAGTACGGCGAGGTCGGCCGGCCCGTCGTGCACTACCTGCACCGCCCGGTGCCGCGGGACGAACTCATCGCCTTCTTCGTCGCCGCCGACATCATGCTCGTCACCCCACTGCGGGACGGGATGAATCTGGTGGCCAAGGAGTACGTGGCGTGCCGCAGTGATCTCGGCGGTGCCTTGGTGCTGTCCGAATTCACCGGCGCGGCTGCGGAATTGCGCCAGGCCTACCTGTGCAACCCGCACCACACCGACGGCGTGAAGGAAGCCATCGAGCAGGCGCTGACCCAGACACCGGAAGAGGGCCGGCGGCGGATGCGAGCACTGCGCCGCCAGGTGCTCGCGCACGACGTCGACCGGTGGGCGCGCTCGTTCCTGGATGCGCTGGCCACCGCCCGCAGCGCCTGACGGGCTACACCGGCTGGATGTAGTTGATCAGCCACTTCCCGTCGATCTTCTGATAGTCGACGCGAAGGCGGCTGCCGTCATACACCGGTTGCTTCGACTTGTCGGTGACGGTCCGATTCATGAAGACCAGCACCGAGGCCGAATCCCGTTGAGCCGCCAGCATTCCGGCACCGACCACGTTGGCCTGGCTGACCACCTGGCGATCACGGGCCTGCGGGATGATGTCCTTGGCGGCGCGGTCCTCGAACTCACGCCGGTAATCGGGGGTCAGCAGTGTCGCCGCTTCGGTCAGGCTGCGTTCCACCGTCTGGTAGTCGTAGCCGAACACCTTCGGGATCTGCTCGGTGGCCAGCGCGGGCAGCGCGTCGCTGGCGGCCTGCACCGCCCGGTTCTGCGTGCGGTCCCAATACAGCGCACCACCGACCGCGGACAGGCCCACCAGTCCCACCGCGAAGACCAGCACCACGAGGGCAATGAGCTTGCCGCGCATCAGTTTCCACCCTCGGGGTACTTGAGGTCGTATCCGGTCATGTGGCCGTTGTCGTCCTCGTGCACGACGACTCGCATCCGGTAGGCCTGCGACGGCTTGTTGACACCGTCGAGGTCGGTCACGGTGACCCGCACCGCCACCAGCACCGCGGCGTTGCGCCCGACCTCGTCGATCTTCTCCAGCGCGGCACCGCTGACCACGGCCTCCGAACTGGCCTGGGTGTCCCGGAAGATGGCCTTGAGGTTGTCGACGTTGTTGCCCTGGCTCATCATGTCGCGCAACGGACCGCTGGTGCCGTCGACGAAGCGGTTCACGCTCTCGTCGATGTTGTTCTGGTTGTAGCTGAACATGTTCAGCACCGTCTGCTCTGCGGTGTCCACGAAGCGCTGCTGGCGCGCGATCACGGCGTCGGCATGCCGATGCTGGTTGAGCAGCACCAGCACGGTGGTGACGAGCACGGCGGCGGCCAGCACCGCGGCGACCGCCGAGACCAGCGCCACTCGGCCGCGGTTGGGTTGCCGGCGCGGCAGCGACACCGCCTTCTTCGGCTTACCGCCCCGCCCGCCGGTGGGCGCGCTCACCACCACCGGGTCAGGTGCCGGCGCCGGGGTGCCACCCGCGGGTCCCGCCGCGCGCGAGGCACGCCGCCGGACCGGCTTCGGCCCGTCCGCCGAAACCTGTTCCTCAACCATCTAGACCTGCCTAAACCTGCTTGGGCGCCATCATCAAATCTACCCAGTTCTCCGCCGGTGAGAACTTGTCGGATCCGGAGGCGAACACCCCCGTGCCGCCCGATGGGTCCGCGAACACACCGGTCCTCGGATCGTAGGTGGTGCTCGCCGGAGCACTGGCCTGGGGTTGCGGCGCCTCGGCGGGCAACGGCGGCGGTGGCGCATCGGCGGGCGGCGGCGGTGGCCGGCGCCCGTATGGCGGCACCACCTGATCCGGCGGCGCGTAGAACGTGCCCGGCGGCGCGGGCGGGTTGTCGTTGGGCGGCACCGGCAGCGGGAACGGCGCATTGGGCGCCGGGCCCGGACCCGGCTCCACGCCGGGTGGCAGCTGCACCGCGGGTGGACCCGGGTCGTAGTCCGCACCGGGCGGGATGTTCGGGAACTTGTTGGGCGGCAAGATGTTGCGCCCGTCCTCGACGGGGGTTCCGTACGGAACCGGCGGGCCGCGCCACGGGTTGTTCCCGATCGGCACATATCCGCGCGGATCGCGGCACAACTGGATGGTCGGTGCCCGCTTGCCGGGGAATTCCTGGCAGGGGTAGTTGCGGGCGCCACGTACCACCGACGGATCGTTCTGCGCGGTCTTGCAGTACAGGTCGTTGGGCAGATCGCGCAACGTCGTGTCGGCGGGTGAGCGGATCTGAGTGGGCGGCAGGAAGCCGGTCACACACGGCGGCGCATCGCCGAGGTCGACCTTGAAGTCCAGCTTGCCGCCCTCGTCGAAGGGCAGCCCGCCACCGACGGTGTTCAGTGCGGCGATCAACGCGGGGAAGATGACCAGTGCCTGTTCGATCGACTTGTGGTAGATCACGCCGATGCGGCCGAAGTCGGCCAGGTTGGCGGCCAGCATCGGGAAGGTCGGCCGGATACCGGCGAAGGTGGTGTTGGCTTCGGCCACCGCGCCCGGGACCGTCTTGAGCACCGATCGCAGCTGCGGATCGGCGTTGGCCACCTCGGTGGTCAGCCGGGCCAGGCCGTCGGCGGTGGATTTGATGTCCGCACCGGCCCGGATCTGGGCGTCCAGGAACGGGCCGACCTGGTCGATCAGCTGGCTGGTCTGGCCGTAGTTGGCGTTGGCCTCGTCGACCAGCAGGCGCGAGGACTGGATGAGCCGAGCCAGCTCGGGACCGGATCCGTTGAACGCCTTGAACGTTTCCTTGAGCAGTTCCTGGATGCGGCTGTCCCCGATGCTGCTCACCAGGTCATCGGCCTGCTTCAGCAGACCGGCGATGTCCTGGCCGATCGCGGTGCGTTCGACGCCGATGCTGGAACCGTTGCGCAACAACGCCTTGGCCGCCGCCTCCCCGTTTCCGGGCGGTACCAGGTCGATGTACTGCTCGCCGACGGCCGACACGCTCTTGACGGTGGCGGTGACGTTCTCGGGCACGTCGGTATCGGTGTTCAGCCGCATATGCGCCACGACGCCGTCGTTGGTCAGCCCGACCGATTCGACCCGGCCGATCGTGACGCCGCGATAGGTCACGTTCGCGTTCGGGTACAACCCACCGCCGGCCACGAAATTCGCGGTGACGTTGTAGGTTCCGATCCCCAGCGCCGCCGGGACGTGCAGATAGAACGCCGAGATCGCAGTCACCGTCAGCACGGTGACCACCGCGAAGATCGACAACTGAAGTCGCGTCAACCGGTCCAGCATTACGGAGTACCTCCGTGCTGGGTGGCCGTGCCGGGCGGGATCTTGAAGGGGTCGGCGGCCTGTCCGGACAGGTTGGCCATGGCGCCGGTCAGGAAGTCCGGCGGATTGATCACCTCGTTCAGATGCTTCATGTTCGGGTCGAAGAACGACGTGGTGAAGATCGATTCGCCGAAGCGCCGCACGGTGAGGTCGAACGTCACGAAGACGTTCAGATAGTCACCGCGCACCGCGTTGCGCAGGTACTTGTAGTGGAACGGGAAGGTGGGCAACAGTTCCAGATCCACGATGACGTCGTCGGCATTGTCGTTGAAGGCCTTGATGACCGGGAAGAGGTCCTTCATATCGGCGGTGAAATCGGCCTTGGTCTCGGAAAGTACGCGGGCCCCCACCGTGGCGAACTTCTGCAGCGCGCGGAACGCATCGACGATGTTGGACCGGTTGTCGTTGAGCACCTTCAACGCGTTGGGCAGTGTGTCCAGGGTGCGGCCCAGGTTGTCCCTGCTGCGGGCCAGCATGGACGCGAATCGGTTCAGCCCGTCCGCCGCGGCGATGATGTCGTTGGTCTGCTGGTCCAGTGACGAGGTCAGTTCGGCCAACCGGGGCAGCAGCCCGGCGAAGCTTCCGGTGCGCCCCGCGACCGCCGCGTACGCCTCGTCGGTGATGTCCTGCAACGCACCGAGATTGCCCTTGTTGACCACCACACCCAAGGAGGACAGGACTTCCTCGGTGGTCGGATAGCGGCCGATGCTGCCGAGCGGGATGTTCGAGCCCTGCTTCAGCTTCCCGACGGCCTTGCCCTCCGGGGCGGCCAGTTGGACATGCTGGGAGCCCAACAGCGAGGTCTGCGCGACGGTCGCGGTCGAATTCTCCGGCAGGTTCACATCACCGTCGAGTGACAGCTTGACCGCGGCGTAGAAGGTACCGTCGGGCCGCTGCACGGCGTCGATACCCGACACGCTGCCGACGGTCACGTCGTCGACCATGACCGGCGAATTCTGGGGCAGGGTCGCCACATCGGGCAGTTCCACAGTGATGGTGTAGGACCCCGGACCGTGGCCCGCGGTACCCGGCATGTCGAGCGAGTTCAGCCCGCCGAAGGAGCAGCCGGCCACCAGCAGCGCGCCGGATCCCAGGGCGGTCGTGCGCAGCGTCGCCGTTCTGAGTCGCCTCATCCGCCGGCTCCCTGCGGTGCGGCCGCCGGGGCCGGACCGGGCGGCGGACCCGCCCCCATCGGCGGCGCCGGTGGCACCGGCCCCGCCGGCGAGATCTGCCCGGGGACCGCGGGCGGCGGCAGGATCAGGTCACTGAGGTTCCCGTCGGGACCGGTCGTCGGCGGTGTGACACCGGGCGCCGGTTGCCATTGCAGATAGGACACCGGGGTCTGGGCCTTGGCCTCGGTCGCGGGCGTGTCGTAGATGATCTGCCCCTTGTACGCGGTGATGCTGTCGATCGGATGGAACAGCACCGGCGGATAGTTCATCGCGATGCGCTTGAACACCGGCCCCATCCGCTGCCGGCAGATCTCCGCGCGCTTGTAGTTGTCGGCCGACGCGCCGACATCGAAGGTGCCGCCACAGATGAACTGCACCGGATTGGCGAAGTTCGGCAGTGACAGCAGACCACCGACGGTGCCCTGGGCGGGGTTGTAGATGTTGTAGAAGTTGGCCAGCCCGTTGGGCGTGACGTGCAGGATCTGTTCGATGTCATCGCTGTGGTCGTTGAGGATCTGGGTGAAGTCGGCCAGCTTGCCCACCGAATCGATCAACGATTTGTTCGAATCGTGCAGCAGCCCTTTGACGTCCACGAGTGCCTGGTTGAGAGCGCCCAGGGTGGCGTCCAGGTCTTGCGAGCTGGACGCCAGCACCTGGGACACCGATGCCACGTGGCTGGTGAACTGCACGATCTGTTCGTTGCTGTTGGCCAAGGCATTCACCAGGACCTGCAGATTGCGCACCGTCCCGAAGAGGTCGGTGCGCGAGTCGCCCAACCGGCCCGCGGTCTGCGACAGCTCGCGCAGCGCCTCGCGGAACGAGTCACCGTTGCCGTCGAAGGTGTCGGCGGCCTGGTTGACCGCGGCCACCAGCGGCCCCTGTACGCCGTTCTGTTTCGGTCCGAGCTGGGCCGACAGCGCCGTGAGTTGCTCCTTGACCTCGTCCCACTCGACCGGCACACCGGTTCGGTCCAGCCCGATCTGGGCGCCGTCGGCCAGCGCTTCGCCGCCGGTGAAGGCCGGGGTCAGCTGAATGAACCTGGCCGACACCAGGTTCGGCGCGATGATCAGGGCTCTGGCATCGGCGGGAACCTTGATGCCCGGATCCAGGGTCATGGTGATCTTGACATCGTCGGCGCGTGGCTGGATGGCATCGATCCGCCCCACCGGCACCCCGACCACTCGGACGTCGTCACCGGGGTACAGCCCGACCGCGGTGGGGAAGTAGGCGACCACTTTCTGCCCGCCGCGGCTCGGCCACACCACGTACACCCCGATGGCGAGCAGGGCCACCAGTACCGCGGCGAGGGCAGCACGCAACCAGGGTGCGCGCTTCGATGTCGAATCCGATTGTGTCATGGTGATTTAGGCCTAATGATCAGGCGTTCGGAGATGTAGCCGCGCAGCATGTCGGCCAGGCTGTCGGGCAGCTTGCCGGGCTGGAAGTAGGTGTCCAGCAACACCTCGGATATGGTCGCCGGCGGCAGGCCGTAAAGGTTGATGTTGAAGCCGGGGCCGTTGCCGACCACCTCGGCCAATGCGGTGGCATAGCCCGGCAGGCGCTTGAGCGCCTCGCTGATGTGCTCGCGCCGTTCCAGCAGGTTGGCCATCACGGCGTTGAGGCGCCGCAGCAACGGTTCGAACTCACGCTTGTTGTCGGCGACGAACCCCGAAAGCTGATGTGAGACATCGTCGATGCCGGCGATAAGCGTGTTCAGGGCCTGGCGGCGTTCGTCCAGGGCGGCGAACAGCAGGTTGCCGTCGGTGACCAGTTTGTTCACCTGATCGGCTCGCTGGGCCAGGGTGTCCGAGACATTCTTGGCGTGCCGGAGCAGCTCTTCGAGCGCCTGGTCGCGTTTGTTGAGGCTGCGGCTCAAACTGGCCACGCCGTCCAGCGCGCCGCGCAGTTGCGGCGTGGCGTCGCGCAGGGTGTCGGTCAGGGTTTGCAGCGCCTGCTCGAACTTGGGCTTGTCCAGGGCGCTGACGTTGCCGCCGAGATCCTGCAGCGCCGTGTTCAGCGTGTAGGGAGTCGTGGTGCGCCCCACCGGGATCACCGTCGAGTCACCACTGCCCTTCGGGGTCACCGACAGCGATTTCTGGCCCAGCACGGTATCGGTCTTGATGGCCACCAGGCTCTGGTTGCCGACCTTGATGTTGCGATCGACGGTGAAACCGACCTTGGCCTGATCGCCCGCCAGGGCCACCGAGGTGACCTTGCCGACCTTGATACCGGACACCGCGACGTCGTTGCCCGGCGAGATGCCGCCGGCGTCGGTGAAGTAGGCCTCGTAGTTGCGGCCCTGCGGCCACCATGGCAGACCGGTGTAGCCGAAGGAGATCAGCACCAGGCAGACCACCACGAAGATGCCCAGGATTCCGGTCCGTAGCGGGTTGTTGCCCTTGGGATTAGCCATTGGCCGAGCACCTCCCCTTGGTCGGGTCCGGTGGACCGCCGAACGGGATCAGGATGTCGCTGCCCGCCGGCCCGTTGATCTTCATCCGGATCGAGCAGTAGTAGATGTTGAAGAACGAGCCGTACGCGCCCAGCGCGTTGAGCCGCAGGTAGTTCTCGGCGAGCGGCTCGATGACCTTGTTGACATCGGCCTTGCGCTCGTCGACCCGCTGCAGGAACGGTCGGGCGTTTTCGATGACGCCCTGCACCGGTCGGCGGGAGGCCTGCAGCATCTCGGTCAGGTCGTTCTCGGCCGAGGCCAGCGGTCCGATCGCTCCGGCGATCGGATCGCGTCCCTCGGCCAGGCCGGTGATGAGCTTCTGCAGTTCGTCGACGCTGGCATTGAACTGCGCGCCTTTGGCGTCGACGGTGCCCAACACGGTGTTCAGGTTGTTGATCACGTCGCCGATGAGCTGGTCCCGGTTGGCCAGGTTCTGGCTGAACGAGCTGGTGTTGGCCAGCAGGTTCTGGATGGCCCCGCCCTGCCCCTGCAACAACTCGATGACGGCATTGCTCACCTCGTTGACCTTGTTCCCGTCCAGCCCCTTGAGGACGGGCCGCAGACCACCCAGCAGCGCGTCGAGATCCAGTGCGGGCTGGGTGTTCTCCCGCGCGATGGTGGCGCCGGGCGGGAGCTTGCGCAGTTCCCCTGGGCCCGAGGTGATTTCCAGGTAGCGGTCACCGACCAGGTTCTCGTAACGCACCACCGCACGGGTCGACGTGTAGAGCTGGTAGCGCTTGTCGACGTCGAACGCCACGTCGACGGTGTTGTCGGGATTGAGCTTCACCGCGTTCACGCTGCCCACCGGCACACCGGAGATGCGCACGTCCTGCCCCGCCTTGAGCCGCGAGGCCTCGGCGAAGGTCGCGTGGTAGGAGCTGCTGGAGGCGAACCGGAACTGGCCGAAGACCACCACCAGTCCCGCGGCAACCAGCAGCATCGCCACCGTGAAGACGACAACGTTGATCAGTGTTCGCCTCTCGCTGCCCATCAGCAGCCCACGTTCTTGAGCATCGGGTATTCGCGCAGGCGCTCATCGCGGCGCAACCTGATCATCAGAAATCATCCCGTTCCGCGTAGGCACCGTTGAACAGGAACTGCAGCGTCGACGGAGCGTTGAACGCGACCTCGGTGTTGGGCTGGTAGGGCACGTAGGCGTTGTCGGTCACCAGGAACGGCGCGTGGTACCAGCTGCCGCCGAACTGTTTGGTCGGCACGTCCGGCAGACCGCGGCAGTTCGGGCCGCCGGATGCGTTCACCATGGGCAGGCTCTCCGGGTAGGTATAGGCCGGCGAACCGGGCAGGAAGTTCGCCGCCACGAACAGGCCGGGGCGGATACCTCCGATGACCGGTGCGAAGGTGTCGTTGGCCTTCCGGACTCCCTTGAACAGGCAGCCGAATTCGGGGGAATAGTCCGCCGACACCTTGGTCAGCGCCCGCAGCCGCTGGATGGCGGCGATGTAGTCGTCGGCGGCCGGGGCCAGTGTGGCGGTGCCGTTCTCCGCGAAGCCGGTGGCGGCCAGGAGCGCGGCATTCAGGTTGTCCTGTTCGTCGACGATCGTCTTACCCAGCTTCGGGGCATTGTCCAGCACGGTGGCCAGATCGGCGCCGGCGTCACTGTAGATGTTGGCGACCACACCGGCCTTGGCGATATCGGACTGCAGAGTGGGCAATTTCGGATTGAGCTGCGCCAGATAGCTGTTCAGGCCCGCCATGGTGGCGCCGAGATCATCCCCGTGCCCGCGCAGGCCTTCACCGAGTGCGGTCAGCGTGGCGTTCAGGTTGACCGGGTCGATCTTGTGCAGCACGTCGGTCAGCGTCTGGAACAAGGTGTTGACTTCCAGCTGGACGCTGCTGGCCTCGATGTTCGCCCCGGATTGCAACGGGGTGCTCCGCGGCTGCGGCGGCGGCAGGAATTCGACCGATTTTGCGCCGAAAACCGTTGTGCCGCCGATCTTCACCGCGGCGTTGGACGGGATGAACCGCATCTGGCTGCGATCGATGTCCAAGGTCAGCTTGGCATGGTCACCGGCATAGGCGATGTGGGTGACCTTGCCGATCTGGATGCCGCGGAACTTCACCTTGGCGTCGGTCTCCATCACCAGGCCGGCCCGTGGCGAGGTGACGGTGACGGTGACGGTCTGGGTGAAGGCCGCGGTATAGGACAGGTAGGTGAACAGCACCGCGGCGGCGACGATTACGGCGAGGATCGCGGCGGCGATCCTGACGTGACTGCGCTTGGCGTCACCGTTTGCCATGAACGTCCTCGCGTGCTTCGGGGTCCGGTCGGGTTCGGGGAAGATTCAAGGTATCGGACGCGCACGGCTCACTGCTCGAGATGGCCGAACTGTGCGCCGGTTGTGTCACGGATCGAGCATCCGCACCGACGGCGAGCTTCCGCTGGATCCTCCGCCCGGCGGTTGCGTCACCGGCACGGTGGCGTCACTCAAGGCAAGCCCCAGTGGGGTTGTCTGGCTTTCACACGCCCCCCTTGCCCGACCCACGTCCACCATATCGCCGACAGCATACTAACTAGAACGTGTTCATCGGAACAATTCCGGCAAGTGCTGGCGATTTCACGTGAACTCCCAGGTGATGCCGTCGGCGGTGGCTGAGAAATTGGAACGCGTTCTCATTGACCGACGGACGCTGTGGACCACCGTGTGACGATCGGCAGGCCGTCTCGTTCAGCAAACGACGAGGTGGGCGCTGCACCGGATATCGAGTCATTGACAACGCGCGTGTGCAGCGGGCACGCTGCTTAGCGCCCCTGGCGATTTCCGTGACTGCGCAGCATGCGATCCCGAGAAGGCAGAACCCCCATGACGGAAAACAAGACGATGGGCGTTGCCGATCTCGAGCGCATCACCGCCAAACTGATGGGCCTGTTCGGATCGGATCAGCAGTTCGCGGCGGCGATGCCAGTGCCCGCGATCGCTGACACCGTGAAAGCCCCCGGCATGCACATCGCCCCGATGGTGGCCGCAGTGATGGAGGGTTATCGGGATCGGCCCGCTCTCGGCCGGCGAGCCCATCGGCTCGTCACCGGGGAGGACGGACGCACACGTCGCGAGTTCCTCGATCATTTCGACACCATCACCTATGCCGAGCTCTGGCGCCGGACCGGCGTTGTCGCCAGCGCCTGGCGGTACAACGGGCCGGCAGCCGTGAACGCCGGCGATTTCGTGTGCACGGTCGGCTCCCCCGGCATCGACTACACCGTGCTGGATCTGGCATGCATCCGGATGGGTGCGGTCGCGGTGCCGCTGCCTGCCACCGGCGCGCGTTCCGACCTTTCGGCGATGCTCGGGGAGGTCGAGCCCACGGTCCTATGCGCCGGAATCGACGCACTCGGGCTCGCGGTCGAGGCCGTACTCGGCGGTGGACACTCGCCTGGGCAGATCGTCGTCTTCGACTACCTACCCGAGGTCGACGAGCAGCGCGAGGTGCTCGAAGCCGCCACCGCCGCGCTGGCGCGGCGCACCACCGTCGAGGTCGTCACGCTTGCGGCCCTCATCGAGCGGGGCGGGCGGCATCCCGTCGTCACCCCGTACGTCCACGAAGACGACGAGAACCCGATGGTGGCCCTGCTTTACACATCGGGCAGCACAGGCAGCCCGAAGGCCGCCATCTGTACCGAGCGGATGTGCGCGATGGCATGGATCTCGGCGTCGCTCGCTCCGGCGATCGGCCTGACGTACATGCCGATGAGCCACTTCTACGGGCGCGGTTTCCTCTACACCACACTGTCGGGCGGCGGCACGAACTATTTCGTCACGAAAGGCGACCTTTCCACGCTGTTCGACGATCTCGCCATCATCCGCCCGACCTCGTTGCCGCTGGTTCCGCGCGTTTGCGAGATGATCGCACACCGCTACCACGGCGAGGTGGCGCGCCGCGTCGGCGACGGTATGGACCGCTCCGCCGCCGAACACGGTGCCAAGGAATTCGTGCGCAATGACCTGCTCGGCGGCCGATATCTGTGGGCCAGCTGCGCCAGCGCACCGCTGTCGGCGGCGATGCACGAGTTGATGGAGGATCTCCTCGATGCGCCGCTGGTCATCAGTTACGGGGCGACCGAGATCGTCGGCGTCACCATCGACGGGGTGGTGTCACGCCCGCCGGTCATCGACTACAAGCTGGTCGACGTGCCCGAGTTGGGCTATTTTGGTACCGACAAGCCATACCCTCGCGGCGAGCTCCTGGTGAAGACCGAAAACGCGATGGCCGGCTATTTCAAACGGCCCGAGCTCACCGCGCACACATTCGACGAGGACGGCTACTACCGCACCGGCGACATCATGGCCGAGATCGCCCCCGACCGCCTGATGTACGTCGACCGCCGCAACAATGTCCTCAAACTCGCCCAGGGCGAGTTCGTCGCGGTATCGCAACTGGAGGCCGCGTTCAGCGGCCATCCCCTCATCCGGCAGATATTCGTGTACGGCAACAGTGAGCAATCCTTCCTGCTCGCTGTGGTGGTGCCCGATGCCGAGCTCGGCGACGCTCCGCACGCCGCGCTGCGTCGTCGGATCCGTCTGGCGCTCAACGACATCGGCCGTGAGGCCGGCCTCGACTCGTGGGAGGTCCCACGCGATTTCCTCATCGAGCCAGAACCCTTCACGACGGAGAACGGTCTGCTCACCACCTCGAACAAGCCGGCCCGTCCGCGGTTGACGGCGCGTTACGGCGCCCGGCTGGAGCGCCTGTACACCGAGTTGTCGGACCGGGCCGCCGAGCGTCTCCGCGACCTGCGGTCCGGCAGCGCCGACCGCAGCGTGCTGGATACGGTGAAACGAGCGGTCCAGGTGACGTTGGAGTTGCCGTCCGATGACACCGTCGAAGACATCCGGTTCATCGACCTCGGCGGTGACTCCCTGTCGGCACTGTCGCTCTCGACGCTGCTGGAGGATGTCTTCGGAGTCGATGTGCCGGTGGCCGAGATCATCGATCCCACCACCGATCTGTCCCGACTCGCCGACCGGATCTCGGCGCGCTCGGACCGGCAGTCTGCGACGCCGACGTTTACGTCGGTGCACGGGGTGGGCACCGGACGCGTCTTCGCCAGCGATCTGACGCTGGACAAGTTCATCGATCCAGAACTCCTGGTACGTGCGCGTGCGGCAGGGCGGCCGGCCGATCGGCCGCATACGGTTCTGCTCACCGGCGCGAACGGCTTTCTGGGCCGGTTCCAATGCCTGGCCTGGATGGAACGGTTGGCCGCCGTCGGTGGACGGGTGATCTGCATAGCCAGGGGCAGCTCCGATGCCGACGCCCGCCGGCGGATCGAGGCTGCCACCGCCACCGATGATGCGTTGGCGCAACGATTCACCGAGCTGGCAGGTGACCATCTGGAAGTACTGGCCGGTGACCTGGCTGCCGAGCGGCTCGGGCTGCACAACGACGACTGGGACCGGCTCGCCGAGGACGTCGACACCGTGGTGCACACCGGGGCACTGGTCAACCACCTGCTGCCGTACCGGCAGCTGTTCGGGCCCAACGTTTCCGGCACCGCCGAGGTGCTGCGGCTCGCCATCACCCACCGGCTGAAGCCGGTGACCTTCGTGTCCACCGTCGCCGCCGCCATCACCGCCGACGGGCAGATGGCCGACGAGGACGCCGACATCCGCGCAGTCAGCGCCTACCACGATCTGAGTGACTCGTACGCCCATGGCTACGCGGTCAGCAAGTGGGCCGGGGAGGTACTCTGCCGGGACGCACATCAGCGGTGCGGATTGCCTGTTTCGGTGTTCCGCTGCAACATGCTGTTGGCGCACAGGACCTTTGTCGGGCAGATCAACGCGCCCGATGTCGTCAGCCGGCTGCTGGCCAGTGTACTGAGCACCGGCTTGGCACCCGGGTCGTTCTATACCGGCGATCCCGCGACCGCCCATTTCGACGGTCTTCCGGTTGACTTCGTTGCCGAAGCGACGGTCCGGATCCGTCAGTCGACGGGGCTGCACACCTTCAACGTGGTCAATCCGCACCGAGACGCCGTGTCGTTGGACACCTTCGTGGACTGGCTTGCCGAGGCGGGTTTTCGCATCCACCGCATCGCCGATTACGGCGAGTGGTTTGCACGCGTGCAGACGAGTCTTCGGGATGTGCCCGAACATGTTCGCCACTACAGCCTGCTGAACCTGCCGAGCGCATTCACCACGCCCGGTGTGGCGATGGCCGGATCTGCGTTTACTTCCGACCGCTTCCGCTCCGCCGTAGCTGACCACGGCCTCGGTGGCGGC
This sequence comes from Mycolicibacterium canariasense, assembly GCF_002101555.1. Classification (GTDB taxonomy): domain Bacteria; phylum Actinomycetota; class Actinomycetes; order Mycobacteriales; family Mycobacteriaceae; genus Mycobacterium; species Mycobacterium canariasense. The sequence continues at coordinate 218,991 of NZ_LQOL01000049.1, forward strand.
GAAATCCCGCCGGTGTCAAGGGAACTGGTGCTCAAGTACGCCACCGACCTGACCCGGCTCGGCGTGCTTCAGGCCTGACTCACCATGTCACGGGCAGCTCGAAGAAGCCGCCCGTGAGACTGTCACCCCGCATGGGCAGTTCCGACAGGTCTCGCTCGAGATGCAAGGTGGGCAGTCGTGCGACAAGTTGGGTGAGGACTTCGGTGATCTGCAACCGGGCAAGCGGAGCGCCGACGCAATACCGCGCACCGTAGCCGAAGGTCACATGCGACGCGGTGGCGCGTGTGATGTCCAGCCGGTCGGGAGAATCGAACACCGCCGGATCGTGATTGGCGGCACCCACATCGAGCAGGATGAGGTCACCGGCGCGGATCCGGGCACCGGCAATCTCGAAGTCTTCCCTGGCGTACCGGGGAATCTCGCCACCTCCGGTCCGGGAGGCCCGCAGTGTCTCCTCGACCGCGTTGGGTACCAGATCCGGCCGGTCCACCAATGCCTGCCACTGGTCCCGGTTGGTCAGCAGGAGCAGAGTGGCCAGGCTGATCTGCACGACCGTTGTCTCGTGACCGCCGAGCAGCAGTGCCATCGACTGAGAGGCGATCTCGTGATCGGCCACCGCGTCCATGGCACACAACCGCGAGATGACATCGTCCGCAGGTTCAGCGCGCTTGCGGTCGACGAGTTGCAGCCCATACCCGAAAAGCTGGCCGATCCCCCACTGCGACAGTGCGTTGTCCTTCGTGTTGGTGGCCGCGGCCGTCCACTCGCGGAAGTCGTCTCTGTCCTCGTGTGGCACACCGAGCAACTCACACAGCACCACCATCGGAAGGGGCAGTGCCACAAGTTCATACAGGTCAGCGGGCGGACCCTGTTCGATCATCCGGCCCAGCAGCTCGGTGGTGTGTTCACGAACCCGGCCGGCCAGCGCCCGCATCTGCTTCGGCGCGAAATGTGGTTGCATCAACCGACGCCCGCGCGCGTGGTCGGTTGATTCGTTCGCGAAATCACCGATCGGGCCACCGAAGAAGGCGGATTTTCCCGTCCTCGACGCCTTTTCGGGTTCTGGGTGCGACCGTCCAACCCGATCGTCGTCGAACAGCGCGCGGACAGTCGCATGGTCGGTCACCAGCCAGGCCGGGTCACCGACTGCCGTCAGCACGGGATGAACGGCCCCCTCGGCCTGCAGCCGCCGGTGTTCGGGCGAGGGCACGAACAGACCATCACGCGGAAATGGAAGCCTCGGCGGCTCGGTACGCGGTTCAGCAGTCATCGACTCCCCCGGAATACAGCTACGCTGTCTAGTCTGACTTCGGTGATCAGAATAAGCACGACGAAGCGGTCACATCAGGCGATCAGCGACATTGGGCCACCGCAGCCGCGATTGCTGCTCCCGTCCTCCTACGGCCCATCTGCGCAGTGTATGGCCATACCCTGGGTGCAGGGAACGTTATCTGTCAACCGATGGTGGTCCACCGACCTGCAATGCGGGCCGTTTCCCTCACTTGCCTTGCGCCGATTCCTTGGCAACGAACGGTAACACGTTCTAACATGACGACATCGTCGCCGGCAACGCTGTTCTGCCGGCGACTCAGGGTTCGATCATCAGCGCGCCACGCCCAGGGGGGATGGACAGGTGTTGCAATCCGGCGTTTCGTTTCCCGAGTCGAGCACCAACTACGTGAGCCCGCCTCGGCTACGCGCGGCGCGGGCGGTGTCGGCAGTGGTACCTCGATTGGGCGACACCCTGGGCCTGATGCTGGACCCCACCCTCTACCTCTTCGAAAAGTACCGACAGCACGGTCCGGTGTTCGATCTGAAAACGCCGTACCTGACATATACGGTGCTGGCCGGTACCGAAGCGGCGAACTTCATGAGCAGCAAACAAGGCCGCGAATGCCTCACCGTGGGCAGTTCCTGGCGATTCGTGGAAGAAGAGTTCGGCGGCAAGGATTCCCTGGTCGCGGTGGACGGCGATCCGCACAAGCAGTGGCGCACACTCCTGCAGCGTGGCTACTCACGTGAGGCGGTGGCCGGCCGTTACGCCGAGGCCGTCGACGTGATCGACGAAGCGGTGGACAAGCATTGGCGCCCGGGCCGGCCGGTGCAGGTTCTCCCGGCGATGCAGAAACTTTCGATCGCCCAGGTGGGCACGTTCGTCGGCGGGGTGCGCCCGACCGATGCCGAGATCGACGACATCGCGTTGGTCACCCGAGAGATCCTCAAGATTGCTCCGGTACAACACATTCCGAAGGCGATGTTGCGTCTTCCCCGCTACGTCGGCGCGCGATCGCGGGTGAACATGGTAGCCACGTCGGCCATCGCGCTGGCACGCCGAGCCCGCAACTCCGGTGCATCCGACCGGTCGATCCTGCTGCGCGACATCCTGGATTCCTGCGGCGACGGCCTCGGCGGGGCGAGCCAGCGCAATATGCTGTTCCACTGTGTCCTTCCGTACTTCGCAGGTGTCGAAACAACTTCGGCGACCGCGACGTTCGCGTTGTACTTGATCCTCAAGCATCCTCAGGTATTGGACCGGATCCGAGCAGAGGTCGATGACCTGTTCCGGGAGCCAGACCTGACCCACGACACCTTGTTCCAGGCAACACCCGTACTGCACGGCGCGGTGACAGAAGCAATGCGACTGTATCCGATCGCATCGTTCCTCATCCGCGTCGCCGCGCGGGATTTCGAGTTCCACGGTCGCCTCGTCAAGCGTGGTCAGCACGTGTTCATCGGCACGACGGTTCCGCACTTCCTGGCCGAGCACTATCCGGATCCCATGACGTTCGACGTCGACAGATACCTGTCGTCGGCGGTCCCGCACCGCAGTCCGGGCGCCTACTCACCATTCGGCCGGGGACCGCACATGTGCATCGGCAAAGGGTTGGCCGAGGCGCTGATGCAACTGACACTCGCTCGCATCATCGCACGCCGCGAGCTGCGGCTCACCTCGCCGTCGTACCGCCTGACCAACCGGCTCTCATCGAGTTCGCCATCGCCGAGGTTCGCCGTCAATGTCGTCGGTGCGCGGCAGTGACGGTGCAATCGAGCCTGAACACCCGGGGCTGGCGGCCGGACTTGCGTTCGCAATCGGCATGGTACGGCGACCGTTGCAGGATCTGCCGCCATACGGTGTCACGCGCTTGTCCTTCTAACAGCGTTGCTGTGCAGTCTGTTTCGTCTCCACCGATGTTGATTCGACACTCCGGCCGGTTCATCAGCCATGACGTCCACAGCGGATGGTTGGGGCGCGACCAGTTCGTGCCGACGATGTACCGGTGTCCGCCGATTGCCAGGTACTGCAGCGGAACGACGACGACGGCACCACGCGCGTTCGATACCATCAGCGTCACGGCGGGGATCCGGGACACCGCGGTGACCGTCCACCGCCCACGGGTGATCCGGTACAGCACGCGATCAGCAGCCACGGAGGACCGCCGGATCGGAGCGGCCCAGTCGTGGTGGCCGACGGCCAGCACTGCCCGCCGGACCACCCCGACGATCCCGCCACGCTCGGGCTGCGACTCCTCCGACGAGACCATTTGTCCTCCAATGCTTCTCACGATCACCACCGTCGCCATCACGATAACGCTCGAGGCTCACGTTGTACGACCGAGATGAGGGGAATTCCGGATGGACCAGTTGACCGGATACGACGCCAGCTTCCTGTACCTGGAAACCCCGACGCACTACCACCAGGGTTGCGGGGTGATCATCCTCGACACATCGACCATGCCCGGCGGTTACCGGTTCGACACGGTACGCACCTGGCTCGCCGAGAGGATTCGGGAGATACCCACATACACCGAGAAGGCATTCGACCCCTGGTACAACCTGGGGCACCCCTTCTGGGTGAAGGATCAGTCGTTCGACCTGGACCGGCACGTGCACCGTGTCGTGATCCCCGCCCCGGGCACCGAGGAGCAACTGGCCCAGGCATGTTCGGCGATCGCCTCGACACCGCTGGATCAGCGGTATCCGCTGTGGACCATCACCATTATGGAGGGCTTGGCCGACGGTAATGTCGCGGTACTGATCAAACGCCACAACGCCAGCCTGGACGGGGTGCGTGGCAATTCCCAACTCGGCCAACTCTGCGGCACCGCGGCCACGGAGTATGCGGTGGTCCGCGACGCCGGGGTGGCCCGGCCGGCGGCGATCGCCCTCGCCGGGGCCCGCACCATGGTCAGGAAACCGGTCAATCTGGGCCGGATGATCGCCGAAGCGGTCCGAGCCCGCCGGCACCGCGACGTGCCTCCGCTGCCGGCCGGCGTACCCGCCCCGATGTCCGCACCCAGAACATCTTTCAACACGACTCTGACGCCCAACCGGAACCTGGCCTGGGCCAGCTTGCCGATGGACGAGGTGCTGGACGTCAAGCGCAGGCTCGGGGTGAAGCTCAACGACGTGATGCTGGCGTTGACCGCCACCGTCATGCGCCAGTACCTCCTGAGTCGCCACGAACTGCCCGATCGCCCGCTCCGGGCATTCGTCCCGGTGTCGGTGCACGACAAACCCGGGCAGCACGGCCGGAACCGGACGACGGGCTTGCTGACCAGCCTGCAGACCCGTACCGAGGACCCCGTACAACGAGCTCGCGAGATCGCCGTCATCACCGATGCCGCCAAACGGCATGCGGAGGCATTGGGCCCCGGGCGTATTCACGACTGGTTCGATTTCAGCGCCCGCTACTGGGGTCTGTTGTTCCGGTGCTACTCGCGGTTGAGACTGGCTGATCGGCACCGTGTCATGCAGAACCTGGTGCTGTCGAACATCGGCGGCCGCCATGAGAATCTCTTCTTCGCCGGCGCGCGGGTAGCGGCGTTCTATCCCTTCGGGGCGCCACTCGACGGCGGTGCGTTGTTCATGACGGTCGCATCCCACGACGACCGGCTCAACATCGGTCTGATCGCGTGCCCGGAGATCGTTCCACGGCTGGGCGATCTGGTCGCCGGATTCCCGGTCGCTTTGCGGGAATTGAGCGCAGCACTCGACGCCGCAGCGGCCACCGCCGAGTGATCGGCAAGGAGACCACCATGTGCCCGGATCGGTATCGTGGAGCCACCGAAGCGACCATCGGCACCCTTGTCGGGCTCAACCGGAGCAAGCGTCCCAACATCCTGGTCTCCGGCTTGGCCATCACCGTGGAGAGTGCCCAGGTCGGCTATCTCGTCAACGAACTGCTGCCAGGCAACGGTGATCACGTCACCTATTACGCCAACTCCCTTGAGGAAGCGTTATCGGGTGCCATCCGACTTGTCAGACATACCAGCAAGCTCGAGGGGAGCCCGGATCCCCAGGCCTGGATCCTGGTGTTCGATCCGAGCGATCGGCTGCGCCGATATTTCGACCCGCTCACCGAAGCGGCGGAGACGGCCATGGTCCGGCACGTCCGCTTCGTTTCTTCGTCGACGGGCGCGATGGACGCACTCACCGCGGAGGCGTGGGCTGCGTTGGTGGTACTGGACGCCGACGATGGTGCAGCCGAACTGATGGCCGTAGCGCAGCGACGCGAAATGCTCCGGGTGGTGGCCGAAAGCCGCGCGTTGCCGGAGCCCGAGGAGCTGGCCCGGCGCCTCGTTGAGGGCGACGTCTACGTCTTCGGCGAGAACCTGACCGACTTCCAGGTGCCTTTCGGCTGTTACACGATGTCACCGTCGGCCTATCGGGTGTGGGACAACCCGCTGGATGCCATGGCTCAGACGTCGACCTTCGCGGCGAACGCCAGCTCGTTGACATTGGTGATGGCCACGCTGCGCGAACATGGCTATCTCAGCGCCGAGCGCGACCGGGTGCTCGCCGAGATCGCCGGGTCGCGCCGGCTGCGCAACGACTATTTTCGCCGGTTCGCCAATCCGTCTGCCGCCGACCTGATGGAGGCGTTCGGGCTGGACTTCGACTTCGCCGAAGCCTACGGTGCGCGGATCACCCTGCGGGACGGCGACAGCCTGCTGGACTGTGCGCTGGGAAACGGCGCCAACCTGCGCGGGCACAATCCACCCGATATCGCCGCCGAGTTGACCGGACACGATGAGACGGTCGACTACACCGGCCGCCTGGAACGGCTGCTGTTCGAGCTGAGCGGATTCGATGTGACGCTTCCCGCGGTTAGCGGGGCGACCAGCGTCGAAAACGCGCTGTATCTCGCGCGGATGGTACACCCGGACCGGCCTCGGATCGTGACGTTTCGCGGCAACTTCTCGGGCAAGACGGCCGCGACCCTAAACGTGAGCCGATACGGTCCGCAGCGGTCAGCCAGTATCGACGGTGCCTTCGAACCCTATTACCCGGACGTCGTTTTCATCGATCCGTTCGGTGCGGGGGCAGCCTCCCGGCTCGCCTCGGTGTTGGCCGATCGCGACGTGGGCTTAGTGTGGTGCGAGCTGATCCAGGGGATGTCGTGCCAGGGGATCCCCGACGAGCTGTTACAGATCGTCGGGGAACACAAGCGCGAATCGGGGTTCCTGGTCGGTGTCGACGAAGTGCTGACCGGTGTGTGGCGCAGCGCGGACACCTTTCTGCTGCAGCAGTCCTGGCTGCCGGGTGTCGCGGATATCGCCACGATCGCCAAGCCGTTGTCGGACATGATGATCCCGATGGCCGCCACCCTCACCACCCGTGCGGTGATCGAAGCGGCTCGCCACAACCACGCCGAAGCTGTCGACGAGCTGCGGCACCGCTACCGCAACAATCTCGGTGCCCATGTGGCCTGGCACGCGCTGCGCAGCGTCAATACCGAGGAGGCCCAACAGCGTAGGCGCAGCGAACGGGAAACGCTGCGCGACGGCCTGGAACGGCTCGCCGCGCGGTCACCGCTGTACGAGTCGGTACAAGGCCACGGCACCCACATACGGTTGATCACCAATTCGCGGCACTTCCCGTTTCGCGAGAACGGTGTGATGGGCGAATTACTCGGCCAGGCCTTCGAGGACCTGATCCTGCGCCGATGCCGGGTGATCCTGGGTCGCGGACGGTTCTTTCCGCCGCTGTTCCCCCCGACCGGAACCGCCGAACAGGCCGTCGCTCGCCTGGAGTCCGGTTTGGACGGCGTGACCGCGGCCACCGTCTATGCCAACCTGCTGCGCAACCTGGCCGGTTTGGCCGCCTTCGCGGCGCGTCGGCAGTTTCACCGCCTTCGCGTTCGGGCACCGATAGGGCAACGGACATGACATGGCCGAACTCAGCTGAAGGGCGACGGCTTCCACCACCACGGTGCGGCCATGTCGGCGTCGATTCCGGCGGCTGCGTTCGCGTCGTCGAAGACGGTGCTGACCCCCTCCGGGGAGACCGCGGACGGCCACGGCCGGTAGCGGTCGATTTTCGCGTATCGAAGTCCCGGCGCCAGATCGGTGTCGGTGAGTTGGTCGTGCAACCAGGTGGCGGATCGGACGGCTGTGCTGAACCCGTCCCAACGGCCGAATTTCGTGAGTACGTGGCGAAACGACCAGCGCGACAGCCAGTTCAGATTACGGGCGATGTTGGTTTCGGCCATGATCCCTGGTTCGTAGGCGAGGATCGTGAACCGGCGCGGAGCGCGTTCGGCGTAGGCACGGCACAGGTCAACGGTGGCCCGCTTGCTGGCGACGTAGGCCTGCGGACCCGGCATCGACCCGGGTTGCAGTGCCACGGTGAGCGGCACCGTCGCCGGCGCAGGCAATCCTGTCCACCACCGGCGCCGCGCCTGCGCCCCGGACCCCACGAAGACTATCGTCAGGTCGCCGCGCTCGTCGACGCATGCCGACAGACGAGCCAGAAGAAGGTGTGGCGCAACGAGATTTGTGACGAACGTGGCGTCAAGGCGATCGACTGTGGTGTCAGACCGTGCGCCGGGGTGCACGGCGGCATTGAGTACAACGGCACCCAGCGGCGGCAGTCCACCGGACCGCAACACGTCAGTCAGTTGTCCGGCCGCTTCCCGGACGGTGTCCAGACGGGACAGGTCGCACACCACGTAGTGCGCATACCGGTCCCCCAGTCGCGCAAGCAGTTCGGCTCGCCGTTGGGCGTTGCGGCACAGGAAGATCGCGTGATGCGAGCCGGACTCCATGATCCGCTGGGCCAACGCCAAACCGAGCCCGGAGGTCGGGCCGGTCAGCACCAGGGAACGCCTGGGAGCCTGTTCGTCCATACCTCAGCACAGTACGGCCAATGGCGCCCGAACCCACCGGAGATCAGATGAACAGCGCAGAACCCGAACATGTCGACGTTATCGTGGTGGGTGCCGGTATCGCGGGTATCAGTGCGGCCTGGCATCTGCGAAAGCACTGCCCCGCCCTGGACATGGTTGTGTTGGAGGGCCGTTCGGAGCTGGGTGGAACATGGAGCCTGTTCCGGTATCCCGGGGTGCGTTGCGATTCTGACATGTACACGCTCGGTTTCTCCTTCGCTCCGTGGACCAGGGAGGACGCCATCGTCGGCGGTGAGGTCATCCTGTCGTATCTGAAACAGGTTGCAGATCAGGAGAACATCACGCCGTTCATCCGATTCGGCAACCACGTGCACGCTGCGCGCTGGTCCTCACGGCACAACAGATGGACCGTCGAAGTGGACACCCCGGATGGTCCGCGACAGCTCACCTGCTCCTTCCTGATGGCCTGCACCGGTTATTACCGCTACGACGGCGGCTACCTTCCGGAATTCCACGGAATCGACGAGTTCGCAGGACCGGTGGTGCACCCACAACAATGGCCCGATGACCTCACGGTCACCGGCAAACGCATAGCCGTCATCGGCAGCGGCGCTACGGCGATGACCCTGGCACCCCGGCTGGCCGAGGAAGCCGGTCACGTGAGCCTGGTACAGCGGTCACCTACCTACGTGGTGAGCCGGCCGCGCCGGGACCGGTTTGCGAACCTCCTGCTGCGCTGGCTCCCCCGGCGGGCAGCGTATTCGGTTATCAGGGTCAAGAACGTGTCGATGATGACGTTGTCGCTCTACATGGCCCGGAAGGTCCCGAAGCGTATGGGCGAAGCCATCATCGGACGCACCAAACGCGAGCTGCCACCGGACTACGACGTGGACAAGCATTTCCGGCCGAGGTACAAGATCTGGGACAACCGATTGTGCCTCATCCTCGACGGTGATCTGTTCAAGTCGATCGGGCGGGGCGACCTCACCATGGTCACCGGCGAGATCGACCGTTTCGACCGGGACGGCCTGTTCCTCAGCACCGGCGAACACATCCCGGCCGATATCGTGGTCACGGCGACCGGCTTCCACATGCGGCTCTTCGGCGGGGTCGACCTGTACCTGGACGACCGGCCGATCGATCTCACCGACACGGTCTGCTACAAGGGCATGATGCTCGACGGCGTGCCGAATTTTGCATTCACGGTGGGTTATCAAGCGGCCACCTACACACTCAAGGCCGATATCGTGTCCCGGTACGTGAGCAGATTGCTCAACCACATGGCCGAGAACGACATATCGTGCGCCACTCCGCATCTCGACGAGTCGGTGCAGCTCGAACCGTTCACTCAATACCGGCCGGGTTATGTGCAGCGGGTGCTGGACACCCTGCCGCGGCAAGGTTCGAAACCGCCATGGCGGCTGAGCATGAACTATTACCGGGATTCCTGGATGGCGAAGGTCCAGCCGGTTGCTGACACCCACATCCGGTTGTCGTGACTACCGTCGACATGGCGGCCCGCTGGCCGGTCCGGGCAATCAACAGTCTCGGCGTACCGCTCACCGCGTTGGGGGCGGTGCCGAGCCTGGACGCCGGGTGGCTGCGCGAGTCCGCGAGCCGGGTGACGGGCATCGACTGGGTCGAGGATGCCTACCTCGACGAAGCGCTCGATGTGCTCACCGCGTCATTGCGAGCCGAAGCCGACCTGAGCTTCATGGGCCGCAAGATGGTCCAGGTGAGGCTCAGGCGGATGCTCGCCACCCGGCTGCGGTTGGGCAGGCTCCTGCAAAGCCATCCCGAGATCGCGGCCCGACCGGTACCACCCCCGGTCGTCATCGTCGGGCTACAGCGCACCGGGACGACGTTGCTGCACCGGCTGTTGGCCGCCGATCCCGCGGCGGGCTCCATGCGCTCGTGGGAGGGCGCCCACCCCCTCCCCGACCCGAACCAGGTTCCAGGACGTCCGGATGCCCGAGTCGCATTGGCCGCCAAGGAAGAACGGGTACTGCGCTATCTGCAACCGCAGTTCTTCGCGATTCACGCGGCGGAGGCGGCGGCGCCGGAAGAAGATGTACTACTGCTCGATTACTCATTACACAGCCAGATGGCCGAGGTCATGTTCCACGTCCCGACGTACGGGCGGTGGCTGACCGGTGAGGACATGACCGCTGCATACGCATTGCACCGGTTGCTGCTGCAGGTCCTGGATTGGCAGAAACCGCGCGGACGCTGGGTGCTGAAATCACCTGCGCATCTGGAGCACCTCGACGTCCTGCTGCGCACCTTCCCCTGCGCCGTGGTGGTGTGGGCGCACCGAGACCCGGCCCAGACCACGGCCTCCTCATCGAGCATGCTGGCCCATTACCAAGCGCTGTTCAGCGCACGGGTGGACCATCAGCGGCTGGCCCGGTATTGGCTCGCGAAGAATGCCGCGATGATCGAGCGCGCCATGACAGTCCGCCGTACTGCCACCGCCACCTTCGTCGACGTGTACTACCGGGACCTGCTCGCGGACCCGATAGGCGTCGTCGAGGCGATCTACCGAGCGGAGGGGCGAGCGGTGACACCGGCTGCCCGCCAGGCGATGGCCGCCGCGCTCGACGAGCAACCCCAGAATCGGCACGGCACCCACGAATACAGCCTCGAGCAGTTCGGGCTCAGCGTGGCGCAGGTCGACGACGCCTATCACCGTTATGCCGCTCATTTCGCGGTGGGTCACGAACCCGGAGGTGTCCGTGCCACATGACGACCCGTTGACCCGACCGTTCGCAGACGCCATCGCAGAGGCGGAGCGACTCGTTCGGTCCGCGCCCCATATCGAATCGGAATCCGATGTGCTGGAGGGGCTTCAGTATCTCGCCGGTGGGATCGCCGCATCGTTGCACCTGGTGTTCAACTTCAGTGAGGAGCATCCGATGCTGCTCAGCGGCACCGGGCCATTCACCAAGATGGGGCTCGACAATCCCGATTTCCTGTATTTCGCGACGCAGCTCGACGGTCGTCACAGCTACGTGCTCAGCGGGACCCGGGGCAGCACCGTCGATCTGAACTTCCAGTTGTTGGATGGTTCCTACAGTGACAGTTCGGTGCCGGGGAACCTGAACGCCTTCGACGACCGCAGCCTGCAAATCACCGACGACGGCAGCTTCCGGATGAGCATCGGCGCCGAACCGGTGGACGGCTGTTCCGGTCATCTGGCGATGCGTCCGGGACCGGCCCAGCTCATCGTGCGCGAGGCTTACAACGATTGGGCCGAGCGTCGCGGGACCGTCGCCGTCGGCCGCGCCGACTCCGTCGGTGCCGCGGCACCCGCGTTCACCGAGGACTTCATCGCGGGGCGGTACACCGCCGCCGGAATGCATCTGATCAATCGGATCAAGACCTGGCTGCAATTTCCGCAGTGGTTCTACCTCAACAACCCGCCGAACGTGTTCGAACCACCCCGGGTCACACCGGGCGGCCTCACGACACAGTTCTCCTCGGTGGGGTTTTTCGAGCTTGAGCCGCACCAGGCGCTCGTCGTGACGGTGCCCCGGTCGAATGCGCCCTACCAAGGTTTTCAGCTGGGCAGCACGTGGTACGTGTCGCTGGACTACATCAACCATCAGACATCGCTGAACGCGCATCAGTCGCACGTCGACCCCGACGGCAACATCCGGCTGGTCATCAGCGAGCAGAACCCCGGCGTGGCGAACTGGATCGAGACCGTCGGGCATCGCCGTGGCTTCATGAAGTTCCGGTGGCAACGCTGCGACCGCGAGATCGGTCCCGCCGACGGTCCGCGTGCGGAGGTGGTCGACGTCGGTTCGCTGCCGACCTCGCTGCCGTTCTACGCGGACAGCACCGTCACGGCGGCGCAGTGGAAGGCGCGCATCGCGGCCCGGCAATGGGCGGTGGCCACCCGGATGCTCGGCTGATTCGGCCCTACCCGGAGAGGTTGAAGTTGCCGGACGCGCCGTACACGGCGAGCGAGATGAACAGGGTGATGGTCACGACGACGATCAGCGAGGTGCGCACGGCCTGGCCGACGGCGATACCCACCCCGACCGGCCCGCCGGAGGCGTTGTATCCGTAATACGTGTGCACCAGCATCACCGCGATCGACATGACGATCGCCTGCAGGAACGACCACAGCAGGTCGGTGGGTATCAAGAAGGTGTTGAAGTAGTGGTCGTACAGACCGGCCGACTGCCCGTTGATGAACACGGTGGTGAACCGGGCCGCGAAGAACGCGGCCAGCACCGACAGCGAGTACAGCGGGACGATCGCGATCAATCCGGCGATCAGCCGGGTGGACACCAGATACGACACGGCGTGCACCGCCATCGCTTCGACCGCGTCGATCTCCTCGGCGACCCGCATCGCACCCAGCTGCGCGGTGGTGCCTGCACCGATGGTGGCGGCCAGGGCGATACCGGCGATGACCGGTGCCACGATGCGTACGTTGAGAAACGCCGACAGGAAGCCGGTGAGCGCCTCGATACCGATGTTGCCCAGCGATGAATACCCCTGCACGGCGATGACGCCACCGGAGGCCAGGGTGAGGAAGGCCGCGACCCCGACGGTGCCGCCGATCATCACCAAAGCGCCGGCACCCATCGTCATCTCGGCGACCAGCCGGATGGTCTCCTTGCGGTAGCGGGTGACGGCGTTGGGGATGTAGCGCATCGTCTCGCCGTAGAACAGCGCCTGTTCACCGACGCTGTCCACGGCTCGCGGTACGCCGCGGAAGAAGCGGCGCACACGAAGCGTCACGTCATAGCTCATGGCGGCCTACCGCTCCAGCACTCGGACGCCCACGGCGGTCAGGATGACGTTGATGACGAACAGACAGATGAAGGCGTACACCACGGTCTCGTTGACCGCGATGCCCACACCCTTGGGGCCGCCCTGCACCGTCAGGCCGCGATAGCAGCCGACCAGACCGGCCATCAAACCGAACAGCACCGCCTTGAACATGGCCAGCACCAATTCGCCCAGTCCGGTCAGGATGGTCAGCCCGTTGATGAACGCACCCGGATTCACGCCCTGCAGGAACACCGAGAACACGTAGCCGCCCGCCAGGCCGATCGCACAGACCAGGCCGTTGAGCAGCAGCGCCACGAACGTCGACGCCAGCACGCGAGGAACCACCAGCCGCTGGATCGGGTCGATGCCCAGCACCCGCATCGCGTCGATCTCTTCGCGGATGGTTCGAGCACCCAGGTCCGCGCAGATGGCGGTGGCCCCGGCGCCGGCCACGACGAGCACCGTCACCACCGGGCCGAGCTGGGTGATGGTGCCGAAGGCGGTTCCCGCCCCGGACAGATCGGCCGCGCCGATCTCACGCAGCAGGATGTTGAGGGTGAAGGCGACCAGCACGGTGAACGGGATGGACACCAGCAGCGTCGGGACCAGCGACACCCGGGCGATCATCCAGGTCTGGTCGAGGAACTCCCGGAACTGGAAGGGCCGCTGCCACATCTTGACGAAGGTGTCGATGGTCATCTCGAAGAACCCACCCACGGCTCGCGCCGGAGCCGCAAGCTGTTCGATCAACCTCGGCTCCGTTCTCGGTTGAGGGATGAGCACGCCGCGTTGGCGAAGAGCCCGAATATAGCGGGTATCCGTTCGCTCCGGCGGCCTTTCCACCCCTGGTCTGCGCGCTGCCCTTAGTGAGCGGGCTCATAGTAACTAGAACACGTTCACAGTGTCAAAGAACGGCAATCTTCACCAAAACATCTTATTTTTGCTGGTCAGGACGTGTGTGACCGGCATCATTCTAGAACGTGTTCTAGTGGCTGCCGACGGCGCGGATACGCTGCTTTCGAATTCAAGAACCCATTAGCGCAGTAGCCGAGAATCCTATTTCCGGATCGCGCTCAGCAAAGAAACCTCCGAGTGCCGAGCTCAGCTCGGCCGGGTCCCAGGCGTCACCAGTGGCCTGGAATCGCTGAGCGACCGTGGGTGCGGCAACCAGGGTGACCGTCGGGCCGTAGACGATGAACAGCTGTCCGTTGACGGCATCGGCCGCCGGCGAGGAGAGGTAGGTCACCAAGGTCACCACGTGCTCGGGCGACAGCGCGTCGACCTGACCGTCGGCCAGCTCCGGCGCGTCGCCGAACACGTCGGCGGTCATGGCGGTACGGGCCCGCGGCGCGATGGCATTGGCCCGCACCCCGTACCGGCTCAGCCCCCGGGCGGCGGTCAGCGTCAATGCCGTGATCCCGGCCTTGGCCGCACCGTAGTTGGCCTGCCCCACCGGTCCGGCCAGCCCGGCCTCCGACGACGTGTTGACGATGCGCCCGTACACCTGGCCGTCGGCGGACTCCTTGGCCTTGGCCCGCCAATACGCCGCGGCGTTCCGCGTCAGCAGGAAGTGCCCGCGCAGGTGCACCGCGATCACCGCGTCCCAGTCCTCATCGGACATGTTGAACAGCATCTTGTCCCGGGTGATGCCGGCATTGTTGACGACGATGCCCAAGCCGCCGAGGCCATCGGCGGTGGACACCAACTCGTCGGCGGTGCTGCGCGCGCTGATGTCACCGGCGACGGCCACGCCCTTGGACCCGGCCGCGGCGATCTCGTCGAGCACGTCGGAGTTGTCCAGCGCGGCGGCCATGTCGTTGACCACCACGGTGGCGCCGGCGCGGGCCAGCCCGATCGCCTCGGCCCGGCCCAGCCCGGCCGCCGCGCCGGTCACCACGGCGACCTTGCCGGAGAGGTCGAGCGCGGCGGAACTCTCAGCTGATGAACTCAATTTATGAATACCTCTAGTCTTTTCGGATCAGGGCTGCGCGCGGGCATTCGGCGATGGACTGCTCGGCCAGGTCCTCCTGGTCTGCCGGTACCGGGTCCGCCGTGACCACGGCATAGTCGTCGTCATCCAGATCGAACAGGTCGGGGGCAATACCCACGCATACCGCGTTGCCTTCGCAACGATCGCGGTCGACTTCCACACGCATGACAACCTCCTCGTGCCTTCATGCACTCCATGTCCAAGGCCCGTGCGGTCCTGCCGCCGTGCCGGCTAACCATACCGCCCTGGACCCCAAGACTAGAACGTGTTACAACCGGTTGGGAAAAGGTGCCCGTGAGCACCTCCAATTCCACCATGCATTTCCCGAGGCATCCCCGCCCAGCCCGACAGTGAGGACATCGACATGCGGATCGGTTACACCGCCGAGCAGGAGGAGTTGCGCCGTGAACTGCGGGCGTACTTCACCAAACTGATGACACCCGAGCGGGCCGAGGCGCTGGCCGCCAGCGACGGCGAGATGGGGCGCGGCAACGTCTATCGCGAGACCGTCGCGCAGATGGGCAAGGACGGTTGGCTCACGCTGAACTGGCCCACCGAATACGGCGGCCAGGCCCGCACACCGATGGAGAGCCTGATCTTCAACGACGAGGCCGCGATCGCCAACGTGCCGGTGCCGTTCCTGACCATCAACAGCGTGGCGCCGACGATCATGCACTTCGGCACCGAGGAACAGAAGAAGTTCTTCCTGCCCAAGATCGCCGCCGGTGAACTGCATTTCTCCATCGGCTACTCCGAGCCGGGCGCCGGCACCGACCTGGCGTCGCTGCGCACCACCGCGGTGCGCGACGGTGACGAGTACGTGATCAACGGCCAGAAGATGTGGACCAGCCTGATCGCGTATGCCGACTACGTGTGGCTGGCGGTGCGCACCAACCCGGAGGCCAAGAAGCACCGCGGGATCTCGATGCTGATCGTGCCGACGTCCGCCGAGGGCTTCTCCTGGACACCCGTGCACACCATGTCCGGCGTGGACACCAGCGCCACCTATTACCAGGATGTGCGCGTTCCCGTCAGCAGCCTGGTCGGCGAGGAGAACGCCGGCTGGAAGCTGGTCACCAACCAGCTCAACCACGAGCGCGTCGCCCTGGTGTCCGCCCAGCCGATCTTCGTGGCGCTCAACGGGGTTCGTGAGTGGGCGCAGAACACCAAGGATGTGCACGGCAAGCGGCTGATCGACTCGGAATGGGTGCAGCTGAACCTGGCCCGCGTGCACGCCAAGGCCGAGGTGCTCAAGCTGATCAACTGGGAGCTCGCGTCGGCTGAGGACGTCGCGCCCTCCCCCGCCGATGCATCCGCGGCCAAGGTGTACGGCACCGAACTGGCCACCGAGGCTTACCGGCTGCTCATGGAGGTGCTCGGCACCTCGGCGACGCTGCGCACCGGATCGCCCGGCGCACTGCTGCGCGGCCGCGTGGAGCGGATGCACCGCTCCTGCCTCATCCTGACCTTCGGCGGTGGCACCAACGAGATCCAGCGCGACATCATCGGCATGGTCGCGCTCGGCCTGCCCCGAGTGAACCGTTAAGAGGAGACTTCACATGGACTTCACCCCTACTGAGGCCTCGACCGATCTGGGCGGCCTGGTCCGCACCATCACCGAGTCGGTGTGCACCCCCGAGCACCAGCGCGCCCTCGACGGGCTCGAGCAACGCTTCGACCGCGAGCTGTGGGGCAAACTGATCGACGCCGACGTACTTTCCACCGCCGCACCGGAATCCGTCGGCGGTGGCGGATTCGGCGTGCTCGAGCAGACCGCCGTGCTGACCGCACTGGGGCGCCAGCTGGCCGCGGTGCCCTATCTGGAATCCGCCGTGCTGGCCGCCGGCGCGCTGGCCAGGTTCGGCTCCGCAGCCCTGCAACAAGATTGGGCCGCACCCGCGGTCAACGGCGCCAAGATCGTCACGGTGGCCCTCGACGGTGAGATGGGTGAGGGGCCGGTTCAGGCCGCCACCGAAAGTACTGCCGGACCCGGTTTCCGGTTGACCGGGACACGTACCCAGGTGCCCTACGGCCCGGTGGCCGACGCGTTCCTGGTCCCCGCCGAAACGGCCTCCGGCACACAGGTGTTCCTCATCGCCGCGGACGACCCCGGCGTCACGGTCAGCACCCTGGACACCACCGGCCACGGCAGCGTCGGACATCTGGAATTCGGCGGCACCACCGTCGACGCCGCCCGGATCGTCGGCGGGCACGAGGTACTCGACTGGCTGACGGTGCACAGCGCCTTGGGTCGCAGCGCCTTCCAGCTCGGCGTGCTGGAGCGGGCGCTGGAGCTGACCGCCCTCTACGCGCGTGAGCGCGAACAATTCGACCGGCCCATCGGCAGCTTCCAGGCGGTGTCGGCACGATTGGCCGACGGCTACATCGACGTCAAGGCGTTGCGCTCGACCCTCACCCAGGCCGCCTGGCGCCTTTCCGAGGATCTCCCCGCGGATATCGACGTGGCCAGCGCCGCATTCTGGGCGGCCGACGCCGGCCACCGCGTCGCGCACACCACGGTGCACGTGCACGGCGGTGTCGGCATCGACATGGATCACCCGATCCACCGCTACTTCCTGGCCGCCAAGCAAACCGAGTTCACCCTCGGCGGGGCCACCGGGCAGCTGCTGCGGATCGGGCGCGAGCTGTCCGGCACGCCGGTATAGATGGCCGACACCGTTGGCGCCCTACTGGCGCCATTGGTCGGCGTCACCGACCGCGGCGTGCACTACGGCGACGAGTTCACCAGCTGGCAGGACCACATCGCGGCGGCGGCGACGTTGGCGTCCGCCCTGCGGGCCCGGCTCGACCCGGACCGCCCCCCGCATATCGGTGTGCTGCTGGGCAATACGCCGTTCTTCTCCACCGTGCTGGTCGCCGCGGGGATGTCGGGCCTGGTGCCGGTGGGCCTGAACCCGACCCGCCGCGGCGCGGCGCTGGCCCGCGATGTCGAACGCGCGGACTGTCAGGTCGTGCTCACCGACGCCGGCGCGGAACTGCCGGACGGTGTGGACCATATCGACATCGAATCCCCGCAATGGGCGGCCGAACTGGCCGGCCACGCCGGCGCCGCGGTGACCTTCGCCGAGTGCTCCCCCGACGACCTGTTCATGCTGATCTTCACCTCCGGCACCAGCGGCGAGCCCAAGGCCGTCCGCGTCACGCACGACAAGGTGGCCTTCCCCGGCCGGATGCTGGCCGAACGGTTCGGCCTCGGCCCGGCCGATACCTGCTACCTGGCCATGCCGCTGTTCCACTCCAACGCGATCATGGCGGGCTGGGCCGTCGCCGTGGCCGCGGGCGCCTCGATCGCGTTGCGGCGCAAATTCTCGGCCTCGCAGTTCATCCCGGATGTGCGCCGCTACGGCGCCACCTACGCGAACTACGTGGGCAAACCGCTGTCCTACATCCTGGCCACCGCGGCGCAACCCGACGACGCGGACAACCCGCTGAAGTACCTCTACGGCAACGAGGGCGCACCGCGGGACCTGATCCGCTTCGCCGACCGGTTCGGTGTGCGGGTGATCGACGGATTCGGTTCCACCGAAGGCGGTGTGGCGATCGCACGCACCCCGGACACCCCGGACGGATCGCTGGGCCCGCTGACCGACGAGGTGGCCATCGTGGACGTGGAGACCGGGCGACCGTGCCCGCCCGGCGTGGTGGGCGAGATCGTCAACCCGACCGGACCCGGATGGTTCCGCGGCTACTACAACGCTCCCGAGGCCGAGGCCGAACGCATGGCGGGCGGGGTGTACCACACCGGTGACCTCGCCTACCGGGACGAGGCGGGTTTCGTCTATTTCGCCGGGCGTCTTGGTGATTGGATGCGCGTCGACGGCGAGAACCTCGGCACCGCGCCGATCGAGCGGATCTTGCTGCGGCATCCCGAGATCGCCGAGGCGGCGGTCTACCCCATCCCCGACCCGGTGGTGGGCGACCGGGTGATGGCGGCCGTGGTGCCCGCACCCGGCGCGACGTTCGACACCACCGCGTTCGTCACGTTCCTCGCTGCACAGTCCGATCTCGGCCCCAAACAGTGGCCGTCGTTCGTCCGGGTCAGCACCGCGCTGCCCCGCACGGAAACGTTCAAGGTGCTCAAGCGTGCGCTGTCGGCCGAGGCGACCGACTGCGCTGATCCCGTGCACGCCATCGAACGGCCGACCGTGCCCTGACGGGGCGCGACGGCGATGTCGATGAAATGGCACACGCGGCGATATTCTCGGCATCGAATTCATCCGGTTATCTGACGGCACAGACCATTTATGTCGACCGCGGAAAGCTCACCGGAACCGCGCTGATCAGGGCCAATCATCGTATGGGATCGTGCCCGCTTGGGCCATGTTTTCGCGCCGGCGAATTCGAGTAGTTCTACTCAGCACGGTGAACGCGTGACTGGGCTACGCTTCCGATCGGAAATGCACGACGGTGACCTTTGCCGTAATTGCATTGGAAAGAACTTTGACCTTCAAGGAGCTCATGTCATGAGAGCATCTGCGCTCACCGGCCTGGCGGCAGCGGCCACCGCCCTCGCCGTCGTCCTGTCGGGTTGCGGTTCGGATACCAAGACCGCGACCAGCAGCAGTGAGACGACCACCGCGTCGTCCTCGGAGAAGACCACCACCAGCAAGTCGGCCACCAGTAAACCCAAGGTGGCCCCGCGCGACGAGGACGCGACCGGCCCGCACGAGACCATCGCGAGCTACATCAAGGAGAACGACATCCAGGAGACGCAGGTCAGGCGCGGCGATCCGGGATCGCCGACCATCGACCTGCCGGTGCCGGAAGGCTGGGACACCGCCGGGGCCGACACCCCGGACTGGGCCTACGGCGCCATCGTCTACACCGGTCCGGAAGCCGCCGAGTACACCCCGAGCGTCGTCGCGATCGTGTCGAAACTGACGGGCAATGTCGACCCGCAGAAGATCCTCGACCTGGCGCCGGGTGAGCTGCAGAACCTGTCCGGTTACGAACCGCTGAACGAGGGTGCCACGAGCACGCTGGGCGAGTACCCGGCCTTCCAGCTCGGCGGCACCTGGGTCCAAGACGGCCAGCGGAAGATCGTGGCGCAGAAGACCGTGGTGATCCCCGGCAGCGACGGGCTGTATGTGTTGCAGCTCAACGCCGACGGCCTCGAGGATCAGATGGACATCGTGGCCTCCGCAACCGACGCCATCGACTCCGGAACCACCATCACCCCCTGACCCGACGGTGACGATGCCTCCATGGCTGTGCCCGTGGGGGCATCGTCGTCTCGTCGGGATCCGTCGTGCACGAATCCGGCAAGCACTCTTTGCGTGACCGCCGGTACCGAGTAGGTTGGCCTTAACCGCTAGTTACTCATCAGTAAGGGAGGGTCGGCCATGCCCGCTCCATCAGCCGCCGACTTCGCACGACTGCGCCAGCTGGTCGCCATCGCCGACATCGATGCGCGCCCGTCCAAGCCGATCGAGGAGGTGTTCACCGGACGCGAGCTGACCACCATCCCGGTCGGCACCGCCGACGACGTGACCGCAGCGTTCGCCAAAGCCCGTGCCGCACAGCAGAAGTGGGCCACGCAGCCGGTCGCCGAGCGGTCCGCGATCATCGAGCGGTTCCGCGATCTGGTGATCGCCAACCGCGACTTCCTGATGGACGTCGCACAGGCCGAGACCGGCAAGGCCCGCTCGGCCGCGCAGGAAGAAATCGTCGACGTGATCCTGAACGCGCGCTACTACGCGCGCGAGGCGGTCAAACTGCTGGGCACCAAGCGGGTGCAGGGCCTGCTGCCGGGGATCGTCAAGACGGTGGTCAACCACCATCCCAAGGGCGTGATCGGGGTGATCTCGCCGTGGAACTACCCGATGGCGCTGTCCATCTCGGATTCCATCCCCGCCCTGCTGGCCGGCAACGCCGTCGTCGTGAAACCGGACAGCCAGACCCCGTACTGCACGCTGGCCAACGCCGAGTTGCTCTACCAGGCGGGTCTGCCGCGTGATCTGTTCGCGGTGGTGCCGGGCCCCGGCTCGGTGGTCGGCACCGCGATCGTGCAGAGTTGTGACTACCTGATGTTCACCGGGTCCACCGCCACCGGCCGGAACCTGGCCGAGCAATGCGGCCGCCGGCTGATCGGTTTTTCCGCCGAACTGGGTGGCAAGAATCCGATGATCGTCACCAAGGGCGCCAACTTGGACGTGGCAGCCAAGGCCGCCACCCGGGCCTGCTTCTCCAACGCCGGGCAGTTGTGCATCTCCATCGAGCGGATCTACGTCGAGCGGGCGGTCGCCGACGAGTTCGCCGCCAAATTCGCCAAGCAGGTCAAGGCGATGAGGCTGGCCGGGACCTACGACTTCAACGCCGATATGGGTAGCCTGATCTCCGAGGACCAGATCAAGGCGGTGTCCGGGCATGTCGACGACGCAAAGGCCAAGGGGGCCAAGGTGATCGCCGGCGGCAACGCCCGCCCCGATATCGGCCCGCTGTTCTACGAGCCCACGGTGCTCACCGACGTCACCGACGAGATGGAATGCGGCCGCAACGAGACGTTCGGTCCGCTGGTGTCGATCTACCCCGTCGATTCGGTCGACGAGGCGATCACCAAGGCCAACGACACCGAATACGGTCTCAACGCCAGCGTGTGGGCCGGCACCAAAGCCGAGGGCGAGGCGATCGCGGCCCGGCTACAGGCCGGCACGGTCAACGTCGACGAGGGGTACGCGCTGGCGTTCGGCAGCACGGCCGCGCCGATGGGCGGCATGAAGGCCTCCGGTGTCGGACGCCGCCACGGCGCCGACGGGATCCTCAAGTACACGGAATCCCAGACGGTGTCCACCGCGCGAGTGCTCAATCTCGATCCGCCGCTGGGCATTCCGTCGGCCTGGTGGCAGAAGGCGCTGACCCCGATGATCCAAGCGGTGCAGAAGCTCCCCGGCCGGTGAGCGATACCGAACGGACCAGACCCCCGCTGGACGCGGACGAACGTACCAACCTCGAGGGGTGGCTCGACTTCTATCGCGGCACCCTGGCCGAAAAATGCTCCGGCCTGACCGACGACCAGTTGCGCACCGCCAGTGCCGAACCGTCGACACTGACGTTGATGGGGTTGATGCAGCACGCGGCCGAGGTCGAGCGCAACTGGTTCCGTCGGGTGCTATTGGGCGAGGATGTTCCACCGATCTACGGCGAACGCTCCCCCGACGGGCATTCCGGTGGCTTCGACGTCACTCCCGACACCTCGTTCGCGACGGTGTACCGGACCTGGCAGGACGAGATCGCCACGGCCAAGGCCAACTGCGCCGACCGGGCACTCGACGACACCAGCCCCTTCATGGGCGCTGCGGTGACGCTGCGCTGGATCTACACCCACATGATTGCCGAGTACGCCCGCCATTGCGGTCATGCCGATCTGATCAGGGAACGCATCGACGGGGCCAGGGGCATCTGAGCGCTAGCCGCCGGCGATGCCGTCCAGCCGCTTGGTGGCCTGCTCGAACCCGGCCACCAACTCGGCGATGATGTCGGCGACGGGACGGATCTCGTTCATCCGGCCCACGATCTGACCGACCGGCATGGACACCGTGTCGGGATTGTCCGACTCGTTCATCCGCTGGTGCGCCTCGCTGACGAGGATGTTCTGCAGCGGCATGGGCAGCGGTTCCGGCGCGTCCGGGGCGTCCCAGGCCTCGGTCCACTTGGTCTTGAGCAGCCGGGCCGGCTTGCCGGTGTAGATCTTGCGGCGCACCGTGTCCGCGGTGGTGGCGCGCAGCAGCGCCTCCTGGATGGTCGACGTGCCGCCGGGCTCCCGGTGGCCGAGGTCGTACTCGGCGGAGGTGAGGAAGGCCGAGCCCATCCACACGCCGGAGGCGCCCAGCGCCAGCGCGGCGGCCACCTGCCTGCCGGTGCCGATGCCGCCGGCCGCCAGCACCGGCGCCTTGCCGTCCAGCGCATCGACGATCTCCGGCCACAGGACGACCGATCCGATCTCGCCGGTGTGTCCGCCCGCCTCGTGCCCCTGCGCGACGACGATGTCCACGCCGTTCTCCACGTGGCGCAGCGCGTGTTTGGCGCTACCGGCCAGCGCCGCCACCGGGACACCGGCGGCGTGCGCCTGCTCGATGACATCCACCGGCGGGGAACCCAACGCGTTGGCGATCAGCTTGATCGGGTGCTTGAGCGCCACGTCGACGTGACTGCGCGCCACCGAGTGCAGCCAGCCCAGCACGCCCTCGTTGCGCTCCTCGTCCTCGGGAAGCGGCGGAACACCCAGATCGGCAAGGGTTTTGGCGACGAAGTCGCGGTGACTCTGCGGGATCAGCTTGTTGATGTCGACGGCAGTGCCCTCGGTGGGGATCTTCGCCGGCATCACCACGTCCACCCCGTACGGCTTACCGTCGGTGTTGGCGTCCATCCACTGCAGGACTTCTTCCAGGTCGTCGGCGTCGTTGAACCGCACGCAGCCCAGCACGCCGAGACCGCCGGCCTTGCTGACCGCGGCTGCCACCTTCTCCGACGGGGTGAAGACGAAGATCGGGTATTCGATCCCGAACTTGTCGCAGAGTTCGGTTCTCATTTCGCTCCTACGTGTTTGGCGTGCACCTCGTCGGCCGGGCGCTCTTCGGTGACGTCCTTGGCCCAGCGGTAGTCGGGCTTACCTGCCGGCGACCGCTTCACCTCATCGACCAGCCAAAGGCTGCGCGGCACTTTGTATCCCGCGATCTCGGTGCGTACGAACGCGTCGAGGTCGGCCAGCGTCGGCCGGGTGCCCTCGCGGGGCTGCACCACGGCGGCCACATGATTGCCGAAGCGCTCGTCGGGCACGCCCACCACCAGCGCGTCGAATACGTCGGGGTGGCCCTTGAGCGCGGCCTCCACCTCTTCGGGGTAGATCTTCTCGCCGCCGCTGTTGATCGACACCGAGCCGCGTCCCAGCATGGTCACACTGCCGTCGGCCTCGACGGTGGCGTAGTCGCCGGGAATCGCGTAGCGGACACCGTTGATGGTCCGGAACGTCTCGGCGGTCTTCTTCTCGTCCTTGAAGTAGCCCACCGGGATGTGGCCGCGCTTGGCGATGATGCCGCGCACGCCCGACCCGGGCACCACCTCGTTGCCGTCCTCGTCGAGCACCACCGTGTTCTTGTCGATGGTCACCCGTGGGCCGCCGGTGTGGGACTGACCCTTGGCCACCACGCTGGTGCCGCCGAAGCCGGTCTCCGAGGAGCCGATCGAGTCGGTGATGACCCGGTTGGGCAGCAGCTCGAGGAACTTCTCCTTGAGACTGGTGGAGAACAGGGCGGCGGTGCTGGCCAGCAGGAACAGGCTGGACAGATCGAACTGATTGCCGTTGTCCTGGTGCGCGAGAAGCGAATCCAGCAAGGGCCGGGCCATCGCGTCACCGGTGAAGAACAGCAGGTTGACCTTGTGGTCGTGGATGGCCTGCCATACCTCGTCGGCGTTGAACTCCGGAACCAACAGCACCGTGCCGCCGGAGAACAGCGCCATCCAGGTGGCCGACTGGGTGGCACCGTGGATCATCGGCGGGATCGGGTAGCGCACCATCGGCCCGTTGGCCGCGGCCTGGCGGGACAGGTCGTACTCGTCTTGGAGCGGTTCACCGGTGGCGAAGTCGGTGCCGCCCAGCAGCACCCGGTAGATGTCCTCGTGCCGCCACATCACACCCTTGGGGAAGCCGGTGGTGCCGCCGGTGTACAGCAGGTAGATGTCGTCCGCGCTGCGCGGCCCGAAGTCGCGCTCCGGGGAGTGCTCGGCGATGGCGGAGTAGAACTCGACGCCGCCGTATTTGAGGAAGTCGTCGGCCGGACCTTCTGTGCCATCCTCTACGACCAGCACGGTCTTGACGTTCGGCGTCTCGGGCAGCACGTTGGCCACCCGGTCGGCATAGCGGCGCTCGTGCACCAGTGCGACCATGTCCGAGTTGTCGAACAGGTACTTCAGTTCGCCCTCGACGTAGCGGAAGTTGACGTTGACCAGGATGGCGCCGGCCTTGACGATGCCGAGCATCGCGATGACGATCTCGATGCGATTGCGGCAGTACAGGCCGACCTTGTCGTCCTTCTGGATGCCTTGCGCCTGCAGGTAGTGAGCGAATCGGTTCGCCTTCTCCTCCAACTCGGCGTAGGTGAGTTTTTCGTCGCCACTGATGAGGGCGACACGGTCTGGCACAGCGTCGATGGCGTGCTCGGCGAGATCGGCGATATTCAGGGCCACGGAACCTAAACTAGAACGTGTTACATTTCGAGACAAGTCTGGGGCTACATTGCATGGAGGACGCGACAGGTGAGTGAGACCGAGAAAGGGCCCGACGCCCTCATTGAGCAGCGCGGACACACTCTGATCGTGACGCTCAACCGCCCGGAGGCGCGTAACGCCCTCTCCGGCGAGATGCTCTCGATCATGGCCGCGGCCTGGGACCGCGTCGACGACGATCCCGAGATCCGCACCTGCATCCTGACCGGCGCCGGCGGCTACTTCTGCGCCGGCATGGACCTCAAGGGTGCCACCAAGAAGCCGCCGGGCGACTCGTTCAAGGACGGCAGCTACGACCCGTCACGCATCGACGCGCTGCTCAAGGGCCGCCGGCTGACCAAACCGCTGATCGCCGCCGTCGAGGGCCCGGCGATCGCGGGCGGCACCGAGATCCTGCAGGGCACCGACATCCGGGTCGCCGGGGAGAGCGCCAAATTCGGCATCTCGGAGGCCAAGTGGAGCCTGTACCCGATGGGTGGCTCGGCGGTCCGCCTGGTGCGCCAGATCCCGTACACGATCGCCTGCGACATGCTGCTGACCGGTCGGCACATCACCGCGCAGCAGGCACTGGATTACGGATTGATCGGCTACGTCGTGCCCGACGGCACCGCGCTGGAGAAGGCGCTGGAGATCGCCGAGGTGATCAACAACAACGGCCCGTTGGCCGTGCAGGCGATCCTCAAGACCATCCGCGAGACCGAGGGCATGCACGAGCTGGACGCGTTCAAGCCCGATACCGCCAACGGCATCGCGGTGTTCCTGTCCGAGGACGCCAAGGAAGGCCCGCTGGCGTTCAAAGAGAAGCGGGCGCCGCAGTTCAAGATGAAGTAGGGCTCAACCCGCCGGCGCCCAGAGCGCATCGATCTGCGCCTCACCGTCGGCAAGGCTTTGCGCGGCAAGGGGTTTCAACTCAGCCATGGCCGGGTTGACTTCGGCCATGGTCAACTCGACGACGACGAAGCGGGGCTGCAGGCCCGTCAGCGACACCCCGTGGGTCAGCCACGTCTGCGCGTGATCCCACCCTTCACGAGGCGTGCCCGGACCGTACCCACCGCCGCGCGTCTCGACCGCTACGAAGTCGGTGCCGCCCAGCAGCCCGGCGCCGGTGGCCGGGTCGAAGGACAGGCCGGCCGTCACGATGTGGTCAACCCACGCCTTCACCGTGCTCGGCGGCCCGAAGTTGTAGAGCGGCAGGCCGAGCACGATCGTGTCGGCGGCGGTGATCTCACCGATCAACGCCTCGCTCAACGAGGTCGACGTCGCCGGATCCAGGTGCGGCAGCGGATCGGCAGCCAGGTCCCGATAGGTGACGGTGCCGCCGGGGTGCGCGGCCAGCCAGCGTTCCGCGGCGCGTGCGGTGAGGCGACGGCTCACCGACCGATCGCCCTGCACCGATGAATCGATGTGCAACAGATTCGACATGATCGACTCCCAATAGATAGTCAACGGTTCACTAACTATCTATACACTACTGGCGACCGGTGAATTCCCGTAGACTCACGCCGTGAGCACGCCGCCGCGCCAGGAGTTGCTGCTCGGACCGCTGTTGGACCTGGTTCTGCGGCGGTTGCGCGGTACCGCGGAGGCCGAGATTGCCAAGGTCGGCCTCCGGACCCGGCATATCATCGCGCTCACCCTGCTCCGAGATTTCGGCGAGCAGGGCCAGGCGGGGCTCGCCGACTCCCTCGGTATCGATCCGACCAATGTGGTGATCCTGCTCAACGAATTGGAATCCGCTGGGTTGGCCGAGCGTCGACGCTCCCCCGAGGACAGGCGCCGGCACACGGTGGTCGTCACCGAAACCGGCGCCGCCCGGCTCGCAGAAGTGGAGAAGGTGCTGGCGACCATGGAGCAACACATGTTCAGCGCGCTGACCCACGACGAGCTGAGCACCCTGCACGACCTGTTGCAGCGGGCCGCCGAGGTGACGGCGGGCAAACCCGAGACACCGCCCGCCGTCAGCTGTACCGGCGAAGATCACTGAGATCGTCACCGCCGGCCGCCGCGAAGGCATCGCCCTGCTCGCGGTCCAGATAGGTGCTGGCCTTGTTCTTCAGGAAGAACACGTACACCAGCAACGACACCGCGATACACACCGTCACGTAACCGATGAACAGCGGCACCTGGTCGCGCGCCTTGAGCGCCTGGTAGATCAGCGGCGCGGTGCCGCCGAAAGCCGAATTGGCCAGCGCGTAGCCCACTCCGACACCGAGGGCCCGAACTCGGGCCGGGAACAGTTCGGATTTCACCAGCGCGTTGATCGAGGTGTAGCCGGTGAGAATCACATAACCGACGGCCACCAGCAGGAAGGACAGCATCGGTGAATGCGTCTGTGGCAGATAGGTGTACAGCACGTAGGTGTAGACGACGCCACCGATGCCGAAGAACAGCAGCAGCGGCTTGCGCCCCACCTTGTCACTGATCAGCCCGCCCACCGGCTGCAGCAGCATCAGGAAGATCAGGCCGACGAGGTTGATCCAGGTGGCCGTCATCGCCTCGTTCTTGTAGGTGGCCTTGACGATGGCCGGCGCGTTCACGCTGTAGGCGTAGAAAGCGACCGTCCCACCGAGGGTGATCAGGAAGCACAACAGCAGCGGCTTCCAGTAACGGGTGAGCAGCACCCGCAGGGATCCCGCGGTGTCGTCCTTGCCTTCCCTGATCGCCTCCAGCTGTTCGGCCGACAACGATTCGTCCATGGTGCGGCGCAGCCAGAACACCACGATGGCGGCCACACCGCCGATGGCGAACCCGATGCGCCAACCGAATTCGTGCACCTGCTCGGTGCTCAGCGTGGTGAGGATGATCAGCAGGGTGAACTGCGCCAGCACGTGACCGCCGACCAGCGTGACGTACTGGAACGACGAGAAGAAGCCGCGCCGCTCACGGGTGGCCGCCTCGGACATGTAGGTGGCCGAGGTGCCGTACTCCCCGCCGGTGGCGAAACCCTGCACCAGCCGGCACAGGATCAGGATGATCGGTGCCGCCGCCCCGATGCTCTCTCGGCCGGGCACCAGGGCGATCACCAGCGAGCACAGCGCCATCAGCGACACACTGATGGTCAGCGCGGCGCGCCGGCCGCGACGATCGGCGAACCGCCCGAAGAACCACGAGCCCAGCGGCCTGGTCAGGAAGGTGACGGCGAAGATCGCGTAGACGTAGACGGTCGAATTCTGGTCGGCCTCGTCGAAGAACTGCTTCTCGAAGTACGTCGCGAAGACGGTGTAGACGTAGACGTCGTACCACTCGACCAGGTTGCCCGACGATCCCCTGACGGTGTTCCAGATGGCCCGGCGGGTGTCTGCCCGCGCATCCGCCCGATCCTTTGATGTGGTCATGGATCCCATCTTTAGCGGCCGCGACCGGTCCGGGTGAAGGCTCTGCCCGAAACGCGGCCGATTTCTTGCCGGGCTCTTACCCAGCACGCGTTCGATCTAGCGGGATGGCGCGGCCCGGCCGCCGCCGAGGATCGCCATGATGTCGACGAGGTCGGCCCAGCGGGAGCGCGGCAGTACGGCGAACAGATCCTCCGCGGCCGCCCGGTAGGCCCGTTGCCACAGTTCGGCCTGCCGCACACCCTTGGGCGTGGCGACCATCTTGGTCACCCGCCGATCCGCCGAGTCCTCGGCCCGGACGACGAGGCCTTCCCGCACCAACGCGTCGAGCAGCGTGGAGGCGGTGCCCTGAGCAATGCCGACCGCGTAGCCGACGTCGGTGACGCGTACCGGCCCGGAACGGACCACCTCAGCCAGCACACGGGACCGCGGGAAAGAAACACCGACCTCGGCGAGGCGTTCGTCGAATTCCCTGGCCAGAATCTTCGCCACCCGCCCGAACGCGTCCGCAAGCTCGACGGCCGTGGGTTGGTCGCCGCCCGATCGATTCGCCCCCAACGCAGTCCTCCGTGACCTCTCTTGACAGCAAAGTGTATCGATGCCAATCTATTGGTATAGATGTATCTATCTCGATGCATCTACGCTGATACATCGAGGCCTGAACGAGGAGTCTTCCATGCAGATTTTCCTGACGGGCGGCAGTGGCTTTGTCGGCCGACATCTGATCGGCCGCCTGCGGGCCGACGGCCATACCGTGCTGGCGCTCGCGCGCTCGGCTGCCAGCGCTGAGACCGTGACCGAGGCCGGCGCCGAAGCGGTACGCGGCGACCTCGCCGAGCTGTCCGGGTCGGGCTCAACCCCACCCCCGGCGTGGCTGGAGCACTTACGCACGGTCGACACCGTGGTGCACGCCGCCGCCCGGATGGACTTCTGGGGTCCCGACGCGGGTTTCCGCACCGACAACCTCGAACCGACCATCGCCCTGCACGCCGCCGCCGCACAGGCGGGCGTGTCCCGATTCGTCCTCATCAGCGCCGCGGGCGTCTCCCTGGGCAGCCAGCGCGCCAGCGTCGTCGACGAGAACACCGACGACGGCACGCCCAACATCGCCTATTGCCGGGTCAAACTGGAGACCGAGCGAGCGCTGCGCGGCACCCCCACACCGGGGATGAGCCTGGTCATCCTGCGCCCTCCGTTCATCTGGGGACCGGGCATCGGCACCATCGCCGACGCCGTCGACAGGGCGGCCAAGGGACAGTGGATGTGGTTGGACAACGGCCGCCACATCATGGACCAGGTCCACGTCGACAACCTCGCCGAGGCCGTCACCCTGTCGCTCACCCGCGGTCGCGACCGCGGGATCTATTACGTCACCGACGGACAGCCGATGCCGATTCGCGATTTCTTCACCGCGCTGATGGCCACCCAGGGCGTCGACGTCTCCGGCAGCCGCAGCGTTCCCGTGGCTGTCGCCGCGCCGATCGCGGCCGTGCTGGACGCCGGCGCCCGGCTGCTGCGCAGGCCCACCGCGCCCGCGCTGAACAACTGGCTGATCACCATCATGGGCCGCGACCGCAGCTACGACATCAGCGCCGCCCGCACCGACCTCGGCTACCGACCGCGAGTCGGCTTCGATGCGGGCATGCTGCAGATGGCCCGATCGGTGTCGACCGGGCCGGCCGCCGACGAACCTAGCCAAGCATCCGCGGCACCGGAGTGAACACCACCGGCATCGACTCGGGGCCACTGACGAAATTGGCCGGCCGCAACGGCACGTCGGCACCGTCGGCCAGCCGCAGGTCGGGCAGGCGGCGCAGCACCCGCTCGGTCATCAACCGCAGTTCCAACCGGGCCAGCTGATTCCCCAGGCAGAAGTGCGAACCGAATCCGAAAGCCAAGTGGCTGTTCGGGTTTCGGTCGATATGGAACTGGTCCGGGTTCTCGAACACGGATTCGTCGAAGTTGGCCGACTCGAACATCAGCATGATCTTCTCGCCGGCCTGCAGCGGCGTGCCGTGGAAGTCGGTGTCCGCCGTGACGGTGCGGCACATGTTCTTCACCGGCGAGGTCCAGCGCAACATCTCCTCGATGGCGCCGGGCAGCGCATCGGCATCGGCGACCAGCGACTCCCACTGGTCGCGGTGCCGTAGCAGCTGTTCGGTGCCGCCGGACAGGGTGTGCCGGGTGGTCTCGTCGCCGCCGATGAGGATGAGCAGGGTTTCCATGACGATCTCGTCGTCGCTCATCCGCTGCCCGTCCACCTCCGAGTGCACCAGTACGGAGAACAGGTCCTCGGTGGGTTCGGCCCGCCGCTTGGCAATGACGTCCATGGTGAACGCGGTATAGGCGGCGAACGTGTCCATGAGCTTCTGGACGGTCAATTCGTCGACGTGCGAAGACAATCCGCACACCAGGTCATCCGACCACTGCAGCAGCATCTCCCGCTCTTCGGGCAGCACGCCGAGCATGTCGCCGATCACCGCCATCGGCAGCGGAGCGGCGATGTCACGGACGAAGTCCGCTTCGCCCCGTTCGCAGACGCCGTCGATCAAGGTGTCACAGAGCCGCTCGATGGACGGCAGTTTGTCCATCACCCGCTTGCGGGTGAACCCGGCGTTGACCAGCTTGCGCCGCACCAGGTGCGCGGGGTCGTCCATGTCGATCATGTACGGCATACCGGGCTGGTCCGGCCGGATCCCGCCCGCGCTGGAGAACAGTTCGGGATTGCGCTCGGCATCCAGCACCGCCTGATGGCTGGCGGCCGCGGCCTGACCGTTGCGGTCCCGGAACACCGGCTGATTCGCCCGCATCCACCGGTAGGCCGCGCGGGCCGCCGGGCCGTCTGCGTAGAAACGGCCGTCGGCCAGGTCGACGTCGGGCTTGGCGAGCACTGTTGTCACGAGATCTCCTCGGCGTCACCGAAAGTCATGTCGACGTTCGCCGCCGAGCCGGAGAACAGCGCGCGCTTGGGGAAGCCCAGATCGGCGAGTTCGCGTGCGTAGGGGTGATCGCCGAGGCGCACCGTGGCGCCGCCCGGCCGATAGCGCACGCCGGTCATGCGCATCTCGCCGGCGGTCTTGCGGGTGATGCCGTCGAGATGGGAGTACGTGGGGTGCACCCGGGTGCCCGAGGTGAACCTCGACGGCATCGGCAGACCCGGCCGGAACTCCATACCGACGGCGTACCGGCCGTCGATGCTGACGTCGAAGGCGAAGCGAGGCCCGCTGCGGAGGTCGAAATCCGCCATCACCTTCGGGTAACCCCAGATGGACCGGCCGGCCTCCAGCGTGAACGACTGGTCCACGGGTAGGTGGTGGATGAAGGCACCGGCCGACTGCAGCGCCCGCAGACCGGTCGCACGGGATCCCGGCGGATTGACCATCACGTTGGTGCCGTACTCGTAGTACTGACCCAGGTCGGTGTCGAGGTAATGCATCAGCATCAGCACGACGATGGCCTTGCCGGACCGGTACCGGCAGACCTGCAGGCCGCTGTAGTCGATCATCCGCTGGGCCGCGTCGGCGTCCACCGAGAACATCGCCATGTGCTGCTGTGCCGTGCGCACCCGCACCGGCATGGTCAGGACGGTGCCGGCGATGGTGTGTTGCGTCACACATCGAATCTAGAACGTGTTCTAGACAACGTGCAAGATGTGTCTACACCAGGGCGGCGAGGTCCCGGATCTGCTCGACCGACCGCGCGCCGACGACCATCATGGTGACGCCGGCGGCCTCCCACGCCTTGATCTGTTGCTTGACGTGGTCGAGGTCGCCCACGATCGCCGAGTCGTCCACGAGTTCGTCCGGGATGATCTTGGCCGCTTCCTCTTTACGGTCGCTGCGGAACAGTTTGGTGACGTCGTCGACGACCTCCGCGTAACCCATCCGGCGGTAGACGTCGGCGTGGAAATTGGTGTCCTCGGCGCCCATCCCGCCCATGTACAGCGCCAGGTGCGGCTTCATCAGTTCCATGATGGCCGGCCGGTCGTCGGTGACCACCACCTGCGCGGTCGCGCAGATCTCGAAGGTCTCCCGGGTGTGCCGCGCCCCGGGCCGGGCGAAGCCCTCGTCCAGCCACTCGTTGTACATGCCGGCGATGCGCGGCGAGTAGAAGATCGGCAGCCACCCGTCGCAGATCTCGGCGGCCAGCGCGACGTTCTTGGGACCTTCGGCACCGAGCATCACCGGGATGTCCGCGCGCAGCGGGTGGGTGATCGGCTTGAGGTTCTTGCCCAGTCCCGACGTGCCCTCCCCCGTCACGGGCAGCGGGTAGTGCGGCCCGTCGCTGTGCACGGGCGCCTCGCGCGCCCACACCTGGCGCAGGATGTCGATGTACTCCCGGGTGCGGGCCAGTGGCTTGGGGAACTTCGCGCCGTACCAGCCCTCGACCACCTGCGGGCCGGACACACCGAGCCCGACGATATGCCTCCCGCCAGAGAGGTGGTCCAGGGTGAGGGCGGCCATCGCCAGTGCGGTCGGCGTGCGCGCCGACAACTGCAGAACCGACGTTCCCAGCCGCATCCGCTTCGTTTCCCGGCCCCACCAGGCCAGCGGAGTGTAGGCATCCGACCCCCATGCCTCGGCGGTGAAGACGGTGTCGAAGTCCGCTTCTTCGGCCGCCGCGACGAGTTCGGCGTGGTTGGTCGGCGGCTGCGCGCCCCAGTAACCAAGCTGCAAACCCAGTTTCATTTAGCCCACCTTCCGACCCATGGTTGAAACCATTCTTAGAACCTGTTCTACTCGATGCCGTGACCACAGGCCAAAGCAGCCCGGTGCAGATCGACAAGCATGAGCGGCCCCTGTCAGCTCCGCTGAGGCTCTCATTCGACTACACCCGTTCAGTCGGACCTCGGCTGTCCCAGTTCTTCACCGCGTTACGGGAACGGCGAATCGTCGGTGTGCGCGGCTCGGACGGCCGGGTACATGTCCCGCCCGCTGAGTATGACCCCGTCACCTATCAGCCATTGACCGAGGTGGTACCGGTCAGCAGCGTCGGGACGGTGCAATCCTGGACGTGGCAGTCCACCCCGTTGGAAGGTCAGCCACTGGACCGGCCGTTCGCCTGGGCCCTGATCACACTGGACGGCGCCGACACCCCGCTGCTGCACGCGGTCGCGGTGGATTCGGCCGACGAGATCAGCACCGGCGCCCGGGTGCACGCACACTGGGTCGAGGCGCCCGTCGGTGCCATCACCGATATCGCGTACTTCTTGCCGGGGGAAGATCCCGAGCCCGAGGGCGCGCCCGACGATCGCGAGCCCGTCACCGTGCAGGTGGCCCCGAGTTTCATCGAGATCCAGCACACCGCGTCGCTGCCCGAGACCACCTTCCTGAAGGCTCTGGAAGAGGGCAAGCTGCTCGGTGCCCGGACCCGTCGTGGCCGCGACGGCGAGCCCGGCAAGGTGTACTTCCCTCCGAAGGAAGCCGATCCGGCGACCGGCCTGGAACTCGACGAGTTCATCGAACTGCCCGACAGGGGCACCGTCACCACCTTCGCGATCATCAACATCCCGTTCACCGGGCAGCGCATCAAGCCGCCGTACGTCGCGGCGTACGTGCTGCTCGACGGGGCCGACATCCCGTTCCTGCATCTGGTCACCGAGATCGACCCGGCCGACGTGCGGATGGGCATGCGGGTGCAGGCGGTGTGGAAGCCGCGCGAGGAATGGGGGCTCGGTATCGACAACATCGACTACTTCAAGCCCACCGGTGAACCCGACGCCGATTACGACTCCTACAAGCACCACCTGTAAAGGGCTGCACGCACATGACCGATATCGCAGTGGTGGGCTTCGCGCACGCGCCCCACGTCCGCCGCACCGACGGCACCACCAACGGCGTCGAGATGCTGATGCCGTGTTTCCACCAGCTCTACGAAGAACTCGGCATCAAGCAGACCGACATCGGCTTCTGGTGCTCCGGATCGTCGGATTACCTTGCCGGACGGGCCTTCTCGTTCATCTCGGCAATCGACTCGATCGGCGCCATCCCGCCGATCAACGAAAGCCACGTGGAGATGGACGCCGCCTGGGCACTGTACGAGGCCTACATCAAGCTGCTCACCGGCCAGGTGGAGACCGCGCTGGTGTACGGCTTCGGCAAGTCCTCGGCGGGCACGTTGCGCCGGGTGCTGGCATTGCAGACCGATCCGTACACCGTCGCGCCGCTGTGGCCGGACTCGGTGTCGATGGCGGGCCTGCAGGCGCGGGCCGGGCTGGATGCCGGTAAGTGGACGGCAGAACAGATGGCCCAGGTGGCGCTGGATTCCTACGCCGCGGGCGGCCGCACCGACCGGGAAGAGGTCACCGGCAGCATTGACGACCTGTTGTCCCGGCCCTACTTCGCCGATCCGCTGCGCCGCCACGACATCGCCCCGATCACCGACGGGGCGTCGGCCATCGTGCTGGCGGCCGGTGACAAGGCCCGCGAATTGCGCGAAAACCCGGCCTGGATAACCGGATTCGAGCACCGAATCGAGACGCCGATCCTGGGCGCCCGCGACCTGACGGTATCCCCGTCGACGGCGGCTTCGGCGCAGGCGGCCACGAACGGCGATACGGGCTCGATCGACGTCGCCGAGATCTACGCGCCCTTCACCCACCAGCAGCTGATCCTCAAGGAAGCGATCGGGCTGACGGACAAGACCAAGATCAACCCGTCGGGTGGCGCCCTGGCCGCCAATCCGATGTTCTCGGCGGGTCTGGAGCGGATCGGTTTCGCCGCACAGCACATCTTCTCTCGCTCCGCGCAGCGCGTGCTGGCGCACGCCACGAGTGGGCCTGCGCTGCAACAGAACCTGGTTGCCGTCCTGGAGGGCAAGAACTGATGACCAAGAAGCTCGCCGCGGTGCTGGGCACCGGGCAGACCAAGTACGTGGCCAAGCGCCATGACGTGTCGATGAACGGCCTGGTGCGCGAGGCCATCGACCGGGCGCTGGCCGACGCCGACTCCACCTTCGACGATATCGACGCCGTGGTGGTCGGCAAGGCGCCCGACTTCTTCGAGGGCGTCATGATGCCCGAGCTGTTCATGGCCGATTGTGTCGGGGCCACCGGTAAGCCCCTGATCCGGGTGCACACCGCCGGCTCGGTGGGTGGTTCGACCGCGATCGTCGCGGCCAGCCTGGTGCAGTCCGGCAAGTACAAACGCGTGCTGACGATGGCGTGGGAGAAGCAGTCGGAGTCGAATGCCATGTGGGCGTTGAGCATTCCGGTGCCGTTCACCAAGCCGGTGGGCGCCGGAGCGGGCGGCTACTTCGCCCCGCATATCCGCGCCTACATCCGCCGCTCCGGCGCCCCCAACCACATCGGCGCCATCGTGGCCGTCAAGGACCGCCTCAACGGGGCGAAGAATCCGCTGGCGCACCTGCATCAGCCCGACATCACCGTCGAGAAGGTGATGTCCTCGCCGATGCTGTGGGACCCGATCCGCTACGACGAAACCTGCCCGTCCTCGGATGGCGCGGCGGCCATGGTGATCGGCAACGAGGAAGCCGCCGAAGCGCACCTCGCCAAGGGCCACCCGGTCGCCTGGGTGCACGCCACCGCGCTGCGCACCGAGCCCCTGGCATATGCCGGCCGCGACCAGGTGAACCCGCAAGCCAGCCGGGATGCCGCCACCGCGCTGTGGCGCGATGCCGGCATCACCTCCCCCATCGACGAGATCGACGCCGCCGAGGTCTACGTCCCGTTCTCCTGGTACGAGCCGATGTGGCTGGAAAGCCTCGGCTTCGCCCCCGAGGGCGAGGGCTGGAAGCTCACCGAAGCCGGCGAGACGGCGATCGGCGGGCGGATCCCGTTCAACGCCTCCGGCGGCGTGCTGTCCTCGAATCCGATCGGCGCCTCGGGCATGATCCGGTTCGCCGAGTCCGCCATCCAGGTGATGGGCAAGGCCGGTGACCACCAGGTGCCCGGGGCCCGTAAGGCGCTCGGCCACGCCTACGGCGGC
The DNA here is from genome assembly GCF_002101555.1 of Mycolicibacterium canariasense. GTDB lineage: Bacteria > Actinomycetota > Actinomycetes > Mycobacteriales > Mycobacteriaceae > Mycobacterium > Mycobacterium canariasense. The sequence continues at coordinate 255,417 of NZ_LQOL01000049.1, forward strand.
GGTGCGCAGTACTACTCCATGTGGGTGGTGGGCGCCGACAAGCCGGCACCGAAGGGCTGACATGGCGATCACCGATCCCGGGCATCCCGCCCACCTCGCGGGCAAGCGCTCCCGCGCCGCCGTGGCCGCGCGCGACAAGGATGCGTGGCTGGCGGTGTTCGCCGACGACGCGGTGGTGCAGGATCCGATCGGGCCGTCGTTCTTCGACCCCGAGGGCACCGGGCACCGCGGCAAGGAGGCGATCGCGGCGTTCTGGGACAAGGCGATCGCGCCGACCGACAACCTGGAGTTCCGCTTCGTCGACACCTTTCAGTGCGGTGACGAGGAGGCCAACATCGGCAGCATCGTCACCACGATGGGCGGACACCGCATCACCACCGAGGGCGTGTTCACCTATCGGGTGAACGCCCAGGGCGAGTTGGTGGCCTTGCGGGCGTACTGGGAAGTGGACCGGGCAGCGAGCACGGCCACTCCCGCTGAGGCCGCCGACTGAGGCCGGCCACTCGGGCTCTGTACGGTTGACGGTAGTTCCGAGGTCAACCTTCCCCACGAGTGACAGAGCACATTGTTTCGCTTCGCAGTCCCAACCGTTCTCATTGCGGTCCTGGTCAGCGGGTGCGCCGGCACCAACGGCAGCAGCCCCGCTGCGACCAGCCTTCCCGGTTTCCCGGCACAGCCCACCTCGACGAGCACGACTGCCCCGTCGTCCCCCAAGGCGGCACCGGACTACCAGAAGCTCCTGGTCACCGCGGAGGACCTGAGCGACACCGAGGACACCTTCCACCAGCAGTCGGTGCAGTCCCAACCCGACGGGGTGCCCGGCGCGAGCGCTTTCTTCGTCAACGACGAGGACACCCGGGCGATCAGCAGTGTGGTGCTGATCTACCCCAACGCCGCGACCGCCGCGGCCACCCTGAAACAGGCCCAGGCGACACTGCCCTCGCTGGTGGCCGGCGGCACGCCGCAGCCCATCGCCATCGGCAACGGCGGCATCGTCGTCAGGGGCGCCAAACCCGACGAGGACAAGTCGGTCACGCTGATGTTCTTCACGGTGGACCGGGCGTTGGTCCGGCTGGAGTTCCAGAGTGCACTCGGCGATCCCACCACCGACCAGTTCGTCACCAACGTCGGCAAGATGCAGGCAATCGCCCTGCGCACCGGCCTGGCTACTGCGCTGTGAGTACCTCGGTGAGGCCGTCGCGGTAGCGGCGCGCCAGGTCTTGATAGGCCTCGCCGTTGGTCTGGACCCAGGTCTGCGCGCCGGTACCGGCGATCGGCCCCTTGACCTTGGCGGGGACACCGGTGACCAAGACCTCGTCGGGAACCTTCGTCCCGCCGACCACGAGCGCGTGCGCGGCGACCAGGGTGCGCGCCCCGATCACCGCGCCGTCGAGCACCGTGGCGTGGTTGGCGATCACCGCATTGCTGCCGATATGCGCGCCGTGGATGACGCAACCGTGCGCGATGGTCGCCCCCGGGCCGACGTCGACCGGGATTCCCGGTGGGGCGTGCAGCACCGACCCGTCCTGCACGTTGGCCCCTTCCCGGATGATGATCGGCGCGTAATCGGCCCGCAGCACGGCGTTGAACCAGACCGATGCTCCCGCGGCGACGTGCACGTCGCCGACCAGGGTCGCCGTCGGGGCGACAAACGCGCCCGGGTCCACGACGGGCGCCCGACCCTCGAACTCGTAAAGAGGCATGGTTCACATATACCGCAGGTAGGCATGCCCGCGTTGCGCGATGGAGGGCCAAAACTGTAACGTGTTCTAGTTAGAGAGACCGATACGGGAGGCCCGCCGTGAGTACCGAATCAGCCGCCGGCATCAGGGAGATCGACACCGGCGCCCTGCCAGATCGTTATGCGCGCGGCTGGCACTGCCTGGGGCCGGTGCGGGATTTCCTGGACGGCAAGCCGCATCCGGTGCAGGTGTTCGGCACCAAACTGGTGGTCTTCCCCGACTCGAAGGGTGAGCTCAAGATCCTCGACGGGTACTGCCGGCACATGGGTGGTGACCTGTCGCAGGGCACCATCAAGGGCGACGAGGTGGCCTGCCCGTTCCACGACTGGCGCTGGGGTGGCGACGGCAAGTGCAAGCTGGTCCCCTACGCCAAGCGCACGCCGCGGCTGGCCCGCACCCGTTCCTGGCACACCGACGTCCGCGGCGGCCTGTTGTTCGTCTGGCACGACCACGAGGGCAATCCGCCGCAGCCCGAGGTGCGTATCCCGGAGATCCCCGAGTTCGCCAGTGACGACTGGACGGACTGGCGGTGGAACTCGATGCTCATCGAGGGTTCCAACTGCCGCGAGATCATCGACAACGTCACCGACATGGCGCACTTCTTCTATATCCACTTCGGACTGCCGACCTACTTCAAGAACGTCTTCGAGGGCCACATCGCCTCGCAGTACCTGCACAACGTGGGCCGGCCCGACGTTAGCGACCTGGGCACCTCGTATGGCGAGGCGCACCTGGATTCCGAGGCCAGCTACTTCGGGCCGTCGTTCATGATCAACTGGCTGCACAACAACTACGGCGGTTTCAAGGCCGAGTCGATCCTGATCAACTGCCACTACCCGGTCACCCAGGACTCGTTCATGTTGCAGTGGGGCGTCATCGTCGAGAAGCCCAAGGGTCTGGACGAGAAGACCACCGACAAACTGGCCCGGGTGTTCACCGAAGGCGTCAGCAAGGGCTTCCTGCAGGACGTCGAGATCTGGAAGCACAAGACCCGCATCGACAACCCGCTGCTGGTCGAGGAGGACGGCGCGGTCTACCAGATGCGCCGGTGGTACCAGCAGTTCTACGTCGACGTCGCGGACATCACCCCGGACATGACCGACCGGTTCGAGATGGAGGTCGACACCACGGCCGCCAACGAGAAGTGGCATGTCGAGGTCGAGGAGAACCTCAAGCGCCGGAACGAAGCCGCGACCCAACCGACCCAATGACCACCCACAACGAGCGGGCCCGGACACCGGATGTCGAAGATCTGGCCCGCTCGATGCTGGAGTTGCTCGGCCACGATGACGATCACGGCCAGCCGGCCGAGAGCGAGGCCGCGGCCGGGTCGTGGTCCAAGGCACCGGATTTCGCCGACGATCCACGCCGGGCCGCCGCCGTGCGGGAAGCCACGGCACGCGATCGGGAACGCTACCTGACGTCGGGCCTGGTGTCGGTGGACTGCCGGTTCTGCCACGTCGCCGTGCAGGTGAAGAAGCTCGGCCCCGAGCACACCTCGGTGCAGTGGAACAGCGAGGCCACCCAGCGGTGCGCCGTGTTCAGCGAGATCCGGGCCGCCGGTGGCGATCCCGCCCGCGCCCGGTCCTGCCCCAAGCTGACCGATAGCATCAGGCATGCCATCGCGGAAGGCTGTCTGGAAGAAATGTCGAGCGCGCCGTCGCCTGGCGACGGCTAGCTGCGTCGTCGCGGCCGGGCTGATAGCCAACCTGACCGGATGTACCCGCGTCATCGACACCGCGGTACCGCATTCGGCGCCGCGGGTGGGGCCCATCCTGGCCAGCCAGGTCGGCGACCTGCTCAGCAAGCACGCCCAGGACAAGGACGGCAACAGGTTCGTCACCGTCGAACCGCACTCCTGCGCGGGCGTGGCCCGTGAGCAGGACGCCCCGTTCATCGTCGACCACCATCCGGCCGCCACCGACGGTGGACACTGGGTCACGACGGACGGCCACGAGGTGTACGTCGAGGAGATCGTCGCCGTCTACGCCTCGGACTTCGATCCCAGGGCCGCCGTCGACGGGGCACGTGCCACCCTGGCGTCCTGCCGGGACACACCCTTCACCGTCACCGACATGAAGGGCCGCGCGTACCGGTTCACCATGGGGCCGGCGTCGACCGATGCGCGGTCACCGGCCATCGTGGTGTGGTCGTTTCACGGCGCCGACTGGGCGTGCGACAACGCCTTCGTCGCCGCGCACAACGCGGCCGTCGAGCTGACCACCTGTGGTCCGGTGAACGGCTACGACGTCGGCGCGCTGGCCAAGGACGCACTCAAACGCATCGAGGCGCTGGCCAACAGCAAGGCGTGAGCTCAGCTCAACACCGGTACAAGCGATTCCAGCACCGCCGCGAGACCGGCCCGCAGCACACCACCGTCGGGCGCCGCCATCCGCACCGCCCACCCGGTGCCGTTCGGCAGTTCGGTGAGGGCCCCGTAGGCCGGCAACCGCGCCACCACCGCCTCGAGGCCGGTGGGCGATGCTCCCAGGACGTAGACGGTGCCGAAGGCCGTCGGTGCGCGCGGCACCCGGGGCATCGCGTCGATCGACTGGGCGTCGAACGCCAGCAGTTCCCCGACATCGTCGCGGATCTCGACGACAGAGTTGTACGCCCCGAAATTCCCAGCGCCACAGTCAGGATGCAGCACCACCGCGTCGACCAGCACCACCCGCCCACCCGGCGTGCGCTCGACCCGCAGATGCTGGCGGTACCGCGCACGCGGGGTCAGGATCCGCGGGGCGGGCACGAACATCACCTCACCGCCGGCCTCCGCGGTGACCGTGACCTCCTCCACCGCCTCCGCGCCACCGGGGGTACCGCTCACCAGCGTGGCGCCCTGCCCCCGAACAGTCACCACCGCGCCGTCGGACACCGAGAAATGCTGGTGCACAACATCACCCGGGATGACGGTGCCCGCGGCGTTCTGCACCGTCAGCACCCCGCCACCCGGGCGCCGGGCGTCATCGAAGACCCGCCCCACCAACAGCGGCCAGCGGTAGCGCCGCCGGGTCAGCACCGTCCGTCCCCCGACCGACGCGAACGCCAGGTCGAGCGCGGCCGTCACAGGAACAGCACCTCCCGGTCCAGCATGTCGGCGACGGTGTCGACACCCGCGCCGCCGCGGGCGCTGATCGCCACCACCGGACGCCCTTCGCGCACCGCGTCGGCCTCCGTGCGCATCAACATGAGATCGACACCGACATGCGGGGCCAGGTCGACCTTGTTGATCACCAGCAGATCGCAGCGCAACACCCCCGGGCCGCGCTTGCGTGGGATGTCGTCGCCGCCGGCCACGTCGATGACGAACAGCCAGTAGTCGACGAGGTCCCGGGAGAACGTCGAAGCCAGATTGTCCCCACCGGACTCGAGCAGGATCACCTCGGTGTCGGGGAACTGCGCCTCCAACTCGTCGGCGGCTGCCATGTTCAGCGACGGGTCCTCGCGGATCACGGTGTGCGGGCATCCGCCGGCCTCGACGGCGCGCACCCGCTGCGGGTCGATCAGCCCCGAGCGCCGTACCCGTTCGGCGTCCTCGTGGGTGACGAGGTCGTTGGTGATCACCGAGACCACCCGCCCGCGGCGGGCGAACTCGGCCAGCAGGGCCTCCACCAGGGCCGTCTTACCCGACCCCACGGGTCCGCCGATACCCACGCGTGCGGCCGTCACCGCAGCAGATACTTCCGCGAAAATGGCACCGTCGCAGCGGGTTCGGCGGTCAGCAGCACGCCATCGGCACGGACCTCGAAGGTGCGGGGATCCACCTCGACATGCGGTAGCTCGGCATTGCGAACCATGTCCTTCTTGCGCAGCCCGCGGACCGAGGCGATGGGCAGCACGTTCTTGCGCAGCCCGAGCCTCTCCGGCACACCCGCGTCGATCGCCAGCGCCGACATGAAGATGAACCCGGCGTCCGCGGCTGCGTCCCCGAGCGAAGCCCAATTCGCCCTCGCCAGAATGGGTTCCGAGGACGATACCGACCCGGCCGCGTCACCGAGCGCGGCCCACGCGATGTACCCGTTCTTGAGCACCACCGCCGGTTTGACCCCGAAGAACGCCGGATGCCAGATCACCAGGTCGGCAACCCGGCCCACCTGCACCGACCCGATGTGCTCCTCGACGCCGATCGAGATGGCGGGGTTGACGGTGAGTTTCGCGATGTAGCGCTTCACCCGCTCGTTGTCGGCTGCCGCCGTCGTCTCTTCAGGAAGGCGGCCGATCCGCTGTTTCATGACCGCGGCGAGCTGCCAGCAGTTGGCGATGTTCTCCGCGACGCGGCCCATGCCCTGGGTGTCGCTGCCGAAAATCGAGATGGCCCCCATATCGTGCAGGAAATCCTCGGCCACCATGGTCTGCGGCCGGATCCTCGCCTCGGCAAAGGCGATGTCCTCGGGCGCCTCCCAGTTCATCAGGTGCGCCAGCATCGTCATCGGCACCCCCTCGTCGAGGCCGCCGAGGGTATAGGGGTTGGTGGGGTTGGTGGTGCCCGGGATGACGTTCTCGTAGCTGACGCACCGGATCAGGTCCGGAGCGTGCCCGCCGCCCGCACCCTCCACGTGGTACAGGTGGATCGTCCGGTCGCCGATGGTCGCCATCGTCGTCTCGGAGAACCCGAACTCGTTGATCGAATCGGTGTGCAGATGCACGGCGAAGTCCGCGGAATCGGCGGCCACCAGCGTCTTGTCGATGATCTCCGGCGACGCCCCGAAATCCTCGTGGATCTTCACCGCCCCGGCGCCGGCCGCCACCATCTCCAGCACGGCCGCCGGGTCGGAGGACCCGCGTCCGAACGGCACATAGTTCATCGGGGAGTACTCCCCCGCCCTGAGGAACATCGCGAGATTGCGCGGGCCGCCGGTGGCGACCTCGAAGGAGGGCCCCAGCGAACCGCCGATCAGAGTCGTCGTCCCGGTCGACAGCGCGTGCTCGGTCTGCTGCGGTGAGATCAGGTGGGCGTGCGTCTCGATGGCACCGGCGGTGACGATCATGCCCTCGGCGGGGATCGGTGTCGTCGACGTGCCGACCACCATCCCCTGGGTCACACCGGGCATCGTGTCGGGATTTCCCGCCTTGCCGATCCCGACGATCCGTCCGTCGCGGATCCCGATGTCGGCCTTGACGATCCCGGTGACGGCGTCGACGATGAGCGCGTTCATGATGACGTAGTCCAGGGCGCCGTCGGCGTGCAGTGTCGACGGTCGGTAACCTTCGCCGTCGCGGACGGATTTCCCCGCGCCGCTGAGCAGTTCGTAGCCGGGGACGGTGTGGTCGTGTTCCACCTCGACGAACAGGTCTGAGTCGGCCAGCCGCACCCGGTCACCGGTGGTCGGGCCGAACATCCGGGCGTAGGCCGCGCGGTCGATGGAGGTCATGTGTTCACCACCCCGGCGTCCAACGGTCCGTTGACCAGACCCGAGAAGCCCTGGGCGACACGGTCACCGGACATCGGGACCAGGGTCACCTCGACCGGTATCCCGGGTTCGAAGCGCACGCCGGCCCCGGACGCGATGGCCAGTTTGTGCCCCCATGCCGCGCGGCGGTCGAACTCCAGGGCGGGGTTCGTTTCGACGAAGTGGGTCTGGCTGCGGACCTGGACATCGCGGTCGCCGCGGTTCACGACGGTCAGGGTCACGCGGGGTTGCCCCTCGAACAGGGCCACCGGCTGGTCGCCGACGAGCACCTCACCGGGCCGGATGTCGCCGGCGGCGCGGGCGATCGGGTCGATCAGGGTGACGAGTTTGGTGCCATCGGGAAACGGCGCGTCCATGGTGACGATGCCGATCATGTCGGGCACACCCGGCTCGCACTGGTCACTTGTCAGCACCTGCGCGGCGTGGTCGACGACCTCGGCGTAGCTCATGTCCTTGCGCGCGGCGAGCATGACCTCGTCGACGAGCAGGGCGACGGCCTCCGGGTGGCTCAGGCGCAGGCCCTCACGCAGGTTGCGCCGCGCCATCTCGGCCGCGCCGAAGATCATCAGGCGCTCGATCTCGGTGGGGGTCAGGTTCATTCGGTCTCCAATCCGGCCCCGGTCAGCTGGCGAACAGTCGCACCCCGGGGGTGCGACGCTGGGCGGCGATGTCGGCGAACGCCGTGAACGGTGCGGGCCAGGCGGGCGGTTCACGGTGCAGGATGTCGACCAGCAGGGGGGTCAGTGCGGTGTGCACCCGCTGGACGCCCAGGTGGCCGCAGATCCCGAGCCGCAGCGCGGCCCCGGTGATCCCGCTGACCGCCTGCCAAGCGGTGACGGCCTCGGCGGTCTGCAGGTCCAGCCCGGCAGCCCGCAGGCACACCGCCTGGGCGACGGGCAGATGCCCGGGGGTGTCACCGGCCGACACGGCCGCCCGGTAGCCGGCCACACCGCGGGTGAATGCGGCGAACGTCGTGAGGGTGGCGGCGCCGGCGCGACGCGAGGCCTGCCGCAGCACCGACATCGTCGCCGACGCCTCGGCGAGCCGGTCGGCCCCGACCGGCTCGGCCCATGCCCGGCGCAGGATCACCCGCTCACCGCGGTGCCACCGCCCGTCGAGCTGCTCGGCGGCGTAGGCGGTGACACCGTCCTCGTCGCCGATCAGCCCGTCCCGGTGGGCCCCCTCCAGCCCGGACGAGAACGCGAAACCCCCGGACGGAAACGCGCTGTCGGCGAATCGGATCGCGGCGACCAGTGCGGCGTGGTCAGCCATCGCCGCACCGCCGGACCCGGCCGGTGTCCAGCAGCTCGCAGATGCGCGACGTGTAGTCGGCCTCGGGTCCCTGTAGGTGCACCAGCAGCCGCTCACCGTGCTGGTCCACCTTCCAGTGCAGGTGCCCGGCCAGATACCCCAGGCGCAGCGCCGCGGCGATATCGCCGGGTACCAGCTCGAGTGTCCGGGCGGCACCGGCCCGCACGACGACGGCGCGCTCGTCGTCGAGCACCAGCACCGCACCGTCGGCAAGGGCGGTGCCGCGCGGCAGGGCCACCGCATAGTCGGCACCCGCATCGGAGGTGACCCGCAGCCGGCTGCGGTCCAGATCGGGCACCGCCAGGTGCACGTACTCCACGGCCTGCCGGTGCGCCAGGGCGTGCAGCCGCTCGGCGATCACCGGGTCGGTCTCCCAACCGGCGATCTTCTCGACCACGCGCAGCCCGACTGCTCCCGGCACTACGCCACCTGCGCGGTGACCGCGGCGATCCGGCCGACCACGTCGGTCGCACCCTCCAGGGCGTGGCCGACCCGCAGGATCTCCGGCTCCGCGAACGGCTTTCCGATGATCTGCACACCGAGCGGCAGGCCGGCCGTGGAGAATCCCGACGGCAGCGACAGCGACGGCAGTCCGGTGACGTTCGCGGGCGCCGAGTACCGCACATAGGCGGCGGTGGCGGGCTCGACGGTGCCGTCCGGCCAGGTGACGAACGGGTCGGACCGCAGCGTCGCAGGAGCGACCACCGTCGGCGCCAACAGCACGTCGATCGAGGCGAACATGTCCTTCCACGCCGCCTGGATGAGGGTGCGCAACCGCAGCGCGTTGATGTAGTCGGTGGCCAGCTGCGCGGCCCCGGTCTCCAGCAGCGCGCGCACCTCGTCGGTGAACTTCTCCGGCGAATCCCTCAGGTGGTCATGGTGATACGCCGTCGCCTCGGGCGTCATGATCCCCCATTCCGCGGGCAGTACGTGCTCGGGCAGTGGGATCGTCACCTCCACGAGCTCGGCGCCGAGACCTTCCAGGGTGGCCGCCGCGGCGGCCGCGGCGGCGGCCACCTCGGGGTCCACGCGTTCGGTGTAGTAGTTGGTGGGGATACCGATCCGGGTGCCGGCCACCCCGGCGTCGATACCGGCCACCATGTCGGGCACCGGGATGTCGACGGTGCCGGGGTCGCGACGGTCGTACCCGGACATCGCGGCCATGGTCAGCGCGGCGTCGATGACGTTGCGGCTCAACGGGCCGACGTGGTCCAGTGACCACGACAGCGACGCCACGCCGACCCGGGAGGCCCGCCCGAACGTGGGCTTGAGCCCGACTGTCCCGCACAGCGCGGCGGGGATGCGGATCGAACCACCGGTGTCGCTGCCCAGCGCCACGTGCACGACACCGGACCCGACGGCCGCTCCGGACCCGCCGCTGGACCCGCCGGGTGTGCGGTCCGGCGCCCACGGGTTGCCGGTCGTCGGTGTGGTGGCGCCGTAGGCGAATTCGTGGGTGTGGGTCTTGCCGATCAGGATCATCCCGGCGTCGTACAGTTTGGCCACCGCCGCCGAGTCGATGGTGGGCACGTTCTCGGCGCGCTGTGCCGAACTCGACGTGGTCGCCACGCCGGCGGTGTCGTAGAGATCCTTGACCCCCAACGGAATCCCGTGCAGAGGGCCGCGGTAGCCGCCGTCGGCGATCTCCTTCTCGGCGGTCCTGGCCTGCTGCAGCGCGAGGTCGGCGGTGACGGTGACGAACGCACCGAGCCGCGGTTCGACCTCGTCCAGACGGGCCAGCGCGGACCGGGCGACCTCGACCGGCGACACCTCCCGGGTGCGGATCTTCTCGGCGACGTCGATCAGGGGTAGTTCGTACAGGTCCATGACGTGCGTGTCCTTCCTCGTTCTGCTCTCGGGTGTCAGTCCCAGCTGGCCGTGAAGCCCACGGCGGGAACGGTTTCGCCGAGAACGGGAGCCGACGCCTGCCGGATCACGGCCAGTGTCGACGAATACGTCGGGTAGTTCTCGGCCATCCGTTCCGGCGAGACGGTCAGTCCGGCGTAGGCGAACACCGCCGCCAATTCCTCGGCGGACGGGGTACCTGCTGTGCTCATGCGGATCTCCTCGGTTCTCTACAGGGGTAGCGGGGTGTCGACGATGCCTGCCAGCGCTTCGAATGCGTGCCCGGCGCCCAGTACCGTGGCATCGGCGCCGGGCCTGCCCATGAACTGCAGTCCGATCGGCAGGCCGTCGAACCCGAAGTCGGCGGGCACCGTCAGTGCGGGCATCCCGGTGACGTTGGCGGGAACGGTCAGCGCGTTGACGGCCCACAGGATCGGGGTGGGCGCACCGCCGAAGAGCAGCTCCGTGGCGCCGAACGGCGGCGCGGTCATCGGGATGGTCGGGGACACCAGCAGATCGATACCCTGACCGAACATGACGTCCATGCCGGCGATCACGGCGTCGCGTGCGCGCAGTGCGGCGAGGTACTCGACACCCCGGTAGGCCCTGCCGGCCGCCAGCGCCTCGACGACATCTGCCCCGAACCGCGTCTGGTCGGTACCAGTCTGCGCGTCGTGCCATGCGGCGGCCTCGACCCCGCAGACCACCTTCACCACATCCGAACTCAAGGCCGCATCCGGGAATTCGACCGAGCGGATGACGGCACCCGCGGTCTCCAGGGTGCGCACGGCCGATTCGAAGGCGGCCGCCACGTCGGGCTCCAGCCGGTCGCAGAAGTACGTCTGCGCGACGCCGATCGTCAGACCTGCCAGACCGCGGCCGAATTCGGCGCGCAGGTCACCGACCGGCGCGGTGCTGCTGAACGGGTCAGCCGGGTCGTGCCCGGCGATCACCTGGAGCAGCGCCACGACATCGGCGACGCTCCGGCCCAGCGGTCCGGTGTGATCCAGGGTGGAACTCAGCGCGCTCACCCCGCGCCGGCTGACCATGCCGTAGGTCGGCTTGTGCCCGGCGACACCGCACAATGCGGCGGGGATGCGGATCGAGCCGCCGGTGTCGGTGCCGAGCCCGGCGGTGACCACGCCGGCGGCGATCGCCGCAGCGGTGCCGCCGCTGGATCCGCCCGGGATGCGATCGGTCGACCACGGATTGCGGGTGGGCGGGGTGTTGACCCCGTAGGCGTATTCGTGAGTGGTGGCCTTGCCGAGGATGATCGCGCCGGCCTCGCGCAGCCGGCGCACCGCCTCGGCGTCGGCGTCGGCAATCCGCTCGGGCGTACCCGGCGAGCCGTTTCCGGTCCGGTGGCCGCCGACATCGTAGATGTCCTTGACCACCAACGGTATTCCGGTCAACGTCCCGGCCGGCACCCCCGCCTCGTGCTGGGACTGGGCGACGGCGAGCGCCTCGTCGGCGAACACCGCGGCGAAGGCCTGGATGCGGTCCTCGGTCTCGGCGATGCGGGCCAGCGCACCGCGGACCAGCGTGACGGGGTCGATCTCGCCGCGGTCGATGCCGGCCCGCAGGTCCGGGATGCTCTGCGGGGTCAGCGTTTCGGTCATGCTTCTCCTAACTCGCAGCTACCGGCAGTTCCGGTTCCAGGACCGCGTCGACGAGCCTGCGGGTGATGTCGACGCCCGGATCGGTGAGCAGCCTGTCCACAGGTCCGGATTCGACGAGCTTGCCGTGGTCGAGGACGCCGGCGTGCTCGCACATGTGCTCGACGAGGGCGAGATTGTGGGTGATGAGCAACATGGTGAGCTTGCGTTCACGCTGAAGGTCCTTGAGCAGGTTGAGGATCTGCGCCTGCACGGAGACGTCCAGCGCCGCGGTCGGCTCGTCCAGGACGACGAAGTCGGGGTCGGTGACCAGGGCGCGGGCGATGCCCAGCCGCTGGCGCTGCCCCCCGGAGAACTCGTGGATGTACCGGTCGTAGTGCGACGGCAGCATCCCGACCCGGTCCAGCAGGTCGAGCACCTTGGCCTTCGCCTCCGCCGGCGAGGCCATCCGGAACAGGGTCAGGGGGTAGGCGATCTGTGCCCCGACGCTGCGCCGGGGATTGAAGGCCGAGCCGGAATCCTGGAAGACGATCTGGATGTGCTTGCGGTACTTGCGCATATCGAGGTCGGACAGCCCGACCAGCTCGTTGCCGTCATAGGTGACCGAACCCGACGTCGGCTTCTCCAGGCCGAGCACCATCCGGCCGGTGGTGGTCTTGCCGGACCCGGATTCACCGATCAGGCCGTACGTCTGGCCACGCGGCACGTCGAAACTGACGGCGTCGACGGCGACGAACTCTGCACGTTTCCCGTCGTCACCGCGGACGGTGAACACCTTGGTGAGGTTCCTGACCGCGACCAGCGGATCGTTAGGCGACATGGGCGGCCGCCTTCGCCGTGTCGGCGGTGTCCTCGGCGTGGAATTCGAAGAGTCTGCGGTCGGCCCGTGGTACCGCCCGAGTGTTCTCGTCGAGGTGCAGGCGCGGCACCGCGCGCATCAGTCCCTGGGTATACGGGTGCTGCGGCCGTTTCAGGACCTGTTCGACGGTGCCCGTCTCCAGCACGTCACCGCGGCGCATCACGGTGACGTCGGTGCACACGTGGGCCACCACACCGAAGTCGTGGGTCACCAACAGGATCGAGGTGCCCAGCTCGGCGTTGATCTCCAGCAGCAGGTCGAGGATCTGTTTCTGGACGGTGGCATCCAGCGCGGTGGTCGGCTCGTCGGCCAGCAGCAGTTCGGGCCGGCAGGCCAGTGCGATCGCGATGACGACGCGCTGGCGCTGACCGCCGGACAGTTCGTGCGGATAGGACTTCATCCGGCGCTTGGGATCCGGCAGTGCCACCAGGTCGAGCGCCTCCAACGCCTTGACCCGGGCAGTCGCCTTGTCCACCCCTTGATGCAGGCGGATCACCTCGATCAGCTGTGATCCGACGGTGAACGACGGGTCCAGCGCCGACAGCGCGTTCTGCGACACCATCCCGATATGGGATCCGCGGATGGCGCACATCTGCTTCTCGGTCTTGTCCAGCAGGTTCTCGCCGCGGAACAGGATCTCCCCGCTGGTGATCTCGGCCCGGCTGGTGCCCAGCAGGCGCAGCACGGCCAGTGAGGTGACCGACTTCCCCGAGCCGGATTCGCCCACCAGTCCCAGGATTCCGCCCTCGCGCACCGCGATGTTCGCGTTCTTCACCGCGTGCACGGTTCCGCCGTCGGTGTGGAAGTCCACCGACAGGTTCCTGACGTCCAGCGCCATCTGTGCGGTCATCAGTTCGTCTGCTTCCTGGGGTCGAGGGCATCGCGGACACCGTCGCCGATCAGGCTGAACGCCAGGGAGACGACGAGGATCAACAGACCGGGGATGGTCGCGACGTGGTAGATGCCTTCCAACAGCACGTTCTTGCCGTCGGCGGTCATGATGCCCCAGTCCGGTGTGGGCGGGATGACGCCGACGCCGAGGAAGCTCAGGCCCGAGGCCACCACGATCATCAGCCCGCACAGCGTCGTCGCGTACACCATCAGTTGGACGACGACGTTGGGCATCAACTCCCGGAACATCAGCAGCAGCGGATTGGCGCCGTAGGCCCGGGCAGCTTCGACGTAATCCTTGGACGCCTCCTGCACGGTCGCGGTGTAGGCGACCCTGGCCATGTAGGGCACCAGGGTGATGCCGATGGCGAGCATGACGTTTCCCAGCCCGGCACCGAGGACGGCGGACAGGGCGATGGCCAGCAACACCAGCGGGAAGGCGAACAGGACGTCGAGCACCCGCATCAGCACCTCGCCCGCGCGGCTTCGACGGTAGCCGGCGAACAGCCCGATCAGCAGGGCCAGCGGGAACACCACCAGCACCGGGACCACGGCGACGGTGAGCGAGTTACGGCCGCCGTAGAGCAGCCGGGTCCAGATGTCGCGTCCCTGCCCGTCCAGGCCGAGCAGGTGTCCCTCGGTGCCGACACCGGCGAGCCGGTTCACCGGATCGCCGGCCACCGGACTGTACGGCGTGAGCAGCGGGGCGAAGATCGCCGCCAACGTGACCACCACCAGCACGACCAGCGACAGCACCGCCATCTTGTCCCGGCTGAAGGCCCGAACGGCAAGCCGCCATTGGGGTTTCGGGGCCTCGGCGCGGGCGGGTATCTGCCCGCCCGCGGGCCGGCGCCGCGTCCCGATCAGGGGCCGTCCGGCGCCGACGGCTTCTGCGAGTGCACTCATCTACGCTCCCACTTTCCTTCTGGTCCGGGGATCGAGCAGCCCGACTGCCGTGTCGGCGACGAGATTGATGATCACGAAGGCCAGCGCGATGAAGAGCACGCCGGCCTGCACCACCGGGATGTCACGCTGGGTGATCGAGGTGTAGAGCTGTTGCCCCAGTCCGGGCCACCCGAAGACGACCTCGACGAACACCACACCGCCCAGCAGGTAGCCGACCTGCAGACCGGTGATGTTGACGATCGGTGGCAGCGCGTTGCGCAGGGCGTGCCGCCACAGCACCGAGCGGGTGGACAGCCCCGAGGCCCGCAGGGTACGGATGTAGTCCTGGGCCAGGATGTCGATCATCACGCTGCGGGTCATGCGGGCGATGACCGCCAGCGGCACCAGGGCGGCCGCGATGGCGGGCAGCACCAGGTGCGCCAGCAGATCGCCGAGACCGCCGGGGAAGCGCGGGTTGTACATCCCCGAGCTGGGCAGCCAGCCCAGTGTGATCGCGAACCCGCCGATCAGCAGCAGCCCGAACCAGTACACCGGGACGCTCGCGCCGGCCAGTGAGATCACCATGGAGGCACGGTCGAACAGGCTGTATTGCTTGTGGGCCGCGATCACACCGAGCGGGACCGCGATCACGATGCACAGCAGCAGCGCGGCGCCGGTCAGGATCATGGTGTTCACGAAACGCGGCACCATGATGTCGGTGACCGGTGCGTTGACGGTCAGAGACCGGCCCAGGTCGCCCTGCACCAGGCCACCGAGGTAGTCGAAGAACTGGATCGGCAGAGCCCGGTCCAGCCCCAGCGAGGAACGCAGTTCGGCAACGGACTCGGCGGTGGCGCCCGTTCCCAGAATCGTGACGGCCGGGTCGCCCGGGACCAGCTGCAGCAGCAGGAAGACCACTAGACTGACCCCGAACAGCACGAGAACCGTTGACAGCAACCGACTTCCGATTACACGGGTCATTTCTCCAGCCTCACTCCGGTCAGGTCGTACCACTCCTCGCTCGCCGAGACGAACCCGGACACGTACGGGGCCAGGATGTAGGGCGCCTTGTCGTTGACGATCGGCGCCAGCGCACCGTCGTCGCTGACGATGTTGTTGGCCGCCCGCCACCACCGGTCGGCCTCCTCCGGGTCGATCGAGGTGATGGCGTTGTTCATCGCCGCGTCCAGACGCGGGTTGCTGTAGTAGCCGACGTTGGGCCCGTTGGGCGCCTGCAGTTCAGAGGAGGTGGCAATGTAGAGCCAGTAGGGACTGGTCATCCCCCACGACATCTGCGCCATCCCGACGTCATCGGCCATCCCCCTGGCCCACACCCCGAGATAGGAGATCCATTCCTGCGTCTGGATCTTGACCCTGACCCCGATCGAGGCCAGGTTCTGCTGGATGAACTCGGCCATCTGGGCCGGCATGATCTGACCGGATCCGTCGGTGGACGTGATGAGCGTGGTGTCGAATCCGTCCTGCAGGCCGACGGAGGCCAGCAGTTTGCGGGCCCTGTCCAGATTGCGTTCGTAGGCGTCGCGCCGCTCCACGTACCCGCCCGCGGACATCGCCTGCACGCCGTAGGCGGGATTCACGGAGCCGCGCAACAGGTCTCGCGCCATGCCCTCACGGTCGACGGCGAGGTTGATGGCCTGCCGGACCTGCGGGATCGACGTGAAGCGATTGCGCATGTTGAACGACAGGTACCAGGTGTGCGGTGGGATGCCCTCGGAGAGCCGGTAGCCCTCGGCGACGAGGTTGTCGATGCTGTCGGGGTTGGGTACGGCAATCATGTCCACGTCACCGGAGCGCAACGCCGCGGTGCGCGCGGACGGATCCGGCAGCGGCCGGAACACCACACCGGCGATCTGTGGCTTGGTCCCCCAATAGTCGTCGTTGCGGACCAGGTCGATGCGTTCGCCGCGGATCCGCTGTTTGAACATGAACGGCCCGGTTCCCACCGGGTGGTCGGCGATATCGGCGCCGTACTTCTGCAGCGCGGTGGGGCTCATGATGGCGGTGGACCCGTTGCCGCCCTGGGTCAGCATGCGCAGGAACTCCGAGAACGGCTGCTTCAGGTGCACTTTGATGGTGTGGTCGTCGATGGTGTGCACGGAGTCGACGAACTTCCACACGAAGTTCGTCTGCCCTGCCGCCCGCGCCGAGTACATCGGGGATCCCTTGTCCCACATGCGGCGGATGTTGTATTCGACCGCCTGGGCGTCCAGGGGTGTTCCGTCGTGGAACCGCACGTTGGGCCGGATGTGGAACGTGTAGTCCAGGCCGTCGGCCGACACGTCCCATGACTCGGCGAGCCCGGGGCGCAGCGGGGGCACTCGCGCCTCCGACGACGGGATCGACAGATCCTCGTCGACCAGGGGCTCGAAGATCTGCCGGTTGATGCGCCATGACACCCACCCGCCGGCGACCTGCGGATCGAGGATGTCGGCCTCGGACTCGATGGCGATGACCATGACATTGCCCGTCCGGACGGGGCCGCGCCCGCATCCCGCGACGACGATGCCGAGCAGCGCGATGACGGCGACGGACAGGATTCGTTTCAGGTTGCGCCGCAATGCCGGTCGATCCTGTGCCATCCGTGACGCCTCCGCATTCGGGACCGGCCCCACCGCGCCACGGCGGGCAGTGATGTCCGGCGATGTCCTGAGAACACCGTAGGGAGGCGACGGGCCACGCGGTATCCGTCAACTTACCGATATCTGGGCCTCGATCGAATTGCACTGCAGAACAGCACTATTACGCGCGCAGCACAAAGACGGGACGGGACCAGGGCCGGCGGGAACGCTCAGAAACCCGCGGCGCGCCCCACCGGTGCGCCGGCACCGGCGCGGTGCTGGTCCACGAGTTCCAGCTCGGTGGCGTGCACCGCCGCCGCGACCCGATTGGCCACCCCCAGCTTGCGCAGCACCCGCTCGACATGGGTGCCGACAGTGCGGGGCGAGAGGAAGAGTTGGTGACTGATCTCGGCGTTCGAGAGGCCACCGCGCACCAGCGCCAGGATCTCCTGTTCGCGCGGTGTCAGGCGGGCGTTGGCCCGGACCTTCATCTTGCCGACGTACTTGGTGAACAGCGGCCGTACCGTCTCGACGATGCCACGGCTGCGGGCCGAGAACTCGGAATTGGCCATGTTGCCCTGGCAGATGCCCACGACATCACCCGCATCGTCGTGCAGCACCATCAGGAACCCGTTCGAGAAGCCTTCGGGGCGCAGCACCTTGGCCCCGCTGTAGGAGTCCGGAAATTCCGGCACGTCGTCCCAGTCCCAGATCCGGGTATGGTCGGCGAACTGCTTGTGGAACTCCGGCTTGGCCTGGATGTCCGAGGACAGGTACCGCGCCGTCGCATCCGAATAGCCCACCGAGTCGATGAGGCTGAAGCCCTTGACGCCCGGGGTCTTGTAGGCCAGCAGGAAGGTGTCGCAGCGCGCCTCCAGGCGAAGGAAGTCGATCGCTCCGCGCACCCGCACCGAGGTGTCGGTGGACACCATGTCAGCCGCGATCGACGCGTAATCCCGCGTGTCGATCCGAGTAGCCACGTCGTTCTCCGTCCACAGCGTCTGTCCGCCTCCCAAGTGGACAACGCGCGCACGACGGGAAGGTTCGAGAACTGTTTCCGCGTCGTTAAGGCAACAGCGGCCGGGCGTGAGATGGCCCACACTCGTCGAGCATCGCCGCGATGCTACAGCCCCCTGAACCGCTCCTTCACCTGCTCGGCGGTCAGCCCGTAGTCGGCCAGCGAATAGGTGTGCTTGGGCGCGCGCGGCCCCTGCTGGCTCTTGGCGTGGCTGTCCTGCATGGCCTGGCGCGCCGCGTCGGTGAACTCGATCCCGAAGGTCCGGTAGATGCCCTCCACCGCGCCGATCGGGTCCTTGACGAACTCGAAATAGTCGACATCGCAGAACTGCGCCGGATCATGCTTGGCCCGCTCGGCCTCGAAGAGTTTCAGTCCGCGTGACCAGGTCTCCATCGAGTCGGTCCCGATCACCTCACCCCGGAAGGTGTTCGACCAGCCCTCGGTGGTGTGCTGGGCCAGCGAGCACATGGACGCCATGATCGTCTCGGCCGGCCGGTGGCACTGCACCACCAGCGCGTCGGGATACGTCGCGAACAACGCATCGAGCGCGAACAGGTGACTGGGATTCTTCAGTACCCAGCGCTTTTCCGGTTCGTTGAGGCCGATCAGTTGCAGGTTGCGGCGATGCCGCTGATAGGACTTGGTCCAGTCCTGCCGGGCCAGCCACCGCGAATAGGTGGGAATGTGCGCCAACGTCTCGTAGGACACCGAGTGCAGCGACTGCCGCAACAGCTGCCAGCATTCCTCCACCTCGTCGGCGGTCATATAGTGCAGCCCCGTGTAATCCGGGTTCTCCTCGTGCGCCTTGCTGAACTGGGCGTCGAGTTGCGCGAAAACCGGGTTCTGAGACCAGGTTTCCCGCGGTGGCCGAGGCTGCGGGAATTCGGCCAGCCACAACTCCAGGCCCTGGTGCGCGGGGTCGGCGGTGAGCAGTCGATGAATCACCGTCGTGCCGGTACGCGGCAGTCCGGTCACGAAGATCGGTCGCTCGATCGGCACGTCGGCGTGGTGGGGGTACTGCTTGAACGCCCCCTCGGAAACCAAACGGGCGACCAACGCATTCCTGACGAAGAAGCGCTGCATCTTGCTGCCCAACTCGGTGAGGTCGGCATCGCGCTGGTATGCGTCCAGCAGGACCGCCAGCGCCTCCTTGTAGTTGTCGTCGTCGGGGCCGAAATCGTGCAGGCCGCAAGCCTTGACGGCCGACGCGTGCAGGTCTTCGACGGTGCCTACGTTGGTTCTCTGACTCATGATCAGTACTTGTACTCTCCGCAGTTGACGTCCAGCGTCTGCCCGGTGATGCCGCTGGACAGGTCGCTGGCCATGAACAGGATGGCCGAGGCCACCTCGTCCTCGGTCGGCAACCGCTTGAGGTCGCTGTTGGCCGCGGCCGCCTTGTAGATCTCGTCGACCGTGGTGCCGTACTTGCCGGCCTGATGCTCGAAGTAGCTCTGCAGAGTGCCACCCCAGATATAGCCGGGCAGAACGGAGTTCACCCGGATACCGGCCTCGCCGAGTTCGCTGGCCAGCGACTGGGACATCGCCAGCAGCGCGGATTTGGCCAGCTTGTAGGCGCCCTGTTTGGGATCGGAGTGCCGGACCACCATCGAGTTGACGTTCACCACCGACCCCTTGGCCTCGGTCAGCGCGGGGGTGAAGCCCTGGATCAGCCGCAGCGCCCCCAACACGGTGAGCTCGACGGTCTCGCGGATGTGCTCGTAGCTCGTCTTGGCGAACGGTTTCATCGACGGCACCCGGAACGCGTTGTTGATCAGGACGTCGATCTTGCCGTATGCGGCAACCGATTCCGACACCAGATTGGCGACCTGTTCGTCGTCGGTGATGTCCGTGCCGATTGCCACCGCCCGTCGGCCCAGCGCGGTGACCTGCTTGGCGACATCGTCCAGGCGCTCGACGGTGCGCGCGGCCAGCACCACGTCGGCGCCGGCCTCGGCGCAACGCCGGGCCAGCGTGGTGCCCAGCGCCGGCCCGACGCCGCTGATGACGACCACCTTGTCTTGCAACAGTCCGGACATCTAACCCACCATTCTCTCGCCGATTTGCTTCTGTCGCAGCGCGATCCGAGCCCGCCAGTCGTCGTCGGAAATCTTGTTCGAGTCGTGGTACGGCAGCTTTGCCGGCACCTCGGCAAGGTCCACGATCTCGGCGGTCGGACCGTCGGCTTCGGTCAGTTCACGCGACACCCGCTGCCACCGGAATTGCAGATAACCCTTGCGGTGCCCCAGGGTCTCACACCAATTCGTCACCCCGGGATTCGCATCGGAGACCACGATGCGGATCTTGCCGTCCGGATCCGGCTGGGCCTGAGTGCCGTTCAGCGAGGTCTGGTGGTTGATGTAATCCAGCGAGATGTACCAGAGGCTACCCAGCTGGAAGCCCAGGTACGGTGCGTCGGTGACGGGCAGCGTGATGAGGACTGCCTCCTCCGGCGTGATGTCGTAGTGCCCGACCGACGAGTACTGGGTGGCCAAGCCGCCGGGTGTCAGCCGCGGGGCGGTCAGCGTGTTGACCGGCAGATTGTCATAGAACCATTTGGGGAACTGCAGCCAGGTCTTGACTCGCTGCACCAGTTGCGCGCCCGCCACCGCGAAACGCTTCTCGATCAGTTCACGGGTGAGCGGCGGTGGCGCCGTGCCCGCGGTGTCGGTCCGCGCGATGGCGAAGGAGCCACGCTGGGCCGACCAGTCGTTGTAGACCTCACGGATCACCAACTGCGATGGCGCGGCTGGGGTGAACCGCCATTCGAAGGTGCCGTCATCGGCGATGTCGAGCTTGCGGTCGTCGAACGCGGTCTCGCTGTCGGGCACCACCTTGTCGGTGTATTCACCGCCGAGCAACTGGAAGCTGACGTCGGTGGTGGTCCCGCGCCGTCCCGTCACCACATACTCGTGGCCGGCGTGCACTCGGGTGCCGAAGTACATGGTGTCCGGATTGTCCAGGCCCATCTTGTTGAACGGACCGGTGCCGGTATGCAGGAACGGGTGGTCCCGGTCGTAGTCGAACGCGATGTGGGTGCAGGCCGAGATGCCGCCCGCGAGGTACTGGAGACCTTCCATCAAGTCGGCCTCGGTCTCGATGAAGTGCGCCTCGCATACCAGGCGCTCGGCCTCGGCGATGGCGTCCAGGAATGGTTGTGCGTACATCTCCATCCGTTCCCCGCGTTCCAATATTGGACCGCGCTGGTAGAGTTTCCGACCTGAGACTAGAACGCGTTCTAATTCGCGTCAACGAAGGGGTCGCCATGCCACTGCCGGAACCGGCCGGCCGCGCCTCACCGCCGACGGCCCGGGTGGTGGCGATCCTGGACTTCCTGGCCCGCCATCCCCACGACCGATTCGGGTTGTCCGAGCTGGCCCGCCGGGTCGGGCTGAGCAAGCCCACCTGCCTGGGCATCGTGACGACGCTCGCGGACGCCGGCTATCTCGTGCGCGAAGCGACCGAGAAGACCTACCGATTGGGCCCCGCGTTGATCGCGCTGGGCCACACGGCACAGGAATCGCTGCGGGTCAGCCCCGCCGCGCGCGCCGAACTCGGACGGCTGAGCGAGACCTTCGCCGGCACCGCGGCACTGTCGGGTGTCGTGGACGACCGGATCACCCTGCTCGAGCTCGTCGCACCGGTGGGCACCCCGCCGGCGGTGCGGGTCGGCCAGAGCTATCCATTCGCCCCGCCGGTCGGGCTGATGTTCGTGCTGTGGGATGAGCGGGCTGTACGGGAGTGGCTGGCCAAGGAGCCGACCATCCCCCTGCGCACCGACAGCGAGCGCTTGGAACGGGTGATCGCCGAATGCCGCCGCACCGGTTACCTGGTGGAGCGTCTCACTCCCGGCGGACGACGGCTCTACGCCCTGATGGCCGGGATGTCGAGCACACTGCCCGACGAATTACGGGCGCTGCTGGGCGAATTGGTGTCGGATATCGGCGAGCGCGTATACCTGCCCAGCGATGAGCCGCTTGCGCGAAGAGCAGACAGCAGCGATGAGCCGCTTGCGCGAAGAGCAGACAGTGGCGACGAGGATTCCCACACCCGCCACGATGTCAGCGTCATCGCCGCCCCGGTGTTCGACCACCACCGGCGCCAGGTCATGGTCGTCTCGCTGCAGGTCGGCCACGCGCTGACCGACCGCGAGATCACCCGGCGGGCGCGGGCCGTGATGGCCACCGCCGGCGCGCTGACGGCGCAATTGGGCGGTATCGCACCGGACTGACGATCCGCCGCGACCATACATTTAATGCACTGGAGTATGGTCGTGCCGATCCAGCATCTATCCCCGGAGGAGACGCCCGTGGCATCCGCAGACCAGATCCGGCACGCCGTGCAGCGGTACGTCGAACTCGTCGCCGCCCACCAGCCCGAGGCCGTCGCGGACCTGTTCGCCGCCGACGCCACCATCGAAGATCCGGTCGGCTCCGAACTCAAGATCGGCCGAGCGGCCTTCGTCGAGTTCTACGGCGTGATCGCCGCCATGGAGGAGACCACGTCCGAACTGCTGTGGAGCCGCGTGGCCGGGGACACCGCGGTCTTCGAGTTCCGCTTGCGCGTGAGCACCGCCGGGAACGGCTATGAGGTGCAGCCGATCGACATCATGACCTTCGGCGAAGACGGGAAGATCGCCAGCATGCGTGCGGTATGGGACCCGGCGACCGATATCAAGATTCTCTAGCCGCGGCCGAAAATCGTTTCCCCTGAACCGCTTTCTGTGCTGCGATGACAGCCATGGCAGATCTGATCTGGCCTCTGTCGGGACTGGAGGTGACCACCCCGAGCCTGGCCCTGCGTTACATCACCGACGAGCTGGCCACCGAGTTGGCGGTGCTGGCCGCCCGCGGCATCCACGACCCCGCCACCATGCCGTTCTCGGAGCCCTGGACCGACGTCGAGTCACCACAGCTGGAACGCAATACCTTGCAGTACTTCTGGCGGTGCCGAGCCGAGGTCACACCCGAGCACTGGGACATCCCGTTGGCGGTGCTGGCCGGTGGCCGGCCGGTCGGGGTGTGCACGGTGCACGCGGAGAACTTCCCACAGCGCCGCACGGTGACGACGGGATCATGGCTGGGCCGTGCCCACCAGGGCCGCGGCATCGGCAAGGAGATGCGCCAGGCCGCGCTGCACCTGATCTTCGCGGGTTTGGGCGCGCAGCAGGCCCTCACCCGGGTGTGGCATGACAACGCGGCATCGCTGGCGGTCACCCGTTCGCTGCCCTACACGCGCACCGGTGATGCGGTCGAACCCCGCCGTGACCGCCACGACCTGATCATCACGTTCGCGATGAGCCGACAGACCTGGAAGACCGTCCGGCGCAGCGATATCCAATTGGCTGGCGTCGATGCGGTCGCCGATCAGCTGGGGTTCTCAACGCACCGCGGCCAACGCGAACGGCAGGACGGCTGAGGCACCGGCCCGGCGCACCACCCGGGCCGCCATGGTCAGCGTCCAGCCGGTGTCGGCGAAATCGTCGACCAGCAGCACCGGTCCGGCGCCGACCTCGACGGGCGGCTCCCAGGCGTCCCGCAAGCCCGCGACCCGGTACGCCGAATTGGCCGCGGTGACCGGCCGGTGTCCGGGCCGGTAGCCGAGCACGCCGAGGTCGGTCAGTCGGCCGATCTGCGCCAGCCGCGCCGCCATCGAACGGATCAGCAGCGGACGGGTGGCCGAATCCATGGCCAGCACCGCGGTGGGTCGGGTCGTCCAGTCCCACGCCTTGAGCACCTCGATGGCCGCCTGCACCAGGTCGTCGGGAACGTCGCCATCCGGCTCGTCGAGCAGCCGCCGCAGCCGGGCACCCCAGCCGAGATCGGTGAGCCGGCCGATCACCCGGCCGGGTTCGGGCCCGTCGGGGATGCGCCCGGACAGCTCGACACCGATGGCCGCGAGGCCGGTGGGCCACTGCTTGCGCGGGGCGAGTTCCACCCCGGGACGCATCAACTGCGCCCGCGCCGACTCGGCCGCCGCGACGTCCACCGTCGAGGCGTATCGCGGGCCTGCACAGTTGTCACACCGCCCGCATCGGTGCTCGGGGGTCAGCTCGGGATCGTCGAGTTGACGGCGCAGGAAGGTCATCCGGCAGTCCGTGGTCGACTGGTAGTCCAGCATGGCCTGCTGCTCCCGCTGCCGGGCTTCCTCCAGCCTGCGATAGCGCGGTTCGTCGTACTCCCACGGCTGCCCGGTGCCGATCCAGCCGCCCTTGACCCGGCGGACCGCACCGTCGACGTCGAGCACCTTGAGCACCATCTCCAGGCGGGACCGGTTCAGGTCGACCAGCGGCTCCAGCGCCGCCGTGGACAGTGCGCGGTCCGGTTCCAGCGCACCGATCACCTTGCGCACCATGGCTTCCGACGGGAAGGCCACCGAAGCGAAATACCGCCACACGTCGGCGTCCTCACGCCCGGGCAGCAGGATCACCTCGGCACTGGCGGTGGCGCGCCCGGCGCGGCCCACCTGCTGGTAGTAGGCGATCGGCGAGGACGGTGCGCCCAGGTGCACGACGAACCCGAGGTCCGGTTTGTCGAATCCCATGCCCAGCGCCGACGTGGCGATCAGGGCCTTGACCCGGTTGGCCAGCAGGTCGGCCTCGAGTTGTTCGCGCTCGGCGGCCTCGGTCGACCCGGTGTAGGCGCCGACCTGATGCCCGCGCTCCCGCAGCAGGGTGGCGATGTCGTGGGCCTGCGACACCGTCAGGGTGTAGATGATGCCGGAGCCGGGAAGCGACTCCAGCTGCGCGGCAATCCATGCCGCGCGTTGCGCCGGGCCGCCGGCCTGCACCACCGACAGCCGCAGCGACTCACGATCAAGCCCACCGCGCAGCACGACTGTGCCGGCGTCCCCGCCCGGTACATTGCCGGCACCGCCGACGCCGACGCCCAACTGCGCGGCCACGTCCTCGACCACCCGGTCGTTGGCCGTCGCGGTGGTGGCCAGAACCGGTATGTCGGAACCCAATTCGCTGACGAGCGTGCGTATCCGGCGATAATCGGGGCGGAAGTCGTGGCCCCAGTCCGAGACACAGTGCGCCTCGTCGACCACGACCAGTCCGGCATCGGCGGCCAGCGCGGGCAGCACGGCATCGCGAAAGTCGGGATTGTTCAACCGTTCCGGACTGACCAGCAGCACGTCGAGCTCGCCCGCGGCCACCCGCTGGTGCACAGCGTCCCATTCGGTGACATTGCTGGAGTTGATGGTCGCGGCGGCCACCCCGGCCCGCTGGGCGGCGGCCACCTGGTTGCGCATCAACGCCAGCAGTGGCGACACGATGACCGTCGGGCCACGCCCGGCGGCCCGCAGCAGTTTGGCGGCGATGAAGTACACCGCCGACTTGCCCCAGCCGGTGCGCTGCACCACCAGCGCGCGCCGCCGGTGTACCACCAGCGCCTCGATGGCCGTCCATTGATCGTCGCGGAGCACGGCGTCCGGGCCGGCGAGTTGTTCCAGGATCGCCTGCGCCTCGCCGCGTGTTGCCATGCACCCATGATGCCGGGCGACCCAGCGGCCCGGACACACCGCTCCCGTGAGCCGGACGTTTCCGCTTGACGCCGCGCGCCCTGCGTGTAGGTTTGCTTTTACTTCCAAATGGCAATAAACGCCGCGCGACGGGCCGTCCTCGCCGCACCGCCGTCGCCGAAAGGACCGCCCATGCCCGCACCCACCGATGCCGAGTACCTCGAACTCGGCGACTTCACCCTGCAGAACGGCCACACCCTGCGCGGTGCCACGCTCGCCTACAAGACCTACGGCACCCTCAACGCCGACAAGTCCAACGTCGTCGTCTACCCGACCTGGTACTCCGGCTGGCATACGAACAATGAATGGCTCATCGGGCCCGGCCGCGCCCTCGATCCCGGCGACCGGTTCATCGTCATCCCGAACATGCTGGGCAACGGTCTGTCGTCCTCGCCGTCGAACACCCCCGCCCCCTATGACGGCCCCCGCTTTCCGGCCGTCACGTTCTACGACCAGGTCGAAGCGCAGTACCGGCTGGTCACCGAGAATTTCGGGATCTCTTCGATCTCCCTCGTCACCGGATGGTCGATGGGTGCCGGGCAGACGTATCAGTGGGCGGTGAGCCACCCCGAGATGGTGCAGCGGGCCGCTCCGTTCTGCGGCTCCAGCGCGACGGCACCGCACAACAAGGTGTTCCTGGAGTCGTTGGTCACCGCGCTGTCGGCCGACGCCGCCTTCGCCGGCGGCGACTACGATCCCGCCAAGCCGCCGATCAAGGGACTGCGGGCCTTCGCCCGCGTCTACTCGGGCTGGGGTTATTCGCAGGCGTTCTACTGGGAGGAGACCTGGCGCGAGCTCGGCTACACCTCGCTGGACGACTTCCTGTACGGGTTCTGGGAGGGCTTCTTCCGCGACGGACGCGACCCCAACAACCTGATCACCATGATCGGGACCTGGCACAGCGGAAACGTCGGCAACACACCGGGTTTCGGGGGTGACGTGAAGAAGGCGCTGGCATCGATCCGCTGCCCGCTGCTGGCAATGCCGGCGGAGAAGGACCTGTACTTCCCGCCAGAGGACGAGCAGTGGGCCAGTCAGTTCATCCCGCACGGTGAAGTCCGGGTGATTCCCGGCATCTGGGGACACTTCGCCGGTGGTGGCAGCAATGCCGTCGACACCGACTTCATCGACGCGGGTCTGCGCGAGTTGCTGGCCAAACCGGGATACACGCCCAGCTGACCGGCAGCTCAGTACGCATAGGTGTTGGCCGGTTTGGGAATCGGGGTGGCACGGGCGACCTCCAGCGTCGGGACGAAGTTGGTGGCCGGATTCGACGTACCGGGCACGACGCGGCCCTCGACCCGCAGCCAGGTGTCCTCGGGATGCTCGGACATGTTGCCGGACAAGTGAACTCGAGCCAATTGCGCGTCCGCCGCGCAGCAGATGATGACGACCCGGGCCAGGTCAGCACCCATGGTGAAACCGGTGGTGGTGACCGTTCGGTTGTCCAGGCTGTTCGTCGAGTCCGCAGCCGCCCGCATCAGCAGTTCCGGCAGGGACACCGTACCGTCGGCCGGCAACGGCGGGAACGCCCGCTTCTGCGGCTGGGCGGCCGCCAGGGTTTCCGGGGTGGCGCCGACCACGCCCACCGCGGGCACCGCCACAAAAGCGGTGAGCGCCACCGGGATCAGCAGTAGCCAGGCCATGCTGCGGTGGTGATGGTGTTCGTCCGCGCCGTGCCGGGCGTCGGCGACGAAGCCGGCCAGCCCGAGGGCCACCAGCAGCACCGCGGCGGCGATCAACCACGGCAGCAGGCCCGGCTTCACGAAGTTGAGGTAGGTGCCCTTGTACACCAGCAGACCGGCACTCAGCCCGGTCAGCAGCACCAGCGTGTTCTGGGTGACCCGGCTCATGCGGTCCCCAGCACCAGCAGTCCGACGACGACGGCACTGGTCGTCGCCACCAGCAACGTCACCGGCGCGAACCGGATGGCGAACGCGCGCCCGAACATGCCGACCTGCATGGCGAACAGCTTGACGTCGATGGCCGGACCGACGACCAGGAAAACCAGCCGGGGCAGCAACGGCAGCATGGTGAACCCGGCGGCGACGAAGGCGTCGGCCTCCGAGCACAACGCCAGCACCACCGCGAGCGCCGCCATCATCGCGATGCCCACCACCAGGTTGTCCGCGATGTGGCCGAACACCCACGCCGGCACGAACGCCCGTAACAGCGCCACGGCCGCCGCGCCGAGCACCAGGTAGCCGGCGGACTGCAGGAAGTCGTGCCGGGCCGCGCCGGTGAACACCGCCCAGCGCGGCGCCGCGTCGTCATGCGGGATCGGCAGGGTGCGGGTCACCCAGTCGGTGCGGCCCCACCGCTGCCACAGCAGGCCCATGATGACCGCGGTGAGAAGCGATGCGGCGCAGCGGGCCACGACCATCTGCGGCTGACCGGGGAACGCGACCGCGGTGGCCACCAGCACCACCGGGTTGATCGCCGGCGCGGAGAGCATGAAGGTCAGCGCCGCCCCACCGGTGTCGCGGCTGAACAATCGGCGCGCCACCGGGACCGAACCGCATTCGCAACCGGGCAGCGCTGCCCCGCCCACGCCGGCGGCGGCCACCGCCAGCACCGGCCGGCGCGGCAGCCAGCGCTGCAACCGCTCGGCGGTGACGAACGCCGCGACCAGTCCGCTGACGATGACGCCGAGCACCAGGAACGGCAACGCTTGGACGAACACACCGCAGAAGATGGTCGCGGCCGCGGCGACGCGGGGGTGCGTCGTCAGCAGGTCACTGACGACGCTCGCCGACAAGGCCAGCGCGATGAGGCCGACCAGCAGCAGTTCCAGCGAACCCGCCCGGCGGCGTGTGGTCGGAGCGGTGGCCATGCGCCCCATCTTGCCGGTGCCGGCTGGTAGTTACCCAAATCGACGTTCTGCCGGGTTCTTCTCGCGCTTTTTCGCCCGATTGTTCAATTGGGCGGGGTGGGGATCAGGCG
The DNA here is from genome assembly GCF_002101555.1 of Mycolicibacterium canariasense. GTDB lineage: Bacteria > Actinomycetota > Actinomycetes > Mycobacteriales > Mycobacteriaceae > Mycobacterium > Mycobacterium canariasense. The sequence goes on from NZ_LQOL01000049.1 coordinate 284,038, forward strand.
TTGGCGGCGGCCTCTTGCTCGCGCTTGATCTCCAGGGCGATGTCGATGAGCTGGTCTTCCTGACCGCCGATCAGCTTGCGCTGCCCGGCGCGGTGCAGCAGCTGATGCGCGGGCACGCCGTAGCGCTCGGACTGGCGGATGGCGTGCTTGAGGAAGCTGGAGTACACCCCGGAGTAGCCCATGATCAGCGCGTTGCGGTCGAGCAGGCACTCGGCCGGCATCGCGGGGGCCACGACCTCTTCGGCGGCGTCGGCGATATCGAAGAAGTCGATGCCGGTCTTGACGCCGATCTTGTCGAACACCCCGATCAGCGCCTCGACGGGCGCGTTGCCGGCGCCGGCACCGAACCGCCGGCACGAGCCGTCGATCTGCTTGGCGCCCGCGCGGACGGCCTCGATGGAGTTGGCCACCCCGAGGCCGAGGTTCTCGTGGCCGTGGAAGCCCACCTGCGCGTCGTCGCCCAGTTCGGCGACCAGCGCGGCCACCCGGTCGGCGACCCCGTCGAGGACCAGCGCACCGGCCGAATCCACGACGTAGACGCACTGGCAGCCGGCATCGGCCATGATGCGGGCCTGGGCGGCCAGCTTCTCCGGGGAGATGGTGTGGCTCATCATCAAGAACCCGACAGTTTCCAGGCCGAGTTCGCGGGCCAGCCCGAAATGCTGGATCGAGACGTCGGCCTCGGTGCAGTGGGTGGCGATCCGGCAGATCTCACCGCCGTTGTTCTGGGCTTCCTTGATGTCTTCCTTGGTGCCCACCCCGGGCAGCATCAGGAACGCGATCTTGGCCTGCGTGGCGGTCTCGGCGGCGAGCTTGATCAGTTCCTGCTCAGGGGTTTTCGAGAATCCGTAGTTGAAGCTCGACCCACCCAGGCCGTCGCCGTGGGTGACCTCGATGACCGGCACCCCGGCGGCATCCAACGCGGCGACGATCGAGCCGACCTCATCCTTGGTGAACTGGTGACGTTTGTGGTGCGACCCGTCGCGCAGCGACGTGTCGGTCATCCGGACGTCCCAGATCGGGTTGAAGAAAATATCGGCGGTGCTCATGCCTGACCTCCAGCGGTAGCCGCGACGCGCTCCTTGGCGATTTCCTCGCCGACCTTGGTGGCCGCGGCGGTCATGATGTCCAGATTTCCAGCGTACGGCGGCAGGTAGTCCCCGGCACCTTCCACTTCCACGAAGATGGTGACGACGTGGTTGCCGCCGTTGACCACCGACGGCTCGTCGAACTGCGGTTCGTTGAGCAGCCGGTAACCCGGCACGTAGGTCTGCACCTGCGCGACGACATCCTTGATCGACGCGGTGATCGCGGCGTGGTCGGCATCTTCGGGAATGGCGCAGAAGATGGTGTCGCGCATGATCATCGGCGGCTCGGCCGGGTTCAAGATGATGATCGCCTTGCCCTTGGCCGCCCCGCCGATGTTCTGCACACCGGCGCTGGTGGTCTTGGTGAACTCGTCGATGTTGGCCCGGGTGCCCGGACCCGCCGATGCGCTGGACACCGACGCCACGATCTCGGCATACGGCACCTCGGTCACGCGGCTGACCGCATAGACCATCGGAATGGTGGCCTGCCCGCCGCAGGTCACCATGTTGACGTTCGGCGCATCCAGATGTGCCCGCAGGTTCGCCGGCGGGATCACCCCGGGACCCACCGCCGCCGGGGTCAGATCGATCGCCCGGATACCGGCCGCCTCGTACCGCGGCGCGGCGTCACGATGCACGTAGGCACTGGTCGCCTCGAACACCAGATCCGGCAATTCACTCTGGGCCAGAAGCCAATCCACGCCCTCGTGGCTGGTCTCCAGGCCCAGCTTGCGCGCCCGGGCCAACCCCTCGGACTCCGGGTCGATCCCGATCATCCAGCGCGGTTCCAACCAATCCGAACGCAACAACTTGTACAGCAGGTCGGTGCTGATGTTGCCCGACCCGACAATCGCCACTGACGCCTTATCGGCCATTGCAAACGTCCCCTATTCGAAACTCAGTCGGACCGAACCCAGTCCGTCGAAATCTGCTACGAAATCGTCACCCGGACGTGCATCTATCGCACGCATGCAGGCACCGGGCAGCACGATGTCGCCGGCCTTCAGGCGGACGCCGAAGCTGTCCACCTTGCGGGCCAGCCAGGCCACCGAGGTGACCGGATTGCCGAGGACCGCGTCGCTGCGGCCTTCCGCCACCACCTCGCCGTTGCGTTTGAGCACCGCGTTGATGTTCTTGATGTCAATATCTTTGGGCGACACCCGTTCCGGCCCGAGCACCCAGCCGGCCGAGGAGGCGTTGTCGGCGATGGTGTCGCAGAGTTTGATTTTCCAGTCGGTGATGCGGGTGTCGATCAGCTCGATCGACGGCGCGAAGGCGGCCGTCGCGGCCAGCACGTCATCCTCGGTGCAGCCCGCACCGGGCAGGTCGTCGGCCAGCACGAAGCCCACCTCGACCTCCACCCGCGGGTACAGGTAGTTCGCCGTCTTGACCGGGCTGTTCTCGAAAACTTCCATATCGGCCAGCAGGTGACCGTAGTCGGGCTCGTCGACGCCCATCATCTTCTGCATGGCCTCCGACGACAGGCCCACCTTGTGCCCGATCACGCGGGCGCCCTCGGCAACCCGCTGCCGGATGTTGATCAGCTGGATCTCGTAGGCGTCCACCACGTCGATATCGGGGTAGCGGTCGGTCAACGGCGTGGTCGGGACTCTGCTGCGCTCGGCGTGGGCGAGATCTGCCGCGAGTTCGTCGCGGACCTGCGCACTCAGCATCTCGGTGAATTCCCCTCACATCTTTGACCGGCACAGTTGTCCACCGGCCGGGCAATTCTATAACGTGTTCTACATGACAGGACAGGGTTACGGTGCGTTCGACGTCGTCGTGGTGGGAAGCGGAGCCGCCGGCATGGTCGCCGCCCTCACCGCTGCTCACCAGGGCCTCTCGACAGTAGTCGTTGAAAAGGCTCCGCACTATGGCGGTTCCACCGCGCGATCAGGCGGTGGGGTGTGGATCCCGAACAACGAGGTCCTCAGGCGTGACGGGGTCAAAGACACCGCCGATGCCGCCCGCACATACCTGCACGCCATCATCGGCGATGTCGTCCCCGCCGAGAAGATCGACACCTACCTGGACCGGGGTCCGGAGATGTTGTCGTTCGTGTTGAAGAACTCTCCGCTGAAGCTGTGCTGGGTGCCGGGCTACTCCGATTACTACCCGGAGACGCCGGGCGGCAAGGCCACCGGACGTTCGGTGGAACCGAAGCCGTTCAACGCCAAGAAGCTCGGCCCCGACGAGTCGGGCCTGGAACCGCCCTACGGCAAGGTCCCGATGAACATGGTGGTGCTGCAGCAGGACTACGTCCGACTCAACCAGCTCAAGCGGCACCCGCGCGGTGTGCTGCGCAGCATCAAGGTCGGCGTGCGGTCGGTGTGGGCCAACGCCACCGGCAAGAATCTCGTCGGCATGGGCCGCGCGCTGATCGCCCCGTTGCGCATCGGCCTGCGCGAAGCCGGGGTACCGGTGCTGCTCAACACCGCGCTGACGGATCTGTACGTCGAAGACGGGGTGGTCCGCGGCATCTATGTCCGCGCCGCAGGGGACCCGGAATCGGCTGAGCCGCAATTGATCCGAGCCCACAAAGGGGTCATCCTCGGATGCGGCGGCTTCGAGCACAACCAGGAGATGCGCACCAAGTACCAGCGACAGCCGATCACCACGGAATGGACCGTCGGGGCCAAGGCCAATACCGGCGACGGAATCCTGGCCGCCGAAAAGCTGGGCGCCGCACTGGAAATCATGGAGGACTCGTGGTGGGGCCCGACGGTGCCCCTGGTCGATGCGCCGTGGTTCGCCCTGTCGGAGCGCAATTCTCCCGGGTCGATCATCGTCAACCTCAGTGGCAAGCGGTTCATGAACGAGTCGATGCCCTATGTCGAGGCCTGCCACCACATGTACGGCGGCGAGTACGGCCAGGGCCCCGGCCCTGGCGAGAACGTGCCGGCCTGGCTGGTGTTCGACCAGCAGTACCGGGACCGCTACATCTTCGCGGGTTTGCAGCCGGGACAGCGCATCCCTAAGAAGTGGCTGGAGTCCGGCGTCGTGGTCAAGGCCGACACGCTGGCCGAACTGGCCGACAAGACCGGCGTGCCCGCTGCGGCCCTCGGCGCCACCATCGAGCGGTTCAACGGATTCGCCCGCACCGGTGTGGACGAGGACTTCCACCGCGGCCAGAGCGCCTACGACCGTTACTACGGTGATCCCACCAACAAGCCGAACCCCAACCTCGGTGAGATCAAGCACGCGCCGTTCTACGCGGCCAAGATGGTGCCGGGTGACCTGGGCACCAAGGGCGGTATCCGCACCGACGTGCACGGCCGCGCCCTGCGCGACGACGGCTCGATCATCGAAGGGCTCTACGCCGCGGGCAATGTCAGCTCGCCGGTGATGGGCCACACCTATCCCGGACCCGGCGGCACCATCGGGCCCGCCATGACATTCGGTTACCTCGCCGCCCTCGCCGTAGCAGGAAAGGCCCGCTAGTGCCCATCGATGTCGACAAGGCTCTCGCCGCCGACCTGGATCCGATCGAATTCTCCTGGACCAGCAGCGATATCCAGCTCTACCACCTGGGCCTTGGGGCAGGCGCCGACCCGATGGACGAACGCGAGCTGCGCTATCTGGCCGACAACACCCCGCGGGTGCTGCCCACCTTCGGCAATGTCGCGGCCAGCTTCCACATGACCAAGGCGCCGACGGTGCAGTTTCCCGGTATCGACATCGAACTGTCCAAGGTGCTGCACGCCAGCGAGGGCGTCACCGTGCCCGGTCCCATACCCACCAGCGGCAAAGCCTGGTCCAAACAACGCTTCACCGAGATCTGGGACAAAGGCAAGGCCGCCGTCATCGTCAGCGAATCCACCGTGACCGACGAATCCGGCACCGTGCTGTGGACCACCAAACGGTCCATCTTCGCCCGCGGTGAGGGCGGATTCGGCGGCGAGCGGGGACCCTCCACGTCGGTGGAGCTGCCCGACCGGGCCCCCGACGCCGAGATCGCGCTGCCGACGCTGCCCCAGCAGGCGCTGCTGTACCGGCTGTGCGGGGACCGCAATCCGCTGCACTCGGACCCCGCGTTCGCCAAGGCGGCCGGCTTCGACCGGCCGATCCTGCACGGCCTGTGCACCTACGGCATCGGCTGCAAGGCCATCGTCGACCACTTCTTCGACGGCGACGTCACGCAGGTCGGCAGCTACGGGGCACGGTTCGCCGGCACCGTCATCCCTGGTGAAACGCTGCGGGCCGACATCTGGAAGCAGGACGGCAAGCTCGTCGGGCAACTGACGGCACCCAGCCGGGACAACACCGTGGTGCTGTCCGGGGTGGAACTCGTTCCCGCCTGATCACACCCGGCGGGACAGGTCCTCGCCACCGGCCGGTCGGCCGTGCTCGTGCGGTGACACCGGCGCCGGACCGGCGGCACCGGGGGCGGGCCCGGCCGCACCGTGCTGGGGCGCCGCGTCCCGCGCGTCCTGCTGCGCCTGCCGCTGGTCCAGTTGGTGTTCGCGCTGATCCTGTTCGGTTTGGCGGTGGTCCTGCTGCGCCTGCCGCTCGTTGAGCTGCTGCTCACGTTGATCCTGCTGCTGGCGCTCGTCGGGACGGCCCTGATCCTGCGGTATCTGGCCGGCCAGCTGCGAGCCCATCGATCCCAGCGAACCGAGCCCGCCGGCGCCGCCGCCGGCACCGGAACCGGAGCCACCGCCCTGACCCGCGCTGCCCATGGCCTGTTGCATCATCGAGCCGAAGCTGCCGGTCTGCCCGCCCAGGCTGCCGGCGGCCTGCATCGGCGTCTGGGCCAGCTGACTCATCTGGCCCATCTGCCCGAGCATGCTGCCCAGCTGGCCGACCGACTGGCCACCGGACTCGTCGGCGTTCTGGTACGCCGACTGCGCCGCGCCCACCTTGCCGGAGAACATGTTCTCCTTCGCCTCAACCGCGGACACGTTGGCCGTCAGGGATGCTTCGAGGGTCGGCAGGACGGCCGCGATGGTCATGCTCATGGCGTCGGCACCGGGTGGGATGGTCGGCATCGGCGGCAGTTCGACCGACGCCGCGTCCCAGTTCAGCCCTTCGGGTTTCTCCAGCGGACTCGTCATCGTCGATCACCATTCATCGTCGTCGACCTCGTCTTCCCCGTAATCCAGTGACGGCGGTAGTGCCAGCCCCTGTTTGACTCCCCCGCCCTCGCCGCCGCGCTGGCCCATCATGCCCATCGGCCCACCGCCCATGCCGCCTCCACCGGCGGCGACCGGCGCGACACCGCCCACCATGGCCCCGGCCGCGGCCTCGGCCGGGGCGACCGCCACCGGCAGCGTCTTGCCGACCAGACCGGCCATCAGCGGCGTCTGCGCCGATCCGCCACCGGCGCCGGGCAGCCCCGCCGCACGTACCATCCCGGCCCCACCGCCGGCACCGGAACCACCCGCCAGGGGGTGGTTGGAGAACGCCGCAAAGGGCGACGGCCCGCCGCCGGCCGACGGTGAGCCACCCTTGCCGAGCATCGAGGTGAGCTGCTGTAGGGGCTGTGTCAGCTGTTGCAGCGGCTGCATCATCTGCTGCGGGGCCTGCCCGAGCGCCTGTCCCAGCTGCTGTGGCAACTGGGTGAGCATGGACCCCATCTGGCTGAGCATCTGCATCGCCTGTTGCGGATCCTGACCGGCCAACTGCTGCGCACCGACCGCGGGCGGACCCGAGGCCGGCAGGCTCGGTGGTGCACCGATGGTGTTGGCGAGTTCGGTGGCATTGGCGGTCACGGTGGCCGTGTTCTGCGACAGGCCGAGTTTGATCCTGGCCTGGACCAGCTCCTGGACATTGCTGACCGGCATGGATTGGATGGCCATGCACTCGGCGTTCGTCTCTTCGGCCATGGTGTTCACCAGCGTCTTGGTGGCGACCACGGCGGCCTCCATGCTGCGCAGTTTGGCCGCGATGGCGGCCGCCAAGGCGCCATTGGACTCGTGACCGCCGATGATGGTGGTCGCCTCACCCGCCGCGGCGACGGCCGATCCGCCCTGCCAGGCGTCGGCGAGCTTCATCAGCTGGCCCTGCTGCTGCGGCACCACCGTCCCGGTGATCTTCGCCGCCAGCGCCTCGTACTGCGCGGCCGCAGCACCCAGCGCATCCTCGTCGACGTTCGGCCAGCCCGGTCCCGTCACCGTCTGCGAGCCGAACGGACTCATATCGGGCTGCATGCCCATGCCAAGGCCCCCCTCGAGCACATCTGAACAGCGATATCGAGATTACCGCGCCGTCGGCCCGTTGCCGAACACTTCATTGCACTCCGGGTAGGACACCCTGTCGCCATGGGCTGGCGGCCGCGGTGCTGCCGCAGGTCAGCCCAGGATCAACCCCGAGGTCGGCACCCCGGTGCCCGCAGTGACGAGCACGTGCTCCACATTGTCGACCTGGTTCACCGACGTGCCCCGCAGCTGCCGCACGCCCTCGGCGATGCCGTTCATCCCGTGGATGTAGGCCTCGCCGAGCTGGCCCCCGTGGGTGTTGATGGGCAGCCGCCCGCCGATCTCGATGGCGCCGCCGGCGATGAAATCCTTGGCCTCGCCCTTACCGCAGAAACCCAGCTCTTCCAGCTGGATCAGCGTGTACGGGGTGAAGTGGTCGTACAGGATCGCCGTCTGGATATCGGCGGGTGACAGCCCGCTCTGCTCCCACAGCTGCCGGCCCACCAAACCCATCTCGGGCAGACCGAGCTCATCCCGGTAGTAGGAGTACATGGTGAACTGATCGGTGCCGGCGCCTTGCGCGGCGGCCTCGATGATCGCCGGCCGATGCTTGAGATCCTTGGCCCGTTCGGCGGTGGTGACGACGATGGCGACACCGCCGTCGGTTTCCTGGCAGCAGTCCAGCAGCCGCAGCGGTTCGGCGATCCACCTCGAGTTCTGGTGATCCTCGATGGTGATCGGCTTGCCGTAGAAGTGCGCCTTCGGGTTGTTGGCGGCGTGCTTGCGATCGGCCACCGACACGGCGCCGAAATCGGCACTGGTGGCGCCGTATTCGTGCATATAGCGCTGCGCGATCATGGCCACCGACGCGGCGGGCGTGCTGAGCCCGTGCGGATAGGACCAGCTGTACTCCACCCCGCGGGAGTCGGCGTTGACCGTCAGGCCGGTCATCACCTGGCCGAACCGGAACTCCGAGCGTTCGTTGAACGCGCGGTAGGCGACCACGACCTCGGCCACCCCGCTGGCAACGGCCAGTGCTGCCTGCTGAACGGTCGCGGCCGCGGCGCCACCGCCGTAGCCGATCTGGCTGAAGAACTTGAGGTCACCGATCCCGGTCGAGCGCGCCACCGCGGTCTCCAGGTTCGAGTCCATGGTGAAGGTGACCAGACCGTCGACATCCGACGGCGACAACCCGGCATCATCGAGAGCGTCGAGCACCGCCTCGGCGGCCAGCCGCAACTCACTGCGCCCGGAGTTCTTGGAGAAGTCGGTGGCGCCGATACCGGCGATGGCCGCCTTACCCGACAGGCTCACTGCGTGCCTCCCAACGCAACCGTGGATGTGGCGATGACGTGATCGCCCAGGCTGTTGCTGCCCACCACTTTCAACGTCACCACGTCACCGTCGGTCGCGGTCACCTCACCCCGAAAAGTGATGGTGTCGTAGGCATACCAGGGCACGCCGAGTCGCAGCTTGATCGACTTGACGACGGCGTCGGGACCCGCCCAGTCGGTGACATAGCGCCCTACCAGACCGGTATCGGTGAGGATGTTGACGAAGATGTCCTTGGATCCCTTCGCCTGCGCCTTGTCCCGGTCGTGGTGCACGTCCTGGTAGTCGCGGGTGGCGATGGCGGTGGACACGATGAATGTCGGGTCGCCGTAGATCTGCAGTTCGGGCAGCTTCGTGCCGACCTCGATGGCGTCGACCGTGCGGCTCATGCTTGCGGCTCCCATGCGTACAAGGTCCATGCCGGGCTGACGTCACTGTCGGGGAAGTCGAGATACGTTGCGCGCACCGGCAATCCGATCTTCACCTGATCTGGCTCGATCCCGCGCAGTTCGCCGAGCATGCGGACGCCCTCCTCGAGTTCCACGAGCGCGATGACGAACGGGAGGCTGCGGCCGGGCACCTTCGGGGCGTGGTGCACCACATAGCTGTACACCGTGCCCTTGCCCGATGCGACCACGTAATCGGCGGGCGCATCCTTGTCGGCCCACACCGCGGGCACCGGCGGATGCTGCAGCGTGCCGTCCGGGCGGCGCTGGATACGCAACTCGTGGGCATTGACGCCGTCCCAGAAGAACTTGGTGTCACGCGACGACGACGGGCGCATCAGCTTGTCCGGGTCGAGATCCTCGGGGATCGCCGCCGCCTCGGGTTGCGCCTGCTTGGCGGCTGGCAGGAACTTCATGATGCGCCAGTCCATGTCGGCGACTTCCTCGTCGCCGACATGCCAACGGATCTTCTGGTTGATGAAGTAGCCCTCGCCCAGTGCGGTCTGCTTGGGGCCGATGATGCTGACGATCTCGGCGCTCATCGCGACCTGCTCGCCGGGCCGGAGGTAGCGGTGATAGGTCTGGTCGCAATTGGTGGCGACCACGCCGACATATCCGGCGTCGTCGAACAGCTTCATCGCGCGGGCCAACGGATCGTCGTCGGACCGGGTGCGGCCCAGCCCCATCATGGTCCACACCTGGATCATCGCCGGCGGCGCGACGATACCGTCGTGGCCGGCCGCTCTTGCCGCCTCGTCGTCGACGTAGATCGGATTCTTGTCGCCGATCGCATCGGTCCAGTGATGGATCATCGGCTGGTTCACCGGATCTCGCGCGATGGTGGGTTCACCGCGTCCGGACGCGAGGATCTCCTCGATCCCCTTCTGCAGATCGCTCATCGGGCAACCCTCGGGACCTTCAGACCCGACGCCGCGATCATCTCCCGCATCACCTCGTTGACGCCACCGCCGAAGGTGATGACCAGATTGCGCTTGGTCATCTTGTCCAGCCAGTCCAGCAGGTGGGCGGTCTCCGGATCGGCCGGGTTGCCGTACCTGCCGACCAGTTCCTCGGCGAGCCGACCGACCTCTTGGATCCGTTCGGTGGAGAAGACTTTCGTCGCCGCCGCGTCGGCGACGGCGATGGTCTCACCGGACGCCGCGACCTGCCAGTTGAGCAGTTCGTTGATCCGCCAGATGGCCTTGATCTGGCCGAGCAGACGTTTGGCGTCATCATGCTCGATCGGAGTGACACCGTCCGACCCGGGTTTGGAGGCCCACGTCTTGATCTGGTCGTAGATGCCGGCGACGCGCCCGGCCGGACCTAGGCCGACCCGCTCGTGGTTGAGCTGGGTGGTGATCAGCTTCCAGCCGCCGTTCTCCTCACCGACCAGCATGTCGGCGGGAACGCGGACATCGTTGTAGTACGAGGCGTTCGTGTGATGGGCGCCGTCGGACAGGATGATCGGGGTCCAGCTGTAGCCCGGATCCTTGGTGTCGACGATGAGGATCGAGATGCCCTTGTGCTTGGCCGCCGACGGATCGGTACGGCAGGCCAGCCAGATGTAGTCGGCGTCGTGCGCGCCGGTGGTCCACATCTTCTGCCCATTCACGACGTACTCGTCACCATGCCGGACGGCGGTGGTCCGCAGCGAGGCCAGGTCGGTGCCGGCGTCGGGCTCGGAGTAGCCGATGGCGAAATGGATGTCGCCGGACAGTATCCCGGGAAGGAACTTCTTCTTCTGCTCCTCCGTGCCGTACACCTGCAGCGTCGGCCCCACGGTTTGCAGGGTGACCAGCGGCAGCGGAACGTCGGCGCGGTTGGCCTCGTTGACGAAGATCTGCTGTTCGATCGGCCCGAAACCCAGGCCGCCGTATTCCTTGGGCCAGCCCACGCCCAGCTTGCCGTCCGAACCCATCCGCTTGATGACGGCCCGGTAGGCCTCGTTGTGGCGGTCGGTCTCCATCGCCGCGGCTTCTTCGGGCGTGATGAGATTCGAGAAGTATTGCCGCAGTTCGGCTTGCAGCGCCCGCTGCTCGGGGGTCAATTCGATATACATGTGCTCTACGCTCCCACCAGGTCGAGACGATGCGTCGGACCGCCGAGCAGCCGGGTCAAGTCCTTGATCGACGAGTAGTAGCGGTCCATGGGGTAGGTGATGTCCATGCCCATGCCACCGTGCAGGTGGTGGCAGATCCGCATCGCCGGGGCGGCCTGCGATGTCACCCAGTAACCCAGAATGGCCAGGTCGTCATCGGCGTCCAGCCCTTCGGACAACAACCAGACCGCCGAGGTGGACACCAGATCGATGGTGCGCGAGGCGATGTAGACCTCGGACAGCTGCGCGGCCACCGTCTGGAAGGTGGACAACGGCCTGCCGAACTGCTCACGGGTGGCCACGTAGTCGGCGGTCAGCCGCAGCGCACCGGCGACCAGGCCGGCGGCGAACGCCCCGGTGCTCGCGAGCGCCAACTGGTTCACCCGGTGCGTGCTCGCGCCCTGAAGCACATCGGCGGGCGGCACCTGTACGTCGGCGAAGGTCACCACGTACTCGTCGGAGCCGTTGGCCGCCGGTGTCTTGACCAGGCTCACGCCGGCGGCCGTCGGGGGTACCACGACGACGGCACTGTCGGCGGTCACCACCAGCCACTCGGCCGATTCGGCGTAGGGCACAGCGATTTTGGTGCCGTTGAGCCGGCCGCCGGTGAAGGTGACGGCCGGCCGCTCGGGCAGCGACGAGCCCGGCTCGTTGAGGGCGGCCGACAGCACCGCTCCCTTGGCCACCCCGGCCAGGTACCGATCCTGCTGCTCGGCGGAGGCCAGGTCGAGCAGCGGCACCAGCCCGAGACCGAGCGTCGCCAGCGCCGGGCTGATGGTGCCGTGCCGGCCGACCTCGGTCAGCGCGGTCGCCACCTCGAGCAGTCCGAGACCGTCACCGCCGAGGCGCTCCGGTGCGGCGAGCGCAAGTACGCCACCGGAAACCAGTGCGTCCCAACTGTTGTCCCGATCCAGCACAGACGTCACCACATCGATGACGGCCTGTTGCTCCGGGTTCGGTGCGAAGTCCACCCGTGTACTCCTAATTCAGTGCGCGACCGGGCACTTACCGGTGTAGTCGACCTGCCAATGCTTAATACCATTGAGCCAGCCGGACTTCAGCCGCTCGGGCGTACCGATGGGCTTCAGGTCGGGCATGTGATCGGCGACCGCGTTGAAAATCAGGTTGATGGTCATCCGGGCCAGGTTCGCGCCGATGCAGTAGTGCGCGCCGGTGCCGCCGAAGCCGACGTGCGGGTTCGGGTTGCGCAGGATGTTGAATGCATGCGGATCCTCGAAGACCTCGTCGTCGAAGTTGGCCGACCGGTAGGACATCACCACCCGCTGGCCCTTCTTGATCTGCACGCCGGCCAGTTCGGTGTCCTCCAGCGCGGTGCGCTGGAAGGCCGACACCGGGGTGGCCCAGCGGACGATCTCGTCGGCGGCGGTCTCCGGGCGTTCCTTCTTGTACAGCTCCCACTGCTCGGGATGCTGTGAGAAGGCGATCATGCCGTGGGTGATCGAGTTGCGGGTGGTCTCGTTGCCGGCCACCGCGAGCATCACGACGAAGAAGCCGAACTCGTCATCGGAGAGCTTCTCACCGTCGATATCGGCCTCGATCAGCTTGGTGACGATGTCCTCGGTCGGGTTCTTGGCCCGCTCCTCGGCCATCTTCATGGCGTAGCTGATGAGTTCGAACGACGACATGGCCGGATCGACGTCGGCGTACTCGGGATCCTCGCCGGCGGTCATCTCGTTGGACCAGCGGAACAACTTGTCGCGGTCCTCCTGCGGAACACCGAGCAGTCCGGCGATGGCCTGCAGCGGCAGCTCGCAGGACACCTGCTCCACGAAATCGCCGGAGCCCTCGGCGGCGGCGGTCTGCGCGATCTTCTGGGCGCGCTCGGCGAGTTCGGCCTCCAGCCGGCCGATGGCCCGCGGGGTGAACCCGCGGGAGACGATCTTGCGCAGCCGAGTGTGCTGCGGGGCGTCCATGTTCAACAGCACGGCCCGCTGCAGGTCGACCGCTTCCCGGGTCATCTCCTGCGGCCACACCGGGATGGCGCCGTCGGGCGAGCTGCCGTAGATGTCGTTGCGCTTGGACACCTCTTTGACGTCGGCGTGCTTGGTGACCAGCCAGTAGCCTTTGTCACCGAACCCACCGGTGCCACCGGGCACGTCGACCCAGTGCACGGGCTCGGACTTACGCAGTTCGGCGAGTTCTTCCACGGGCAGCCGTTCCAGGTTGAGGCTGGCGTCGAGGAAGTCGAAGTCGGGCGAGATTGGGCATGGCATGAGTTTGCGCTCCTACGAATGCAACGTGTTCTAGTGCCAGTAAAACATGCCTCCACCGCAGATAAAAGGCACGGTGGCATCGTCGCTTGTCAGAGTAATGAAACGTGTTCTAGCCTGACGACATGGGTAATCCTGTCATCGTCGAAGCCACCCGCAGCCCGATCGGGAAGCGCAACGGCTGGTTGTCCGGCCTGCACGCCACCGAACTCCTCGGCGCGGTACAGAAGGCCGTGGTGGACAAGGCCGGGATTGCCGCCGGTGACGTCGAACAGGTCATCGGTGGCTGCGTCACCCAGTACGGCGAGCAGTCCAACAACATCACCCGCGTCGGCTGGCTGACCGCGGGCCTGCCCGAGCACGTCGGCGCCACCACGATCGACTGCCAGTGCGGTAGCGCCCAGCAGGCCAACCACCTGATCGCCGGCCTGATCGCCACCGGCGCCATCGATATCGGCATCGCGTGCGGCATCGAGGCGATGAGCCGGGTCGGCCTGGGCGCCAACGCCGGCCCGGACCGCAGCCTGATCCGGGCGTCGTCGTGGGATATCGACATGCCCAACCAGTTCGAGGCCGCCGAGCGGATTGCCAAGCGCCGCGGCATCACCCGCGCCGACATCGACGCCCTCGGCCTGGCCTCCCAGCTCAAGGCCAAGCAGGCTTGGGCCGAGGGCCGCTTCGACCGCGAGATCTCGCCCATCTCCGCCCCGGTGCTCGACGAGAACAAGCAACCGACCGCCGAATGGGCGCCGGTGACCCGCGATCAGGGCCTGCGCGACACCACCGCCGAGGGGCTCGCGTCGCTGAAGCCGGTGTTGGACGGCGGAATTCACACCGCGGGCACGTCGTCGCAGATCTCCGACGGCGCGGCGGCGGTGCTCTGGATGGACGAGGACAAGGCGCGCGCGCTCGGCCTCAAGCCCCGTGCTCGCATCGTCGCGCAGGCCAACGTCGGCGCCGAAACCTACTACCACCTCGACGGACCGGTGCAGTCCACGGCCAGGGTGCTGGAGAAGGCCGGGATGAAGCTCGGCGACATCGACCTGGTCGAGATCAACGAGGCGTTCGCCTCGGTGGTGCTGTCCTGGGCCCAAGTGCACGGCGCCGACATGGACAAGGTCAACGTCAACGGTGGCGCCATCGCGCTGGGCCACCCGGTCGGTTCGACCGGGGCCCGGCTGATCACCACGGCCCTGCACGAGCTGGAGCGCACCGGCAAGAGCACCGCCTTGATCACCATGTGTGCCGGCGGGGCGCTGAGCACGGGCACCATCATCGAGCGGATCTGAGTCCGGCCGGTGCCAGCTACGGAAGCAGACCGCATCGCAGCGGCGCAGGCGTACATCGATGCCTTGGTCACCCACCGCGCCGACGAGGTGCCGTTCGCGCCGGGATGTATCCGCATCGAGATGGGGGTCAAGACCGGTCGCTCCGGAGATCACTTGCGGCGCAGCCTGAACAACGGCCCGCAGTTCAAGATCATCGAGGCGACGACGCCGCCGGAGTTCTCCGTCGACGGTGATCATGTGCGGGCCCGGTTCGACGTGCTGACCAAGCCGCGGTTGCTCGGCCGGCGGGTGTGCTCGCACGTCGACGAGACGTTCCTGATCCCGGAATCCGATGGCTTGATCCACCACATCAACGCCAAACTCACCCCCTTCATCGGCCGATAGGGACCGCAGACATGGCCACTCCGCCTCGCCCACTCAATGCCAAGCAGGTCGAACGGCTCAACGCCCCGGCCACGGGCACCGCGATCAAGTGGATGTCGCGAGCCCAGACCTGGCTGTTCAAGAAGTCCGGCGGCAAGCTGGCCAACAAGTTCCTGCGCGGTGCCGAGGTCGGCATCCTGACCACGACGGGCCGCAAGACCGGAGAGTTGCGGGACAGTCCGTTGCTCTTCCTGCAGGAGGGCAGCCGGATCGTCCTGGTCGCCTCGCAGGGCGGTCGCGCCACCAACCCGATGTGGTACCTGAACCTGAAGGCCAACCCGAACATCAGCTTCCAGACCAAGAAAGAGAAGCTGAACCTGATCGCACGCGACGCGACCGACGCCGAACGCGACGAGTACTGGCCCAAGCTGGACGCCATGTACGCCGACTTCGCGAACTACCGGTCCTACACCGACCGCAAGATCCCGATCGTCATCTGCGACCCGGCGTAACCGGCCCCCGGCCGCGCCGGGGACCGACGGCCGCCGCTCAGGCGCCGTACACCGGCAGCGGGGTCCGCGACTTGGCCAACAGGTCGCCGACCACCGGCCCGAGTTCGGCCGGGTCCCAGCGGGCGCCCTTGTCGATCTCGGCACCACGCGCCCAGCCCTCGGCGACGCGGATGACGCCACCCTCGACCTCGAACACCCGGCCGGTGACGTCGCGGGATTCGGCACTGCCCAGCCACACCACCAGCGGCGAGATGTTCTCCGGAGCCATCGCGTCGAAATCCTGGTCCTGCGTGGACATCATGTCGGCGAACACCGTCTCGGTCATCCGGGTGCGCGCCGAGGGCGCGATGGCGTTGACGCGCACGCCGTAGCGGCCCATCTCGGCGGCGGCGACCAGGGTCAGGGCGGCGATGCCCGCCTTGGCGGCGCTGTAGTTGGCCTGCCCGACGCTGCCCTGCAGGCCGGCCCCGGAACTGGTGTTGATGATGCGGGCGTCGACGGTGTTACCGGCCTTGGACTGCGCGCGCCAGTACGCGGCGGCGTGCTTCATGGTGGCGAAGTGTCCCTTGAGGTGCACGGCGGTGACGGCGTCGAACTCCTCTTCCGACGTGTTGGCGAACATCCGGTCCCGCACGATGCCGGCGTTGTTGACCAGGACGTCGAGTCCACCGAACGCGTCGACCGCGGTCTGGATCAGGCCCTCGGCCTGCGCCCAGTCGGCGACGTTCGCACCACTGGTGACGGCTTCGCCTCCGGCGGAGACGATTTCGTCGACGACGGCCTGCGCGGCGCTGCCACCGCCGGCCGGCGACCCGTCCAGGCCCACACCGATGTCGTTGACCACCACGCGCGCGCCTTCGGCGGCGAACGCGAGCGCGTGCGCGCGGCCGATGCCGCCGCCGGCGCCCGTCACGATGACCACGCGGCCGTCGAGCAAACCCATTGTTGTTCTCTCCTTTTACTTGTTGGCGCTGGACGCCGCCAGGTAGGTCGGCGGCTCCCCGCCGCCGTGCACCTGGAGCGTGGCTCCGCTGATATACGACGCTGCTTCGGATGACAAAAAGGCTGCGGCCCAACCGATGTCAGCGGGCTTGGCCAACCGGCCCAGCGGGACCGTGGCGGCCACGGCGGCCACCGACCCGGCGTCGCCGTAGAACAGTTCGGACTGCTCGGTCTCGACCATGCCGACCACCACCGAGTTGACCCGGACCTTGGGCGCCCATTCGACGGCCAGGGTGGAGGTGAGGTTGTCGATGCCGGCCTTGGCCGCCCCGTAGGCGGCGGTGCCCGGCGTGGGCCGGTGCCCGCTGACACTGGAGATGTTCACGATCGACCCGCCGCTGCCCTGGGCCTGCATGACGGCGTTGGCGTGGGTGGATACCGACAGCGCGCCGATCAGGTTCAGCTCGATGATCTTGGTGCTGAATTTCGCCGAGGCGTCGGCGGCCAGCACATACGGGGAGCCGCCGGCATTGTTGACCACGACGTCGAGGCGGCCGTGCGCCGCGACGATCGCGTCGATCATGGCCTTGACAGATTCGTCGTCGCGGATATCGCAAGCATGGAACTCGTACGGCAGACCCTCGACGGGACGGCGCGCACAGGTGATGACGGTGGCGCCCTGGGCGGCGAACACCGAGCTGATCCCGGCGCCGACCCCGCGCACCCCGCCGGTCACCAGGACCACCCGGCCCGCCAGTTGCAGATTGATTCCAGCCGCGTCGGTCACTGTGCTAGCGTACCAAGCAAGTGCTTGCTTAGGTAGCGACCCCTTCAGGAAGTGACCGTGTCAGAAAAAGCGAAGACCATCACCACCGAGACAGTCGAGCCGGGCATCGTCTCGGTCACCGTCAACTACCCGCCGGTCAACGCCATCCCCTCCCGCGGCTGGTTCGAACTCGGCGACGCCATCACCGCCGCCGGCCGCGACCGCAGCACCCACGTGGTGATCCTGCGAGCCGAGGGCCGGGGCTTCAACGCCGGCGTGGACATCAAGGAGATGCAGAACACCGAGGGCTTCACCGCCCTGATCGACGCGAATCGCGGCTGCTACCACGCCTTCCGCGCGGTGTACGAATGCGAGGTGCCGGTGGTGGCCGCCGTCAACGGCTTCTGCGTCGGCGGTGGTATCGGACTGGTGGGCAACGCCGACGTGATCGTCGCCTCCGACGATGCCAAGTTCGGGCTGCCCGAGGTGGAGCGCGGCGCCCTCGGGGCCGCCACTCACCTGTCCCGCCTGGTGCCCCAGCACCTGATGCGCCGGTTGTTCTACACCGCCGCCACCGTCGACGCCGAAACCCTGCACCACTTCGGCTCGGTACACGAGGTGGTGCCGCGCGCCGACCTCGACGAGTCGGCCCTGCGGGTCGCGCGCGATATCGCCAACAAGGACACCCGGGTGATCCGGGCCGCCAAGGAGGCGCTGAACTTCATCGACGTCCAGCCGGTCAACGCGAGATACCGGATGGAACAGGGGTTCACCTTCGAACTCAACCTCGCCGGCGTGTCCGACGAGCACCGTGATGCCTTCGCCGGTACCGACAAGGGGTCGAAATGAGCAGCAAAATAACAACATTGGATGCCGCCGTGGCATCCATCGAGAGCGGCATGACCATCGGCATCGGCGGCTGGGGTTCCCGGCGCAAGCCGATGGCCTTCGTCCGCGCACTGCTGCGCACCGACGTGACGGACCTGACGGTCGTCACCTACGGCGGCCCCGATCTGGGCCTGCTGTGCTCGGCAGGCAAGGTCAAGCGGGTGTACTACGGCTTCGTGTCGCTGGACTCGCCGCCGTTCTACGATCCG
Organism: Mycolicibacterium canariasense; assembly: GCF_002101555.1. Taxonomy (GTDB): domain Bacteria; phylum Actinomycetota; class Actinomycetes; order Mycobacteriales; family Mycobacteriaceae; genus Mycobacterium; species Mycobacterium canariasense. The sequence continues at coordinate 302,339 of NZ_LQOL01000049.1, forward strand.
TGGTTCGCCAAGGCCCGCACCACCGGCGCCATCGAGGCCCGCGAAATGGACGAGGGCATGCTGCGCTGCGGCCTACAGGCCGCCGCCCAGCGGTTGCCGTTCCTGCCGATCCGCGCCGGCCTGGGCAGCGATGTCCGTACCTTCTGGGGCGACGAACTCAAGACCGTCAAATCTCCCTACGACGACCAGGAACTCATCGCCATGCCGGCGCTGAACCTGGACGCGGCGTTCGTGCACATGAACCTCGGCGACGAGCGGGGCAATGCCGCCTACACCGGCATCGACCCCTACTTCGACGACCTGTTCCTGATGTCCGCGCAGCGGCGGTTGCTGTCGGTGGAACGCATCGTCTCCACCGACGAACTGGTGAAAGCCGTTCCGCCGCAGGCATTGCTGATCAACCGGATGATGGTCGACGCCGTCGTCGAGGCACCGGGCGGTGCGCACTTCACCACCAACGAGCCGGACTACCGGCGGGCTGAGAAGTTCCAGCGGCACTACGCCGAGGCCGCGGGCTCCGCCGAAACCTGGGCCCAGTTCGTCACGACGTACCTGTCCGGCAGTGAGGACGACTACCAAGCCGCCGTGCGTAAATTCGCCGAGGAGGCCAACCGATGACCACCACCCGTGCCGAGGTGTGCGCCGTCGCGTGCGCCGAATTGTTCCGCGATGCCGGCGAGATCATGGTGTCGCCGATGACCACCATCGTGTCGGTGGGTGCCCGGCTGGCCCGGCTGACCTTCTCCCCCGACATCGTGCTGACCGACGGTGAGGCGCGCATCATCGCCGACACCCCGGCCATCGGTGCGGCCGCCGCGATCGAGGGCTGGATGCCGTTCAACCGAGTCTTCGAGACCCTGGCCTGGGGCAAGCGCCACGTGGTGATGGGCGCCAACCAGATCGACCGGTACGGCAACCAGAACCTGTCGGCGTTCGGGCCGATCCAGCACCCGACTCGCCAGATGTTCGGGGTGCGCGGCGCGCCCGGTAACTCGATCAACCACGCCACCAGTTATTGGGTGGGCAACCATTCCAAGCGCGTGTTCACCGACAAGGTCGATATCGTGTCCGGAATCGGCTGGGACAAGGTCGATCCGAAGAACCCCGCCTATCGGTTCGCCAACATCTACCGGGTGGTGACCAACCTCGGGGTGTTCGACTTCAACGGTCCGGAGCACCAGATGCGGGCCGTGTCGCTGCATCCCGGCGTCGAGGCCGAACAGGTCGCCGAGAACACCTCGTTCGAGGTGCACGGCCTGGGCGACGCCGAGACCACCCGACTGCCCGATACCGAGGAGCAGCGCCTGCTGCGTGAGGTGATCGATCCGAAGTCGTTGCGGGACACAGAGGTCAAGCTGTGACCAGCTTGAAGACCCCGTTGACCGAACTGGTCGGCATCGAGCACCCCGTCGTCCAAACCGGGATGGGTTGGGTCGCGGGCGCCCGGCTGGTGTCCGCGACCTCGAATGCCGGCGGCCTGGGCATCCTGGCATCGGCGACCATGACGCTCGCGGAACTCCGGACCGCCGTCACCAAGGTCAAGGCCGCGACCGACAAACCGTTCGGCATCAACATCCGTGCCGACGCCGGCGACGCGAACGACCGCGTCGACCTCCTGATCCGCGAAGGAGTCAAAGTCGCCTCCTTCGCCCTGGCCCCCAAGCCCGACCTGATCGCCAAGCTCAAAGACGCCGGCGTGGTGGTCATTCCGTCGGTGGGGCTGGCCAAGCACGCCAAGAAGGTGGCGAGCTGGGGTGCCGACGCGGTGATCGTGCAGGGCGGTGAGGGCGGCGGCCACACCGGTCCGATCGCCACCACCCTGCTGCTGCCGTCGGTACTCGACGCGGTCGCCGACACCGGGATGCCGGTGGTGGCCGCCGGCGGGTTCTTCGACGGTCGCGGACTCGCCGCCGCCTTGACGTACGGCGCGGCCGGCGTCGCGATGGGCACCCGCTTCCTGCTGACGGCGGATTCGACGGTGCCCGACGCGGTCAAGCGCCGCTACCTGGATGCGGCGCTGGACGGCACCGTGGTGTCCACCCGGGTGGACGGGATGCCGCACCGCGTGCTGCGCACCGGCCTGGTCGAGAAGCTGGAAAGCGGTTCGCCGGTACGGGGTTTGGCCGCCGCGGTGGCCAACGCCCAGAAGTTCAAGAAGATGTCCGGCATGACCTGGAAGTCGATGATCACCGACGGTCTGGCGATGCGGCACGGCAAAGACCTCACCTGGTCGCAGGTGGTGATGGCGGCCAACACCCCGATGCTGCTCAAGGCCGGGCTGGTCGAGGGCAACACCGAGGCCGGCGTGCTGGCCTCGGGCCAGGTGGCCGGCATCCTCGACGACCTGCCGACCTGCGCCGAACTGGTCCCGGCGATCGTCGCCGAGGCGATCGAACATCTGGAGTCGGCCGCCAAGTACATCCAGGCCTGACTCCGGCGGCGCTCGTCGCCGGGGTCAGCCCGAGCGCTCCACCCGGACCTTGATGTTCTTCATGATCGGCTGATCGCTTTGCGTGCTGTAGTCGCCGATGGCGCACAGCACGTTCATCTCCGGCATATAGCCGGCGGCGTTCCCCCGGGGGATGCTGTACGGGATGGCCTTGTACCGGCGCAGCGATCGGGTACTGCCGTCACGTGCGGTGGCGACGATATCGACCTCGTCGAATTCCCGGATTCCGCGGTCGGCCATGTCCTCGGCGTTCATGAACACCAGGGTGCGCAGATTCTTCACACCGCGGTAGCGGTCATTGTCGGAGTACACCGTGGTGTTCCACTGGTCATGCGACCGTAGTGTCGCAAGGATCAGGCTGTCTTCGGCGACACCGTCGTCGGGCAGCGGGGGCGCCCAGAATTCGGCCTTGCCCGAGGGAGTCAGGAAGACGAGTTCGCGGGCCGGCTGCTTGATCCGGAACCCCAGCGGCAGGCGGACCCGCCTGTTGAAGTCCTCGAATCCGTCGAGCACCTTGGCCATCGTGTCGCGGATCCGGTCGTAATCCTCGACGTACCACTGCCACGGGGTGGCGCTGCCGGGAAGGGCCGCCGCCGCCATACCGGCGATGATGGCCGGCTCCGACATCAGCTCGGGGGATGCGGGCTTCTTCGTCCCCCGGGACAGATGCACCATGCTCATCGAATCCTCCACCGACGACGACTGCACGCCCGAGCGTTGGTGGTCCTTCTCGGTCCGGCCGAGGCAGGGCAGGATCAGCGCACGGCGGCCGTGGACGACGTGACTACGGTTCAGTTTGGTACTGACCTGCACGGTGAGCTCGCATTTCCGGAGCCCGGCATAGGTGTATTCGGTGTCGGGTGCGGCGGCGGCGAAATTGCCTCCCATACCCACGAACACCTTCAGTGCGCCGCTGTGCATGGCTTCGATGGTCCTGACGGTGTCCAGTCCGTGCGCGCGGGGCGGGTCGATCTTGCAGACCTCGGCCAGCCTGTCCAGGAATTCCTCGGTGGGTCGGTGATCGATACCGCAGGTGCGGTTGCCCTGCACATTGCTGTGGCCGCGTACCGGCGACGGGCCGGCGCCTTCCCGGCCCAGATTCCCCCGCAGCAGAAGCAGGTTGACGATCTCGCGGACGGTGTCGACGCCGTGTTCGTGCTGGGTGACGCCCAGACACCAGCTGATGATGCTGCGGTCGGCGTCCCGGTAGATCTTGGCCGCAGCGCGGATATCGCGCTCGGACACGCCCGATTTCGCTTCGATCTCGTCCCATGAGGTGGCTTCGACCACGTCACGGTACTGCTCGAATCCGGCGGTGAAGCGTTCGATGAACTCCGCGTCGAGCGCCTTGGGGTCGGTTTTCGACTGTTCCAGAACGACTTTGGCGATGCCACGGATCAGGGCCAGATCGCCGCCGATCCTGGGTTGCAGGTTCAAGGTGCTGGTCTTGGTCGATTTGAACGTCGCCATCCGCAGGAAGTCGTGCGGGATGATGGTCCTGGTGGCGCCGCCCTCGACGAGCGGGTTGATGTGCACGATCTGCGCGCCGCGGCGATAGGCCTCGGACAGCGCGGTCAACATCCGCGGCGCGTTGGACGCGGCGTTGACCCCGAGAACGAACAGGGCGTCGGCCGTCTCCCAGTCGGCCAGGTCCACGGTGCCCTTACCGGTGCCCAGCGCGGCCTGCATCGCGCGGCCACTGGCCTCATGACACATGTTCGAACAGTCGGGAAGATTGTTGGTCCCCAGCTCGCGGGCCATCAGCTGGTAGAGGAAGGTCGCTTCGTTGCCGAGTCGGCCCGATGTGTAATAGGCAGCCTGGTTCGGATCGTCGAGGCCGGCCAGGGCGGCGCCGACCAAGGCGAACGCATCCGCCCAGCCGATCGGCTCATAGTGGTCGGTATCCGGGTTGTAGACCATCGGTTCGGTCAGCCGGCCCTGGTCTTCCAGCGCGAAGTCACTCCAGTTCGCCAGCTCCGAGACCGTATGCGCGGCAAAGAACTCCCGCCCACAACGCTTGTGCGTCATCTCCCACGTGACGTGTTTGATGCCGTTCTCGCAAATGTCGAGCTTGAGGCCCTTGAGGTCGTCCGGCCACGCACAGCCGGGACAGTCGAACCCACCGTCCTCGTGGTTCATCTTCATGATGGCGCGGGGTCCGTCGAAGGGTTCACGCTCACGTGCCAGGAACTTGGTGACGCTGACGGCGGCTCCCCAGCCGGCGGCCGGGTGGTGATAGGGGTGGAACTCCGGGCGGTGCCGGTCGGTGTCGCTGTCCTCGGTCCCTCGGTCGGTCATGACCCCAGTCTGCTCGACGTCGAGCGCCGATGCCTACCGTCGGAGAGAATTCGTGATCGGTCAGCGATACCAGTCCGGAAGCTCACCCGGGCGCAGATCGGTGGTGTCACCGGGCCGGGTGAGCGTCAGCACCGCCCGCACGATGGTCGGCCGCGACTGCAGCTCGTCGGCGATGGCGTTCAACCGGGCGGCCACGTTGGATTCCGCCGCATCCCCGACCAGGTCGACGGCGGCGACCAGGTAGATCCGATCGGCACCAACCCATTCCATGTGCAGGTAGCTGACCCGCTCGACATCGTGGTGGTCCAGCAGGCCTTGCAGCGCCGTGTTGCGGGCCAGCGGGGTGACGGCTTCACCGGTCAGGAAGTCCATGTTGCGGCCGATGAGAAAGAGCGCCACCCCGCCCAACAGGACGCCCACCAGGATGGAGCCGACGGCATCCCAGACCGCGGCCCCGGTGAGCTGATGGGCCAGGATGCCCGCCGCGGCGATGACGATGCCGATCAACGCCGAGAGGTCCTCGGCGAACACCGAGCGCAACATCGGGTTGGACATCACCCGGACGTACCGCAACGGATGGATACGGCGTTGCGCGGCACCGGATCTGGTCTGTTGCAACGCTTGCAGAAACGATGTGCCCTCCAGCACGAAGGAGACCCCGAGGACCGCATACGCCCAGCCATATGAGGTCGCCTCCGATTCACCGCCGAGTGATTGCACGCCGTGCCAGACCGACACCGCGGCCCCGACCGTGAACAGGCCGAAGGCCGCGAACATCGACCAGATATAACCGGCGCGGCCATAGCCCAGCCGGTGGTCGGCATCGGCCGGTTTCATCGACCGGCGGGTACCGATCAGCAGGAACACCTCATTGCCGGTATCGGCCCACGAGTGCGCGGACTCGGCCAACATCGACGCCGACCCGGTGAGCCCGGCGACAACGGTCTTGGCAACGGCGATAAGCACATTCGCGCCGAGCGCGACGGCGACGGTCAGCAGGCTCTCGTTCTGAACCGCATCGGCTGCGGAATTCTCCCCCGAATTGCCCATGCTCAACCCTAGCGCCGAGGCCTACGGCCGAACGGCGGACCGATGTCAGCGCATCGGCCAGGCGGCGACTGCCTCCAGCACGCACGCCGCGCCGGTGACGGCGGCCAGCACGACGATCCCGGCCGCACGGATCAGGGTTCGTTTCATGCCCTCCATGACACCAGGGCGGCGTGAGCAGGTCCAACGACCATCGTCGATGCGAATCATCTGAGCGACAGATGCGGTCGTGGTCATGCCGATTCCGTCGTCGGGGTTGCGTCACCGCCATCGATGCCATACGTTCGACGAACACTTTGTTTAGTGATACAGAATGCATTGTTTGCAACCACGAACGGACGTCTCACCTTGATGCAATCTGGGGACGCGGGTGTCGCCGCGACCCCCGCGACGGCGGAATCCGATCTGGGTGCGCGGATCCGCGAATTCCGGTTGGCCCGCAAGTTGACTCTGCGCGACCTCGCCGGCCGGGCCGCGACGTCGGCGGGCTTCCTCAGCCAGCTGGAGCGCGGTCAGGTCAACGCCAGCGTCGGGACCCTGCGCCGGCTGTGCGAGGAACTCGGTGTCACGCTGCCCGACCTGTTCACCGACCACCATGCGCACGGCGCCCGCATCCTGCGCAGGCGGGACCGGCCGGAGATCCACGTCTCGGATACCAGCGCCAAATACCTGCTGTCCCAGAAGCCTTTGCGCAATCTTGAGGTCTATGTCGCCGAGTTCGCCCCGGGTGGCAGCGCGGGAGACGCCTACGTGCACGACGACTCGCAGGAGATCATGCTCGTCATCGCCGGCAGCATCGTGCTCGAGCTGGACGGGGCGATGCATCAGCTCGAGGCCGGTGACAGTGCCGAATACCGGACCTCGGTGCCGCACACCGTCCACAACCACAGCGCCGAACGCGCCGAACTTCTCTGGATCGTCAGCCCGCCGACGATATGAGGAGTGCCCCTCGGCGAGGGCGCTCTGCCGCACCGGCTTACGTGACGAAGACGAACAGGAGTACATCAGTGCCATCCGAGGTGCCTTCCCAGATGCCTTCCGACACCCCGACGCAGTTCATCAATGGTGGTGTGTCGTACTGGTACCGATCGATCGGTCTCCCCGAGCGGCGGCCCGCGCTACCGGGCGACCAGGAGGCCGACGTGTGTATCGTCGGCGCGGGCCTGACCGGTCTGTGGACCGCGTACTACCTCAAGCGGCAACAGCCCGACCTGCGTATCAGCATCCTGGAGAAGGAGTTCGCGGGATACGGCGCCTCCGGCCGCAACGGCGGGTGGTTGTCGGCCGAGTTGGCAGGCAACCGTGATGCCTATGCGGCGACGCACGGCCGTGAGGGTGTGGCCGACCTGATGCGGGCCATGCGGACTGCCGTCGACGACGTCATCGCCGTCACCGAGGCCGAAGGGATCGACGCCGATATCGTCAAGGACGGCCTGCTGGAGGTCGCCCGGTCGCGCGCGCAGCTGGGCCGGATGTACGAGACCCTGCGCTACGAACAGCAATGGGGTGCAGAGCCGGAGGATTTCGTCGCATTGTCGCGTGACGAACTGGACGAGCGCATCAAGGTCGCCGGCGCACTGGGCGGCTTGTACAGTCCGCACTGCGCGCGGGTGCAACCCGCCAAACTGGTGCTGGGCCTGGCCCGAGTCGTCGAGGACGCCGGTGTCACGATCTTCGAGAACACCACGGTCACCCGGATCGAGCAGGGCCGCGCCGTCACCGACCACGGGGTGGTCCGGGCGCCGGTGGTGCTGCGCTGTCTGGAGGGCTTCACCGCGAGCCTGGAAGGGCAGCGACGCGACTGGCTTCCGATGAACTCCTCGATGGTGATCACCGCGCCGCTGCCTGCGCAGGCATCCGACGAGATCGGTTGGCGCGGCGCGGAACTGCTCGGGGACTGCGCGCACGGGTACATGTACGCCCAGCGCACCGCCGACAACCGGATCGCCCTGGGTGGGCGGGGGATTCCCTACCGGTACGGCTCGCGCACCGATATCGACGGCGCCACCCAGGACTGGACGGTCCACGCGCTGACCGAGTTGATGCACGACATGTTCCCCGCGACGCGGTCGGTTCCCATCGTGCACGCGTGGTGCGGGGTGCTCGGTGTGCCTCGGGACTGGACGGCAACGGTCGACCTGGATCCGGTGACCGGTCTGGGGACGGCCGGCGGCTATGTCGGTAGCGGATTGACCACGACCAACCTCGCCGGCCGCACCCTCGCCGACCTGGTGCTGCGCCATGACACCGAGCTGACCCGGCTGCCGTGGGTGGGCCGCCGCGTCCGCCGTTGGGAACCGGAACCGTTGCGGTGGCTGGGCGTGCAGAGCATGTACGTGCTGTACCGGATGGCCGATCGGCGGGAAAGCGAGCGTGATCTCCCGGCCACCAGCCGGATTGCCCGTATCGCCAACATGATCACCGGACGTTGAGGGCGAAGGACCGCATGGGGCCTGTCGAACCGAGCGACCCGCACAGCCCGGTGGGCCTGCGCCACGTGCACGTCACGGAGACCGAACTGCCCGCACCGGAACCCAAGCCGACCAGCCGCAGCAATCAGCTGGAAGCCACCCTCGACGTGTGGGCGGCGGGAACCCTGTCCACCGGGGTCTGGGAATGCGGACCCGGCGAGTTCACCGCCGACCGTAGCGCCAATACCGAGGTGTGCCAGATCATCTCGGGGTACGGCACGGTGACCGGCGAAGACGGGACCGCCGCCGACATCGGTCCCGGTTCACTGCTGGTCCTGCCGCGCGGATGGCGTGGCACCTGGGTCGTCCGGGAGACGATCCGCAAGTCCTTCGTCATCGTCGACGGCTGACCGCCGGCCGGGCGTTCAGAGCCGTTCGATGATGGTCACGTTGGCGGTGCCGCCGCCCTCACACATGGTCTGCAGACCGTAACGACCGCCGGTGCGCTCCAACGTGTTCAGCATGGTGGCGAACAGTTTGGCACCGGTGGCGCCGAGCGGATGGCCCAGCGCGATGGCGCCGCCGCTCGGGTTCACCTTGGCCGGATCCGCGCCGGTCTCCTTCAGCCACGCCTGAACCACGGGGGCGAACGCCTCGTTGATCTCGACGGTGTCGATGTCCTCGATGGACAACCCGGTCTTCTGTAGCGCGTAGTGGGTGGCCGGGATCGGACCGGTGAGCATGTACACCGGGTCCGCGCCGCGGGCACTGATGTGGTGGATGCGGGCGCGCGGCTTGAGCCCGTGCGTCTTCACGGCGTTTTCCGAGGCGAGCAGTACCGCGCTGGCACCGTCGGAGATCTGGCTGGCCATCGCCGCGGTGAGCCGGCCACCCTCGACCAGGGTCTTGAGCCCGGCCATCTTCTCCAACGAGGTGTCGCGCGGGCCTTCGTCGGTGACGAATCCGTCGACCGGGATGATCTCGTTCTCGAAGTAGCCGGCCCGGATGGCCTCCTGTGCGCGCTGATGGCTGGTGAGCGCGTACTGCTCCATCTCTTCGCGGGACAGATTCCACTTCTCGGCGATCATTTCGGAGCCGCGGAACTGCGAGATCTCCTGGTCACCGTAGCGGTGCAGCCAGCTCTTGGATTCGTTGGTCGGTGACGTGAAGCCGAACTGTTCACCGACGATCATCGCCGAGCTGATCGGGATCTGGCTCATGTTCTGCATGCCACCGGCCACGATCACGTCGGCGGTGCCGGACATGATGGCCTGGGCGCCAAAGGAAATGGCCTGTTGCGAGGATCCGCACTGGCGATCCACCGTCACCCCTGGAACTTCCTCGGGGTAGCCGGCGGCGAGCCACGACAGCCGGGCGATGTTGCCGGCCTGGCCGCCGATGGCATCCACGCAGCCGGCGATCACGTCGTCGACGGCACTGGGATCCAGATCATTGCGGTCGAACAGTCCGCGCCAGGCGGCTGCCCCCAGGTCGACCGGATGTACTCCGGACAGCGATCCCCCGCGCTTGCCCACCGCGGTGCGAACGGCATCGATGACGTACGCCTCACCCATGACTGATCTCCTTTTTCGTTATGCCGCCGAGAACGATGGCCAGGTATTGCCGGCCGACTTCCTCGGCCGTGAGCGGTCCGCCCGGCTGATACCAGCGGACCGACACCCAGGTGGTGTCGCGGATGAACCGGTAGACCAGGTCGACATCGAGGTCCGGCCGGAACGATCCGTCGGCGACGCCCTGATTCAGCAGGTCCAGCCACATCTTGCGCTGTTCCCGGTTGCGCTTGTCGACGAAGTCGAACTGCGGCAGCGCGGACAGCCGCTTGGCCTCGTCCTGGTAGATCACGACCTGCGCGTGCCGGTGCTCGATCGCCTCGAACGACGCCAGGAACAGTCCCTTGAGTCGTTCCAGGGGACTGTCCTCGGAGGCCGCAATCTGTTCATACTTGGCGAACAGCCAATCCAGGAAGTCCCGGAGGACCTCCTCGACCATCTGCTCCTTGGACTTGAAATGGTGGTACAAACTGCCGGACAGGATGCCGGCGGAATCGGCGATATCGCGAACCGTGGTCGCCTTGAGGCCCCGTTCGGCGAACATCGTCGCGGCGAGCTGGAGAAGCTCGTCACGCCTGCTCGCCGGCTGACCGGGCGGTTCCGTCCCCATCTCCGCAGCATAGCAACCAAGCGCTTGCTAGGTCGAATATGTGGTTGATGGCTTGGCTCATGCCGATGCCGGCGTCACCCCCGCACCCGTCACGACCACGCTCACCGCGCCCGCCCCGTCGGCGGCGATGACCAGTTGCGCCGCCCCGGGCGCCGAGACCACCTGCCCGCCGGTGACGCTCACCTGATACCCGTCGGGGAACTGGACGGCGGGCACCGAGATGGTGGTCTGCGCCCCGGCCGGGAAGCTCCCCGAACCGTCGGCCTTGGTGGTCGAGTAGCTGAACCGGAAGGTGCCGTCGCGGTAACTCCACGACGTCGGGGTGCCCGACACGGCCTGCGGATAGGGCGCCGACAGCAGCTTCAGATTGCCGGTGTTGACATTGTCACCGGTCGGCGGCAACGCCGGGTCATAGACCAGCGCCTCACCGTCGTGCGTTCCGCTGGTGGTGATATCGCCCTTACCCGTGTAGGCCCACACCGCCCAGCTCATCAGGTAGCGGTCGGCGGCGCGCAGCTGCGCCGTCAGATCACCGCTGGCACTGGTGGCCCCGAACTCGTTCATGAACGCCGGGATATCGCGGTGCTCGGCGTAGTCGTGCGCGCCGCGGGCCAGGGCTTTGGCGATGTATCCGCACAGCGCGCTCAGGCTGGGCCCGCCGCAGTAATCGTGGAATGCCAACACGACATTCGGGTCGTCGACGGTGCCCAGCATGGTGGGGAAGCCGAGGATGTCCAGGATCTCGGAGACCGCCGGGTTGGCCGGCTCGATATACACCGCCGTGGTCGGGTCGACGGCCCGGATGGCCGCTATCACCTGGTTGTAGAACGGGGTCAACTGTTGGTATCCGAAGTGCGGGCTACCCAGCAGCGTCGGTAGCCAGGAGAAGCCGGGGAACGGCTCGTTCATCACGTCGTACCCGATCACGGCCGGATTGCCGCTGAAGTGGCTCGCGACGTTCTCCCACATCTGGGCGTAGGCGTCCTGTAACCCGAGCCCGGTCGGCGACTCGGCGTTGTTCCAGAACCGGGTCCAGGCGTAGTTCATGGCGGGGTTCAGGTAGTAGCTGCCCGGGAAACCGAAGTTCTGGTTGGGCAGCCCACCGGTCTGCGTCGCCCACTCGGGCGCGCCCTCACCGGCGAAGGTGCCACCGTAGAGGTCCTGGTGCATGTCGAGCAGCGTGTAGATGCCGTGATCGGCCAGCATCTGCACGGTCTGTTCGAGCGACGCCAGGTAAGCGGTGTCGTAGACGCCGGGTTCGGGTTCCACCGCCGCCCAGATGACACCCAGGCGCACCACGTTGAACCCGTTGGCCGCCAAGAACTCCGCGTCATCCTCGCTGAAGCCGCTGGCGGCCGGATCATAGGGCGCGATCTTGTAGACCTCATTGACGCCGTGCAGGATGACGACCTGCCCGTCGCTGTTGGTGATCCAGGTTCCGGTGGCGGACAGGCCCGTGCCCGAACTCCCCGGGATCGCCGTGCCGGTCCCGAAATGCCCGACGTCCCCGTGTGTTCCGAGCAGGCCGCCATTGCCGCCGGCACCACCGAGGGCCGGCAGCGTGGTGGCAGTTCCGCCCACGCCGCTCTTACCGGCATCCCCGCCGTCGCCACCGCTGCCGAGCAGCCGCGCGCCGTCCCCACCGTTGCCGCCCCTGCCGCCATCGGGTCCGGCACCACCGTCCCCGCCGGCACCGCCGATGCCGAACACCAAACCGGTTGCGTCGCCGCCGAATCCACCGGCACCGCCGACCTGGCCTGTCCCACCGTCTCCGCCGTCGCCGCCGATACCCATCAGCAGACCACCGGCGCCACCGCGGCCGCCGGCCGCCGCGGTTCCGCCGTTGCCACCCTCACCGCCGTTGCCGAGCAGTCCGGCCTTGCCACCGGCCCCGCCGGCCACCCCGGCTTCGGTGCTGTTCCAGCCTTTGCCGCCGTCGCCGAGCAACCAACCGGCCGCCCCGCCGTCGGGATGCGCTGCGGTGCCGTCGGCTCCGTCACCGATCACGTACGATCCGGCGGCCCTGTTGATGACACCGTTGACCTGACGGCCGAGCTCGGTATCGATCCAGGCCTCGGCCACCGTGTGAACCGGCGCGTAGACGAAACGCTGGAATGCTTCGGCCGACGACTTCGGCGGCGGGCCGGTGACCACGGTCTGCGCGGCGCGCACCACCGCCACCGTGACCGCGCTGACCCCGTTGACGATGACCCGCACCTGGCGGGCGACCCCGGTGACGACGGACTGGACAAGCCCGACCACCGCCGGCACCCGCGGCACGGCGTTGCCGCTCGCCGCCGCGAGCGGGGCCGCGTAGGCCGAAATAGCCGGGGTGGCTGGCTCTTTGGGTACCGAGGTGGCACGCATCGAGGGGGTGGCGGGCTCGGCCGTGGTGGCCGAGGAGGCCCTCGTCTGGGCGTCGGCCTTTTTCTTCTTGCGATGCGTGGTCGGCGGTTTGGGTGAATCCTGGCCGTCGGTTTCCGTTTTGGGTGTCTTGGTGTCAGCCGGAGTCTTGGTGTCAGCCGGTTTGGACTCGTCGGTCTTCGACTCACTGGTACTCGCCGAGGAGGTTCCGGTGTCGGATCCGGTGGGTGTGTCGGCCGCGGCCACACCCGCACCGGCCAGCATCGCCGCCGACACACCGGCGGTGACCAGGCCCGCACCCATCCACGCCGAGAGTTGCTGCATGAATTCGCACGCTAACCGACACCGGGCCGGAAATTGGCGGAATGGTCAGGCGCGCTGGCTGGACACCGAGATGATCTCTCCGGTCAGGTAGCTGGAGTAGTCGCTGGCCAGGAAGGCGATGGTGGTCGCAATCTCCCACGGTTCGGCGGCACGGCCGAAAGCCTCGTCACCGGCGAGGCGGTCCAGCAGTTCCGCCGACGACGTCTTCTCCAGGAATTTGTGCCGGGCGATGCTGGGCGACACGGCGTTGATCCGTACCCCGTATTCGACGGCTTCTATTGCGCTGCAACGGGTCAGCGCCATCACTCCGGCCTTGGCGGCGGCGTAGTGCGACTGCGAGTGCTGTGCGCGCCAGCCCAGCACGCTGGCATTGTTGACGATGACGCCGCCGTGCCCGGCCTCCCGGAAGTAGCGCAGCGCGGCCCGAGTGGCGCGCATGACCGAGGTCAGCGTGACATTGAGGACGCGATCCCACTCGTCGTCGGTCATGTCGATGACGGGTGTCTGACCACCGAGGCCGGCATTGTTGACCAGCACATCGATCCGGCCGGCCGCGGCCACCGCCTGGGTGATCAGCGCGTCGACGGCTTCGGTGGAGGTCACGTCGCAGACCACCGCGTCGACCTTGCCCAGGCCGAGTGCGGCCAGTTCGTCCCTGGTCTCGTTCAGCCGGCGCTCGTGGTAGTCGGAGACCACCACATCGGCGCCCTCGAGCAAGGCGCGCCGCGCCGTCGTCGACCCGATGCCGGTCCCCGCGGCGGCGGTCACCAGGACCACCTTGCCCGTCAGCAAGCCATGTCCCTCGATCTCCTGCGGTGCAACTGAAAGGTCGGTCATCCCTTTGCCTCTCGGGGAAGGCCGAGCACCCGCTCGGCGATGATGTTGCGCTGGATCTCGTTGGATCCGCCGTAGATGGTGTCCGAACGGGAGAACAGGTACAGCCGCTGCCATTCGTCGAACTCGCCGCCGGGCAGCGTCAGCCCGGCCATGCCCCGGACGTCCATGGCGATCTCACCGAGCTCGCGATGCCAGTTGGCCCACAACAGCTTTGACACGGAATCCTGGCCTGGTTGTTCGACATCCATGGTGGCCAGCGCGTAGGACCGCATGGCCTTGAGCCCGGTCCAGGATCGGGTGAGCCGCTCCCGGATGAGCGGATCGTCGACCGCGCCGGTGCGCTTGGCCAGCTCGACCAGATTGGCATGCTCACGGGCATAACGGATCTGCTGGCCGAGGGTGGACACGCCGCGCTCGAAGGTCAGTGTGCCCATGGCCACCCGCCAGCCGTCGCCGGGCTGCCCCACCACCAGCGACGCCTCGGTGCGGGCGTCGTCGAAGAACACCTCGTTGAACTCCGAGTCACCGGTCAGCTGGATGATCGGGCGGATCTGCACGCCGGGCTGATCCAGCGGCACCAGCAGATAGGACAGGCCGGCGTGCCGCTTGGACCCCTTCTCGGTGCGGGCCACCACGAAGCACCACTGCGCCCAGTGCGCCAGCGAGGTCCACACCTTCTGCCCGTTGATGACCCATTCGTCACCGTCCAGGGTCGCGGTGGTCGACACGTTCGCCAAGTCGCTGCCGGCATTGGGCTCGGAATAGCCCTGGCTCCACAGTTCGGTGACGTTGCGGATGCCCGGCAGGAAACGCTGCTGCTGTTCGGGGGTGCCGAACGCGATCAGGGTGGGTCCGAGCAGCTCCTCACCGAGGTGATTGACCTTGTCGGGGGCGTCGGCCTTGGCGTACTCCTCGTAGAACGCCACCCGGTGCGCGACGGTCAGGCCGCGGCCGCCGTGCTCCTCGGGCCAGCCCAGGCAGGTGAGGCCGGCGGCCGCCAGATGTTGGTTCCATGCGCGGCGTTCCGCGAAGGCCTCGTGCTCCCGCCCGGGACCGCCGAGGCCCTTGAGCGCTGCGTATTCGCCGACGAGATTCTCGGCGAGCCATTGCCGGACCTCGGCCCGGAAGTCCTCGACCTCTATCACCCTTGTAGGCTAACCTACCAAGCACTTGCTTTGTTAGAGGAGCGTCAATGACGAGCGAACCGCGGACCGTTCCAGCGGTGCTGGATCGGGTGGCCGGGCGGCTTCCCGACCATGACGCGGTGGTGACCGACCAATGCAGCCTCACTTACCGGCAGCTGCGCGACGAGGTCCGGGTGGCGGCTGGCGCCATGATCGAACACGGTGTGCAGCCCGGTGACCGGGTCGCGATCTGGTCCCCCAACACCTGGCACTGGGTGGTCGCCGCGCTGGCCACGCACTACGCCGGCGCCATCGTCGTCCCGCTGAACACCCGCTACACCGCCAGCGAAGCGGCCGACATCCTGGCCCGCACGCAGGCCCCGCTGCTGTTCGCCGCCGGGCAGTTCCTCGGCGCCGACCGCACCGCGCAACTCGACCGGGCCGCGCTGCCGGCGCTGCGCCATATCGTCCGGATCCCCATCGACGCCGACGACGGCACCTGGGATGGGTTCGTGGCGCACGGCGACACAGAAGAGGCGCTGGCCGCGGTCGACGCCCGCGCCGCCGCCGTGGGCCCCGACGACGTCTCCGACATCCTGTTCACCTCGGGTACCACCGGGCGCAGCAAGGGTGTGCGCTGCGCGCACCGGCAGTCGCTGGACGCCTCGGCCGCCTGGGCGGCCTGCGGTCAGGTCACCAGCGCCGACCGCTACCTGTGCATCAACCCGTTCTTCCACAACTTCGGCTACAAGGCCGGCATCCTGGCCTGCCTGCAGACGGGGGCCACGCTGATCCCGCAGCTGACCTTCGATCCCGAGCAGGCCATGAAAGCGGTTGCCGAGCACAAGATCACCGTGCTGCCCGGCCCCCCGACCATCTACCAGATGCTGCTCGACCATCCCAGCCGCAGCAGTTACGACCTGAGCTCGCTGCGGTTCGCGGTGACCGGCGCGGCGGTGGTGCCCGTGGTGCTCATCGAGCGGATGCAGTCCGAGCTGGACATCGACATCGTGCTCACGGCCTACGGCCTGACCGAGGCCAGCGGCTTCGGCACCATGTGCCGGCCCGACGACGACGCCGTCACCGTCGCCACCACCTGCGGCCGGCCCATCGCCGACTTCGAACTGCGCCTTGGCGAATCGGGTGAGGTACTGCTGCGCGGGCCGAACGTGATGCTCGGCTATCTCGACGACCCGGAGGCCACCGCCGCCGCGATCGACACCGACGGCTGGTTGCACACCGGCGATATCGGCACCCTCGACGCGGCAGGCAACCTGACCATCACCGACCGCCTCAAAGACATGTACATCTGCGGTGGGTTCAATGTCTACCCCGCCGAGATCGAGCAGGTGCTGGCGCGCCTCGACGGTGTCGCCGACTCGGCGGTGATCGGGGTGCCCGACGACCGGCTCGGTGAAGTGGGCAAGGCCTTCGTGGTGACCAAGCCCGGAACACAACTCGACGAGGCCGCGGTGATCGCCTACGCCCGTAAGCATCTGGCGAATTTCAAGGTGCCCCGGTCGGTGGCCTTCCTCGACGTTCTGCCGCGAAACCCAGGAGGCAAAGTGGTCAAACCGATGCTGCGTGAGATGGGCGGAGGGAACTGAGTTGGATCTGCATTTCGACGAGGAGACCGAGTCGTTCCGGGCCGAGGTCCGGGAGTTTCTCGCCGCCAACCGGGACGCGTTCCCCACCAAGTCCTACGACACCCTCGAGGGGTTCGAGCAGCACCGGCGGTGGGACAAGGTCCTGTTCGACGCCGGGCTGTCGGTAATCGCGTGGCCGAAGAAGTACGGTGGCCGGGACGCCACCCTGCTGCAGTGGGTGGTGTTCGAAGAGGAGTACTTCCGCGCCGGCGCACCGGGGCGGGCCAGCGCCAACGGCACCTCCATGCTGGCGCCGACCCTGTTCGCGCACGGCACCGAGGAGCAGCTGGACCGGGTGCTACCGAAAATGGCCAGCGGCGAGGAGATCTGGGCGCAGGCCTGGTCGGAACCCGAATCCGGTAGCGATCTGGCCTCTCTGCGGTCGACGGCCACCCGGACCGACGGCGGCTGGCTGCTCAACGGTCAGAAGATCTGGAGTTCCCGGGCACCGTTCGGCGAGCGCGGCTTCGGCCTGTTCCGCTCCGACCCGGAAGCCCAGCGGCACAAGGGCCTGACGTATTTCATGTTCGACCTGAAGGCCGACGGTGTCACCGTGCGGCCGATCGCACAGCTCGGCGGGGACACCGGCTTCGGCGAGATATTCCTGGACGACGTGTTCGTGCCCGACGAAGACGTCATCGGCGGGGTGCACGACGGCTGGCGGGCGGCGATGAGCACGTCGAGCAATGAGCGCGGCATGTCGCTGCGCAGCCCGGCCCGGTTCCTGGCGCCGGCGGAACGGCTTGTCGCGCTGTGGAAATCCGACCGCGACCCGGCGTTCACCGATCGGGTGGCCGACGCCTGGATCAAGGCCCAGGCCTACCGGCTGCACACGTTCGGTACGGTCACCCGGCTGGCCGGTGGTGGTGAGCTGGGCGCGGAATCGTCGGTGACCAAGGTGTTCTGGTCGGACCTCGACGTCGCACTGCACCAGACCGCGCTCGACATGCAAGGCGCCGACGCCGAGATCGTCGACTCCTGGACCGAAGGTCTGCTGTTCGCCCTGGGCGGGCCGATCTACGCCGGCACCAACGAGATTCAGCGCAACATCATCGCCGAACGCCTGCTCGGGCTGCCGCGTGAGGTCTCCGGGGGGAAGAGCAAATGAACTTCGAACTCGACGAACAGCAGCGCGATTTCGCCGCCAGCATCGACGCCGCGCTGGGAGCGGCCGACGTGCCCGCCGCGGTGCGCGCCTGGGCCGCCGGGGACACCACCCCCGGCCGCAAGGTGTGGGCCCAGTTGGCCGACCTGGGTGTCACCGCACTGCTGGTGCCCGAGAAGTTCGACGGCATCGACGCGCACCCCGTGGACCTGGTGGTCGCCATGGAGCGGCTGGGCTACTGGGCGGTGCCCGGACCGGTGACCGAATCCATCGCGGTCGCCCCGGTCCTGCTCGCCGAGGACGAACGCGGCGCGGGGTTGGCCTCGGGTGAGCTGATCGCGACGGTGGCCCAGCCACCCGCGGTGCCGCGCGCGGTGAACGCCGACGTGGCGGGGCTGACCCTGCTGGCCGCCGACGGTCAGGTCAGCGAGGCAACCGCCGGTGCCGGCCACGAGTCGGTCGATCCGACCCGCACCCTGTTCGACGTCACCGCATCCGGCGCCGCGAGCCCGGCCGACACCGCCCGCGCCTACGAGTTCGGCGTGTTGGCCACCGCAGCCCAGCTGGTCGGCGCCGGGCAGGCCATGCTGGACCAGTCCGTCGAATACGCCACGCAGCGCAGCCAGTTCGGCCGGATCATCGGCTCCTATCAGGCCATCAAGCACAAGCTGGCCGACGTGCACATCGCCGTCGAACTGGCCCGCCCACTGGTGTACGGCGCGGCGCTGGCCCTGGCCGACGCATCGCCGGACACCGCGCGCGATGTCAGCGCCGCCAAGGTGGCCGCCGCCGATGCCGCGCTGCTGGCCGCCCGCTCGTCCTTGCAGACGCACGGCGCCATCGGCTTCACCCAGGAGCACGATTTGTCGCTGCTGCTGTTGCGGGTGCAGGCACTGCGCTCGGCCTGGGGTGATCCGACCCTGCACCGCCGTCGACTGCTGGAGGCCCTCTAAACCATGAGCGAAGAACGCGAGCTGCTGCGCGACACCGTCGCCGCGCTGGTCGACAAGCACGCGGGACCGGAAGCCGTGCGCGCGGCGATGGAATCCGAACGCGGCTACGACGAACAGCTCTGGCAGCTGTTGTGTGAGCAGGTCGGGGCAGCCGCGCTGGTGGTACCGGAGGAACTGGGCGGCGCCGGCGGTGAATTGGCCGACGCGGCAGTGGTTCTGGAGGAGCTGGCCAAGGCGTTGGTGCCCACCCCGCTGCTCGGTACCACGCTGGCCGAGCTGGCCCTGCTGGCCGCCGGTGAGCACGAGC
The DNA here is from genome assembly GCF_002101555.1 of Mycolicibacterium canariasense. Classification (GTDB taxonomy): domain Bacteria; phylum Actinomycetota; class Actinomycetes; order Mycobacteriales; family Mycobacteriaceae; genus Mycobacterium; species Mycobacterium canariasense. Next base: position 321,385 of record NZ_LQOL01000049.1, read on the forward strand.
CGCTCGAGGGACTCGCCGAAGGCGCCTCGATCGGTGCCGTGGTGTTCGATCCCGAGTTCGTGGTCAACGGGGACATCGCCGACGTGGTGATCGCCGCCGACGGCGAGAACCTCACTCGCTGGAACACTTTCACCGCTCAGGCCAAGACCACCATGGACCTGACCCGCCGGCTGTCGGCCGTCACCCCCGGAGAGACCAGCCCGCTCGGCGCCGACCCTGGCCTGGCCGATACCGCCGCCCTGCTGGTGGCCGCCGAGCAGGTCGGTGCCGCGAGCCGGGCGCTGGATCTGACGGTGGCCTACACCAAGGATCGGGTGCAGTTCGGCCGGCCGATCGGCAGCTTCCAGGCGCTCAAACACCGGATGGCCGATCTGTATGTGCGGGTGTCGGCGACGCGCGCCGTCGTCAACGATGCGATCGCCGAACCCTCACCGGCCGCCGCGGCGCTGGCCCGGTTCATGGCCAGCGAGACGCTCTCGACGGTCACCGCCGAGGCGATCCAGCTGCACGGTGGTATCGCGATCACCTGGGAGCACGATATCCAGTTGTATTTCAAGCGAGCCCACGGCAGCGCGCAGCTGCTGGGGCCGCCCCGCGAGCACCTGCGCCGGCTGGAAGCCGAGGTGTTCTAGACCGGCTGACCGGCCCGCACCACATCCCGGATCAACGGCACCCCCGGCCGGTACGCGAGGTGGATATAGGACGGCGCGTCCAGGCACACGAAGTCGGCCCGCTTACCGGGCGCCAGCATGCCGACGTCGTCGCGGCGCAGTGCGGCCGCGCCGCCGGCGGTCGCCGCCCACAGCGCCTCGGCTGGGGTGAAATTCATGTCGCGCACCGCCACCGCGATGCAGAACGGCATGCTGGTGGTGAAGGAGCTCCCGGGGTTGCAGTCGGTGGCGATGGCGACGGTCACGCCGGCGTCGATCATCCTGCGGGCGTCCGGCCACGGTGCGCGGGTGGAGAACTCCGCACCCGGCAACAGCGTGGCGACGGTGCTGCCGGCGGCCAGCGCCTCGATGTCCGCGGCGGTGGCATAGGTGCAGTGATCGACCGAGGCGGCGCCGAGTTCCACCGCCAGCGCAATGCCCGCGCTGGGACCGAGTTGACCGGCGTGCATCCGCGGCTGTAGGCCAACCTCGATGCCCGCGGTGAGAATGGCGCGGGATTCGTCGACGTCGAAAGCGCCGCGGTCACAGAACACGTCGATCCAGCGGGCCAGCGGTGCGCAGGCATCCAGCATCGGACCGGTGACCAGGTCGACATAGCCGGCGCGATCATCGCGGTACTCGGCGGGCACCACATGGGCCCCGAGAAACGTTGTCTCGCTGGTGTATTCGCGGGCGACCGCCAGCGAACGCGTCTCGTCCTCGACGTTGAGGCCGTATCCGCTCTTGCATTCGAACGTCGTCACCCCGGCGGCGACCAGTTCACCGGCGAGCCGGCGCACGCCCGCCGACAGCGTGGCGTCGTCGGCCGTCCGGGTCGCCGCCACCGTCGTCGCGATACCTCCTGCGGCGTAGGGCCGCCCACTCATCCGGGCCGCGAACTCCGCGGACCGTTCACCGGCGAAGACCAGATGCGCGTGGCTGTCCACGAACCCGGGCACCACGCTGACACCGCCGCAGTCGACATGGTGATCCGCGGCCGGCGCATCGGCGCGCGGGCCGACCCATTCGATCGTGTCACCGCTGACCAGCACGGCCGCGTCGCCGATCACGCCGAGGGCGCTGCCGTCACCCTGGGCCGGATCGTTGGTGATCAGTTCGACGATGCCGTCGTACAGGATGGTCATGCGTCCTCCAGCAGGTTGGCGATCGCCGCGTGCAATTCCGCGGCCACATCGACGCGGACGTGCTTGCGGTCGGCGACCACCACCGCACCGTCGACCACCACGTCGGTGACGTCGGCGGCCGACGCGGCGAACACGACCGTCTCCGCGGTGGCACCGCCACCGGCCGTGCGTACCGAATGCAGGTCCACCGCCACCAGGTCGGCGCGCGCCCCGACCTGCAATACGCCCGCGTCGGTCCAGCCGATCGTGTGGTGACCGTCGGTGGTGGCGGCGCGCAGCAAGGCGGGTGCGCCGATGACGCCGCGCTCCTGCCGGGCCAGCCGTTCATCGAGTTCCACGGCGCGGGCCTCCTCGAACATGTCGATGACGGCGTGGCTGTCGGATCCCAGGCTGAACGGCCCGGGCATGGCGAGCAGGGCCGGCGCCGGGCCGATCCCGTCGCCGAGATCCCGTTCGGTGGTGGGGCAGAAGCAGACACCGGTGGCCGAGGCGCTCATGTCGGTGATGTCTTGGGCCGTCAGGTGGGTGGCATGGACCGCGGTGGTCCGCGGGCCCAGCACACCGGCATCGCGTAGTACCGCGGTGGGGGTGCGCCCGTGCACGGCCCGGCATTGTTCGATTTCGGCGCGCTGCTCCGAGGAGTGCACATGCAGCGGGGCCCGGTGCGTCGCCGCCCACTCGACCACGTCGGGCATCTGGCCGACCGGGACGCCGCGCACCGAGTGCAGCGCCGCGCCGACGAGAACGCCGGGCCGGGAGCGAGTCTGGTCGTGCAGCGTCTGCACCCGGTCGGCCCACCCCGCCCCGCTGCCGTCGCCGAACCGCTGCTGGGGTCCGTCGTGCAGCGGGGCGCCGTCCGGTGCGGAGCTCAGATAGCAGGTGTCGAGCAGGGTCAACCGCACCCCCGCATCGGCGGCGGCTTCGATCAGCGCGTGCCCCATCGCGTTCGGGTCGTCGTAGCGCCGGCCGCCGGTGTCGTGATGCAGATAGTGGAACTCCCCCACCGCCGTGATGCCGGCCAGCGCCATTTCGGCGTACGCGGCGCGGGCCAGGGTCCGGTACCGATCGGGGTCCAGGCGATCGGCCACCCGGTACATGAGGTCACGCCACGTCCAGAACGATCCGCGGTCGCGTTGGGTGCGCGCCCGCAGCGCGCGGTGGAAGGCATGCGAGTGGGCGTTGGCCATGCCGGGAATCACCAAGCCGGCCAACCGTTTCGATCCGTCCGGTGGCGGAGCGCCCGCCGCGATCGCGGTGATCCGCCCGTCGTCCACCGTGATGAGCACATCCGGCTGCACCGTGTCGTCCAGCCAGGCGTGCTCGCACCACCAGGTGACCGTCACCGGGTGACCCAGTCGGCCATCACGTCGGCCAGGGCGATCGCGCCGCGATTGCAGTCCGCCGGCTCGGCGTACTCGGCGGGTGAGTGCGACACTCCGGTCGGGTTTCGGACGAACAGCATGGCGGTGGGCACCTGGGCGGACAGGATGCCGGCGTCGTGGCCGGCCGCCGTCGGCAGCACCGGGATATCGCCCAGGTGGTGCAGCGCCTTGGTCAGCCGGGTGCGCGGGCCGTCCGGGAATTCGACGATCGGCGTGATCGATTCGGCGATCACGTCCAGGGTGACCGATTCCCGCTCGGCGTGCCGCTGCGCTTCCGCCGAGATGGCCTCGACCAACGCGCCGAGGGTGGTCTCGTCGGCGGCCCTGGCGTCCAGCCACGCGCGGATCTGCGACGGGATCGCGTTGGCCCCGTTGGGGGCCACGATCACCTTGCCGAAGGTGGCCACCGCATGATGCGCGGCGGCCTGCGCCCGCGCGGTGTGCACCGAGGAGGCGAACGCCAGCATCGGGTCACGGCGATCGACCAGCCGGGTGGCGCCGGCATGGTTGGCCTCACCGTCGAAGGTGAACTCCCACCGGCCGTGCGGCCAGATCGACGAGGCCACCGCGATGGGGGCGTCGACCAGATCCAGCGCCCGGCCCTGCTCGACGTGCAGTTCGACGAACACGCCCACCCGCTCGACCAGCCGGGGATCCGGGCCCAGGTGCGCGGGATCGCGTCCCACCCGGGTCAGGGCCTCCGCCAACGTGATTCCGTCGATATCGCGCAGACCGCGCGCCCGGTCGGCGCTCAGCGCGCCGGTGGACAGTTGTGATCCGACGCACGCCACCCCGAACCGGGCGCCTTCCTCGTCCGAGAACGCCGCCACCCCGACCGGGATGGCCGGCACCACACCGCGCTCGCGCACGATATCGATCGCGGCGAAGGCCGACACGATGCCGAGCGGCCCGTCGAACGCGCCGCCGTCGGGCACCGAGTCCAGGTGTGAGCCCGTCACGAACGCGTCGCGCGGATCACCGGACCAGCCCGGCGGCAGCCACCAGGCCCACAGGTTGCCGTTGCGGTCGACCTCGACATCCATGCCGCGCCGCGCGGCCTCGCCGGTGAACCACTCCCGCAGGGTCAAATCGGCGTCCGTCCAGGCGAACCGGCGATAGCCGCCGTTGGCCGGGTTGCGGCCGACGTCGAGGATGGCGGGCCACAGCTTGTCGAACGAGGTGCCGGACGATGTCACGCGTTCTCCCACATCGGAATGCGCACGCCCCGTTCGCGTGCCACGTCGGCGGCGTGCTGGTAGCCGGCATCGACGTGCCTGATGACGCCCATTCCCGGATCGTTGGTGAGCACCCGCTCGAGTTTCTGTGCGGCCAGCTCCGTGCCGTCGGCCACACACACCTGGCCGGCGTGGATCGAGCGCCCGATGCCGACACCACCACCATGATGGATGGACACCCAGGAGGCCCCGGAGGCGGTGTTGACCAACGCATTCAGCAGCGGCCAGTCGGCGATGGCGTCGGAACCGTCGAGCATGGATTCGGTCTCGCGGTACGGCGAGGCCACCGATCCAGAGTCCAGGTGGTCACGGCCGATGACCAGTGGCGCGGACAGCTCACCGGAGGCCACCATCTCGTTGAACCGCAGCCCGGCCCGGTGCCGCTCGCCGTATCCGAGCCAGCAGATCCGTGCGGGCAGGCCCTCGAACGCCACCTTCTCACCGGCCATGGTGATCCAGCGACGCAGATGGGCGTTGTCCGGGAACAACTCCAGGATCGCCCGGTCCGTCGCGGCGATATCGGCGGGGTCACCGGACAGCGCGGCCCAGCGGAACGGTCCGAGGCCCTCCTCGAACTGCGGGCGGATGTACGCCGGGACGAAACCGGGGAAGGCGAAGGCGCGGTCGTAGCCGGCCTTACGCGCCTCGTCGCGGATGGAGTTGCCGTAGTCGAACACCTCGGCACCCTTGTCCATGAAGCCGACCATGGCCGCGACATGCTTGGCCATGGACAGCTCCGCCTGCTCGGTGAAGTAGGCGGGGTCCTTGTCGGCCATCTTCTTCATGTCCTCGAAGTCGATGCCCAGCGGCAGATAGGACAGCGGGTCGTGGGCGGAGGTCTGGTCGGTGACGATGTCGATCGGCGCGTCGCGTTCCAGCAGTTCGGGGAACACCGCCGCCGCGTTGCCCACCAAACCGATCGACAACGGCCGCTTGGCATCCCGGGCCTCGATCGCCATCGCCAGGGCTTCGTCGATATCGGCGGCCTTGGTGTCCAGGTAGCGGTGGGCGATGCGCCGGTCGATCCGGCTCTCGTCGCAGTCGACGCAGATCACCACACCCTCGTTCATGGTGACCGCCAGCGGCTGGGCGCCACCCATCCCGCCCACCCCGGCCGTCAGCGTGATGGTGCCGGCCAGGGTTCCGTTGCTGTGCTCGTAGCGGCCAGAGGCCGCGAACTTGCGCGCCACCGCGCCGAAGGTCTCGAACGTGCCCTGCAGGATGCCCTGGGTGCCGATGTAGATCCACGAGCCGGCCGTCATCTGGCCGTACATCATCAATCCCTCGGCCTCCAGCTTGCGGAACTGCTCCCAGGTGGCCCAGTCGCCGACCAGGTTCGAGTTCGCCAGCAACACCCTCGGCGCCCAGACGTTGGTCCGGAAGACGCCGACGGGTTTGCCGGATTGGATGAGCATGGTCTCGTCATCGGCCAGCGAGCGCAGCGTGTGCACGATGGCGTCGAAGGCTTCCCAGCTGCGCGCCGCGCGGCCGGTGCCGCCGTAGACGACGAGGTCCTCGGGATGCTCGGCCACCTCGGGGTCGAGATTGTTCATCAGCATGCGCAGGGCGGCTTCCTGCTGCCAACCGCGACAGGATATTTCGGTGCCGCGCGGGGCACGGACGGGACGGGGGCCGGTCACGGAATGGGGTTTGGAATCGGTCACTGCAGTTCCTTTGACGAGAGAGTCGTTCACTGTGCGCTGATGCCGGCGCCGGCCAGCCACTTCTTGGCGATGTCGGAGAGGTTGGCACCGGTCGCGGCCTCCGCGTTCATCGAGATGAGGTCGTCGGTGGTGAGTTTCGCCGACACCGCGTCGAGGGTCTTGGTCACGGTGTCGTTCTGCTTGCCCGCCTTGATCACCGGCACCACGTTCTCCGCGGCGAACAGGTTCTTGTCGTCCTCGAGGGCGACAAGGTGATTCGATTTCAGACCGGGATCGGTGCTGAACAGGTCACCGGCCTGGATCTGACCGTTGGTCAGGGCCGTCATGGTCAGCGTTCCGCCCGCGTCCAGGCTGACGAAGTCCTTGAAGTTCAGTCCGTACACGTCGCGCAGGCCGACCACACCCTGCTGTCGCGTCTTCCATTCCGCCGGCCCGCCGAGCACCAGCTCCCCGGCGACCGGCGCCAGGTCGGAGATGGTCTTCAGCTTGTACTTGTCCGCGGTGGCCTGCGTGACGGCGACGACGTCCTTGTCCTCGGCGTTCGACGGGGTCAGCATGGCGATCCCGGCGGGCAGCTTGCTCTTGAGTTCGGTGGTGACGGCGTCCTTGGTCGCGGCGGTGGACTTGGGGTCCAGGTAGCTGAGCAGCGCTCCCGAGTACTCCGGCACCAGGTCGATCGATCCGTCCTTGAGGGCCTGGATGTACACCTCGCGGCTGCCGATGTTGAACTGCTCCTTGACGCCGACGCCCTTGGCCTGCAACGCCTGTGAGTAGATGCTGGCGATGAGTTGGCTCTCGGTGAAGTCAGCGGACCCGACGATGATCTGCGAGCCGGCTGATCCGGTGTTGTTCCCGTCACCGGAGAGGGGGTCGCCCCCACCGCCCCCGCACGCGCTGAGCGCGAGCACTGCGGTGGCGGCGACGATCGAGAGGATGCTGCGCTTGTTCATGATGCCTTCTCCAAGGTGACGGTGGTTACTGAGGTTTCGACGGGTGACGTGGATTCGGTGCTGACCCGGCGTAGGCCGGGTGAGACGATGAGCCGGCCGATCCAGGCGAAGGTGAATTCGAGCACGATGGCGAGCACGGCGACCAGGATGGCGCCGCCGGCCATTTCGCTGAAGCTGGCCGTTGCCCGGCCATCCAGGATGAACCTGCCCAGGCCCTGCAGGCCCAGATACGCCGCGATGGTGGCCGTCGAGACGATCTGCAGCGTGGCGCTTCTGACACCGGACACCATGAGCGGCAGCGCGCACGGCAACTGCACGCGCAGCAGGATCTGGGTTCTGGTGAAGCCCATGCCGCGGGCGGCGTCCACCGCGTGCGGATCGGCGCCCTGGATGCCGGCGTACGTTCCGGTGAGGATCGGCGGAACGGCCAGCAGCACCAGCACCACGATGGTGGGCAGGACGTACACCAGCTTGCCGGCCACCACCGGTGAGATGACCAGGAACAGCAACACCAGCAGGCCGAGGGAGGGCAACGCGCGCAAGGCATTCGCGAACCCGGCCACCACCGCTTCACCACGGCCGGTGTAGCCGATCATGATGCCGAGTGGAACCGCGATGGCCAGCGCCACCAGCAGCGCCATGGCCGAGTACAGCAGGTGGTACCCGATCTGCATGGGGATGCCGCCCGCGCCGGTCCAGTTGGCCGGATCGGTGAACCAGCCGACGATGTTCATGACGTCACCGTCCGCTGCCGCCAGGGGGTGAGCAGTTTGTTCAGCCAGATGATCAGCCCGTCGAAGACGACGGCGAGCACCACGCAGAGCACCACACCGGTGATCAGCGGAGCGTACAGCCGCAGCTGAAACCCTTGGGTGAACAGCGATCCGAGCTGCGGGATGCCCAGCAGGGCGGCCATCGTGACGATGCTGACGTTGGACACCACCGCGACCCGCAACCCGGCGGCGATCACCGGTACCGCGACGGGGAGTTCCACGAGCAGCAGGCGCTGCCAACCGCGGTAGCCCATCGCCTCGGCGGCGGCGACCGTGTCGTGCGGTACCGAACCGAGACCGTCGGCCACCACACGGACCAACAGCGCCAGGGTGTACAAGGTCAGTGCGACAACGATGTTCACCGGATCCAGGATCTTGGTTCCGAGGATCACCGGCAGGATGATGAACAGCGCCAGCGACGGAATGGTGTACAGCAGGCCGGCGGTGCCCACGATGGCGGCGTAGCCGCGGCCCGAGCGGTGCGCCCACCAGCCCAGTGGCAGGGCCAGCAGCAGCCCGAGCACCGTCGGGACCAGCGTGAGCCAGGTGTGGCTGACGGTCAGCGCGATGATGCGGTCGATGTTCGACGAGATCCAGTTCATGCCGAGACCGACCTGGCTTCCTTGGCCCGTCGGATCGCGTCGACGATGTCGTGATCGGTGGCCGTGCCGAGCAACACACCCGCGTCGTCGGTGACGACACCACGTCCGCTCGGGCTGGACAAGGCCGCGTTGAGCAGGTCGCGCAACGGGTCACCACGGCGTGCGGTGGTGGCGCACAGGTTGACGTCGCTGTCGAGCACGGTGTCGCCGGACACCGCGGCGGTGTCGACCCAACCGATCGGTGACCGGTGCGCGTCGACCGCGAGGACCCACCGTCCCGAACCCGCTGGAATCGTCGAAATGGACTGCCCCACGGTGATGGTCGGCTCCTGCTGCAGCGGCAGCCGGTCGTCGCCGGTGTGGAAGCCGAGCGCCCGATACCCCCGGGCCGAGCCGACGAAGTCGGCGACGAAGGCGTCCTTGGGGGCGGCCAGCAGCTCGGCTGGGGACGCCGCCTGCGCGAGGGTGCCGCCCTCGCGAAGCACGACCACTTGGTCGCCGAGCTTGAGCGCCTCGTCGATATCGTGGGTGACCATCACGATGGTCTTGGAGATGTCGGCCTGCAGACGCAGGAATTCGTCCTGCAGTTGGTTGCGGACAATCGGATCGACGGCACTGAACGGCTCGTCCATCAACAGGAACGGGGGATCGGTCGCCAGCGCCCGGGCCACGCCCACGCGCTGCTGCTGGCCGCCGGACAGCTGCCAGGGATACCGTCGGGCGAATTTGGCGTCGAGGCCCACCCGCTCCAACAGTTCCATTGCGGCCGAACGGGTTTCCTTCTTTCCGCCGCCGAGCAGCCGGGGCAGTGCGGCGACGTTGTCGACCACGGTGCGATGTGGGAACAGCCCGGCGTTCTGGATGACGTAGCCGATCTTGCGCCGCAGCGCCACCCGGTCCAGGGACTGGGTGTCGACGCCGTCGAGTTCGATGGTGCCGGAGGTGGGTTCGATGAGCCGGTTGATCAACCGCATCGAGGTCGTCTTGCCGCAGCCGGACGGGCCGACCAGTGCGGTGATCTTGCCGTTGGGCGCGGTGAGCGTCAGCTTGTCGACGGCGACGGTGCCGTCCGGGTACACCTTGGAGACGGTGTCGAATGTGATCATGACTGTCTTTCCGGGGGGCCTGATTTGGTGGGTCCGCTCAGCCGGGCGGAGACCTCCGCGGCGGCCGAGACCAGCATCTGGCCGTACCGCACCGTTTCCGGTGCGGTCAGCCGATAGCTCGGGATGACGAGGCTGAGCGCCCCGACGATCCGAGCCTCCGAGCGCACGGGACATGCGATCGCGGTGACATCGGCTTCGACGCCGCGCTCCACCACGACGTAGCCGTCGGCGGGGACGTCGCCGCGCAGTGCGTGCCCGGCGGCCGAGGCGTCCAGGGGTACGGTCCTGCCCACCCAATTGGCGTGCCGGACCGAGTGGGTGCCTTCGACGATGTTGAGGTAGAGCGCGGTGTGGCCGTGTCCCCGCACCGACAGGTAGGCGGACTCGCCGGTCTCGGCAACCAGGGCGTCCATGGTGGGTTTGGCGAGATCGATCAACGACTCGTTGCTCAACGCCTGGGCGCCGAGCTGGATGATGCGCCCGCCCGGCCGATAGTTGCCGGACTCGTCCTTGCTGACGAAGCCGGTCGTTTCGAGCGTCCGCAACAACCGGAGCGCGGTGCTGGGCGCCAACTCGCATTCCCGCGCGCTGTCCACAAGGTTCGTGCCGCCGGTCTCACACACGGTTGCGAGCAGTGCCAGCGCCCGTTCGACGGTCCGCGTGGATGCTTCGGCCACCGTGACCTCCTCTCCTCGATGCGCTGTCCTCGACACCGAAAACTAGGGCCTCGACGTTTCGATCAGGACACCCGCTGTTGCCACTAAGTAAAATTTGATTTCCATCTAGCGGAAATATTGGAGCTTCGGCGATGATAGGACCGATCGCCCGCCTGCGGTAGAGAACGAGGAGAATTACATGATTGTGCTGACCGGAGCGGGCACGATTGCCGACGTCGTGACGCTGGCGGACCGTCGCGATCAGGTCTGCGTGGCGCCGGCCGTGCTCGACGCGGTGACCCGGGCGCATCGCCAGGCGGCCGAGCTGAGTTCGCGCTTCGCCACCTATGGCCGCACCACCGGCGTCGGGGCGAATCGCAGCACACCGGTGGCACCCGACGATGACGACTACGGGCTGCGCCTGCTGCGCAGTCACGCCGCAGACGCGGGTGATCCGCTGGATGACCGGACCGTGCGTGCCATGCTGGCCGTCCGCCTGATCCAGCTGTGCATCCCGGGAGCCGGGCTGGATCCGCACATCCTGGGCGGCCTCGAGCGCATGCTCAACGACGACGCCCTGCCCGAACTGCGGCACTACGCTTCGATCGGAACCGGCGATCTGGCCGCATTGGCCGGTACCGCGCTGACCTTGATGGGTGAGCGGCCGGCCACCGGACCGCTGGTCGCGATGCCGCCGTGGGGCGCGGACAGCGCGCTGCCGTTCATGAGCAGCAGCGCACTGACCGTCGGCCGCAGCTGCCTGGCCGCCGACGAACTGATCCGGCTGGAACGCGCATCGAGTGTCATCTACATGCTGAGTTTCCTTGCCCTGGACGGCAACCCGTCAGCGTTTGCCGCCCCGGCCGCACGCGCGGCCGCCGCACCCGAGGTGGACGCGCTGGCCGCCCGCCTGCGGTCGTTGTTCACCGGCGCCGGGCACCCCGACCATCGGCCGGCCCGCATCCAGGATCCATACGGGCTGCGCGTCTACCCCGTCGCCCAGGCCAGCGTGGTGGCGACGCTGAAAGCTCTTGTCGGACAGCTGGAAAGGACGCTCAACACGGCCCAGGAGAATCCGCTGTTCGACATCGACGGCGATCAGGTGGTCCATCACGGGGCGTTCTACCAGGCAGCTCTGTCCCTGGAACTCGACGGCACCACGCTGGCGCTGGCGTTGACCGCGCCGATCACGCACTCCCGGATCAGAATGCTCAACGACCCGGAGACCAATGGCCGCAACGCTTTTCTGGCCGTCGCCGAGGACGGTTCGTCCGGAGTGATGATGGTCGAATACGTCGCCGCCGGGGCCATCGCGGAGATCCGGGCCGCCGCGCAGCCCGCCTCCGTCGGGACACTCGTGCTGTCGCGGGGCATGGAGGAGGATGCGACGTTCGCCTCCCAGAGCGCCCTTCAGCTGGAGCGGTCGGTGGCCGCCTACCGGGTGCTGTTGTGCTGCGAGTTGGTCGGGGCGTTGCGGCTGCTGCGGCAGCGCGGTCTGCACCGCCGGTTCACCGGTGTTGCCGGGCAGGCTCTGGCCCTCGTTGCGGATCTGCCCTGGGATGACGCGGACCGGGACCTGCGCGGGGACCTCGCGGCGGCCGAGGCCCTGCTGGATGACCTCGGACGCCTCGTCCCCGCCGGTGATCCGCTCAGCTGAGAGGCCCGACGACCGCCTCGGCGGCGGTCACCAAGCTTGCCTCCCTTGCCAATTCGACAACCGCTTCGATCTCCGGCGCCAGGTGGCGATCCGGCCCGAGGCCCGGTACCCGATCACGCACCGCGGCGATCACCGCCGCGGTCGCCGGCGCCGGCCGCAACGGTGCCCGCATCTCGATTCCTCTTGCGGCGGTGAGCACTTCGATGGCCAAGACCCGGGTGAGCCCGTCGATGGCCTTGCGCAGTTTGCGGGCCGCCGACCATCCCATGGAGACGTGGTCCTCCTGCATGGCCGACGACGGGATCGAGTCGACGCTCGCGGGCTGGGCCAGACGTTTGAGTTCGGAGACGATGGCGGCCTGGGTGTACTGCGCGATCATGTGTCCGCTGTCGACTCCCGGGTCGTCGGCCAGGAACGCGTTGAGGCCGCGGTTGCGCGCCGCGTCCAGGAAGCGGTCGGTGCGCCGCTCGCTGATGCTGGCCAGGTCGGCCACGGCGATCGCGAGGAAATCCAGTACATAGGCGACCGGGGCGCCGTGGAAGTTTCCGTTGGACTCGACGGTGCCGCCGTCGGTGATGACGGGATTGTCGACGACGCTGGCCAATTCCCGGTCGGCGACGATGCGGGCATGCGCCACGGTGTCACGCGCGGCGCCGGCGACCTGGGGTGCACACCGCAACGAGTAGGCATCCTGCACCAGCGGGCAATCCGGTCCGCTGTGACTGGCGACGATGGGTGATCCGGCCAGTATCCGCGTCATGTTCGCGGCCGCGACGGCCTGGCCGGCCTGGGGCCGCAAGGCCTGCAGATGTGCCGCGAACACTCGGTCGGTGCCCAGCAGGCCCTCGACGCTCATTGCCGCGGCGATATCGGCCAGCACCAGCAGCCGGTCGAGATCGGCCAGCGCCAGCACCAGCTGGCCCAGCATCCCGTCGGTCCCGTTGATCAGGGCCAGGCCTTCCTTCTCGGCGAAGGTGACCGGTTCCAGCCCGTGCGCAGGCAGGGCGTCCGCGGCCGGCAGCAGCGCACCGTCACGGGTGCGGACATGACCCTCACCCATGACCGCGAGCGCGACGTGCGACAGCGGCGCCAGGTCACCGGAGCAGCCGAGGCTGCCGTATTCGTAGACCACCGGCGTCAGCCCGGCGGACAACAGCGCGGCGTACGTCTGGGCGACATGCGGTCGGACCCCGGTGCGACCGGTGGCCAGCGTCGAGAGCCGCAGCAACATCATCGCCCTGATGACCTCGCGTTCGACTTCCGGCCCCGATCCTGCGGCATGCGAGCGAATCAGGCTGCGCTGCAGCTTCGTTCGCAATTCTGGTGGGATGTGCCGGGTGGCCAGCGCCCCGAAGCCGGTGGAGATGCCGTACGCCGGGACGGGATTGTTCGCCAGCGCTTCGATGCGCGCCCGACTCGCGGCGATCGCGGCCACCGCATCGTCGGCGAGCACCGTAGCCGCGTCATCACGCGCCACCCGCACGACGTCGTCGGCACTGACGGGGCCGACACCCACCACAACCTGAACCATCCGATGATTGTGCATGCACCACCGACCGGCCGGCCGATATGGGGGCCAGGTGTTCTAGCCTGGCTCAGATGACCAACCCCGTGGCACTGCGCGCCGGTATCCCGCCGTTCTATGTGATGGACGTGTGGCTGGCGGCCGCCGAGCGGCAGCGCACGCACGGGGACTTGGTCAATTTGTCGGCGGGTCAGCCCAGCGCGCAGGCGCCGGCACCGGTGCGTGCGGCCGCCGCCGAGGCGCTGACCCACCACAATCTCGGATACACGGTCGCCCTGGGCATTCCGGAGCTGCGCGCGGCCATCGCCGCGTCGTATGAGCACCGGTACGGCCTGCATGTGGAACCCGATGCGGTGGTGGTGACCACCGGCTCCACCGGCGGTTTCCTGCTGGCATTCCTGTCGTGCTTCGACGTCGGCGACCGGGTGGCGGTCACCAGTCCCGGCTACCCCTGCTATCGCAACATCCTGTCGGCGTTGGGCTGCGAGGTGGTCGAGGTGCCGTGCGGACCGGAGACCCGGTTCCAGCCGACGGTGGCCATGCTCGAGGCGCTGGACCCGCCGGTGAAGGGGCTGATCATCGCCAGCCCGGCGAATCCGACCGGGACCGTCATCGCCCCGGCCGATCTCGCGGCGATCGCCCGCTGGTGTGACGCCAACCGGGTGCAACTGGTCAGCGACGAGATCTACCACGGCCTGGTCTATCCCGGTGCCCCGGCCACCAGCTGCGCGTGGGAGACGTCGCGCAATGCCATTGTGGTGAACAGTTTTTCGAAGTACTTCGCGATGACGGGCTGGCGCTTGGGTTGGCTGCTGGTGCCCGAACCGCTGCGCCGCGCCGTCGACTGTCTGACCGGGAACTTCTCCATCTGCCCACCCACCCTGCCGCAGTTGGCCGCCGTTGCCGCCTTCGATCCCGAGTCGCTGGCCACCGCCGACGCCCTGGTCCAGGACTACGCGGTGAACCGGGACCTGTTGTTGCGCGGGTTGCCCGAGATCGGGCTGGACCGGTTGGCCCCCGCCGATGGCGCGTTCTATGTGTACGCCGACATCTCGCGGTACTCGCACGACTCACTGGACTTCTGCGCGCGGTTGCTGGCCGACACCGGGGTCGCCATCGCCCCAGGGGTCGATTTCGACACCGTGCACGGCGGGTCGTTCGTCCGGCTGTCCTTTGCAGGGGCTGCCGACGAGATCACCGAGGCCCTGACCCGGATGGGGTCCTGGCTGACCTGACTTGTCGGACGGTGGGCGTACAGTCAAACCATGTTCGAAAGTGTGTTCGATTTCGGTATCGGTGCCGGTGTTGATACCGATGTCGATGCATACGCCGACGCCGACGAGGCGACGCTGCGCGGGCTCGTCGAGCAGTTCGAACGGCTGAAAGCGGCCGCCGCCGCGGCGCAGGCACGCGCAACGGAGGCCTGGGCAACGAAGCGCCATGCGGCGGAGATGGCCGCGGGCATACCGAAGAAGAAGCGCGGTCGCGGGCTGGCGAGCGAAGTGGCCCTGGCCCGCCGCGTCGCTCCCAAACGTGGTGGCCAGCATCTCGGTCTGGCGACGGCGCTGGTGCGCGAGATGCCGCATACCTTGGCGGCACTGGAACGCGGGGTGCTCACCGAATGGCGTGCGACGCTGATCGTGCGTGAATCTGCGTGTCTGTCCGTCGAGCACCGCAGACAGCTCGACGCCGAGTTGTGCAGTGATGCATCCAAGCTCGAAGGCTGGGGCGACAAGCGGATCGCGGCCGAGGCGAAGAAGATCACCGTGCGGCTGGACACGGAAGCCGTGGTCGAACGCAATGCCAAGGCGGCCGAGGAGCGCTGCGTGTGGATCCGTCCCGCACCCGACACGATGACCTATGTGACGGTGTTGTTGCCCGTCGCGCAAGGAGTGGCGGTGTACGCCAGCCTCAAACGAGAGGCGGATACCACGTTCGACGGGCGCTCCCGCGGCCAGGTGATGGCCGACACGGTGGTCGAGCGCGTCACCGGGCGCCCCGCCGATGCGCCCGTTCCGGTTGCCCTCAATCTGGTGATGGCGGATACCACCTTGGCCGGGGACGACGACGAGCCCGGTTGGTTGGACGGCTACGGCCCGGTGCCAGCCGGATTCGCGTGCAAGATCGTCGGCGACGCGGCGATGGACGAAACCGTCAAGACCACCCTGCGGCGCCTCTACCGGCACCCCGACAGTGGGCAGCTCGTCGCGATGGAATCGCGCTCGCGGATCTTCCCCAAAGGGCTGGCCACCCTCATCGGGCTGCGTGATCAGACCTGCCGCACCCCGTATTGCGACGCCCCGATCCGTCACCACGATCACGCGCAACCTCACCGTGAGTCCGGCCGCACGAGCGCGCTCAACGGACTCGGTGAATGCGAGGCCTGCAACTATGCCAAGGAAGCCCCTGGCTGGCGGGTCCGGACGACGGAGCGAGACGGTCGCCACCGAGCGGACTTCACCACTCCGACCGGAGCCGTCTACCGGTCGATCGCCCCGCCACTACCGGGGCCACCGATCCGAAGACGGATCAGCATCACCGAGGGCCGGCTCAGTATCGATCTGGTCATGTTCGACGCTGCGTGACATACCAATCCAGCAGATCGGGATTGTCGACGGCGCTGCGTTCCACCACCCGAGCCGCGTCCGCTCCCTGGAACAGCTTCTTGACGGGCACTTCGAGTTTCTTGCCGGTCCGGGTGTGTGGAATACCGGGAGCCACGATGATCTCGTCGGGTACATGCCGGGGCGACACCTCCGAGCGGATGGTCTCGTTCACCTTGCGCACCAGGGCATCGTCGAGGCCGGCACCCTCGGCGAGCACCACGAACAGCGGCATCCAGTAGCCGCCATCGGGTTGCTCCACACCGATCACCAGGGCTTCGGCGATCTCGGGCAGCCGCTCCACCGACTGATAGATGTCGGCACTGCCCATCCGGATGCCGTGCCGATTGAGCGTGGAATCCGACCGGCCGTGCACGATGACGCTGCCGTGGTCGGTGATGGTGATCCAGTCGCCATGTCGCCACACCCCGGGATACATCGTGAAATAGGCGTCGCGGTACCTGCTGCCGTCCGGGTCGTTCCAGAACGCCACCGGCATGGACGGCAGGGGTTTGGTGACCACCAGCTCCCCCACCTCTCCGCGCACCGACCGGCCGGCTTCGTCCCACGCGTCCAGCGCCACCCCCAGATACGGCGCGGACAGCTCGCCCGGCCACACCGGCACCGTCGGGACGCCGCCGGCGAACGCCGACACCACGTCGGTGCCACCGCTGATCGAGGCCACCTGGACCCGCTCACCCACGTTGTCGCGCAACCACAATGACGTCGACGGCGGCAGGGAAGAACCGGTGATGCCCACGGTGCGCAACGCGGACAGATCATGATCGGTGCGCGGTACCGCCGCGGCCTTGGCGCAGCCGAGCACATACCCGGGGCTGGTGCCCAGCACGGTGACCCCGAGCCGGGCGGCGATCTGCCACAACGCATCCGGTGCAGGATGCGCCGGACTGCCGTCATAACAGACGATGGTGGCGCCGGCCAACAGGCCGGCGACCTGGAAGTTCCACATCATCCAGCTGGGGCT
Organism: Mycolicibacterium canariasense; assembly: GCF_002101555.1. Classification (GTDB taxonomy): domain Bacteria; phylum Actinomycetota; class Actinomycetes; order Mycobacteriales; family Mycobacteriaceae; genus Mycobacterium; species Mycobacterium canariasense. The sequence goes on from NZ_LQOL01000049.1 coordinate 338,318, forward strand.
GGTGAACCAGAGGAAGGTGTCTTCGGGGCCGATATCACTCTGCAGGGCAACGGCTTTGAGGTGCTCGACGAGCACCCCACCGTGCCCGTGGATGATGCCCTTGGGCAAGCCGGTCGTTCCGGAGGAGAACAGGATCCACAGCGGATGGTCGAAGTCCACGGCGGTGGTCTCCAGCTCGTCGGCGCCCGGCGCGCTGGCCTGCGCCCAGTCCAGGCACCCGGCGGGCACCGGGGCCAACCGCGATACGGCCACGGTCGCCTTGAGACCGGGCAGGCCGGCCCGCAGCTCGGCCACATCGGCACTCTTGTCGTGCACCTTGCCGCCGAACCGGTAACCGTCGGCCGTCACCAGCACCACCGGCTCCAGCTGGCCCAGCCGGTCCAGTGCGGCCTTGGCCGAGTAGTCCTGGCCGCACGCACTCCATACCGCCCCGATGCTGGCCGCGCCCAGGAAGGCGATGACGGCCTCGGCGATATTGGGCAGATACCCGGCCACCCGTTCGCCGGGGCGGACACCCAGGCCGCGCAGAGTCGCCGCGAAGGCGGCGGTGCGGCCCAGCAACTCGGTCCAGGACAGTTCGACGTCGGGGGCGTCCTCGCCGATACACAGGATGGCCGGCCGGTCGGTGCGCGCCTGCCGGGCGATCTGGTCGACGTAGTTCAGCGTGGTGCCCGGGAACCACTGCGCGCCGGGCATATCGGAGCCCGCCAGCACCTCGCCGGCGATATCGCCCAGCTCGAAGTACCGCCAGAGCGTGCCCCAGAACTCAGCGGGCTCGTCGACCGACCACTGCCACAGCGCGGGATAATCGCGGGGCCGGCCGGCGAACCGCGCGAAATCGGTGATCCGGGCGGCCTCGATGCCGGCCGGCGTCGGTTCCCACTGCGGCGTCGTCACATGGGCGAGCCTATGACACGCGGGCGTCGCTCCGGTTACCGTGCGCTCCATCCGCCGTCCATGGTGTAGGACGCCCCGGTCACCATGCCGGCGCTCGGTGAGGCCAGCCACGCCACCAGATCGGCCACCTCCGCCGGCTCCACCAGGCGTTTGATGGCGCTCTCCTTCAGCAGGATCTGCTCGAGCACCTGTCGTTCGTCCACTCCGTGCGTGCGGGCCTGATCGGCGATCTGCTTGTCCACCAAGGCGGTACGCACGTAGCCGGGGTTGACGCAGTTGCTCGTGACGCCGTGCGGGCCACCTTCGAGCGCGGTGACCTTGGACAGCCCCTCCAGCGCGTGCTTGGCCGTCACATAGGCCACCTTGTACTCCGAGGCACGCAGCCCGTGCACCGACGACAGGTTGATCACCCTGCCGAATCCGTTGGCGTACATGTGCGGCAGCGCGGCGCGGACGAGCAGGAACGGCACCTCGGCCATCAGGGTGAGGATGGCGCGGAAATCCGCCGGTGCGAAATCCTGGATCGGCGCCACCCGTTGTACCCCGGCATTGTTGACCAGGATGTCGGTCTGCAGCCGCAGGTCTTCCAGGGCGGCCACGTCCAGCAGATCCACGCCCCAGGCCGTCCCGCCGATCTCACGGGCCAGTTCGGCGGCGCCCTCGCCATCGCGGTCGGCGACGGTGACATGCGCCCCACGGGCCGCGAGCGCACGCGCACACGCCGCGCCGATACCGCTCGCTCCGCCGGTGACCAGAGCGGTGCGCCCGGTCAGATCGCTCACGCGGCAACCGCTTTCGCATCGGCGCGATCCACCTCGGCCAGGTCGATGCCCTTGGTCTCCCTGGCGAAGTACACGGCCACCAGGGTGATCGCCGCGGCGCCGGCGAGGTAGATGGCGATCGGCACCGAGGACCCATAGGTCTTGAGCAGCCACACCGCGATGATCGGGGCCAGCGAGCCGGCGACGATCGAGGTGACCTGATAACCCAGGGAGACACCGGAGTACCGCATCCGGGTCGGGAACATCTCGGACATGATGGCGGGTTGCGGCGCGTACATGAAGGCATGGATCACCAGGCCCAACGTGATCGCCACGACCACGGGTAGGAACCTGCCGCTGTCCATCATCGGATAGGCAAAGAAGCCCCAGCAGGCCGCCCCGACGGCTCCCGCGAAATACACCGGGCGCCGGCCGTACCGGTCCGAGAGCGCGCCCACGGTGGGAATCACGGCGAAGTGCACCGCGTGGGCGGCCAGCAACCACCACAGGATGTCGCTGGTGTTGGCGTGGACGTGCTCCTTCAGATAGGTGATCGAGAAGGTGACCACCAGGTAGTACATGATGTTCTCACCGAACCGCAGCCCCATCGCGGTGAAGACACCGCGCGGGTACCTCTTGAGTACCTCGATGGCACTGAACGAGCGGGCCTTGATCTCCTCGGCCTCCTGTTGAGCCGCAAGGAAGATCGGGGCGTCGGTGACCTTGGTACGGATGTAGTAGCCGACGAGCACCACCACGGCCGACAACCAGAACGCCACCCGCCAGCCCCACGACAGGAAGGCCGTGTCGGTCAGCGTGCCGTAGAGCACCAGCAGCACGACGGTGGCGAGCATATTGCCCGCCGGCACACCGGCCTGTGGCCAGCTGGCCCAGAATCCGCGGCTACGGGCGGGGCTGTGCTCGGCGACCAGCAGCACCGCGCCACCCCACTCGCCACCGACCGCGAAACCCTGGATGAAGCGCAGCGTCACCAGCAGGACCGGTGCGCCGTAACCGATCTGGGCGAAGGTCGGTAGGCAGCCCATCAGGAAGGTAGACAGGCCGACCAGGATCAGGCTGAACTGCAGCAGCTTCTTGCGGCCGAACTTGTCGCCGTAATGCCCGAACACGACGCCGCCGAGCGGCCGGGCCAGGAAGCCGATGGCGTACGTGGCGAACGCGGCCATGATGGCATCCAGGTCGTTGCCGCCCTGAGGGAAGAACAACTTGTTGAACACCAGGGTGGCCGCGGTGCCGTACAGGAAGAACTCGTACCACTCCACGACGGTGCCCGCCATGGACGCGGTGACGACACGTTTGAGCCCGGTCGGCGTATACGGATTGTGATCGGCAGCACACATGGTGGCGAGTATTCATGCACGCAGAGACGGGCACAATGCCCATATCCGCAGGGCGGGTCTGCAAATATGCAGATATGACCGCGCCGAGCGCCGACGACATGCTGATCCTGCTGGCCGTCGGCCGCACCGGGCGCTATGTCACCGCGGCCGAGCAGCTGGGCATCAACCACACCACCATCTCCCGGCGTATCGCCGCGCTCGAACAAGCCATCGGAGCGCGGGTACTGGTGCGGGTCGGCGACACCTGGGAACTCACCGACCGCGGTCGTGAGGTCCTCGCCGCCGCCGAAGCCGTCGAAGCGGCGGTGCACTCGGTCGGCGGCGGACCGGACCGCTCACCCAGCCTCGCCGGCGTGGTGCGCATCTCGGCGACCGACGGATTCAGCGCCTATATCGCGGCGCCGGCCGCCGCGCAGGTGCAGCGCCGGCATCCCGACGTGGCCGTCGAGATCGTCGCCACCACCCGGCGGGCCAGCCTGCAGCGCTCCAGCGTCGACATCGAGATCGTGGTCGGCGAACCCACCGTCCGCCGCGCGCTGCCGATCCGGCTCGGCGACTACTGCCTGGGTCTGTACGGTTCGCGGTCCTACCTCGCCGCCCACGGCACACCGGCCTCGGCCGACGAACTGGCCGAACACCCACTGGTCTATTTCATCGATTCGATGCTGCAGGTGGACGACCTGGACCTGGCCACCAACTTCGCGCCGGCCATGCGCGAATCGGTCTCCTCGACGAACGTCTTCGTCCACGTCGAGGCGACGCGGGCCGCCGCCGGGCTGGGCCTGCTGCCGTGCTTCATGGCCGACCGCTGGCCCGACCTGGTCCGGGTGCTGCCCGACACCATCTCCGCGCGCCTGACCTACTGGCTGGTCACCAGGGCCGAAACCCTGCGCAGGCCCGAGGTATCCGCCGTGGTGGAGGCACTGCGCGAACAGGTGACAGCCCAGCGCGACGTCCTGCTGGGTGCGCGGTGAGCAGTTGACCGCGATCGTCGAGCATCCCCGGGTTCGCCGGAGCGCACTGCGGGGTGGCCGCCACCGTCATCGACTTCGCGGGAACACATATCGGCAACTGACGGCGTTCCGGGATGGCATCCTGTAGCGCGATGGCATTGAGCAAGAGTGCACAACGCACGTTGGTGAAGTTGTTGGCCGCCGCGGCCTTGGTCGCCACCGTGCTCGGCGGTTTCGCCGCGTGTCTGTTCACGGTGGGCATGCCGGGTAAGCAGACCGCCGCACCGAAGAGCGGCCCGGCGCTCGACGGCACATTCAAGGTCGATATCGGCCCGACCGCCACGCCGGACGGAAAACCGGTGCCCGGCACCGCGCGCACCGAGACGTGGGTGGCGCGCTCGGTATGTCACGACGGCGGCGGTTGCGTCGCCACGGTGGCCGTCGTCGACCCGCGCAAGCCCGGCGAGCCGGCCCGGGACACCCTGGTGTTCGACTACGTCGGCGGCGACTGGCTGATGGTCCGCGAGGCGCCGGACAAGTGCAAGGTCGGCGACGCCGACATCGACGTGCAGGGCTGGACCATCATGGAACTGCAGTCCCGGATCGATGGTTCACTTGGCGGTGAATACACCTGGGCCACCGCGCCGGCACTGTGCGCCAACAAACGGGCCATCAACCTGACGCCCACCCGCGGCACCGACAACAGCACCCAGCCGCCGGACCCGGCTACCCAGCCACCGCTGAAGACGTCGCGCGGTGCGGCACTGCGCGGTACCTACGTCTACACCCAGACCTACCCCGAGACCGGAGAGGTGTTCCCGTCACACACCTACGATGCGACGACGTTCTGCCTGCGCACCGGTGACCGGTGCGTCTCGCTGATGGCGAGCCCCGACACCCACAACCTGTTCGTGATGATCTACGGCGACGGGCATTTCACCGCCAACTTCCCCGACGGTGACGCGCACTGCACCGACGGGGTGGGCAAGGTGCGGCAGTCCTCGCGCGACGACCTTCCGCTGCCGCAAGGCCCCCAGGACCCGCTGCTGGGGCTGGCGGGCAAGTCGTATCAGGACTACACCGGCGACTGCCCGGCGAAGGTGGAGCTCGACGTCAAGCTGGAGCGCACCGGGGACTAGTGCGAGTCCGTCACAACCAGGTGTCCGAGGTCGTCGTGGTGAGGAACGCCTCCAGATCGTCCCGCCACTGCGCCGGGGTGTTCTTGTCCGGTTCGATACCGGTGTATTCACCGCGGTAGAACAGGAGAGGGCGTGGTTTGATCCGCGACCCATGCTTCTCGCGCGAGCGCTCGTCGGCCGGTTCCGACATCGACTGGACCGCACCGAACACCACGAAATGGTCGCCGCCATCGACGACAGAGTGCACCGAACAGTCAATGTGCGCCAGCGAGCCGTCGATCACCGGAGAGCCGAGTTCGGATGGGCGCCAGTCGATTCCGGCGAACTTGTCCGGCGCCTTGGACCCGAACTGGGCCGACACGTGCTGCTGGTTCTCGTGCAGCACGTTGACACAGAACCGGCCACTGGCCTCGATGGCCTGCCAGGCCCGGGACTGCTTGGTGGGGCAGAACAGCACCAGGGGCGGATCGAGCGACAACGCTGCGAACGACTGACAGGCGAACCCGATCGGCACGTCGTCGAGCGTGGTCGTGATCACGGTGACACCGGTACAGAACTGGCCGAGCACATTACGGAATGTGCGCGGATCGATCGGCTGAGCCATCGGGCCGCTACTTGAAACCGACGCTGAAGTCGTGGCCCCACAGCGAGACCGCGGTGCTCTCCCTGGCGACCCAATTCGCGTCCTCGACTTCCAGGCCCTCGCAACCGAATTCGATGTCGAAGCCGCCGGGGGTCTTCATGTAGAAGGACAGCATCTTGTCGTTGGTATGCCGGCCCAGCGTCGCCGACATCTTGACGTTGCGACGCAACGCACGGTCCAGGCACAGGCCGACATCATCGGCGTTCTCCACCTCGACCATCAGGTGCACGATGCCGGTCGGGTTGGGCATCGGCATGAATGCCAGCGCGTGGTGGCGCGGGTTGCAGCCGTAGAACCGCAACCAGATGGGGTCACCGTCGGCCGGGCGGCCGGCCAGCTGCGGCGGCAGGCTCATCGAGTCCCGCAGCCGGAAGCCGAGCACATCTTGGTAGAACGCCTGCGCCGCGGCGTCATCGTCACAGGTGAGCACCACATGCCCCAAACCCTGTTGATCGGTGACGAACTTGTGGCCGTACGGGCTGACGAACCGGCGGCCCAGGTACTGGGCGCCGTGGAAGGCCTCCAGCACGTTGCCGGCCGGATCGGTGAACCGGATCAGGCCCTCGACGCGACGTTCGGACTTCTCCTCGCGGGTGCCTTCGGTGAAGCTGACGCCGGCCTTCGACAGCGTTTCGCGCAAGTTCTGCAGGGCGGGTGCGTCGGCCACTTCCCACCCGGAGATGAGCAACCGGTCGTGCTCTCCTGGCACGATGACCAGCCGGGCCGCGACCTCATCCATCCTCAGGTACAGCGCGCCCGGGGTGGCGTTGGCGGGGGCGGAGCCCTCGACCATGCCGAGGACCTTGAGCCCGAACTCGCGCCATGCCGCCACATCGGTCGACTCGATTCGCATGTACCCCAGCGACTTGATGCTCATGCGCTAACCCCCAAGGAAATCGATGGTGAGCTTGTTGAACTCGTCGAACTTCTCCACCTGTGCCCAGTGTCCGCACTGACCGAAGACGTGCAACTGCACGCGCGGGATTTGTTTCACCGCCACCAGTGCGCCGTCGAGCGGGTTGACCCGGTCTTCGCGACCCCAGATCAGCAGCACCGGCTGGCGTAGCTTGTACACCTCGCGCCACATCATGCCGAGCTCGAAATCCGGTCCCGCGAAAGACTTTCCCATCGCGCGGGTGGCGGCCAGCGATTCGGGTGTGCTGGCCATCTTGAAGCGTTCTTCGACCAGTTCCGGGGTGACCAGCTTCTGGTCGAACACCATGATGCGGATGAAGGCTTCCAGGTTCTCGCGCGTCGGCTCGTAGTTGAACTTGGCCAGCGCCTTGACGCCCTCGGTCGGATCGGGGGCGAACAGATTGACCGACAGGCCGCCGGGCCCCATCAACACCAACTTGCCCGCGCGGTCCGGGTAGTCCAGCGCGAATCGCACCGCGGTGCCGCCACCGAGCGAATTGCCCAGCAGCGGAACCCGGCCCGTGATCTGCAGCTTGTCGAGCAGGCCGAGCACCGCCTTGGCGCTGTACCGGTTGTACTGCTCGTGTTCGGTGTGCTTGTCGGACAGGCCGTAACCGGGTTGGTCGATCGCCAGCACACGGTAGGTCTGCGCGAGCACGGCGATGTTGCGACCGAAATTGGACCAGCTCGATGCACCGGGGCCACCGCCGTGCAACAGCACGACGGTCTGCGACGTCGGGTCACCGGCCTCGTGATAGTGCAGTCGCATGGCCAGATCGCCGGCCTGGACGTCGGCGTACCGCGACGTCGACTCGAACGTGATCTCCGAGATGGCAGTCATCAGACCATCGTGTCCGCGGGCGGCAGACCGAACTCGTTGTTCCCGAAGATCAGGTAGGCGCGTTCGGGCTCGTTGGCGGCGTGCACCCGGCCGGCGTGCGCGTCACGCCAGAACCGCTGCAGCGGAGCACCGGTCACCAGCGCGGTGGCCCCCGCCGACTCGAACAGCAGATCGATCGAGGCGATGGAGCGCGCGGTGGCGCGCACCTGGTCGCGACGGGCGCGGGCCCGCAACTCGAACGGAATCTCCTTGCCCGCCTGCAGGAGCGCGTACTCGTCACCGACATTGCCGATCAGCTGACGCCAGGCCGCGTCGATATCACTGGCCGCCTCGGCGATGCGCACCTTGGCGAACGGGTCGTCCTTGGACTTCTCGCCGGCGAACGCCGCGCGCACCCGCTTGCCCTGATGCTCCACATGGGCGGCGTAGGCGCCGTAGGCCATCCCGACGATCGGCGCGGAGATGGTGGTGGGATGCATGGTGCCCCAAGGCATCTTGTACACCGGCGCGGTGTTGTTCTGGTAGCCACCCGCGGTGCCGTCGTTCATCGCCTTGTAGGACAGGAAGCGGTGCGTCGGCACGAACACGTCCTTGACGACGACGGTGTTGCTGCCGGTGCCCTTCAGGCCGACGACATGCCACACGTCGTCGATGGTGTATTCGGTGCGCGGGATCAGGAAGCTGCCGAAGTCGACGGGGCGGCCGTCCTTGATCACCGGTCCGCCGAGGAACGCCCACGTCGCGTGCTCACTGCCGGAGGACCACTGCCAGGCGCCGCTGACCAGGTAGCCGCCGTCGACGACGGTGCCGGCACCCATCGGGGCGTAGGACGAGGACACCCGGACGGTCGGGTCATCGCCCCACACCTCGTCTTGGGCCTTCTGGTCGAACAGCGCCAGATGCCAGTTGTGCACGCCGATGATCGAGCTGATCCAACCGGTCGAGCCGCAGGCGCTGGCGAGCCGGCGGACCGCCTCGTAGAAGTACGTCGGGTCGGCCTGCAGGCCGCCCCACTGCTCGGGCTGCAGCAGTTTGAAGAAGCCGATCTCGTCCAATTCGTTGACGGTTTCGTACGGAACCTGGCGCTGATCTTCGGCCAGTTGGGCGCGTTCACGCAGCTTCGGCAGCAGATCGTCGATGCCGGCGAGGACCGCCTGCACGTCACGCTGTTCAATGGACGTCACTGAAATGCCTCCCGGATCGAGATCCACCACTAGACAGAGGTTAGAACACGTTACGATTTGTGTCGAGCAGGGCATTCTTTCAGCGGCTGGACCTGCGCAAGTTCGTTTTTGTAACATGTTCTAGTTATTGGGCAACGGAAGGGGTCCCAGGGTGACCGATGAGCCGCTCGGCACGCAGATCGATGAGCCGCTCGGCGGCCATGTGCTCGAACTGCAGGTGGCCCGGGTCGTCGAGGAGACCGCGGACGCGCGTTCACTGGTGTTTACGGTGCCCGAAGGCAGCACGATCCCGACCGACCGGTTGCGCTACTCCCCCGGCCAGTTCCTCACCCTGCGCGTGCCCAGTGAGCGCACCGGCTCGGTGGCCCGCTGCTATTCGCTGTCCAGTTCGCCGTCCACCGACGACCAGCTGACCGTCACCGTCAAGCGCACCGCCGATGGCTACGCGTCGAACTGGTTGTGCGACAACGCTCACCCCGGCATGCGTATGCACGTGCTGGCCCCCTCGGGCACCTTCGTGCCCAAGACCTTGGACACCGATTTCCTGCTGCTGGCCGCCGGCAGCGGTATCACGCCGATGCTGGCCATCTGCAAATCCGCGCTGTCCGAAGGCAACGGGCGGGTGGTGCTGGTGTATGCCAACCGGGACGAGAACTCGGTGATCTTCGGCGCCACCCTGCGCGAGCTGTCGGCCAAGTATCCGGACCGGTTGACGGTGATCCATTGGCTGGAAACGGTGCAGGGCCTGCCCAGCGCGGCGACACTGGCCGCCCTGGCGGGCCCCTACGCCGGACACGACGCCTTCATCTGCGGGCCCGGCCCGTTCATGGCGGCCGCCGAGGAAGCCCTCAAGGCCGTGGGCGCCGACCGGATCCACATCGAGGTGTTCAAATCGCTGGACTCCGACCCGTTCGCTGCGGTCGTGATCCAAGAAGACGACAGCGACGAAGGACCGGCCACCGCCATCGTGACCCTCGACGGCACGACCCAGGAGGTCACCTGGCCGCGCCGGGCAAAGCTGCTCGACGTGCTGCTGGACAAGGGCCTGGACGCACCGTTCTCCTGCCGAGAGGGCCACTGCGGCGCCTGCGCCGTGCTCAAGAAGTCCGGTGATGTCGAGATGGAGATCAACGACGTGCTGGAACCGTCGGATCTGGAGGAGGGGCTGATCCTGGCCTGCCAGGCACTGCCCACCTCCGATTCCGTGGAAGTCACCTACGACGAATAGCGCCCGGGCTAACATTCGGCGGACCGGAGGGAGAGCCGTGAAGAAGTTTCTGGGAGCGCTCGCGGCCGCATGCTCGGTCGCCGCGCTCGGCGTTCTCGAGGCCCCGACGGCAGCCGCCGGGGTGAACACCGCCACCACGTCGATACCGACGCCGAACGGGACCGTCGAAATGCACGTCACGGCCAATTGTGCGGGGCCGGAAGGGCGGTGTTTCTTCAACACCCAGGCCAACCTGCTGACCCCGGACGGACCCGTCGGATTGCCCGGCGACACCTGGGCCCGGCAGACCATCACCATCCGCAGCACCAACCGCGACGTCTACCAGAACGCGTGGTACAGCGCACCGGCCGGGATGCCCCGCGAACTCAAGGGCGCCAACCACGACAACGTGCTGTCCAAGGCGTACAAGTCCATCTCCGACTACCAGGTCTCGGTGACCTATTTCGGCGGTGGACCGATGGAACGCTTTGCCGTGGATGGTGATTCGGTGCAAACGGACTGGCAGACGGGACAGCCGAACCTGAAGGGCGGCTTCATCGCCTGCTCCGACATCCAGGTGGTGTTCGGCGGGGTGAACGTGACCACCCCGAGCGCCTGCGCACAGACCACCGTCAGCTGATCCGTCCCGACCTCAGGTGCCGGGCCACCAGCCGGTGCCAGCGTCGCTGCCGGTAGGCGAACAACCCCCGTGCGATGCGCACCGCCACCGGCGTCAGCACACCGGCGTCGATATCGACGGTATCGGTGTAGCGGCAAGTCAATTCGGTGACGGGTTCGACATGCAGGGTGTGGTCCCAGCTCTTGAGTACGCCGCCGAATTCGTGGGTGGTGATGGTGCGGCTGTCCGGATCGACACTGCGGATCTCCAGGGTGTGCCGGTAGGCGGGAAACACATGGAAGGCGAACAACCAGCCGGTGCCGCGCTCACCCACCTGAAGCGGTGCGCTGCGCCCGGCCAGGGCCGGCATGCCGAACAGGCCCCGGCACACATAGCGGAACGTCACCGGGTAGTGCATGGCGCGCCACACCGCATCGGCATCGGTGGGCAGAATGGTCTCGACATGTACGCGCTGCATGCCTCCATTCTCGGAAGCCGCTGCGGTGCCTGACTACTCGCTTTTGTCCTGGAGGCAGCAAGGAGGTTTCATGGCCCCGACCGATCGCTTCCGAGCGCGCAAGCAGCCACGACAGGCCCGCTCGGTCGAGACCCGGCAGCGGGTGCTGGACGCGGCTGCTCATGTTTTCGGCACGCACGGGTATGCCGCGGGCACCACCAATCGCATTGCCGCCGCGGCGGATATGTCGATCGGATCGCTGTATCAGTACTTCCCGAACAAGGACGCCATCCTGGCCGCGCTGACCGATGCCCACATCGATGCCGGCGCGGCGCTACTGGCGCAGCGGGCGGCCGCCGGGTTGCCCGCCGGGCTGTCGGACACGCTGCGGCTGTTCGTCCGGGCCACCATCGACAACCATCGCGGCGACCCCGCGCTGCACCGGGTGTTGTTCGAGGAGGCGCCGCGCTCCCCCGCGCTGCTGACCCGGCTGCGCGAGGCCGAGCAGCACGCGGTGGCAGCCACCGCCGAATTGCTGCGCCATCACCCGGAGGTGACCGTCGCCGATCCGGTGCTGGCCGCCAGGATGACGATCGCGGCCATCGAGTCGCTGGTGCACCGGCTCATCGCCCAACCCGTCGACCCTGCACAACTGGAGGACGAGATCGTCGGGCTGCTGGTGGCGTATCTAACGCGGCAACCCCAGCAACCGCTCACCGGCCAGGGTGAGCAGAATCTGCTCGGTGCCCCCGGCGATGGACAGGCAGCGGGTGTTGAGGAAGTAGCGCACATCGGGGCTGTCGACGATGCCCGCACCGTCGAGTGAATCCATGATGGTCTCGGACAGGCCCTGCCGGTAGCGCACCCCGATCAGCTTGCGCACGCTGGACGGCGCACCCGGATCGTGCCCGCCGACCGCCATTCGGGCGATGAGTTGGTCCAGCAGCGAACCCACTTGTGCCGCAACGATCAACGTCCCCAGCCGGTCGGCCTCGGCGCCGTCGAGCTCGCGGTCACCGATCACGCCGAGCAGATGTTCCATGCCCTTGTCCAGCGCGCCGCCGGTGGCGATGGCCACCCGCTCGTTGGCCAGCGTGGTGCGGGCCAACGGCCAGCCGCCGTCGACCGGGCCGACGACCTGCTCGTCGGGGACGAAGAGGTCGTCGAAGAACACCTCGTTGAACAGGGCCTCGCCGGTGATCTCGCGCAGCGGCCGGATATCGATGCCGGGGGCGCTCATGTCCACCAGGAAGTAGGTGATGCCCTTGTGTTTCGGCGCGTCCGGGTTGGTGCGCGCCAGGCAGATACCCCAATTGGAGCGGTGCGCGTTGGACGTCCACACCTTCTGACCGGTGAGCTTCCAGCCGCTCGTGCCGTCGACCTCCGCGCGAACGGCCTTGGTACGCAACGCAGCCAGGTCAGAACCCGCGCCCGGCTCCGAGAACAGCTGGCACCAGTAGATGTCACCGGTCAGGGTGCCGGGGATGAACTTCTCGATCTGCTCGGGTGTGCCGTGCGCCAGGATGGTCGGCGCCGCCCACCACCCGATGGAGATGTCGGGACGCGCCACGTGGGCCGCGGCCAGTTCCTGATCGATGACCAACTGCTCTGCGGGCGTGGCGTTGCGGCCGTACGGCGTGGGCCAGTGCGGGGCCAGCAGGCCGGCCTCGGCCAGCGCACGCTGGCGCTGATCCTCGGGCAGTGCCGCGATATCGGCCACGGCGGCGGTGATCTCGGGACGCACCGCCTCGGCTTCGGTCACGTCGACGTGCAGCTGGCGCCGGACGCCGGCCCGGGTCAGCTCGGCGGTGCGGCGCAACCAGCGCGACCGGCCGCCGAGGAACTGGGACAACGCGTAGGCGCGACGCAGATACAGGTGCGCGTCGTGCTCCCAGGTGATGCCGATCCCGCCGAGCACCTGGATGCAATCCCGGGCGTTCTCCTTGGCGGCCTCGATACCGACCGCGGCGGCGACAGCGGCGGCGATCGAGAGCTGGCTGCCGTCGGGATCGTCGGCGGCGGCGGCGGCCGCGTCGGCGGCGGCGACGGCGGCCTGCTGGCTGCGCAGCAGCATCTCGGCGCACATGTGCTTGACGGCCTGGAAGCTGCCGATCGGCTTGCCGAACTGTTCGCGCACCTTGGCGTACTCGGTCGCGGTCTGCAACAACCAACGGGCCAGCCCGGCCGCCTCGGTGGCCAACACGGTGGCCGCCAGGTCCCGCACGCGCTGCGCGGGCGCGGACACCTGTTGGGCCGGCGCGGCGGTCAGCGTGACGCGGGCCAGCGGGCGGGAGAAGTCGGTGGCCTGCAGGGACTCGATGCACACCCCGTCGGCGGCGGCGTCGACCAGGATCCAGACCGCACCGGCCGGCAGCACCAACACACCCGATGCGTCCGCGCCGAGCACCCATTTCGCCGATCCCGACGCCGTGCCGCCGTCGTACGTGATGTCCGATTCCAGGGCCAGGCCGGCGCTGCGTTCGCCGGCGGCGAGCGACTCCAGCACCGCCGGGTCGTCGACCACCAGGGTCGCCAGCGCCGTCGTCGCGACGGGGCCGGGCACCAGGGCGGCGGCCGCCTCGTCGACCATGCCCAGCAGATCCTCGACACCGCTGCCGGCGCCGCCGTGCTCCTCGGGGACCGCGACACCGAAGGCCCCTAGTTGCGCGAAAGCGTCGTAGGGGCCCCGCCAGGCGGCCGGGTCGCCGAGTTCCACATTGCGCACCGCGGTGATCGAGTTGGAACTGGCCGCCCAGCTCCGGACGAGTTCCCGGGCGGCAAACTGTTCGGACGTGTCGGCCCTGGACGACAACACGGACACCGGCGACTCCTCGCATTGGGCGGGAAGGCCACGCTTCCCACTAGAACGTGTTCTAATAGTGCCAGCGTTCGAACGTCAAGTCGACCGCCATCACGGCAGGACACGCCGCTTGTGCAGGGTGCTCGGAGGTGGGAAATTAGCTGTCGACATGCGTATCTTTTTTGTCAAGATCGCACTACCAAGGAGCAGCTCACCGAATGTCGTCACCAGCACAGCCCGGATCGGGTTCTGACTCACCACGTCAGGTGACGACGGTGGCCGTCCTCGCCGAATCCGAACTGGGATCCGAAGCGCAGCGCGAGCGCCGCAAGCGCATCCTGGATGCCACCCTGGCCATCGCCTCCAAGGGCGGTTACGAGGCGGTCCAGATGCGCGCCGTCGCCGAACGTGCCGATGTCGCCGTCGGGACCCTGTACCGGTACTTCCCGTCCAAGGTGCATCTGCTGGTGTCGGCGCTGGGCCGGGAATTCGAGCGCATCGACGCCAAGACCGACCGGGCCTCGCTCACCGGCGGCACGCCGTACCAGCGGCTGAACATGATGGTCGGCCGGCTCAACCGGTCGATGCAGCGCAACCCGTTGCTCACCGAGGCCATGACGCGCGCGTTCGTGTTCGCCGACGCGTCGGCCGCGGGTGAAGTCGATCACGTCGGCAAGTTGATGGACTCGATGTTCGCCCGCGCCATGAGCGACGGCGAACCGACCGAAGACCAGTACCACATCGCCCGCGTCATCTCCGACGTGTGGCTGTCGAACCTGCTGGCCTGGCTGACCCGGCGCGCTTCGGCGACCGACGTCAGCAAACGCCTGGACCTGGCGGTCCGGTTGCTCATCGGCGACGGGGAACAATCTAAGGTTTGACGGGTGGATGATCTGCAGCACGCGCTGACTGCTATCGCCCGGACCCCGCGCCTGCTGGTCACCTCCGATTTCGACGGCACGCTGGCGCCGATCGTCAACAACCCGGCCGACGCCCGGCCGCTGCCCGCGGCGGCCGAGGCCCTGGTCGCCCTGTCGGCGCTGCCCGATACCACCGCCGCGCTGATCTCCGGGCGCGCGCGCGACGTGCTGCGGGAATTGTCCGGGATGCCGGACAGTGTGGCACTCGTCGGTAGCCACGGCGCGGAGTTCGACACCGGCTTCGTCCGCGACATCGACACCGGCCTGCTGGCCACCATCACGGCCACGCTGCGCGACATCGCCGCCGACCGGCCCGGGGTGACCGTCGAGACGAAACCGGCCAGCGTCGCCCTGCACGTCCGCAATGCCGACCCGGCCGACGGCGACGCGGCGCTCGCGGCGGCCCGGGCCGCCGCCCGGTCCTGGGACGCGCACCTCACCAGCGGCAAGGCGGTGCTGGAATTCGCGGTGATCGTCACCGACAAGGGCGAGGCGGTGGATGAGCTACGCCGGCGACACGATGCCACCGCGGTGGTGTTCCTCGGTGACGACGTCACCGACGAGAAGGCGTTCCGCCGGCTGCGGGAGACCGATATCGGGGTCAAGGTCGGGCCGGGCGACACCCTGGCCCGCTACCGCGTCCCGGCCCCGGAGGACGTCGCCGAGGTGCTGCGCTTCCTGGTTGCCGCGCGGCGCTGATCAGGCGGGCGGCCCCGCGGTCCGCCCCCGCATCAGTTCGGTGGCCAGCATGTCGATGACCGGCAGGCCCGAACGCGGCGGGTTGTGCAACAACCGACCCGCGCGCCGGCCCTTCTCCATGCTGGGCTGCGCGACCGTGGTCAGGCCACGGCGCAACGCCTCGGGCACCCCGTCGAAACCCGTCACCGTCATCTGGCCGGGCACGTAGATTCCGCGCGACCGCAGGGCATCCATCGCCGACAGCGCCAGCACATCGGCAGTGCACATCAACGCCGTGATGCGCGGATTGCGGGCCAGCGCCACCTCGGCGGCCTGCCCGCCGGAAGCGGGCCCGTGGTCGTAGCTTTCCACCACGGTGACCGACGCCGGGTCCAGTCCGGCCGCCTTCATCGCGTCGAAGAGTCCGTGCGCGCGTTCGCGCTGCACGTGGAAGTGGGGCGAGTTCAGCCGCTCGGGTGGGGCCACCGCGGGGGTGGGATGGTCGTGCGGCCAGTCCCGGCCCAGCCGCATGGTCAGCAGGCCGATCTCGCGGTGGCCAAGTCCGACAACGTGTTCGGCGAGCTGGCGCATGGCGGCGCGGTCGTCGATGCACACCCGGGAACTGCCCGGCACATCCTTGGGTTGGTCGACGACGACGACCGGCAGGTGCCGCTGCAGCACCACCGGCAGATAGGGGTCGTCGTCGGAGGCCGAATAGATGACGAATCCGTCCACCCCCGCCGACAGCACCGCGGCCGTGCCGTCGGCGACGCTGCGGTTGGGGCCGGCGGCCACCAGCAGCAGGCCCTGCCCCGCCTCTTCACATGACTCGGCAAGCCCGGCAACGAAATCCAGGGCGGCCGGATCGCTGAACGAATAGTGCAGCGGTTCGGTGATCATGAGGCCGACGGCACCGGCCTTGCGGGTGCGCAGCGACCGCGCCACCGGGTCGGGCCCGGGGTAGCCCATCTCCTTGGCGGCGGCCAGCACCCGTTCCCGGAGTTCGGTGGACAGCTGGTCGGGACGGTTGTACGCGTTGGAGATCGTGGTGCGCGAAACCTTCAGTTCGGCGGCCAACGAGGCCAGGGTGGCCCGTCGCCTGGGCGCCGGGCTTCTGGACATGCTCTCCGAGATTAGTGGACGTGCAGCCCGGAAGGGCCGTGTGGCGGCGCGATTCGCCGATCCGTTCCGGTTCGTTGGGCGATCGCCCACACCACCAGCCAGATGATGCTGACGATCGTGACGATGACGAAGCTGGGCGGAACGTTGAACATCGCCGACAGCGCCAGCCCTGCCCACACGGAGAACACCGCCAGCAGCGTGGAGGCCAGCATGGCCAGTCCCGGCCGGGCCACCAGCATGATCGCCGTGGCCGCGGGCGTGACCACCAGGGCGAACAGCAGCAGGGTGCCGACCGCCTGGACCGCCATCGTCACCGCCAGCCCGAGCAGCGCCATGAACACCACCGACAGCACCCGCACCGGGACGCCCTTGGCCTCGGCGACCTCGGCATTGATCGAGGCGAACAACAACGGCCGGTAGACGAACGCGACGACGACGGCCAGCACCAGCACCGCCAGCCCGAACGACACCAGCTGCTCATGGGTCACCGCGAGCAGATTCCCGAACAGCACGTTGGTGACGGTGCTGCTGCTCTTGGTGGCCTGCGAACTGAAGAACAGGCCCAGCCCGGTGGCGGCGGCCAGCACCGTGCCGGTCGCCACCTCCCGCTCGTCGGCGCGTTTGCCCAGCGCACCGATCACCAGCGCACCCCCGATGCAGAACGTCGCCAGCCCGATGGTGACGGGCAGGCCGAGCAGCACCGCTCCGGTGGCACCGGGAAAACCGATGTGCGCCAACGCATGTGCGGCGAAGGCACTGTTGCGCACCACGATGAAATAGCCGATCAGCCCGGCGGCCAGGGCCACCAGGGTGCCGCCGATCAGGGCATTGCGCATGAACGCCGACGTGAGGATCTGCCACCAGTTCTCCTGGTAGCCCAGCGCCAGCACGGTGGTTTGCATCAGATACTCCGGACGTACAGGTCGCCCTGTGGGGTGTGCACCACTTGGATGGAGGTGCCGTACAGGTGGCTCAGCAGGTCGGCGTCGACGACCTCGTCGGTGGTGTCGAAATGCGCGTGCCCGTCGAGCAGGTAGATCGCGCCGTCCAGCACGGCAAGCAGTGGGTTCAGATCGTGGGCGACCACCAGGATGGTCACCCCGAGTTCGTCGCGGATCTTGGCCAGCAGCCGCACGATATCGCGCTGATTGCGGACGTCCAGCGCGGTCAGCGGCTCGTCCAGGATGAGCAGCCGGGGGCGGGCCACCAGCGCCTCGGCGATCGCGATGCGCTGCCGCTGCCCGCCGGACAGCTGGGACAGCCTGCGGTGCGCGAACTCCGAGGCGTCGACGGCGGCGAGCACGTCGGCGACCCTGGCACGCTCGGCGGCGCTGGCCCGCCCGAACCCCCACCGATTCCCGGTCAACCCGAGCAGCACCGCGTCACAGGCCCGGATCGCGTTACCCGCGGCGACGGCGTAGTTCTGCGGCACATAACCGATCAACCCGGTGGCGGCGCCGGGCGGCTTGCCGAGCACCCGGATGGTGCCCGACCCGACCGGAATCGTGCCCAGCACGGCGTGCAGCAGGGTGGTCTTGCCCGACCCGCTGGAGCCGATGACGGCGACGATGCCGCCGGCCGGCACGTCGAACGTGCCCTCCGACCAGATCAGCCGGCCGCCGCGAACGACGCTGACGTCCTGGAACGAGAGCGCGGGCGGTTCGGATTCGGATGGGTCAGGGCTGGACACCAAGGGCCTTGGCGAGTGCGGTGAGTTGGTCCACCTGCCAAGCCTCGAATGATTTCGCGCCCGGCGCCACCGTTTCGGTCACGTTCACCACCGGAATCCCGGCATTCTGCGCCGCGGTGCGGATCTGTTCGGGCACCGATCCCTCGGTCTGGGTGTTGTAGATGAGAACGTCGACACCCTTGCCATTCAACAGCTTCAGGAAGGCGTCCAGGTCGGCCGGGGAGGGATCGGTCTCGTTGCTCGCGGCCGCCTGGAAGCCCGCAGGGGTCTTGTTCTGCAAGCCGACCGCCGCGGCCATGTAGTCGAAGACGGATTCGGTGGCGCCGTAGGTCTTGCCGGCCGCGCCGGCCTTGATCTTGGCGATCAGTTCGTCGTAGGGCTGCAGTGCGGTGGTGAACGCGCTGCGCTGGGCCGCGAAGTAGTCCTTGGCCTGCGGGGCCAGCTCGCCGAGCTTGGCGGTGACCGCGTCGGCGACCGCGGTCACGGCGGTCGGGTTGTACCAGGCGTGCGGATTCACCCCGTCGCCGTGGTCATGGCCGTCCTGATCGTCGTGATCGGGGTGCGAGTCGTCGTGTTCGATGCCGCCGGCCTCCAGGGCGTTGATCACGGGCGCGTTGGGCGCGGAGCTGGCCGCCAGCTTGCTGGCCCATTCGTCGTAGTGGCCGCCGTTGACGACGACGAGCTGGGCGCCGGTGAAGGTGGCGGCGTCCGACGGGGACGGCTCGAAATCGTGCGGGTCCACCGACGACCCGGCCAGGATCGTCGTCACCTTCGCGCAGGCCCCGCCGAGGCTGTTCACGATTTGCCCCCACTGGTCGACGCTGACCACGACGTTCACCGGGGTGGTCGGGCAGTCCCCGGAGGCGGCGGCGGTCGAGGTCGTCGCCGTGGTGGTGCCGCCGCCCGAGCAGGCGGCAAGGGCGAACGGAACGGCGAGCACCAGGCCGGTGGCCACGGTGCGGAGGGTCTTCGGGGCGGTCATGGCGATAACGATAACCGTTTGCATTAACCATCGCACAATCGGATCATGTTTCTTGAAAATCGTTTTCATTAAGGAGTCATATGCTGCTGCCCGTCACCGTGCTGTCCGGCTTCCTCGGCGCCGGGAAGACCACCCTGCTCAACCACATCCTGGCCAACCGCGAGGGCCGGCGGGTCGCAGTGATCGTCAATGACATGAGCGAGGTGAACATCGATGCGGCCCTCATCGCCGGCCAGGGCCACCTCGACAGGACGGAGGAGAAACTGGTCGAGCTCACCAACGGGTGCATCTGCTGCACACTGCGGGAGGACCTGGTCGAGGCGGTGGCCACCCTGGCCAGACAGAACCGGTTCGACCAACTGGTCATCGAATCCACCGGCATCTCCGAGCCCATGCCGGTCGCGGCCACGTTCGGCTGGGAATTCGAAAGTTCCCCCGTCGCTTCGCTCGCCCCGGGCGACGGCTTCAGCCTCGGCCGGCTGGCCCGGCTGGACACCATGGTGACCGTGGTGGACGCGTCCACCTTCCTGACCGAACTGGCCCGCGGCCAGTCGCTGGCCGACCGCGACATGGTCGCCGGCCCCGGCGACGGCCGCAACATCGCCGACCTGCTCACCGACCAGGTGGAGTTCGCCGACGTCATCCTGCTCAACAAGACCGACCTGGTCAGCGCCCAGCAGCTGGGCGCCGTCCAAGCCGTGGTGCGCCGGCTCAACCCCACCGCACGGCTGCTGCACACCGATCACGGCGTGGTGGCACTCGACGAGGTGCTGGACACCGGCCGCTTCGATCCCGACGCGGCCGCGAAGGTTCCGGGTTGGGACGAAGAGATCGCCAACGGCCACACCCCGGAAACCGACGAGTACGGCATCGGCTCCATGACCTTCCGCGCCGACCGTCCCTTCCACCCCGACCGGTTGGCCGCGGCGCTGGACCAGATGCGGGGGCTGCTGCGCAGCAAGGGCTTCTGCTGGATCGCCAGCCGTCCGGCCATCGCCGCGATCTGGTCGCAGGCGGGCCCCAATCTGGTGATCGAACCGGCACAGTACTGGTCGTCCACCGACGTCACCCCGGGCCAGGAGATCGTGTTCATCGGCGTGCGCCTGGACCGGGACCGGATCGGCGACCTACTCGATTCGGCCCTGCTGACCGACGACGAGGTGGCCGCAGGTGAACCGAGCTGGCTGCGCTTCCCCGATCCGCTGCCGGCCTGGGGTGTCACGCATACGCATTGAACCGGCGCCGGTCAGTCCCCCGTGTGCACGGGCAGGGCCGGGTCGGAGCTCCACTGCGACCACGATCCCGGGAACAGCGCTGCGTCGGCTCCCGTCGCCGCCAACGCCGCGACCAGCACGGCGGCCGTCACCCCGGATCCGCAATAGGCACCGACCGGCCCGTCGAAACGCGGCAGCGCGTCCAACGCGAAGGTGCCGTCGGGGGCCAGCAGCGCGGTGCTCGGCAGATTGCGGGCGCCCGGGATGTGGCCGGCCACCGGGTCGACCGGCTCCACCTCACCGCGGAACCGTTCGGGCGCCCGTGCGTCGAGCAGGACCGGGGCGGTGGCGGCCTGTGCGGCGGTCAATGTCGGGAGCGCACCGGCATAGAGATCCTCGTGCAGCACGGTCACGTCACCGGGTTCGGCCGACGACGGCCCGGTGACGAGTTCGCCGCCCCACGCGCCGAGACCGCCGTCGAGGATCCGGACGTCACCGATACCGGCGGCGGTCAGCACCCACCAGGCGCGCGCCGAACCCGCCCGGTTCCAGTCGTCGTAGACGACGACCGGCACCCCGGTGCGCACACCCCAGCGACGCGCGGCAGCCTGCACGGCCGCACCCGAGGGCAGCGGGTGCCTGCCGCGACCGGCGACGCCGTGGTCGGACAGCTCGTCTTCCAGCGATACGTACACCGCCCCCGGCAGATGGCCGCGCTCGAAGGCCGCGCGGCCGTCCGGCTCGGCCAGCTCCCAGCGGACGTCCAGAATGGCCACCGGGGAACCGGATTCAATCATTTCGGCTAGTTCCGCCGCGGATATCAGAACCTGCGCACGCGTGCTCACCCGACCAGCCTAGGCTGCGGTGGTGACCGATCACGCGTTCAGCGACACCGAACGTCAGGCCGTGTACCGGGCCATCGCAGAGCGCCGCGACATGCGCCGGTTCGTCCCCGGCACCGACGTGCCGGCCGAGGTGCTGGCGCGGCTGCTGGCCGCGGCGCATGCCGCACCCAGCGTCGGGTTGATGCAGCCGTGGCGGTTCATCCGGATCACCGATCGAACGCTGCGCGGGCAGCTGCACGACCTGGTGGACGAGGAGCGCCGGGAGACCGCGGCCGCACTGGGCGCCCGCGGCGAGGAGTTCCTCGAGCTCAAGGTCGAGGGCATCCTGGAGTGTGCGGAGCTGTTCGTGGTGGCCCTCGGTGAAGGCAGGCAGGCGCACGTCTTCGGCCGCCGTACCATGCCGCACATGGATCTGGCCTCGGTGTCCTGTGCGATCCAGAATCTGTGGCTGGCCGCCCGCGCCGAAGGTCTGGGCATGGGCTGGGTGTCGCTCTTCGATCCGGCCCGGCTGGCCGCGCTGCTGGACATGCCCTCTGATGCCGAGCCGGTGGCCATCCTGTGCCTGGGCCCCGTGCCCGACTTCCCGCCGCGGCCGTCCCTGGAGATCGACGACTGGGCCTACGGGCGGCCGCTGCCGGAGTTCGTGTCGGAAAACCGTTGGGGCCGAGCGGGACTTCTGACGTGAGCGTGGATCTCAACGCCGATCTCGGCGAGGGCTTCGGGGTCTGGCACTTGGGCGATGACGACGCCATGCTGGACATCGTCACCAGCGCGAACGTGGCCTGCGGCTTCCACGCCGGCGACCCGGCCCGGCTGGTGCACACGTGCCGTGCCGCCGCCGAACGCGGGGTCCGCATCGGTGCGCAGGTCAGTTACCGCGACCTCGCCGGCTTCGGGCGCCGCTTCATCGACGCCGAGCCCGAGGAGCTGCGCGCCGAGGTGATCTACCAGATCGGGGCCTTGTCGGCCATCGCACACAGCGTCGGCGCCACGGTGTCCTATGTGAAACCGCATGGTGCGCTGTACAACTCGATCGTCACGCACCGGGAACAGGCGGCCGCGGTGGCCGCGGCGGTGCACGCCGTCGATCCGGGTCTACCGGTACTCGGCCTGGCCGGCTCGGCATTCTTCGCCGCGGCGGCCGAGCTGGGCCTGCGCACGGTGCCGGAGGCTTTCGCGGACCGGGCGTACCGCGCCGACGGTCAGCTGGTGTCGCGCCGGTTACCCAACGCGGTGCTGGACGACCCGGCCCGGATCGCCGACCGGGTGGCCTCGATGGTGCAGCGCGGACAGGTCACCGCCGTCGACGGATCGACCATCCCGATCACCGTGGAATCGGTCTGTGTGCACGGCGATTCGCCGGATGCCGTGCGCATCGCCCAGGCGGTGCGCGACCGCCTGAGCGAGGACGGCACCGCGCTGGCCGCCTTCACCGATTAGGGCAGCAACGCCATCTCGCGCGCATTCTTGATGGCGGTCGCCACCTGACGCTGCTGCTGCGGGGTGAGCCCGGTGACCCGGCGCGACCTGATCTTGCCCCGTTCGGACAGGAAGGTGCGCAGCACCGCCACGTCCTTGTAGTCGACATGGGTGATACCGAGTGCCTTCAGCCGATTCACCCTGGGCCGCTTGATCTCCGGTGCTGCGACCCGCTTTCGCTGCTTCGCCATCACCAACTCGCCTTGCGTACACCGGGCAGTTCACCGCGGTGTGCCAGCTCGCGCACCCGAACCCGGGACAGCCCGAACTTCCGCAGATGCCCGCGCGGCCTGCCGTCGACGGAATCCCGGTTACGCACCCGCACCGGGCTGGCGTCTCGCGGCATCCGCTGCAACTGCGCCTGCGCCTGCGCCCGTTCCTGTGGGCTGCTGGACGGCCGCCGGATGATCTCCTTGAGTTCGGCGCGGCGTTGCGCATGACGCTCCACCAGTACCCGGCGCCGCTCGTTGCGCACGATCTTTGAAGTCTTGGCCATCAGCGTTCCTCCCTGAAATCGACGTGGCGGCGTACCACCGGGTCGTACTTGCGCAGCACCAGCCGATCCGGATCATTGCGCCGGTTCTTGCGGGTGACGTAGGTGTAGCCGGTTCCCGCGGTGGACCGGAGTTTGACGATCGGGCGGATCTCGTTGCGGGCCATCAGATCTTCGCCCCGTTGCGGCGAAGCCGCGCAACGACGGCCTCGATACCGTCCCGGTCGATGACCTTGATGCCCTTGGCGCTGACGCGCAGCCGGATCCGGCGGTCCTCGGATGGCAGGTAGTACGTCTTGAGCTGGATATTGGGATTCCAGCGCCGGCGGGTGCGCCGGTTGGAATGGGACACCCGATTACCGAAACCCGGTGCGCGGCCGGTGACTTGGCAGTGCGCCGACACCTCAACCTCCTCTGGCTATTGAAAATGATTTTCGACAAGTCGACTTCGGCACGGTAACGTACGAGACACGTTAATGGCAATCATTATCAATAGTGTGGAGGCGGGATGCGGACCCCAGTGGTGCTGGTGGCGGGTCAAGGGACGGCGGACGACGTGACCGCCACGTTGATCCAGACCCCGGGCACGATCAGCGTCGGCTATGCGATCGAAGGGCACGTCGCGATCCGGCAGATCACCGAGATGCGCGCGCAGCGGCGGCTCATCTCGGTATGGCCGATCGAGGTGACCGGCTGCCTGAACTGCGCCATCCGCGCCGATCTGCTGCCGCTGCTGCGTCGCCTGCACCGGCGCCAAGAAGTCACCCGAATCGCCGTCCAGCTGCCGAAATGGGCCGACCCCGAATCACTTTGCAACGCGATCGAACACACCCCGCTGCACATCGGTCCCGGCTACATCGACGGACCCGCAGCCCGCGACGTGGTCGTCACCGCCGTGGTGACCGGGATCGACACCGGCAACTGGCTGACCGACGCGCTGGGCGATGACGACCTCGACGACGACCGCCCGGTGGCGCAGGTGGTGGTGGGCCAGGCCGAATTCGCCGACGTGCTGGTACTCACCGAGCCCGATGCGCAGACCCTCGCGGTGCTGCGCCGGCTGACCCCGCGGGCCCGGATCACGGTGGGCACCGACAACGTCGAGTTGGCGCTGGCCAACCTGGATTCCGGTGCCCGGCGCGGCCGCTCCGACGATCCGCACGACCCACTGTTGGCCGGCCAACCACCGTTGCGCCCCGAGGGATCGGTCCATCTGCTGGAGTTCAACTCCCGCAAGCCCTTTCACCCGTTACGGCTGCACCACGCCATCGACGAACTCCTCGACGGCGTGGTACGCATTCGCGGCCGGGCCTGGCTGGCCAGCCAGCCCGATGCGGTCGTGTGGATCGAATCGGCGGGCGGCGGCCTCGGGGTGGGGCACTGCGGCACCTGGCTGGCCGATATGGAACCCGGCGAGCGCGCCTACGTGGACCCGGAGCGTATCGCGCTGGCCGCCTCGATCTGGGACGACCGGTTCGGCGACCGGCACATCGCGATGACGGCCCTGGTGTGTGGCGCCGACCCCGATGTCATCACCGGCGCACTGAACCGGGCACTCCTGACCGACGACGAGCTGGCCAGCCCGCAGGACTGGCCGCATTACCCGGATCCCTTCGGCGACTGGCGCGAGACGTCCGACGCCGACACCAGCGAGGAGGCACGCAATGAAACCTGACATCCACCCGGACTACCACCCCGTGGTGTTCGCCGACGCCAACACGGGCGCCATGTTCCTGACCCGCTCGACGGCAATCAGCGATCGCACAGTCGATTTCCAGGGCGGCACCTATCCGCTGATCGTCGTCGACGTCAGCGCCGATTCACACCCGTTCTGGACCGGCACGAGCCGGCACATCGACGCCGCCGGCCAGGTCGAGAAGTTCCGCCGCCGCTATGGGGTGCGCCCCACCCCCTAGGGTGGGGGCATGCGCCTCAAATCCGGCCGCCCGGACCTCGCGGACTACGCGCGGTTCTTCGATCTGCCCGCGGCCGGCCGGGCGTCCCTGACCGTCACCTGGGCCGGTGTCACCACGCTGCTGGTCGACGACGGCGCCGCCGCGATCATGACCGATGGCTTCTTCAGCAGGCCGTCGCTGCTGCGGGTGGGCCTGGGCCGCATCGCCCCGTCCGCTCCGCGCATCGACGGCTGCCTGGCCAGACTGGGAGTGCGCACACTGGCCGCCGTCCTGCCGGTGCACACGCATTTCGACCACGCGATGGACTCCGCGGTGGTGGCCGAACGCACCGGGGCCGCGTTGGTCGGCGGTGCGTCGGTGACACACCTGGGCCACGACCGCACCGTGGTCGCCGTGCCCGGAAAACCCGAGCGCCTCGGCGCTTTTGACATCACCCTCGTCCCCGGCAAACACTGCCCGCCGGACCGGTTCCCCGGCCCGATCACCGCACCCGTTCGCCCGCCGGTGCGCGCATCGGCCTACCGCTGCGGAGAGGCCTGGTCCACCCTGGTGCACCACCGGCCGTCGGACCGCCGGCTGCTGATCGTCGGCAGCGCCGGCTTCGTCCCTGGCGCGCTGGCCGGGCAGCGCGCCGAGGTCGTCTACCTCGGGGTCGGGCAGTTGGGACTGCAGCCCGAGCGGTATCTGATCGACTACTGGACCGAGACCGTGCGCACCGTCGGGGCGCGCCGGGTGGTGCTGATCCACTGGGATGACTTCTTCCGTCCACTCGATGCCCCGCTGCGCGCGCTGCCCTACGCCGGTGACGACCTGGACGTGTCCATGCGGGTGCTGCGCGGGCTGGCCGAACAGGACGGCGTCGGTCTGCACCTGCCGACGTTGTGGCAGCCGACGGATCCCTGGAGCTGACCGCGCGTTGAACGTCCCATTGCTGTTCGCTGCCGCGCTGCTCGCGCTCGTCCTGATCTTCACCATGGTGCGACCGCACCGCTGGCCCGAGGTGGCCGTGGCCGCCCCGGCCGCCGGGCTGCTGCTCCTGACGGGGGTGACGACGACCGAGTCGGCGACGACCGAAGTCCGGGAGTTGTTGCCGGTCACCGGTTTTCTGGCCGCGGTGCTGGTACTCGGCAAGCTCTGCGACGACGAGGGATTGTTCCGTGCGGCCGGTGCGGTGATGGCACGGTTCAGCCGCGGCGACCCGCGCCGCCTGCTGGGCGGGGTGTTCATGCTGGCCGCGGCGACGACGGCGGTACTCAGCCTGGACGCCACTGTGGTGCTGCTGACGCCGGTGGTGCTGGCCACCGCGCGCACGATGTCGGTATCACCCAAACCGCATGCCTACGCCACGGCGCACCTGTCCAACACCGCGTCGCTGCTGCTGCCGGTGTCGAATCTGACCAACCTGCTGGCCTTCGGCGCCGCCGGGATCTCGTTCGGCATGTTCGCCGCCGTCATGGTGCTGCCCTGGCTGGCGGTCATCGCCGTCGAATATCTGGTGCTGCGCCTGCTCTTCCGGCGCGAACTGACCGCGCCGCCACCCCCCGACGATCCACCACAGACCGTCGGCGTTCCGGTGTTCGCGCTCGTCGTCCTCGGGCTCACGCTGGCCGGGTTCGCCGTCACCTCCGCCCTCGATATCGCACCCGCCTGGGCGGCGCTGGCCGGTGCCGTCGTGCTCGGGGTGCGCAGCCTGACCCGCGGGCACACCAGCGTGGCCGGCATCGTGAAAGCCCTGGACGTGCCGTTCCTGGTCTTCGTGCTGTGCCTGGGTGTCGTGGTCGACGCCGTGATGCGGCAAGGTCTTGGCGATTTCATGAAAGCCCATATGCCACTGGGAACGTCGTTGCCCGCCCTGCTGGTGATCGCCGCCGTGGCGGCGGTGTTGGCCAACGTGGTGAACAACCTGCCCGCGGTGCTGGTGCTGCTGCCGGTGGTCGCCGCCAGCCCGGTCGCCGGCCCGGTCGCGGTGCTGGCCGTGCTGCTCGGCGTCAACATCGGACCCAACGCCACCTATCCGGGGTCGTTGGCCAACCTGTTGTGGCGCAACATCATCCGACGGGAAGGTATGTCGGCGAGCTTCCTGGAATTCAGCCGCGTCGGTGTGCTGACCACCCCGCTGTGCCTGGTTGCCGGGGTGCTGGCGCTGTGGGCGGCAGCCCGGGTGCTGGGACTCTAAACCCGGCGCTGGCGGGCGATCTCGGCCAGCACCACGCCGGCCGCCACCGAGGCGTTCAGCGACTCCGTCGGCCCGGCCATCGGGATGGAGACGATGGCGTCGCAGTTCTCCCGGACCAGTCGCGACAGGCCCTTGCCCTCGGACCCCACCACCACGACCGTGGGCCCGGAGGCATCCCATTCGTCGAGCTGGGTGTCACCACCGGCATCCAGACCGACGATCTGCAGGCCGGCGTCGGCCCAGCTTTTCAGCGTGCGATTGAGATTGGTCGCCCTGGCCACCGGCAACCGGGCGGCGGCACCGGCACTGGTGCGCCAAGCCACCGCGCTCACCGACGCCGAACGCCGTTGCGGGATCACCACACCATGACCGCCGAACGCGGCCACCGAACGCACGATCGCGCCCAGGTTGCGTGGGTCGGAGATATTGTCCAGCGCCACCAGAAGGGCCGGCATGCTGTCACTCTGGGCCGTCTTGAGCAGATCGTCCGGGTGGGCGTAGGCATAGGGGGGCACCTGCAGCGCCAAGCCCTGATGCAGTCCGTTGCTGGCGATCCGGTCCAGGTCGTGCTTCTGGACCTCCATGATGGCGATGCCGGAATCGGCTGCGCGCTGCACCGATTCGGTGATGCGCTCGTCGGAGTCCACCCCGAGCATCACGTACAGCGCGGTTGCCGGCACGCCCGCGCGCAGGCACTCCACCACCGGGTTACGGCCGAGGACCACCTCCACCTCGTCGGTCTTGCGCTGCCTGCCCTGGGCCTGCCGTGCCGCCTTGGCCGCTTTCTTGCCGGCCGGATGGTGCGGGCGCATGTGCGCGGGTGGGGTGGCACCCTTGCCTTCCAGACCGCGCCGGCGGACACCGCCGGAGCCGACCGTCGGCCCCTTCTTGGTGCCGGCCTTGCGGACCGCGCCGCGGCGCTGCGAATTGCCGGCCATCAGTTGCTTCCCTCCAGCAGTGACCACTGCGGTCCATCGGCGGTGTCGGTGACCTCGATACCGGCCGCCTTCAGTCGGTCCCGGATCGCGTCGGCGGCGGCCCAGTCCTTCTTCTCCCTGGCCTCGGCCCGCCCGGCCAGCGCCCACTGCACCAACTCGTCGACGGCGGCAAGCGCGGCCGACGTCTCGTCCCGGGATTCCCAGCGCTGGTCGAGCGGGTCGCAGCCCAGGATGCCCATCATGGCCCGGATCGACTCTGCCGTCGCCATCGCGGCGTCGTGGTCCCCGCTGTCCAGCGCGCGATTACCCTCGGCCCTGGCGGCGTGCACCTCGGCCAGCGCGATCGGCACCGACAGATCGTCGTCGAGTGCGGCCCCGAACTTCTCGGTCCAGGTGCCGGGCGCCACTGCGCCGACCCGATTGCGGACCCGGTGCAGGAACTCCTCCACGCCGGTGTAGGCCTTGGCGGCGTCGGTGAGCGCGTTCTCGGAGAACTCCAGCATCGACCGGTAATGCGCACTGCCCAGGTAGTAGCGCAGCTCGGCGGCCCGAACCCGTTGCAGCACAGCGGGAATCGCAAGCACGTTGCCCAGCGACTTGCTCATCTTCTCGCCGCCCATGGTGACCCAGCCGTTGTGCAGCCAATACTGGGCGAACCCGTCACCTGCGGCCTTGGCCTGGGCGATCTCGTTCTCGTGGTGCGGGAACACCAGATCCATGCCGCCGGCATGGATGTCGAACTGCGGCCCCAGGTAGGACTCGCACATCGCCACGCATTCGGTGTGCCAGCCGGGACGTCCGCGGCCCCACGGCGTCGGCCATGACGGCTCACCCGGCTTGGCGCCCTTCCACAGCGTGAAATCACGCTGATCACGCTTACCCGTGGCCGCGCCTTCACCCTGATGCACATCGTCGATCCGGTGCCCGGACAGTGCCCCGTACTCGGGGTAGCTCAGCACGTCGAAGTAGACGTCGCCGGCGGCGGCGTACGCGTGGCCACGCTCGATGAGCCGCTCGATCAACTCCACCATCTGGGTGATATGTCCGGTGGCCCGCGGTTCGGCCGACGGCGGCAGTACGCCGAGCGCGTCATAGGCGGCGGTGAACGCCCGCTCGAAAGTGGCCGCCCACTCCCACCACGGCCGGCCCGCGTCGGCGGCCTTGTTCAGGATCTTGTCGTCGATATCGGTGACGTTGCGGATGAACGCGACGTCGAACCCTTTTGCGGTCAGCCAGCGCCGCAACACGTCGAAGGCGACACCGCTGCGCACGTGCCCGATATGGGGCAGCCCCTGCACCGTCGCACCGCACAGGTAAATGGACGCGTGGCCGGGACGCAGCGGTACGAAATCACGAACGCCACCCGACAGGGTGTCGTACAGCCGCAGTCCGCTCACTTCGGCACACCGTTCGCACCGCTCACTTCGGTACACCGTTCGCACCGCTCACTTCGGCACACCGTCCGTTCCGTTCACGACGGGCCAGCTTACCGGCCTATTCGACCGGAACGAGCAACGCCGTCGCAATCGCTGCCAGCCCTTCGCCCCGGCCGGTCAGCCCCAGCCCGTCGGTGGTGGTCGCCGAGACCGACACCGGGGCGCCGAGCAGACCCGACAGCAAGTCCTGGGCCTCGGCCCGCCGGGGCCCGATCTTCGGCCGGTTGCCGACCACCTGCACCACGGCATTGCCCACCCGGAAACCCTCGGCCTGCAGCAGGCCACGCACATGACGGAGCATGTCGGACCCCGTGACACCACGCCACTGGGGCTGATCGGTGCCGAACACGCTGCCCAGATCGCCGAGACCGGCGGCACTGAGCAGCGCGTCGCACAATGCGTGAGCAGCGACATCACCGTCGGAGTGCCCGGCGCAGCCGTCGGCCCCTTCGAACAACAAACCCAACAGCCAACACGGTCGTCCGGACTGGATGGGATGTACGTCGGTACCGAGACCGACGCGCGGCAACTCCATGCCTAGTTGTTGATCGAAATCAACGACATCGAGATCAACGACTTAGGAAGCCGCGGCCAACACCTCGTCGAGAATGGTCTCGGCCTTCTCGTCATCGGTGTTCTCGGCGAGCGCGAGCTCACCGACGAGGATCTGACGCGCCTTGGCGAGCATTCGCTTCTCACCGGCGGACAGGCCGCGCTCCTGATCCCGGCGCCACAGATCGCGGACGACCTCGGCCACCTTGTTCACATCCCCCGATGCAAGCTTCTCCAGGTTTGCCTTGTACCGGCGCGACCAGTTGGTCGGCTCCTCGGTGTGCGGTGCACGCAGCACCTGGAACACCTTGTCAAGACCTTCCTGGCCCACAACGTCGCGCACACCCACGTATTCGGCGTTCTCGGCGGGGACTCGAACTGTGAGATCTCCCTGGGCCACCTTCAAGACGAGGTACTCTTTCTGCTCGCCTTTGATGGTCCGGGTTTCGATCGCCTCGATCAACGCAGCACCGTGGTGTGGATAGACGACGGTGTCTCCGACCTTGAAAATCATCAGATTAGAGCCCCTTTCACTTCTCAATCTTAGCACGGGGCGCCTGGGTGCGTGTGCCAACTATGCAGGTCAGGGGCATAGCAAGTGAATACTAGGGGTTGACACGGCGACCTTTACGTGCAACACAGCAACGTTTTGTCGGCGTCGCACGGGGCCGTGATCCACCCCGGTTCCACCGTCCCAGGCCCTCCGCTACCGCCCCCAATGGCGACCTACTACTGTGCATAGTTGAATTGCACGGCTGAACCGCAAAGGCGAGCAGGAGGCTCCAGTGGCTGCAAAAGCTTTCAAGGCGTCCGTCATCGGACTCGCCGCTTGTGCGGCGGTCGTCAGCGTCGCCCTGACGGGTTGCGGCGCCGGCCAGGTGTCCCAGACGGCCAACCAGGAGCCTGCGGTCAACGGCGCGGCCGCGACCGCCGGCAATATCGCGCTACGCAATGTGCATCTGCGCGCCCCCCAGGTCACCGACTACGTGCAGCCCGGCGAGGGCGCCGAACTGCTGCTGGTCGCCGCCAACAACTCGGCCGACGTCAACGACAAGTTGGTGTCCATCACCTCCGATATCGGCAACGTCACCCTGACCGGTGACAGCACCGTCCCGGCCGGCGGCGTGCTCGTGGTCGGCGAACCGGACGGCCAGCTGAAGGCACTCGACGCCGCCGAGCGCGCCGACGCGGTCAAGGCCGAGGTCGCGTTGACCAAGCCGATCACCAACGGGCTGACCTATCCGTTCACGTTCAACTTCGAGAAGTCCGGCCAGACCACGGTCAACGTGCCGATCTCGGCGGGCGAGACCCCGCGCCGCGACGGCGAGCCGAATGCGGGCGTCGAGAAGGCCGAGAGCGACACGGACGGCGCCCACTGACGATCTGACGGTTCTGTCGTCCCCGGCGGCTACCGTTTGAGCGTGGCTTCGAAAGTACGTTCGCAATTCCGTTGTTCCGAGTGCAACCACGCCACTCCGAAGTGGGTCGGACGCTGCCCGGATTGCGGAACGTGGGGCACCGTCGACGAGGTGGCCACGCTGACCGCCCTCGACGGGAAATCCATCCGGCGGGCCGTCGCACCGGCCTCACCCGCGGTCCCGATCACCTCCATCGACCCCGGGGTGACGCGACATCTCCCGACCGGGGTCAGCGAGCTGGACCGCGTGCTCGGCGGCGGTCTGGTACCCGGCTCGGTCACCCTGCTGGCCGGCGATCCCGGCGTGGGGAAGTCCACCTTGCTGCTGGAGGTCGCGCATCGGTGGGCCCGCACCGGCAAACGCGCGCTCTACCTGTCCGGTGAGGAGTCGGCCGGCCAGATCCGGCTGCGCGCCGAGCGCACCGGCTGCACACACGACGAGATGTACCTGGCATCGGAATCCGATCTGCAGACCTCACTGGGACATATCGAGGCGGTGCGGCCCAGTCTGGTCGTGGTCGATTCGGTGCAGACCATGTCGACCACCGAGACCGACGGCGTGACCGGCGGTGTCACCCAGGTCCGCGCCGTCACCACGGCGCTGACGTCCTACGCCAAGGCCGCCGGACCGGAGGGCCTGTCGCTGCTGCTGGTCGGCCACGTCACCAAGGACGGGGCCATCGCCGGCCCCCGCTCGCTGGAGCACCTGGTGGATGTCGTGCTGCACTTCGAGGGCGACCGCGCGTCCTCGCTGCGGATGGTGCGCGGCGTCAAGAACCGGTTCGGCGCCTCCGATGAGGTCGGCTGTTTCCTGTTGCGCGACAGCGGGATCGAATGCGTCGCCGACCCGTCGGGGTTGTTCCGGGATGAGCGGCCGGCCCCGGTGCCGGGCACCGCGGTGACGGTGACGATGGACGGCAAACGACCGCTGCTCGGCGAGGTGCAGGCGTTGATCGGCAGCGCCGCGCAGGGCACCCCGCGTCGCGCGGTCAGCGGTATCGACTCGGCGCGGGCCGCGATGATCACCGCGGTCCTGGAGAAGCGGGCCGGGCTGCGGTTGGCCGGTAACGACATCTACCTGTCCACCGTCGGCGGGATGCGGCTCACCGACCCGTCCTCGGACCTGGCCGTGGCACTGGCCGTCGCGTCGGCCCAGACCAACCTGCCCGTCCCGGCCACCGTGGTAGCCATCGGCGAGGTCGGCCTGGCCGGTGATCTGCGCCGGGTCACCGGTATGGAGCGCCGGCTGGCCGAGGCGGCCCGGCTGGGCTTCCGGCATGCCGTGGTGCCGCCCGGTGTCACCGACGTGCCCGCCGGCCTGCGCATCACCACCGCGGGCAACATCGGGGAGGCATTGCAGGTTCTGAAGTCCATCACGGACAATGGCGGCCAGTCCAAGGAGGCGCGATGGCGGTGAAATCCAGGGCCGGCCGCACGGTGGTGCATCTGGCGCGCCCCACCCTGCGCGAAACGCTGGGTCGGCTGGCGCCGGGCACCGACCTGCGCGACGGCCTGGAACGCATCCTGCGCGGCCGCACCGGCGCCCTGATCGTGCTGGGCTACGACGACAGCGTCGAGGCGATCTGCGACGGCGGATTCTCCCTCGACGTCCGGTACGCGCCGACCCGGCTGCGCGAACTGTCCAAGATGGACGGTGCCGTCGTGCTGTCCAGTGACGGCACCCGCATCCTGCGCGCCAACGTCCAACTGGTGCCCGATCCGTCCATTCCCACCGAGGAGTCCGGCACCCGGCACCGCTCGGCCGAGCGCACCGCCGTGCAGACCGGCTACCCGGTGATCTCGGTCAGCCACTCGATGAGCATCGTCACCGTGTACGTCGCCGGAGAACGGCACGTCGTCCCGGACACCCCGACCATCCTGTCGCGGGCCAACCAGACCATCGCGACCCTGGAGCGCTACAAGTCCCGCCTGGACGAGGTGAACCGGCAGCTGTCGACGGCCGAGATCGAGGACTTCGTCACGCTGCGCGATGTCATGACCGTGGTGCAGCGCATGGAGATGGTGCGCCGCATCAGCCTGGAGATCGACGCCGACGTGGTGGAACTGGGCACCGACGGCAGGCAGCTGCAACTGCAGCTGGAAGAACTGGTCGGTGACAACGACACCGCCCGGGAGCTGATCGTGCGGGACTACCACGCCAACCCGGATCCGCCGAGCGCCGCCCAGGTCACCGCGACGCTGGAGGAACTGGACGGGCTGTCGGACAATGAGTTGCTCGACTTCACCGCGCTGGCAAGGGTTTTCGGGTATCCATCGACGGTCGAGGCACAGGATTCGGCGATGAGCTCACGGGGATACCGGGCGATGGCCGGCATCCCGCGGCTGCAGTTCGCACACGTCGACCTGCTGGTGCGGTCGTTCGGTTCGCTGCAGGGCGTGCTGGCGGCCAGCGCCAGCGATCTGCAGTCGGTGGACGGTATCGGCTCGATGTGGGCCCGGCACATCCGTGAGGGCCTTTCCCAGCTGGCCGAGTCGACGATCGCCGACCAGCTGGCCTGAGCTATCCCGCCGGTGCCGGCGCCGGATCCCCGGCGGGCGCGGGCTCGGCCGGGGGCGCCGCCGGATCGGCCGGCGGCGCGGCGGGATCGGCGGGCTTGGACTCGGCCAGGATGAACGGCACCGGTGCCGACCGAAGATTGCCCAACTGCACGATCAGGTTGTAGGTGCCCGGACCGATCGGTTCCCGCGGCAACGGGCAGTTCGGGGCCGAACTCATCCCGGTCCAGGTGACCTCGGTGGTCACCTGCTCACCCGGGTTGAAGGTCTTCACCAGCGTCTCGTTGGACGGGGCGCAGTCCAGGTTGGACCAGAGCCGCTTGTTGTCCAGCGAGTAGACGTAGGCAGAGAGCACGGCCGCGCCGACGTCACGCTTGCAGGCCACCAGACCGATGTTGGTGACGACCATGGTGAACTTGGGCTGGTCGCCCATCACGTAGTCGGGCGCGCTGGTGATGCCCTTGACCGCCAGCGTGGAGTCGGGGCAGTCGTCCCCCTCCTTGAGCACCGGCGGCGGGGTGACCGCCGCGGTCGGGGTGGGCGTCGGGGCTGGCGGCTGCTGGGCGGGCACGACGGGTGTCTTCACGCCGGGCGTCTCGCCCGGCAGCGGCGTCGGGGCGGCGGCCGGGCTGTCGCCGCTGGCCGCCGTCTTGTCCGGAGTCGGTGTTCCCGAGCTGGTGCTGTTGGCCACCACGATCGCGATGATGCCGGCGATCAGGGCGACGACGACGACCGCGATACCGAGCGCCGCGATCCGGCGGCGCCGGTAGATCTGGCTCGGTGTGGGGCCACCATGCGGTTCTACGTCTAGCACGAACTCAACGGTAAGCCGGTGTCACGCCGTGCCGTCCGAGGCGGCCCGGCGTGTCGGTTTCCGGCTTGCTCTCAGACTTCGCCGATGTCGCCCAGGTGGTCGCGCAACACCACGCGACCGTCGGCCAGGTGGTAGGTCAGACCGACGATGGCCAACGAGCCGGAGTTCACCCGGTCGGAGATGGCGGTCGAGCGCGCCATCAGCTGGGCGCCGGTCTCGGTGACGTGGCGGGCCTCGAACTCGTCGACCCTGGTCAGTCCGTCGCGGCGGCCCAGCAGGATCGACGGGGTGACGCGTTCCACGATGTCGCGGATATAGCCGCCGGGGACCACGCCCTCGTCCAGCGCCGACAGCGTCGCCTTGACCGCGCCGCAGCTGTCGTGGCCCAGCACGGCGATCAGCGGGACATTGAGCACCGCCACCGCGTACTCGATCGACCCGAGCACGGCCGAGTCGATGACGTGCCCGGCGGTGCGGACCACGAACATGTCGCCGAGGCCCTGGTCGAAGATCAGTTCGGCGGCCACCCGGCTGTCACCGCAGCCGAACACGACCGCGGTCGGCTTCTGCGCGGCGGTCAGGCTGGCGCGGTGCGCGACGCCCTGGCTGGGATGCTCGGGCTTCCCGGCAACGAAGCGCTCGTTACCCTCCTTGAGTGCCTTCCATGCGGATATCGGGTTCGAGTTGGGCATGACCGACATTCTGCCCGAACCTACGGATATCGTCGGGCCGGCGATCGACTCCGGCGAACTGGTCGCCTGGTTCGGCGCCGCCCAGCGCCCGCTGCCATGGCGCCAACCAGGCGTTTCGGCGTGGCAGATCCTGGTCAGCGAGTTCATGCTGCAGCAGACACCGGTATCGCGGGTCGAGCCGATCTGGCTGGACTGGATCGCACGCTGGCCCACCCCGTCGGCCACCGCCGCCGCCGGTCCCGCCGACGTGCTGCGCGCCTGGGGCAAGCTCGGGTACCCGCGCCGGGCCAAGCGCCTGCACGAGTGCGCGGTGACGATCGCCGCCGAGCATGACGATGTGGTGCCCGACGACGTGGACACCCTGCTGACCCTGCCCGGTGTCGGCGCCTACACCGCGCGAGCGGTGGCGTGCTTCGCCTACGGCAAGCGCGTCCCGGTGGTGGACACCAATGTGCGGCGGGTGCTGTCCCGGGCCGTGCACGGCCGCGACGAAGCCCCCGCCCGGGCCCGCGACCTCGACGACGTGGCCGCCCTGCTGCCGGATGACGACGTCGTGGCACAACGCTTTTCCGCTGCCCTGATGGAGCTGGGCGCCATCGTGTGCACGGCCCGGGCACCCAAGTGCGGGCTGTGCCCGCTGAGCAGTTGCGGATGGCGCGCGGCGGGCTACCCCACCAGAGACCCTGCCGATGCGCCGGCGCGCAAGGTGCAGAAGTACGCCGGCACCGATCGGCAGGTGCGGGGCCGGCTGCTCGACGTGCTGCGGGCCAGCGCGACGCCGGTGACGCGGGGAGCGCTGGACGTCGCGTGGCTGTCGGATACCGCGCAGCGTGACCGGGCGCTGCACTCGCTGCTGGTCGACGGGTTGGTGGAGCAGACGCCCGACGGGCTGTTCGCCCTGGCGGGCGAGGGCGAACCTCAGGAGGCCCGCGCGAACCGGCGCCGGTAGTCCGAGGGGGTCACGCCGATGACCCGGCGGAAGTGGTGGCGCAACAACGTGGCGGTGCCGAAACCCGAGCGGTCGGCGACCCGGTCGATGTCCAGATCGG
Organism: Mycolicibacterium canariasense; assembly: GCF_002101555.1. GTDB lineage: Bacteria > Actinomycetota > Actinomycetes > Mycobacteriales > Mycobacteriaceae > Mycobacterium > Mycobacterium canariasense. The sequence goes on from NZ_LQOL01000049.1 coordinate 375,025, forward strand.
TTTCCTCGAGCAGGCGCCGCGCGTAGAGCACCCGTTGGTCGGTGACCCATTGCATGGGCGTGGTCCCGGTCTCCTCGACGAAGCGCCGGGCGAAGGTGCGCGCCGACATGCTGGCCCGGGCGGCCAGGGTGGCCACCGTGTGCGGTTCCTTGAGGTTGGCGAGGATCCAATCCAACTGGGGGGCAAAACCTTCCGAACACCGGATCGGGATCGGCTGGTCGATGTACTGACGCTGACCCCCGTCGCGCTGCGGTGGGACCACCATCCGGCGCGCGATCTTGTTGGTCACCTCGCTGCCGAGTTCGCGCCGGACCAGATGCAGGCAGGCGTCGATCCCGGCGGCGGTCCCCGCACTGGTGATCAGGTTGCCGTCGTCGACGAAGAGCACATTGCGATCCACCCGCGCGGTGGGATACATCATGGCGAGTTCGTCGGCATGCATCCAGTGGGTGGTGCATGGTCGCCCGTCGAGCAGCCCGGCCGCGCCGACGACGAAGGCACCGGAGCAGACGGTCAGGATGATCGACCCGGCGGCCGACGCGGCGCGCAGCGCCTCCAGCGCCACCTCCGGATAGGCGCCGTACCGGGTGCTGACCGCCGGGACGGCCACCAGGTCGGCACCGACCAGCGCGGAGAAGTCGTGATCCGGCGTGACCTGCGCGCCCACCGACGTGCGCACCGGCTGACCGGCCACCGGCCCGCACACCTTGAAGTCGAAATTGGGCACACCATCGGCGGATCGGTCGATCCCGAAGACCTCGCAGATGACGCCGAACTCGAAAACCGCTAGCCCGTCCAGCACCATCGCCGATACGCTTTTAATCATGGCAGCATCTTATCCAACCGGGGCAGCGCTGCCACTGTTCGGCTGGATATCGACTGTCGAAGAATTACTGCCATGACCGTTGCACTCGCCATCCTCATCCTGCTGGCTCCGTTCGCGCTCGCCATCGCCCTCGGCTGGCTGGCCAACCGGTCGCGGATCCTGCGACTGCACCTCGACCAGTTCCGGGTTCCCACCTCGGCATGGGACCGGCTCTTCGACACCGACCCCGACCCCGACGCCAGCCGGCTGCATCACGACCTGGACGCCATCCGCACCCGGTTCGAGCAGGCCCCGTCCTGGCCCACCTCAGGCGTGCTCGGCGAACGTCGCTAGGAACGATTCCACGGCACCGCGGTACTCCGCCGGAGCGTCGTCGTGGATCAGGTGACCGGCGCCGGGCACGCGCAGATAGGTGGTGCGGTAACCGATTTCGGCCATCCGCTCCATCTGTCCCGGCGGGGCCACCGTGCCGCCGGCCTCGATCAGCAGCGCCGGGACCCGGACCGCCTGCCACTGTTCCCAGTAGTCCCGCAGGCCCCATTGGCCCGCGATCTCGATCCACCGCGCGGGGTGGCCGTGCAGGCGCCAGCCGGTCTCGGTCCGGTCGAAAGCATCGAGAAAGTACCGGCCTGCCACCGGGCCGAACTCGTCGTAAACCTGCTGCGCCGAAGTGAATTCGACCGGAAGCGCATGCAGCCACGGCTCCCAGGCCCCGGTGGTGCGGCCCTTGAAGTCCGGCGCCATGTCCTCCACCACCACCGCGTGCACCAGTTCCGGGCGGGCCGCGGCCAGACACCAGGAGTGCAGCGCCCCCATCGAATGGCCCACCAGGGTGGCCGGCCGGCCCAGCTCGGCCACCGCATCGCCCAGGTCCGCGACGAAACGCTCGGTGCTGACCGGGTACGGGTCGGCCACATCGCGGCCCCGGTGCCACGGCGCGTCGTAGGTGTACACCGCGCCCCACCGGCTCAGCCACGGCAGCTGCCGCGACCACGTGCTGCCGCGTCCCATCAGTCCGTGAACCAGCACCAACGGTGGTCCGGCCGGCTCGGCCGGACCACCTCTGGGGGTCAGCAGTGCGGTGCGCATGCCGCCATCCTGCCGCGCGGGCACCGGGGTAACCTGAGTCGCATGCCCGTCGTGAAGATCAATGCCATCGAGGTCCCGCCCGACGCAGGCCCGGAACTGGAGAAGCGTTTCGCGCACCGCGCACACGCCGTGGACAACCAGCCCGGCTTTCTCGGCTTCCAACTGCTGCGCCCGGTGAAGGGCGAGAACCGCTACTTCGTGGTGACCCAGTGGGAGTCCGAGGAGGCGTTCCAGGCCTGGGCCAGCGGCCCGGCCGTCGAAGCGCACGCCGGCCAGCAGAAGAACCCGGTCGCCACCGGGGCGTCACTGCTGGAGTTCGAGGTTGTGTTGGACGTTGCGGGGACCGGCACCCAGTCCTGACGGTGCCGGGGCGGTTCGCCGGTTCACGGCACTGATCGGCACCCTCGCCCTGGCCACCGCGACGCTGGGTGGCTGCGCACCCAGCAGTACGCCGCCCGCCAATGCGGGCCGCGCCGTCATAAGCACCAACACCCCGCCGGGTGTGCGGGCCAAACAGCTGATGGACATGCTCAACTCGGACTGGCCGATCGGTCCGGTCGGCGTCAAAACCCTTGCCGTGCCTGCTCAGGTCGACGACATCGGTACCACGATGGACATGATGTGGTGGGACCGGCCCTACACCCTGGCCGGTGTGGACATCGGCGCCGGGGCGGCCACCCTGCACGTGGTGACGTCCTACGGTGCACGCCAGGACATCGAGCTGCGCACCGACGACACCACCACCTTGGTCGACCGCATGACGGTGACCAATCAGCCTCTGGCACTGCACAGTTGGGCCGACGTCGATGCGGTGCTGGCCAAGACCGGCGCCCGGTACGCCTACCAGTTGTCCAGGATCGACAACGGCAGATGCGTGAAGGTGGCCGGCACCAACACCACCGAATCCCTGCCGCTGGCTTCGATTTTCAAACTGTACGTGCTCTATGCGGTCGCCGATGCCGTCAAGGCGGGCACCGTGCGGTGGGACGACCAGCTGACCATCACCACCGAAGGCAAGAAGCTGGGATCCTCGGGATTCGACAAGCTGCCCGCCGGCGCCCACATCTCGGTGCGGCAGGCGGCCGACAAGATGATCGCCACGAGCGACAACATGGCCACCGATCTGCTGATCGAGCGGCTCGGGCCCGGTGCGGTGGAACGTGCGCTGGCCGAGGCCGGACATCACGACCCGGCCAGCATGACACCGTTCCCGACGATGCACGAGATGTTCTCGATCGGTTGGGGCGAGCCGGATCTGCGCACGCAATGGCAGCATGCCGACGCCGCCGGCCGGATCGAACTGCTGAAGCAGACCAGTGCCCGCCCCTACGAACCGGATCCGCTGCGTACCCACTCCCCCGCGTCGGCTTACGGCGCCGAGTGGTACGGCAGCGCCGAGGACATCTGCCGGGTACACGCGGCACTGCAAACGGCGGCCGTGGGGCCCGCCGCGCCGGTACGCGACATCCTGTCGGCCATCCCCGGGATCGACCTGGACCGCGACCAATGGCCCTATATCGCCGCCAAAGCCGGAAACCTGCCCGGTGAACTCACCTTCAGCTGGTACGCGGTGGACCGCGCCGGCCAGGCCTGGGTGCTGAGCCTGCAGACCAACTGGCCGCGCTTCTACAGCGTCCGGACCGCCGGCTGGTTGATGACGGTGATCAAGCAGATGTGGGCGCTGGGACACCCCAGCTAGAGCCGGCGCACCGTCCAGGCCTGCCCGCGAAAGTGCATCACGGTGCGGCTCACCGGCCCGATATCGATGCGCCAGAACGACTTCGGTGGCGCGTCGAGGGCGGTCAGGACGGCCGCGCGGATCACGGCCGGATGCGTCACGGCGACCACTCTGGCCGGCCGATCGGTGAGGGTGCCCAGCCAGGCACCAACCCGGCCGATCAGGTCCACGATCGTCTCGCCGCCGTGCGGCGCCCGGGCCGGATCGGTGAGCCAGAGGGCCAGTTCCGCGGGATCCACACCGTCGAGGGCGCTGCCACGCCACCGACCGTGATCCAGGTCGGCCAGCGCCGGTTCGGTCCGGGGCCGCAGACCCAGCAGTTCGGCGGTCCGCACCGCACGTTGTTCCGGGCCACTCAGCGCGATATCGGTCGGACCGACATCGATCGTGGTGTCGGTTGCCTGACGCTGCCCCAGCGTGTTGAGCGGTTCGTCGGTGGGGAATCGCCCGGCCGCCATGGCGCCCGTCATGGCATGCGACACCAGGGTCAGCCGGACGATCTCACTCACACCGCGACGGTGCGCTGCGCGCGCTTGCCTTCCAGCAACCGCGAAGCCAGCGCCCCGAACACCAGCCCGATGGTGGCCCACATGACCACCTGCGTCCCCAACGAATACAGCCGGAACTGGTACAGGTCTTCGGCAGCGAATCCGGGGAAGACGATCGTCCCGCTGGCATCGGTGATCGGTCCGGGCACCTCGTGGATGCCAGGCAGGATGAGGAACACCACGGCCATCGAGACGATGTAGCCGGCGGCGCCGAGCAAGGTGGCGTTCCAGGCACCGAAGCGGGGCACCAACCGTCGGCCCAGCAGTACCGCGCCGACGAACAGGGCGGCCGAGAGCACCACGACCAACAGGTACAGCAGGGTGCGCTGTTTGATCGTCTCGTCCAGGCTGGTCGCCGGCGGGCTCGGCGGATACTTCAACGCCGGCACCACCCACAGCGCCACCAGCATGCCGCCCGCGATCAAGACCGAGGTGGCCCGAGCCGACAGGTTCACCCGGCCGTAGAGCACACAGAACACGACGGCCAACAGGGCACCCATCGCCACGCTGAACGCCAGCACGCCGAAGCCCATGCCGATATTGGACTGAACGCCGCGGGTGAACACCTCGACGCCGTGCTCGTGGCCGCCGTCCGCGTGCCCCGCCATGGCCTCATGGGCGGCGCCGGCCCCGTCCTCGAAGTCGATGGCCCGGCCGATCACCGGTTCGATGAAGATCTTCGCGAAGACGAAGGCGAGCACACCGGCCAGGGCGCCGGCCAGCAGGCCGCGCCCGATGATGTGTTTTTCCATGGCTCAGTGGCAGGGGAAGCCGAGCAGATGGCGCGCGTCGTGCACGAACTCGTGCACGTAGGTGTTGTTGCCGAACACCGAGGTCGCGCCCTGGTCCATCCCGACGAAGTACAGCACCAGCAGTGCCAGGAAAGCGGTCGCCGTCAGCCACACCACGGCGCGGGCGGCCGAGAGGTCGATTGCGGGAACCCTCGTCTTGGGTGCCTCAGCAGAAGTCATGTCCAGTCCTTTCGGGATCTCGCGTCCCAGTCGCCAAGCTGGTGACGGAGTCGGGTCTGACTTTCACAGTGGCGCGACCGTTCTGGACTTACACCAGATTCCTCGTCCGTCGAGTACATCACGCATAGTAAGCACAGCGGCCCTGTTCGGCGCACCCAGTACGGGAAATCCCTACCGGCCTGCGTTAGCACGGACTCGTTGAGCACGCAAATACCTGGTCAGCGTGGCAAACCTGAGTGTTTCCTATGCATTAGTCTCACCCCCGTGACCCAACTCATACGCCGAGTCCGCGTGTGCGCCTTCGCACTTTTCATCGTCCTGCCCTTCGTCGCCGCACCCACCGCGGCAGCCGATGCTCCGCACATCACCGATATCCAGCATGTCAACGACCGTTGGGACAAGGTCTCGGTGTACTCGCCCGCGATGAACAAGGTGATCGTCAACGACGTGTTCAAGGCGCGGTCCTCGGGCGCCCCGACCTTCTACCTGCTGCCCGGCATCGACGGCGGCGACAACCTCGACCCCGGCGGCAACTTCGCGCCCGGGTCCAAGTCCTGGTTCGGCATGACCGATATCCAGGGCTTCTTCGCCAACAAGAACGTGAACGTGGTGTCCCCGCTGGGGGGTCAGTTCAGCTGGTGGACCAACTGGGTCAACGACGGCGACAAGCAGTACCAGACCTACATGACCTCCGAACTGCCGCCGCTGATCAACAAGCAGTACAACACCAACGGGCGCAACGCCGTCGGCGGCCTGTCCAGCACCGGCGGCACCGCGGTCGACTACGCCGTGCAGGCCCCCGGCCTGTTCCGGGCCGTCGCCTCCTACAGCGGCATGCTCAATCCGTCGGCCGATCCCGGCCAGGTCGGCATCACCCTGATGGGCGGCGGCCTGAGCGCGGACAACATGTGGGGCCCCGGCGGCGGACCGCTGTGGATCCAACACGATCCGACGCGCAACGCGGCCGCGCTGAAGGGCACCGCCGTCTACGTGGCCGCGTCGGGGTCGGGCAATGTCGGCGCCGTGGACCGGCTGCCGGAAGGGTTCGGGCCGAACTTCACCGGCGGTCTGATCGAGCGCATCGTCGCCGACAGCACCCGGGCCTTCGCCGACGCCGCGAAGGCCGCCGGCGTGCCGGTCACCTACGTGGTCCGGCCCGACGGATCGCACACCTGGGGCCTGTTCGAGTCCGAGATGCAGGAGTCCTGGAACACCACGGTCGGCCCGGCCCTCGGGGCCCGCTGATCCGACACCCGTTTGTGCGGTTCCATCCGCCGGCGCCGGCGCGTCGCGGATGAAACCGCACACCCGACAACGAAAATGCCCCCGGCATTGCCGGGGGCATCTTCGTTGTGACTATTCGGCTGCCGTGGCGGCCAGGTCGGCGTCGGCGGACGCCCTGGGCTTGCCCGAGAACGTGAACTTGGCGTTCTCGCCCTGACCTTCGCCGTCCCAGCCCTCGACGTCGACGGTCACCAGCTGACCCGGACCCACCTCGTCGAAGAGGATCTTCTCGCTCAAGGCGTCCTCGATCTCGCGCTGGATGGTGCGGCGCAGCGGCCGGGCACCCAGCACCGGGTCGAATCCGCGCTTGGCCAGCAGGGCCTTGGCGTTGTCGGTCAGCTCCATCGTCATGTCCTTGGCCGCCAGCTGCTTGGAGACCCGGCCGACCATGAGGTCGACCATCTGGATGATCTCGTCCTGCGTCAGCTGGTGGAACACGATGATGTCGTCGATACGGTTGAGGAACTCCGGGCGGAAGTGCTTCTTCAGCTCGTCGTTGACCTTGAGCTTCATCCGCTCGTAGTTGTTCTCGCCGCCACCGGAGGAGAAGCCCAGCCCCACCGCCTTGGAGATGTCGGAGGTGCCCAGGTTCGACGTGAAGATCAGCACGGTGTTCTTGAAGTCCACCGTGCGGCCCTGTCCGTCGGTCAGTCGACCGTCTTCCAGCACCTGCAGCAGGGTGTTGTAGATCTCCTGGTGCGCCTTCTCGATCTCGTCGAACAGCACCACGCTGAACGGCTTGCGACGCACCTTCTCGGTGAGCTGGCCGCCCTCTTCGTAGCCGACGTAGCCCGGAGGGGCACCGAACAGCCGCGACGCGGTGAAGCGGTCGTGGAACTCGCCCATGTCGATCTGGATGAGCGCGTCGTCGTCGCCGAACAGGAACTCCGCCAGCGCCTTGGACAGCTCGGTCTTACCCACACCGGACGGCCCGGCGAAGATGAACGAGCCCGACGGACGCTTCGGGTCCTTGAGGCCGGCACGGGTACGCCGGATGGCCTTGGAAACGGCGCGGACGGCATCGACCTGACCGATGATCCGCTTGTGCAGCTCGTCCTCCATGCGCAGCAGGCGGGTGGTCTCGGCCTCGGTCAACTTGAACACCGGGATGCCGGTCCAGTTGCCGAGGACCTCGGCGATCTGCTCGTCGTCGACCTCGGCGACCACGTCCAGATCACCCGAACGCCACTGCTTCTCACGCTCGGCCCGCTGGGCGACGAGCTGCTTCTCCGAGTCGCGCAGCCGCGCTGCCTTCTCGAAGTCCTGCGCGTCGATCGCGGATTCCTTCTCCCGGCGCGCGTCGGCGATCTTCTCGTCGAACTCGCGCAGGTCCGGCGGCGCCGTCATCCGGCGGATGCGCATGCGCGCGCCCGCCTCGTCGATCAGGTCGATCGCCTTGTCCGGCAGGAACCGGTCGTTGATGTAGCGGTCGGCCAGCGTCGCCGCGGCCACCAGGGCGCCGTCGGTGATGGAGACGCGGTGGTGCGCCTCGTACCGGTCGCGCAGACCCTTGAGGATCTCGATGGTGTGCTCGACGGTCGGCTCACCCACCTGGACCGGCTGGAAACGACGCTCCAGGGCGGCGTCCTTCTCGATGTACTTGCGGTACTCGTCGAGGGTGGTGGCGCCGATCGTCTGGAGTTCACCACGAGCGAGCTTCGGCTTCAGGATGCTGGCCGCGTCGATCGCGCCCTCGGCGGCACCGGCACCCACGAGCGTGTGCAGCTCGTCGATGAACAGGATGATGTCGCCGCGGGTGTTGATCTCCTTGAGCACCTTCTTCAGGCGCTCCTCGAAATCACCGCGGTAGCGGCTGCCGGCGACCAGCGAGCCCAGGTCCAGCGTGTAGAGCTGCTTGTCCTTGAGCGTCTCGGGGACCTCGCCGTGCACGATGGCCTGGGCCAGACCCTCGACCACGGCGGTCTTGCCGACACCGGGCTCACCGATCAGCACCGGGTTGTTCTTGGTGCGGCGGCTCAGCACCTGCATGACCCGCTCGATTTCCTTCTCGCGGCCGATGACCGGATCGAGCTTGCCCTCCATCGCGGCGGCGGTCAGGTTGCGACCGAACTGGTCGAGCACCAGCGAGGTGGACGGGTTGCCCGACTCGCCACCCCGGCCTCCGGTACCCGCCTCGGCGGCTTCCTTGCCCTGGTAGCCGCTGAGCAGCTGGATGACCTGCTGACGCACCCGGGTCAGTTCGGCGCCGAGCTTCACCAGCACCTGCGCGGCGACACCCTCGCCCTCGCGGATCAGGCCGAGCAGGATGTGCTCGGTGCCGATGTAGTTGTGGCCGAGCTGCAGCGCCTCACGCAGGGACAGCTCCAGTACCTTCTTGGCGCGCGGGGTGAACGGGATGTGCCCGGACGGCGCCTGCTGGCCCTGGCCGATGATCTCCTCGACCTGGCTGCGCACCCCTTCCAGGGAGATGCCCAGCGACTCCAGCGACTTGGCCGCCACGCCTTCACCCTCGTGGATGAGGCCCAAGAGGATGTGCTCGGTGCCGATGTAGTTGTGGTTGAGCATCCGGGCTTCTTCTTGTGCCAGGACGACGACCCTGCGGGCACGGTCGGTAAATCTCTCAAACATCGGTGCTTACCTGCTCTTCCTGCTGGGGCCTTATCTACGAGGGGCGCGGCTTGCGCTGCTCGACACATGGCGCCTGCCGTCCACTCTAATGGGCGGTGCCGACGGGTGCGTTGCCTTGGTTGCGCTTGGGCAGAATGCCGGCGACTCACATCCGTGGTGCACATCTGTAACGCGCAGGGAGTACCCAGCGTTTCCCGCGCGATACCGATTTCGGTTCGCCGGTAGCGAAAGAGCTTCGGCGCGCGGACGGCGCCGGGACGACCGGGCGCGGTTCGGCCCGCGAACCGCCCTGGCAACGACCGATTAGGTTGCCGCGTGGAATGCGTCGATGACTTCGGCGGGAATGCGGCCGCGGGTCGACACATTGTGGCCGTTACGGCGTGCCCACTCCCGGATGGCGGCACTCTGTTCCCGGTCGATCGCGGCGCGACCCCGGCCCGACCCGGCCGAACGGCCACGACGCCGACCGCCGACGCGCCGGCCGGCCTCCACCCACTGCTTGAGGTCGTTACGAAGCTTCGCCGCGTTCTTCGAAGAAAGATCGATCTCGTAGCTCACGCCGTCGAGAGCGAATTCAACGGTCTCATCCGCGGCCGCTTCGCCGTCGAAATCGTCGACCAACGTGACGGTTACTTTCTTCGCCATTAGCTCACACTGACCCTTCTGTGGCCGCCTCGGTTGTGCCCCGAACCCCAAACCAATATTTGCATACGATCGGAATTCATTCAACAACGCCGGCAGGGCCGGGATTCAGTTACCGTGCCTACGCACAATCAGTTACCGTGCCTACGCACAATGGGGAACAAAACGGTCTCCCGAATCGACAGCCCCGTCAATGCCATCAACAGCCGGTCAATACCCATTCCGGTGCCCGTTGTGGGCGGCATCGCATACTCCAGTGCGGCGAGAAAGTCCTCATCCAGACGCATTGCCTCGTCATCACCGGCGGCCGCCGCCCGGGCCTGGTCTTCGAACCGCGCGCGCTGGATCACCGGGTCGATGAGTTCGGAATAACCCGTGGCCAATTCGAATTTACGGACATACAGGTCCCATTTCTCCGTGACACCGGGAATGCTGCGGTGAGCGCGGGTCAGCGGGGTCGTCTCGACCGGGAAATCCCGCACGAAGGTGGGCGCCCACAGCTGCTCGCCGACGGTGTGCTCCCACAGTTCCTCGACCAGTTTCCCGTGTCCGTAGCCGCGATCCGTCGGTATCTCCAGCCCGAGCCGATCGGCAATTGCGCGCAAGGTCCCGACACCGGTTTCCGGCGTGATCTCCTCCCCCAGCGCCTCCGACAGCGACGGGTACATTTGCAGCGACGGCCATTCACCGTCCAGGTCGTACGTAGTGCCATCCGGCAGCGGCACCTGCCTCGTGCCGATCGCCTCGTCGGCTACCTCCTGAACAATTTCGCGGGTGACCCGGGCCGAATCGTCGTAGGTGCCATAAGCCTGATATGTCTCCAGCATCGCGAATTCGGGCGAATGGGTGGAATCCGCGCCCTCGTTCCGAAAGTTGCGATTCAACTCGAAGACCTTCTCGAAACCGCCGACCAGACACCGCTTGAGGAACAACTCCGGGGCGATGCGCAGGTACAGATCGGCATCGAGGGCATTCGAGTGGGTGACGAAAGGCCGGGCCGCCGCACCGCCGGGCAGCGTCTGCAACATCGGCGTCTCGACCTCGAGGAAACCCCGGCGCTCCAACGCGGAACGGACCGCCCGCACCACCGCGATGCGCTGCCGGGCAATGGTCCGCGCCTCCGGCCGGACGATCAGGTCGACGTAGCGCTGCCGGACCCGGCTCTCCTCGCTCATCTCCTTGTGCGCCACCGGCAGCGGTCGCAGCGCCTTGGAAACGATTTGCCAGGAATCGGCAAGCACAGACAATTCACCGCGCCGTGAACTGATCACCTGGCCGTGCACGAAGACGATGTCGCCGAGATCGACGTCGGCCTTCCAGGCGTCCAACGATTCCTGCCCGACCTCGGCCAGGCTGATCATCGCCTGCAGCTGGGTGCCGTCACCGTCCTGCAGCGTGGCGAAACACAGCTTGCCCGAGTTGCGGGCGAAGACCACCCGCGCGGCCACCCCGACGATATCGCCGGTCTGGGTGTCGACCTCCAGGTCCGGGTAGGCCGCGCGCAGCTCGGCCAGCGAGTGGGTGCGGGCCACCTGCACCGGGTACGGATCGCGCCCCTCGGCGAGCAGGCGCTCCCGCTTGGCCTGACGAATGCGGTACTGCTCCGGAATGTCGTCGGAGTCGGCCGAGTTCGCGGCGGGCCGGGCGGAAGCATCAGAAGAACTCACGACGTGCCAGCTTAAATGAACACGTGAACCCGCCGCCGCACGCTGCCTTCGCCGCCCTTGCCGGTGAGCGCCTGGACTGGCGTTTCAAGGGCGTCCCGCCGGACTGGCAGGACGCCACGGTGGCCGAGATCCTGGCCGCCGCGCCGGTGCTCTTCGAAGCGGGTCCGACCGGTCCGGTGTGCGTGCTGCGGGCGGCCGCGCTCGCCCACAACCTCGCCGCCATGGCCACGTGGTGCCGGGACCGGGGCGTGCTGCTGGCGCCGCACGGCAAGACCCACATGTCGCCGCAGCTGTTCGCCAGGCAGTCCGCCGCCGGTGCGTGCGCCGTCACGGTGGCCACCATCGCGCAGGCGCGGGTGTACCGGGCGTTCGGGGTGGACGCCGTCGTGCTGGCCAACGAACTCGTCGAACCGGCCGGATTGGCCTGGCTGGCCCGCGAGCTGGACACCGACCCCGGTTTCGGCGCGGTGTGCTGGGTGGACTCGGTGCGCGGGGTGCAGCTGATGACCGATGCGCTCGCCGGGGCCACGCGTGCGCTGGACGTGTGCGTCGAGGTGGGCATGCCGGGCGGCCGGACCGGCGCTCGGACCGCGGCCGAGGTGGACGAGGTGGCCAGGGCGGCCGCGGCATCGCCGCGGTTGCGCCTGGTCGGGGTGGCCGGCTACGAGGCCGCTCTGGGCGGCGAGCGCAGCGACGGGGCGACCGCCCGGGTGCGGTCCTATCTGGCCGAGATGCGTGCGGCGGTGACCCGGCTGGCCCCGCTGTTCGGGACCGACGAGGTGATCGTCACCGCCGGCGGCAGCAGCTACCCGGACGTGGTCGCCGACGAGTTGGCCGGCGCGGCGCAGCGGGTGATCCTGCGCAGCGGCTGTTATCTGACCCATGACCACGGCTTGTACGCGGCAACCTCGCCCCTGCCGATGCGTCCCGCCATGCAGGTGTGGGCCCCGGTGTTGTCCCACCCCGAACCGGGCCTGGCGCTGGTCGGCATGGGCCGGCGCGACGTCTCCTTCGACGCCGGCCTGCCCGTCCCGCTGAGCCTGCCGGGGGCCACGGTGACCAAACTCAACGACCAGCACGCCTACCTGGAGACCGCCGGACACACCGTCACGGTCGGCGACCGGCTCGGATTCGGGATTTCGCACCCCTGCACGACATTCGACAAATGGCAGCTGATCCCGGTGCTCGACGACGCGGACCGGGTGGTTGACCTGGTGCGGACGTTCTTCTAGTTGGGGCGGCCTTCTAGTTGGAGCGGCGCAGCCGCTGGTTGTCCCGGTTGCGTTCGTACACCAGCCGTAAACCGTCCAACGTCAGGTTCGGTTCGTAGTGTTCGACGGTGCGCAGATCCGGCAGCACCAACGGGGCCGAATGCCCGGTCGCCACGACGGCCACGTCACTGCCCGCGAAACCGTCCACATCCGAACGGATCCGGCTGACGAGGCCGTCCACCAGGCCGGCGAACCCGAACACCGCCCCGGCCTGCATGCACTCCACGGTGTTCTTGCCGATCACCGAGCGCGGCCGGGTCAGTTCCACCCGGCGCAGCGCGGCCGACCGCGCGGCGGCGGCATCGGAGGACACCTGCACACCGGGGGCGATGGCACCGCCGAGGAATTCACCCTTGGCCGACACCACGTCGACACAGATCGACGATCCGAAATCGACCACGATGGCCGCCGAGCCGTACTTGTGAAAGGTGGACAGGCAGTTGACGATTCGGTCCGCGCCAACTTCCTTCGGGTTGTCCACGAGCAGTGGGATGCCGGTGCGCACGCCCGGTTCGATCAGCACATGCGGCACCGACGGCCAGTACTGATCGAGCATCAGCCGGATCTCGTGCAGCACCGACGGCACCGTGGACAGGGCGGTGGCCCCGGTCAGCTGCTCGGTGGCATCGCCGATCAGCCCGTCGATGGTGAGGGCCAACTCGTCGGCGGTGACCTCGGATTCGGTTCGGATGCGCCAGTTCTGGGTCACCTTGGCGTGATCACCGGAACCGGAGACCAGTCCGACCACCGTGTGGGTGTTGCGGACGTCGATGGCGAGCAGCATCAGCGCGGCGACATCAGGCCGGACGCGTCTGCCGGCACGAAGGCGGGATCCGACCCGAGGTCGATCTGCCGGTTGGCGGCGTCCACGAAGACGATTCTCGGCTGGTGTTCGCGGGCCTGCGCGTCCTCCATGGTGCCGTACGCGATCAGGATGACCAGGTCACCCGGATGCACCAAGTGCGCTGCCGCACCGTTGATCCCGATGATCCCGCTGCCCCGTTCGCCGGTGATGGCGTAGGTGACCAAGCGGTTGCCGTTCTCGATGTCGACGATGGTCACCTGCTCACCCTCGAGCAGGTCGGCGGCGTCCATCAGGTCGGCGTCGATGGTCACCGATCCGACATAGTGCAAGTCGGCCTGCGTCACCGTGGCGCGATGGATCTTCGATTTGAGCATGGTGCGTAACATCAATTCCTCCAAGGTAATTCATGCTCGTCGTACTCGACGTCCGGGCCGAGTCCGGATGGCACGCCGATATCGATGGCGATGTTGTCCAGCAGTCGGGTGCCGCCGAGTCTGGCCGCCACCAGCATTCGCGCCCGGCCCTGCTCGGGGGCCGGGCCCAGCCAGGCGTCGCGCACCACTAGGTAATCGACCTCGATGGCCGGCACCTCGTCGAGCACCGCCCGCGCCGCGTCCAGTGCGGACTGCACGCCCTCGCCGGCGCCGTACATCCCGGCCAGCAGCGCCGCCGACAGCGCGCTCGCCTGTTCCCGGTCGCTGTCGCTGAGGTAGCGGTTGCGCGAGGACATGGCAAGGCCGTCGGCTTCCCGCACCGTGGGCACCCCGACGATGCGGGTGTCCAGGTTGAAATCGTCGGCCATCTGCCGGATCAGCACCAACTGCTGGTAGTCCTTCTCGCCGAAGTAGGCCCGGTCCGGCCGGACGATCTGCAGCAACTTCAGCACGACGGTCAGCATTCCGGCGAAATGCGTTGGCCGCGAGCCACCTTCGAGTTCGGACCCGAGCGCACCCGGGTGCACACTGGTCCGCGGCCCGTGCGGGTACATGTCCGCCACGGTCGGCGTGAACACCACGTCGACACCTTCGGAGCGCAGCGCCGCCAGGTCGGCCTCCAGGGTGCGCGGGTAGGCGTCCAGGTCTTCCCCGGCGCCGAACTGCAACGGGTTGACGAAGATCGACACCACCACCACCGAACCCGGTACCTGCTTGGCCGTGCGCACCAGGCTCAGATGCCCGTCGTGCAGGGCGCCCATGGTCGGCACCAGCGTCACCCGGCGGCCGGTGGCCCGCAGCGCGCGCGTCAGGTCGGCGACATCCGACGGGCGGGTGTAGACGTTGAGCTCACCGGCGGTGAAGCTGGGCGGTCTGGTCGCGTTCACTGCTGATCCGTCACCTTTCGTGCGAGCACGTCGAACACTTCCTTGGGTGCGTGCGCGCGCTGGGCGGTACGCAGTGAATTTGCCCGATAGGCTTGTGCCAGTTCAGGATCGGACTCGATAAGGGCGAGCAGATGACCGGCCACCGCGGCCGCGTCACCGCGCGCCACCGGACCGGTGAGCGCGGACTGCCCGCGCTGCAGCGCGTTGTCCAGCGACGCTCGGGCCAGCGGGCCGACGATCCGTTCGGCCAGCCCGCCCGGTGCGTCGCCGACCAGTTCCTGGCCGAGCAATTCGTTGCCGCGCAAGGCATGACGCAGCGCGGCGAGCGAGTCGAGCACCACGGTGACCAGATGATTGCTGGCGTGCGCCAGGGCCGCGTGATACAGCGTGCGGGCATCCTCGCGGACCCGGAACGGCTCACCGCCGATCTCGAGCACCAGGGCCTGGGCGATGGCGTAGCCGACCTCGTCGGCGGCGGTGACACCGAAACAGGTGTCGGGCAACCGGCTGATGTCCTCATCCGATCCGGTGAAGGTCATCGCCGGGTGGATGGCCAGCGGGATGCAACCCTGCTCGGTCAGCGGGGCCAGCACACCGACGCCGTTGGCGCCGGAGGTGTGCGCGACGATCGTGCCGGGCCGGACCGCCGAGGTCGCCGCCAGACCGGAAACCAGTGCGCCCAACTCGGAGTCCGGGACGGCGAGCACCAGGAGTTCGGCGCGGGCGGCGACGTCATGGACCGGCAGGACCGCGGTGTCCGGCAGCCGCCGGGCCGCGCGGTCGCGGGACGCCCGGGAGATCGCGCTACAGGCCACCACCACGTGGCCGGCCCGCTCCAGCGCCACCCCCAGCGCGGACCCGACCCGCCCGGCCGACACCACGCCGACCGTCAACCTGGCCGGGCGCAGGCCGTCGGGCCCGCCGCTGGCAGACCACGAAGCCGAAGGGGACTGCACCATCGCAGTGACCTCGCACATTTCTTGAGATTCGGTCGTTCCGGTCCTGCCCTGCAGGTACCGGACGGTCGCCAAGAGCGTAGCTCACTCCTCGCGGCGGCGACGCCGCCCACCTCCGGTCTGACCGGCCTGCAACCGCGACAGCAGCTCCGAAACGGGTTGGCCACCCGCGTGCTGACCTGCGCTTTCCTCCGGGGTTTCGGGAGCGGGCTGGGGCTCTCCGGGGCCGCGGTGCCGGGCCGGACGTCCCGCACTGTCCCCCGTCGCTTCGCTCGGCCGTACGGGTTCCTGCGGCAGTGGCGGCGTCGCCAGCGTCGGCGGGGCCGGACTTTCGGACGCTGCGGCATGCCGCGAACGCGGCGGCACCTCGGGCTCGCCGGTGCTGGAGTGCCGCCCGCGCCGGGTTTCCACCGGCGGCGGGGTCATGGCGGGTTCGGGATGCACCGGAGCCACCGGCGGGGTGCCGTTGGCCGGGGCGGACACCCAGTTGCTCCCGGGGGCGCCGGCCGGAATGAAGTGGCCCTCCGCCGGCGCGGGCCGCCAACCGGCGGCCGGCTCCCGCGGCTGGGCCGGCGGCGGTGTCCACATCGGCGGCGGCGCCGGCTCGGGTTCGGGCTGGGGTGGCGGCGGGGCTTGCCACACCGATTCCCGGACCGGCGGCGCGACGGGCGGCTGGGGCTGCGGGGGTGGCTCGCTCCACGGTGGCGGCTGCTCGGCTTCACCGGCCCGGCGGTGCGCTCCGCCGGCGGGCTGCCACGGCGCCCACGGCGGCTCCGGTACCGGCGGTTCGGCGGGCACGTCGATGATGGGGCTTTCCTCGGTGCGCGGCTCCGCGGCGGGCCGGGGCGGAGTGAACGACGGTACGAAGGGCTCGGCCCGCTCCCCCTCGTCGATGCGGCTGGCGATGACACGGCCGGCCGGGCGATCGGTTTCCAGCGCGGGCCGCTGGTCGAGGTCGGTGTCGAACAGGATCTCCAGATTGTTGCGCAGCGCCGCCAGCTCGGCCCGCAGGGCCGCGATCTCGTCGGCGGCCTGGGCGCGCAGTTCCGCGGTCAGCTCTCGGCGCAGTTGCGCCTCCACCGCGAGTTCGTATTCGCGCCGCGCCGAGATCTCGCGGTCGAGTTGGAGATCGTAGACCAGCTTGAGATCGCGCACCTTGGCCTGGTCGACATCGCTCTGCCTGCGATAGATGACCGAGACGAAGGCGGCGACCACCGCCGCCCACAACGCCAGCACCACCGCGAGTTTGAGCAGTTCCACCCGATTGGTGAACACCAGCACCGAACTGGCCACGATGGCCAGCACCAGCAACACCGACAGCAGTATCCATCCCGGCCTGCGGGACGCGCGCCGAACACGCATGCCGCGGGACGGATCGGTCATGGGCCGACTGTACCGTTCACAGGTCACATCGCGTGTCGACCGCTCCGGCGATTCGAGCGGGATTCGGCGCCCATCGGCTACTCGGGTGCCGCCCCCCGCGGCTCCTCCGGCTCGTCGGGCGACTTGCAGCAATGCTGTAACCACAGGGCCGCGATCACCAGGGCCAGCGCGCACAGTGCGGCCACCACCGCGCCCGGGGTGTCCTCACCGGCGACGCGTAACGCGCCCCGGCGTGGCAGCAGATAGCCGAGAACGCCCACCCACCAGCCGAACACCAGCGCGCCCACCCAGGCGGACGCCTTGGCGGTGACCACCGAGCGGGCCACCGCCAGCGGATGCAGCCTGCCGCCGCCCACCCCGATGCGCCCGTCGCGGATCTTTGCCCGCACGTAGTGTCCCCAGCCGGCTTCCACGCCGGCCACCGCGAACAGCGAAACCCCGGTCAACAAGGTGATCGGCGGGAACCATTTGTACAACCCGACCACCAGCAGATAGCTCACCACGGCGGCGATCACCGCGGCCACCACCAGATCGCGTTTGCGGGTCAGGCCCATCAGCGACTCAGCACCAGGTCGGTCGGCCGGACACCGGCACGCTCCCTGGCGTCCAGTTCGGCGAGCAATGCGGGCACCGGCTGTTCGGCGCCGGCCACCCACAGCCGCGCGTCGGGTTCGGCGGCCAGCCATGGGATCAGCACGAAGGCACGCAGATGCGCGTACGGATGCGGCAGTGTCAGCCATGGGTCGTCACTGCGGATCTGCTCGGACCCGTCCCGGCAGATGACGATGTCGACATCCAGGGTCCTTGGTCCCCAATGGATTTCGCGTACCCGGCCGGCGGCATCCTCGAACTCCTGGCCGAGCCGCAGCCAGTCGGCCGGGCTGCGGTCCGGATGTTCGGCGATGACGACGGCGTTGAGGAAGGGGCCCTGCTCCACCCCACCCCAGGCGTCGGTCTCATAGACCGGCGAGACCGCCCGCACGCAGCCGTCGAGGCCGTCGACCACCGACTGCAGGTGGGCGAGCCGGTCGCCCAGGTTGGAACCGATGGACAGCACGGCGTGGGTCATGATCGCTCCCGCATCCCGCGTCGGGATCGCCGCGCCACCACCGCAACATCGGTGAACGTCAACGGGATCGGCGCACCGGGCTTGTGCACGACGACCTCGACCGCATGCACCCGGGGATCGGTCATCACGTCGTCGGCGATCTCGGCCGACACCGTCTCGATCAGGTTGCGCGGCGGACCGGCGACGATATCGGCGGCCCGCTGGGCCAGCGCGCCGTAATCCAGGGTGTCGGCCAGTTCGTCGCTGGCGGCGGCCGCCGCCAGGTCCACCCACACCGTCAGGTCGACGACGAAGTCCTGACCGTCGCGACGCTCATGCTCGAAGACCCCGTGATGACCGCGGACGGTCAAGCCGCGCAACTCGATTCGATCAGCCATGCTGCCAAGCCTCCACCACTGCCAGCGCGTCGACCGACGCCCGCACGTCGTGCACGCGCACTCCCCATGCGCCGTCCCGCGCGGCGAGCGCGGAGATCACGGCGGTCGCGGTCTCCCGGCCCGCCGGCGGGCGCGGCCGGCCGTCGGCGCCGGCCAGCAACGTGCCGAGGAACCGCTTGCGGGAGGCACCCACCAGCACCGGCAGGCCGGTGCCGACGAATTCCGGTAGTGCCCGCAGCAACGTCCAATTGTGCTGGGCGGTCTTGGCGAAGCCCAGGCCGGGATCGATGATGAGGTTGTCGGCGGACACCCCCGCCGACACCGCGGCATCCGCGCTGCGCAGCAGTTCCTCGCGCACCTCGGTCACCACATCGGTGTAGGGGGGCACCTCGTGCGGGCGGTCCGCGCCGACCGAACGCCAATGCATCAGGATCCACGGCACCCCGGCCTCGGCGACCACGCCGGCCATCGCCGGGTCGGCCCGACCGCCCGACACGTCGTTGACGATCCGCGCGCCGGCCGCCAGCGCCGCCTCGGCGACCGCGGCGTGCATGGTGTCGATGCTGAGGGTGAGGCCATGGGCGGCAAGCTCTTTGACGACCGGCACCACCCGGCCGGTTTCCACCGCAGCGTCCACCCGGGTGGCTCCGGGCCGGGTCGACTCCCCACCGACGTCGATGATCGCGGCCCCGTCGGAAACCAGCTGCAGGGCGTGCGCCACGGCGCGGTCACGATCCAGGAACTGTCCGCCGTCGGAGAAGGAGTCGTCGGTGACGTTGACGACGCCCATCACCACGGGGGCGGGAGGCAGCGTGCTGTCGGTCACTTCCGCAGGATCAGTTCCAGTGCCTCGGACCGGGACGCCTTGTCCGTCTTGAACTGTCCGCGCACGGCCGATGTCGTGGTCACGGCGCCGGGCTTGCGCACCCCGCGCATCGCCATGCACAGGTGCTCGGCCTCGATGACGACGATCGCCCCGCGCGGGTCGAGCTTGCGCATCAGGGCATCGGCGATCTGCGCGGTCAGTCGCTCCTGCACCTGCGGACGCTTGGCGTACAGGTCGACCAGTCGGGCGATCTTGGACAGCCCGGTCACCCGGCCGTCCAGACCGGGGATGTACCCGACGTGTGCCACCCCGTGGAAGGACACCAGGTGGTGCTCACAGGTGGAGTACATCGGGATTTCCTTCACCAGCACCAGTTCGTCGTGCTGTTCGTCGAAGGTGGTGTTGAGCACCGCGTCCGGATCGGTGTACAGGCCGGCGAAAATCTCCCGGTAGGCACGGGCGACCCGGGCCGGGGTGTCCACCAGGCCGTGCCGGTCCGGGTCCTCGCCGACCGCGAGCAGCAGTTCCCGCACGGCGGCCTCGGCACGCGGCTGATCGAAATCGCGCAGCGCCGCGTTGGCCTGGCTGGCCGTCACCGGCGCTCCTCCGGCGCCGGCTCGCCGTGGGCCGGCGGGTAGGGCGGATACGGCTGCTGTTGGTGCGGCGGATACCCCGGCTGCTGCGGCGGGGGGTACCAGTAACCCTGCTGCGGCGGCTGCCCGCCGGGCTGGCGCGGCGGCCAGCCGGGGGCGTGCCAACCGGCCGGGGCGCCGTAGTCAGGCTGTGCGGGCTGGGCACCGTTGGGTGTCCCGTTGCTGCCATTGGCATGACCACCGACACCGTTGCCGTTCTGGCCTGCGGCGGCCTCGGCGGCCGCGTTCGCCTTGGCCATCGCGGCCTTGAACGCCGGTTCGGGCACCGGGGGCGGCCACGGTTCGCCACGCTCCATGGCGATCTCGCCGGGCGTCTTGATGGGCGGCTTGTCCGAGGGGATACGGCCACCGAAGTCGTCGAACATGGTCAGTCGCGGCCGCTTCTTCACATCCTTGAGGATGCGCTCCAGGTCGGGGCGGTGCAGGGTCTCCTTCTCCAGCAGCTCACCGGCGAGCACGTCGAGGGTGTCGCGGTACTCGGTGAGCACCTCCCACGCCTCGGTGTGGGCGGCCTCGATCAGCTTGCGCACCTCGTCGTCGATATCGCGGGCCACCTCGTGACCGAAATCGGCCTGGGTGCCCATGGTGCGGCCCAGGAACGGGTCGCCGTGTTCGGTGCCGTAGCGCACCGCACCCAGCTTCGGGCTCATGCCGTGCTCGGTGACCATGGCCCGGGCCACCTTGGTGGCGTTCTCGATATCGGATACCGCACCCGTGGTCGGCTCGCGGAAGATCAGTTCCTCGGCGGCCCGGCCACCGATGGCCATCACCAGCCGGGCGATCAGCTCGGACCGGGTCTGCAGCCCCTTGTCGTCCTCGGGGACGGCGACCGCATGCCCGCCGGTGCGGCCGCGGGCCAGGATGGTGACCTTGTACACCGGATCCAGGTGCGGCATCGCCCAGCCGGCCAGCGTGTGACCGGCCTCGTGGTAGGCGGTGATCTTCTTCTCCAGCTCGCTGATGATGCGGCCCTTGCGGCGCGGTCCACCGATCACCCGGTCGACGGCCTCTTCCAGGGCCGGTCCGGTGATGATGGTGCCGTTCTCCCGGGCGGTCAGCAGTGCGGCCTCGTTGATGACGTTGGCCAGGTCGGCGCCGGAGAACCCGACGGTGCGCTTGGCCAGGCCGTCCAGGTCGGCGTCGGGGGCGATCGGCTTGCCCTCGGAATGGACCCGCAGCACGGCGCGCCGGCCGGCCAGGTCGGGATTGGAGACCGGGATCTGGCGGTCGAATCGGCCGGGACGCAGCAGCGCGGGGTCCAGGATGTCGGGCCGGTTGGTGGCGGCGATCAGGATGACGCCCTGCCGGTCACCGAAGCCGTCCATCTCGACGAGCAGCTGGTTGAGGGTCTGCTCGCGTTCGTCGTGGCCACCGCCCATGCCGGCGCCACGCTGCCGACCGACGGCGTCGATCTCGTCGACGAAGATGATGCACGGGCTGTTCTGCTTGGCCTGCTCGAACAGGTCGCGGACCCGGGACGCGCCGACGCCGACGAACATCTCGACGAAATCCGAGCCCGAAATCGTGAAGAACGGAACCCCGGCCTCACCCGCCACAGCACGCGCCAGCAAGGTCTTACCGGTGCCCGGCGGGCCGAACAGCAGCACGCCCCGCGGGATCTTGGCGCCGAGCGCCTGATAGCGGCTCGGATTCTGCAGGAAGTCCTTGATCTCGTAGAGCTCTTCGACCGCCTCGTCGGCGCCCGCGACATCGGCGAACGTCGTCTTGGGCATGTCCTTGCCCAGCTGTTTGGCCTTCGACTTGCCGAAACCGAAGCCCATCCGGCCGCCGGTCTGCATGCGGGAGAACATCACGAACAGGCCGACCAGCAGCAGCAGCGGCAGCAGGTAGATGAGCAGGGAGCCCAGCACACTGCCCTGGTTGACCACGGTGTTGGTCTTGACGTTCTTCGCCGTCAGCGCGTTGAACAGGTCGACCCCGTACCCGGTCGGGTACTTGGTGATGATCTTGTCGTTGTTCTCGGTGTCGCCGTTGCCGGATTTCAACTCCAGCCGCAGCTGTTGTTCCCGGTCGTCGATCTGGGCGCTCTTGACGTTGTCCGTGTTGATCTGGGAGACCGCCACGGAGGTGTCCACCGGGTGATATTGGCGGGTGTCGTCACTGAAGTAGAAGAAGGACCAACCCAGCAGCAGCACGACCGCGATCGCGGTGACTGTGCGGATCACGTTTTTACGGTTCATCGATGTCTTCCGCCGGCGCGGTGGCCGACCCGGTCCTTCCAATGTGCGCAGTATGAGAACTTTCAGGCTACCGCTAGACCAACGATCGGCAGTTCCCGCCGTGGGATCAAACTCACCTTTTGCCCCGCCCGTGTGCTTGGGTGGGTGCGTGCTGACACCGACCGAGCGGTCAGTCGCGACCAATGGTGTGACGCTGCGGATCACCGAGGCCGGCGAGCGGGGTGCGCCGGTGGTGGTGCTGGCCCACGGATTCCCGGAGCTGGCGTACTCGTGGCGGCATCAGATTCCGGCGCTGGCGGCCGCCGGTTATCACGTCATCGCCCCCGACCAGCGTGGCTACGGCGGGTCGTCGTGCCCGCCGGCGGTCGAGGACTACGACATCGTGGCGCTGACCGGGGATCTGGCCGGCCTGCTCGACGATGTCGGTGCCGAGCGGGCGGTGATGGTGGGCCACGACTGGGGGTCACCGGTGGTGTGCAGTTTCGCCCTGTTGTACCCGGAGCGGGTGACGGCGGTGGCCGCGCTGAGTGTGCCGCCCGTACCGCGGGCGACGGAACCGCCCACCCGGATCTGGCGCAGGCTGGTCGGCGACGGCTTCTTCTACATCCTGCATTTCCAGGAGCCGGGCGTCGCCGACGCACAGCTGGCCCGCGATGTCCGCGCCACCATGACGCGCATGTTCGCGATGCAGGGGTTCACCGCGCCCGCGGCCGATCTCGCGGGCGATCCGCTGCCGCCGCTGCCGGAGTGGATCGGTGCCGACGAGTTCGAACGGTATGTGGCGGCGTTCGAGCGGACCGGGTTCACCGGCCCGCTGAACTGGTACCGCAACTTCGACCGCAACTGGGAGCTGACCGAAACCACCCCGGCCCGCACCATCACGGTTCCCACCCTGTTCCTGGCCGGCAGCGCCGACCCGGTGCTGAGCTTCACGCCGCGGCACCGCGTGCACGACGTGGTCGCCGGCCACTACCGGGAGGTGCTGCTCGACGGGGCCGGGCACTGGTTGCAGCAGGAACGCCCCGCCGAGGTCAACGCCGTACTGGCGCAGTTCCTCGCCGACGTGCGCTGAGCCCGGGCGCAATCCTCACCTGGACAGTTGCTTTCAGCCGCTAGGGTGCGAACATGCCCCTCGCGCGACGTGTAAAGGTCCGGATCGGTCTCACCGCGATCGCCGCGGCTCTCGCCATCGGCAGCGCCGCCTGCGATTCGAAACCCGCTCCGCAGGCGGGCGAGAACGCGCCGCGTCAGGTGACGGTGATCGGCAGTGGGAAGGTGCAGGGCACCCCCGACACGCTGACGGTATCGGCGTCGATGGAGGCCACCGCACCCGATATCACCGCGGCGCTGAACCAGACCAGCCAGCGCCAGCAGGCGGTGATCACCGCGCTGGGCGGGGCCGGTGTGGAGAAGAAGGACATCAGCACGTCACAGGTGTCGCTGCAGCCGCAGTACAACATCGACGGCTCCACCATCTCGGGCTATCGGGCCAGCAACTCCATCGAGGTGAAGATCCGCAAGATCGACACCGCGTCGAACGTGTTGTCGCTCATCGCCAATACCGGCGGTGAGGCCACCAGGATCAACTCGATCAATTACTCGATCGAGGACGACTCGCAGCTGGTGAAGGACGCCAGGGCGCGCGCCTTCAACGATGCCAAGGACCGCGCCGACCAGTACGCGCAGCTGTCCGGGCTGGCGCTGGGCAAGGTCATCTCGATCTCCGAGGTGCCGGCCGGTGGCACCCCACCGCCGCCGCCCACGCCGATGCCGCGCGCGGCGATGGCCGAGGCGGTGCCGCTGGAGCCCGGGCAGCAGACCGTCGGGTTCTCGGTGACGGTGGTCTGGGAGCTGACCTAACCGGCCGGGGCGATGTCGACCGGGATGCCGTTGAGCACGGCGGTTCCCGACAGCGGGTCCAGCGCGGCACCGTCGTTGAGCTGATTGACGTTCACCCCGGGTTCCGCCGCGGCGACACCCAGCCGGGTGCCCTCGCGGTCGTGACCCCAGCCGTGCGGCAGGGACACCACGCCGCGGCGCATATCCGCGGTCAGCTCGACCGGGGCGATCAGCTCTCCCCCGGGCCCACGCACCTTGGCCGCGTCGGTCAGGCCCAGCTCGGCGGCATCCTCGGGGTGCACCTGCAGCGTGCACGTGTTGGTCCCGCCGGTCAGCGTCGCCACGTTGTGCATCCAGCTGTTGTTGGACCGCAGATGCCTACGGCCGATCAGTACATACGCCTCGGCGGTCCGGCCGATCGACTCGCGCAGCCGGGCGCTGTCGGCGACCAGCGGGCCCGGCGCCAGCTCCACCTTGCCCGAAGGAGTCGAAAGCACTTGTGCCAGACGGGGTTTCAGTGGACCCAGGTCGATACCGTGCGGCGCCTGCAGTAGCCGGGCCAGCGTGAGCCCGTCCGGGTCGGCCCCGAAACCGTCGCCGTAGGGACCGAGGCGCAGCATCATGTCCAGCCGGCGCTCGTAGCCCCGGGTGCCGGTCAGCGCCGCGGCGAGCTCCTCGGCGGGGCGGCCGTGCACGGGCGAGTTCGGGTTGGCGATGGCCTTGGCCAACGTCGCGGCGATGATCTGGTCGTCGACCAGGCCGGGGTCACCGTGCGGGCCGACCCCGAACACGATCAGGGCGATCCGGGACAGGATCTCGGCCTCGTCGGGCCTGCCGTCCGCGGCGGGCAGCACCGGCGGGGTGTAGCGCACGTTGTTGCGCACCGCCAGGTTGTTCAGCGCGAAGTCGAAATGCGGGCTGGCCGACGGTGGGGGCGGGGGCAGGATGACGTCGGCATGCCGGGTGGTCTCGTTGAGGTACGGGTCGACCGACACCATGAACCCGATGCCCGCCAGCGCGCGGTCCAGCCGCGCGCCGTCGGGCGCGGACAGCACCGGGTTGCCGGCGATGGTGATCAGCGCCTTGAGCCGGCCGTCGCCGGGGGTGTCGATCTCCTCGGCCAGCGCCGCCGCGGGCAGTTCGGACAGCACCTCGGGATGCCCGGAGACCCGGCTGCGCCAGCGTCCGGTGACGAATCCGCGTCCTGGCCCGGGCTTCTTCGGTGCCGGGGCGGTCGCACCGAGCGGGAACATCGCCCCGCCGGGCCGGTCCAGGTTCCCGGTCAGGACGTTGACCACGTCGACCAGCCAGCTGCCCAGCGTGCCGAATTCGACTGTGGAGGTTCCGATTCGGCCGTACACCGCCGCGGACGGCGCCGCGGCGACCTCGCGGGCGAGCTCACGGATCTCGGTGGCGGACACCCCGCAGTGTTCGGCCACCGCCTCCGGCGCGAATCCCGCGGCCAGTGCGCGCACCTCGTCGACGCCGTCGACCAGATCCGCTATCGCCCCCAGATCGGTGAGCCCCTCGTCGAACAACACGTGCACCACCGCGAACAGCAAAGCGGCATCGGTGCCGGGGCGTGGCGCGATGTGCCGGTCGGCCAGTGCGGCCGTCCGGGTGCGGGCCGGGTCGATGACGGTGAGCCGGCCGCCGCGGCGGCGCAGTGCGCGCAGCTTGCCGGGGAAGTCGGCCGCGGTGGCCAGTGAGCCGTTGGACACCATCGGGTTGGCACCGATGATCACCAGGTGGTCGGTGCGGTCGATATCGGGCACGGTGAAGGCGACGGGGCTGCCGAACAGGTAGCCGAGGGCGACATGTTTGGGCATCTGGTCCAGCGTGCTGGCAGAGAACACCTGTTTGGTGCCGAGCGCCTTGGCGATCACGGGCGCGTACAGCGCTCCCGCGACGGTGTGCGCGTTCGGGTTACCCAGGTACACCCCGACCGACGTCCCGCCGTGCGCGGCCAGCACCTCGCCGAGCCCGGCGGCCGCCGCCTCGAACGCCTCGGCCCAGGTGGCCTCGACCAGTTCGCCGTCGCGGCGGATCAGCGGGCGGCTCAACCGGTCCGGATCGTTGTCCAGGCCCGGCAGGCTGGCACCTTTGGGGCAGATGAATCCGGCGCTGAACACGTCGTCGGCGTCACCGCGGGCATGGGTGACACGGCCTGCCTCGATGGTGAGCACCAAACCGCAGGTGGCTTCGCAGAGCGGACAGATCCGAAGGGCTGTTTCGGTCATCACCGCATTCTGCGCCGGTTACGGGTGCTCGTACACCTTGGGTTCCAGCGTGCCGATGAACGGCAGGTCACGGTAGCGCTCGGCGTAGTCCAAGCCGTACCCGACGACGAACTCGTTGGGGATGTCGAAGCCGATGAACGAGATGTCGACGTCCGCGCGCACCGCCTCCGGTTTGCGCAGCAGCGCGCACACCTGCAGCGAACGCGGGCGCCGGGTGGCCAGGTTGCGCAGCAACCACGACAAGGTCAGCCCGGAGTCGACGATGTCCTCGACGATCAGCACGTGCCGGTCGTTGATGTCGCGGTCGAGATCCTTGAGGATCCGCACCACCCCCGATGACGAGGTGGACGACCCGTAGGAACTGACCGCCATGAATTCCAGTTGGGTGGGCAGCGGGATGGCGCGGGCCAGGTCGGTGACGAACATCACCGCGCCCTTGAGCACCGTGACCAGCAGCAGGTCGTCCTCACCGGCAACGAGGTCGCGGTAGTGCTCGGCGATGCTGGCCGCCAATTCGGCGGTGCGCGTCTGGATCTGCTCCTCGGTGTACAGCACCGACTTGATGTCACCGGAATACGACTCGGCGGCGGAATGCGCAGGCACGCCCACAGCGTGCCACGTGAACGCGCCCGGTTCCAATGTCGGCCGTGGATCAGACCGGTTCGGTGTACATCGTCAGCATCCCGTCGCGGCGGGCGGCGAACAGCCGGGCCGGCCGCGCGCCGCGTCGGGGTGCCGACGTGACGGCCACCCCGCCCTGCCCGTGCCACCCGGTGACCAACGCGTCGACGCGGTGGATCTGGGCGCTGGTGAGATCACGCGCGCCGCCGTCGAGCAGCCAGCGCCTGATCACCCGGCGGCGCACCGCGGCGGGCAGGCCGGACAGCGCGGTGACGTCCAGGCCGTCGCCGCGCCGCGCCTCGGCCAGGGTCCGGGCGGCCAGTGCGTCGAGCGCCTCGGAATCCTCACGCAGCGCCGCGGCGGTGCGGGCCAACGCGTCGGCCACGCCACCCCCGAGCACCTCCTCCAGCAGGGGCAGCACCTCGGTGCGCAGCCGGACCCTGGTGAAGCGCGGGTCGGTGTTGTGCGGGTCTTCCCAAGGCCGCAGGCCCAGTTCGGCGCACGCCGCCCGGGTGACCGCGCGCCGCACGGCCAGCAGCGGGCGGCCCCAGGGCGCGTCGTAGTCACGCATACCCGCGATCGACCGGGCCCCCGAACCGCGCCCCAGGCCGAGCAACACGGTTTCGGCCTGGTCGTCCAGCGTGTGTCCCAGCAACACGGGCAGTCCGGCGCGGGCCTCGTCGAGCGCCCGGTAGCGTGCCGTCCGGGCCGCCGCCTCGGGGCCACCCTCGGTGCCGACATCGACCGTGATGACTTGTGCTGCAACGCATCCCAGATCCATTGCCTGCCGGTGCGCGGCGCCGGCGATCTCGGCCGAATCGGGCTGCAAGCCATGGTCGACGATCAGTGCGACGGTGGGCCGCACCGTCGCCGCGACCGCGGTCAGCGCCAGCGAGTCGGCGCCGCCGGACAGCGCGACGCACCACCGTCGGCCACCGTGCGCGGCCGCGAACGCACCGACGGCGGTGCGCAGCCGTGTTACAGCATCCGGTCGATCCACCGTTGCGGCTCTTCGATTTCCGTGGGCAGCGGTAAAGTCTCGGCACTGGTCCAGATGGTGTTGAACCGTGCCATGCCGACCCGGCCCACCACCTCGTCGACGAACACCTTGCCCCTGGTGTACTGGCTCATCTTGGCGTCGAAGCCCAGCAGGGCCCGGATGATCCGTTGCAGCGGGGGTTGTCTGCGGTGCCGCCGGTCGTCGAACCGGCGACGGATGGTGGCCACCGACGGCACCACCGCCGGCCCGACGGCATCCATCACATGTTCGGCGTGGCCCTCCAGCAGGGTGCCCAGCACCAGCAGCCGGTCCAGCGCCTGCCGTTGCGGTTCGGCCTGCAGGGCGCGTAGCAGGCCCACCACACCGCCCGAATGCTGTTCGGCGGCTTCGCCATTGCGTTGTTCCTTGACGTACTCGGCGATGCGGCCGACCACTTCGCCGACCTGCTCGCCGGCATCCTGGGTGAGCGTGGCCAACGCGGACGACATGTACTCGGGCAGCCACGGGTTGGCCCGGAACTGCACCCGGTGGGTCACCTCGTGCAGGCATACCCACAACCGGAAGTCGGTGGGGTCGACCCGCAATTGCCGTTCCACCGCAATGATATTCGGATAGACGAGCAACAGCCCCCCGGCCATTGTGTCGATCCCCGGGTCGCTGCGCTCCTGCCCGCCGGATGCGAACGGGTCGTACTGGCCGAGGATGCCGGAGGAGACGAATGCCAGCACTGCGCCGGTCTGCGCCCCGGTGATCTTCGACGTCAGGAATCCGCCCGGGGCACCGGTGCCGCCGGTCATCACCCGCATCGACCCGGTGGCGGCGCGTACCCACTCCGGGCGGTCCACCACCCGGGCCTCGGCGATGTCGGCACCCTCGTTCAGCCCGGTCACTTCGCGCACCGGAAGCTCAGCGCGCCTTGACAATTCGGAGAGCTGGGCAATGGCCTGGTCGCGGGTGTAGTCGGTGGTGGCCGGGGCGGGCCTGGTCAGCTTGGCGCCGACCGTGGCGGCGAACTCCCAGTCGACGGCGCCGCCGACGGTCAACCGGGCGGCCGGGCTCATCCGCCGCACCCGCACGACCGCAGCACCGCGGCCAGCGCGTCCAGCGACGTCCGCCCCGTCGGGCCGGCGTTGTTGGACATCAACGCGAAGGTCAGTACCCGCCCGCTCACGTCGGTGACGATGCCCGCCAGCGTGTTCACCGCGGTCAGCGACCCGGTCTTGGCGCGCAACCAGCCCGCGGCGGCCTTACCGGCGTCGGTGTCCAGGTAGCGGTTGGACAGCGTGCCACTACCACCGGCGATCGGCAGCACGTCGACCAGCGGGCGCAGCGCGGGGTGATCCCCGCTCACCGCGGCGACCACCGCCCCGTCCAGCGTGTCGGCGGTCAGCCGGTCGTCCACGGACAGCCCACTGGAATCCACCAGCACCGCGCCGGTGGTGTCGACACCCACCTTGCGCAGTTGGGTCAGCACGGCCTGCACGGCACCGTCGAAACTCTGCGGGCGGCCCAGCGCCGCGGCGACCTCACGACCGGTCGATTCGGCCATCACGTTGTCGGATTCGTTCATCATCTGCCGCAGCCGCTCCAGCAGCGGCGGCGATGCCACCGAGGCGAGCTGCCTGGCGTCCGGGATCGGCGCCGAGGCGACGGTGACGGTGGCCGGATCCACGCCGAGCGCGGTGGCCAGCGCGCGGCCGGCGTCCAGGCCGGGGGTCGGCGACCGCCGCGAATCGACCGATACCGGCTGGGTGCGGCCGCCGTCGAGCATCACCGACTCCATCGGCGCGATGTCACCGCCGTCGATATCGGCCGGATCCCAGCCCGGTGCCATGGTGGGCCCGCTGTATGCGGACAGGTCGACCTGCACGGCGGTCACCGTGATGCCGCTGCGCTTGACCTGATCGGCCAGATCACTGATCCGGGCGGCGCCCTTGTACCAGGTCGGCTTGCCGGCCGGAGCCGCCGACAGGGTCGGATCGCCGCCACCGTGCAGCACCACCAGACCGGGCGTGGACCCGGCCAGCACCGTGGTGCTCAGCGTGGCGCCGCGGTCCAGGGTGGCCAGTGCCGCCACGGTGGTGAGCACCTTGTTGGTCGAGGCGGGCAGCATCGGCACGGTTGCACCCTGGGCCCACAGCTCGGCTCCGGTGCCGGCGTCGGTCACCCGCCCGGTGAGCGTGCCCAGGTTCGGATCGGCCAGCGGACCGGCCAGGGCGGCGGCCAACCCGGCCGCCGACGGCTCGTCGGTGTCGTTGCCCAGCGCCTGGACGCCGGGGGCGGCGGTGGCCGGGGCCGGTTGCGGCCGGATCGCGTCGGTGTTGCGGGCGGCGGTGTCCCCGGAGGCCATCAGCGCGGCGACGCCGACGACGACGGCCACGAGTACCAGTACCACCAGGCCGATCACCAGGTGGGTGGATCGGCGCCACCGAGCGGGCCGCATATAGAGCAGGGTATCGCTACCTCTAGGGTGGACCCGCGTCGCGATGGCGGCGCCCGCGCCGTCATCCGTCCCCATGGAGGAGCTTTGAGCGAGCAGTTCGACGTCGTCATCGAGATCCCCAAGGGATCGCGCAACAAGTACGAGGTGGACCACGAGACCGGGCGGGTCAAGCTGGACCGCTACCTCTACACCTCGTTCGGTTACCCGGCCGACTACGGGTTCTTCGAGAACACCCTCGGCGAGGACGGCGATCCGCTGGATGCGCTGGTGCTGCTGACCGAGTCGGTGTTCCCCGGCGTCATCGTCGAGGCCCGGCCCGTCGCGATGTTCCAGATGACCGACGAGGCCGGCGGCGACGACAAGTTGCTGTGCGTGCCGGCCGGTGACCCGCGCTGGGACCACATCCAGGACCTGGCCGACGTGCCGCCGTTCGAGCTCGAGGCCATCAAGCACTTCTTCGTGCACTACAAGGACCTGGAACCGGGCAAGTTCGTCAAGGCCGCCGACTGGGCGGGCCGGGATGCCGCGGTGGCCGAGCTGGCGCGCTCGATCGAGCGGTTCAAGGCGCACTGAACCCTGGTGCCTGAGTTTGCACCGTCGTAACACGCGGTAACCCGGGTGTGTCCTGCGCCTTCGATCATGGAGGCGTGTTGATGCATCAGGGGATCGGCCTCGAAGCGTTCAATGCCATGCCGCAGCGGCGCGCCATGCACGCCGTGTACGAGTGCGTGCACTGTGTGACGCTGGCCGGGGATCTCGTCGCCGGGCGGCCCTACCCGAACCACGACGCGTTGTTCCGCCGGGCCGACGCCTTGCTGTTCGGCCTGTCCGAGCAGTCGGTCGACGCGATCCTGCAGGCCTACCCCTGTTCGGTGCGGCCCTGTGACGACGCGGAGCGGTCCGCGCTGCGGGCCGCCGAGCAGCGCTACACCGACAAGTTCGGCTTCGACTACGTGATGTACGTCGCGGGCCTGTGTGCGCCCGACGTGCTCACCACGATCGCCGACCGCATGCACCACGACGTGGAGACCGAGCGCAAGGTGGTGCGCAACGAGCTCGCCAAGATCAACCGGACCCGGTTGGAGCGGATGCTCGGGCCGGAGGGCGGGTTCGACAACTGGTAGTCGGGCTCGCGATGGGCGCTTGCGCGAAGAGCATTAGGCTCTTCTGGTGAGCAGTGCTACCCCTCCCCACTTCCTGGCTTTCCCCGATCTGGCGTCGCGCGCCGCGGGCGGTGCCGTGCTCTGGGCCAACGACGAGGTGTTCGCCGAGAAGGAGAACCTGATCACCCCGGCCCCGGCCGAACACCGGCCGGCCACCTTCGGTCACAAGGGCCAGATCTACGACGGCTGGGAGACGCGCAGGCGCCGCGGGGCCACCCCGGATTCCTGCGATTCGGCCATCATCAGGCTCGGGGCGCCGGCCCTGGTGCACGGCGTGGTGGTCGACACCGCCTGGTTCACCGGCAACTACCCGCCGCACATCTCGGTCGAGGCCGCCAACGTGGCGGGTCATCCCTCCGTCGAGGAGCTGGTGCACAAGACCGAGTGGACCACCATCGTGGAGCGCGCCGCGGTCAACGGCGACACCCGTAATCCGTTCCCGGTCAAGTCGACTCGGCGGTGGACGCATGTGCGCCTCTCGATGTACCCCGACGGCGGTATCGCCCGGTTGCGGGTGCACGGCCAGGGCGTGCTCGATCCCGGTTTCGCTGCCGCGCTGCCGCTGGACCTGGCCGCGCTGGAGAACGGCGGCCGGATCACGGCGTGTTCCAACATGTTCTACAGTTCGCCGAACAATCTGCTGCTACCCGGAACCCCGCGGCACATGGGCGAGGGCTGGGAGACGTCGCGCCGCCGCGATGCCGGCAACGACTGGGTGCAGGTGCGGCTGGCCGGGCAGGGGCTGCTCGCTGCCGCGGAACTGGACACCAGCTATTTCGTCGGTAACGCGCCGGGCTGGGCCCGGTTGTCCGGGCGCAGCGGTGACGGCGACTGGTTCGAGGTGCTGCCGCGCACCGATCTGCAGGCCGACACCCGGCATCGCTTCCTGATCGAGGACGACCGTCCGGTCACCGAGGCCCGGCTGGACATCTACCCGGACGGCGGGATGGCCCGGCTGCGGCTCTACGGCCACTTGACCGACCTTGGGCGCCAACAGGTTCGCCAGATCTGGGAGGCCAGCGCCTGAATCGGGCGGATGATGTCCCGATGACCGTGCACGGACATTGGGACAACCGCTTTGACAAGCTCGTCGACGCCCTGGCCGAGGAGATACGCAGCGGCGCCGAAGTGGGCGCCGCCATCGCCGTCGACATCGACGGTGAGCTGGTACTGGACGTGTGGGCGGGCCATGCCGATGCCGCCCGGACGACGCCGTGGACCCGGGACACCATCGTCAACGTGTGGTCGTCGACCAAGACGGTCACCAGCCTGGCCGCGCTGATGCTCATCGACCGCGGGCTGATCGATGCCGACGACCGGGTGGCCGAGCATTGGCCGGAGTTCGCCGCCAACGGCAAACAGGACGTGCGGATCCGCCATCTGCTCACCCATTCCTCGGGCGTCTCGGGGTGGGAGCAGCCGGTCGTACCCGAGGACATCCTGGACCGGGCGAAATCCACCGCCGCGCTGGCCGCGCAGGCACCGTGGTGGGAGCCGGGCACGGCGTCGGGCTATCACGCCCTGACCTACGGCCATCTGATCGGCGAGGTGGTGCGCAGGGTCACCGGCAGCCCGCTCAAGGAGTTCGTGCGCGACGAGATCGCCGGCCCACTCGGGGCCGACTTCCAGATCGGCGCCTCCCCGGACGATACCGACCGGATCGCCGAAATCATCCCGGCCACCGAGCCTTTCGACCTGCCGCCGATGGATCAGTGGCCGGCGCCGATGCTGAAGACCTTCACCGGCCCGGCGCCCGATCCGGCCATCGCCAACACCGCGGCGTGGCGGGCCGCCGACATCGGCGCGGTCAACGGGCACACCAATGCCAGGGCCCTGGCCAGGATCCTGTCGGCGATCTCGCTCGGCGGTACCGTCGACGGCGTCACCCTGCTGCGCCCCGAGACCGTCGAGAAGATCTTCGAGGTGCAGCTCGACGGGCCCGATCTGGTGCTGGCCGGCCACCCGCTGCGCTGGGGCCTGGGGTTCGGGCTGCCCAAACCGGAGACGATTCCCTACGTGCCGGACGAGAAGATCTGCTTCTGGGGCGGCTGGGGCGGGTCGTGGGAGACCATGAACCCCGACCGCCGCGCGACCGTCGCCTACGTGATGAACAAGATGGGTCCGGGCGTGGAAGGATCGGCGCGCACCGACCGGTACTTCCGCCTGATTTACGACGCGCTCTGAGCCACCACGTTGCGCAGCTGTTCGCCCCGGCCGAGGCGGCCGATGTTGGCGGCGATATCGTCGGCCCGGCCGGCGAAGGTGTCCGCGGTGACCCCCGACGAGTGCGGGGTCATCAGGATGTTGGTCAGCTCGTGGAACGGCAGCCCGGCAGGTGCACAACCGCCCGTTCCCGGCGCCGGGTACCGGTACCACACGTCGATGGCCGCGGCGCGAATGCTGCGGTGCAGCAACGCATCATAGAGGGCGTGCTCGTCGACCAGCGGGCCGCGGCCGACGTTGATCAGCACACCGTCGGCGCCCAGAGCCGCCAGCTGCGCGGCACCGATCATGCCGGTGGTCGCGGCGCTCAGTGGGGCCGAGACCACCACCACGTCGGATTCGGCCATCAGCCGGTCCAGGGCCGATGCGGTGTCGGCCGCCCAAGCCAGACCGTGCGCCGGGTCCACCCGTCCCGTCCCGGTGACGGCCGCACCGGTGCAGCCCAACGCGCGCAACAACTCCCACGACCGTCGGCCGATATGCCCGAACCCGACGAAGCCGACCCGCGCGCCCGCCACGGTGGACGGTTGGGTGATGGTGTCGTCGTACACCGAGGTGGCCCACACCCCGCGCCGCAATGCGCGGTCCTGCGCCAGGAAATCCCGGCGCAGGGTGATCGCGGCACCGAGTACGTACTCGGCGATCGAGCGTTCGTGATGGAAGGTGTTGGCCACCTGGACGTCCGGACCCAGAGCGGTGAAGTCGACCCGGTCGGTACCGGCTCCTGCCACGTGGACGAGTCGCAGCTTCTCGGCGACGGCCGCCATTTCGGCGGTGAACCGGCCGCCGACGTAGACCTCCGCGGTGCGCAGCGCGCGCTCGTCACCCCAGGCGACGCGGGCACCGGCCGGCAGCGCGGCCTCCAAGCGGGCGCGATGCGGTACCAGATTGCGGTCGGCGACCAGGATCTGCATGTCAGATACCCCGTTGCAGGGCGGGGCGTTTGCTGTCGAAGGTCCAGCCGGGGATCAGGTACTGCATGGCCACCGCGTCGTCGCGGGCACCCAGTCCCTCGGCGAGGTACAGCTCGTGCGCGGCGGCCACCCGGTCCTCGTCCAGTTCGACACCGAGGCCGGCAGCGTCCGGGACGTCCAGATAGCCGTCGACGATGCGGAAGGGCGCCGTGGTGATGCGCTGACCGTCCTGCCAGATCCAATGCGTGTCGATCGCGGTGATGGCGCCGGGCGCGGCGGCCGCGACGTGGGTGAACATCGCCAGCGACACGTCGAAGTGGTTGTTGGAGTGCGATCCCCACGTCAGACCCCACGCATCGCACAGCTGCGCCACCCGCACCGACCCGCTCATGGTCCAGAAGTGCGGATCGGCCAGCGGGATGTCCACGGCACCGGACCGGATCGCATGCCCCATCTCACGCCAGTCGGTGGCGATCATGTTGGTCGCCGTCGGCAGCCCGGTGGCGCGTTTGAACTCGGCCATCACCTCGCGGCCGGAGAAGCCGGCTTCCGGGCCCACCGGATCCTCGGCGTAGGCCAACACCCCGGCGAGCTCCCGGCAGGTCGTCACGGCATCGGCGAGCAGCCAGCCGCCGTTGGGGTCCAGAGTGATCCGGGCGTCCGGGAACCGGTCGGCCAACGCGATCACGGCCTTGGCCTCCTCGGCCGCCGGCAGCACACCGCCCTTCAGTTTGAAATCCCGGAAGCCGTAACGGTCGCGGGCCGCCTCGGCCAGCCGCACCACCGCTTCGGGCGTCATCGCCTCGTCGTGCCGGATGCGCAGCCACTCGTCGGCTCCCGGCGCCTCGTCGGCCGCCGAGCGGTACGCCAGATCGGTCCTGGTGCGGTCCCCGACGAAGAACAGATACCCCAGTGCTTGCACCCGGCTGCGCTGTTGGCCGTCGCCCAGCAGGGCCGCGACGGGCACCCCGAGATACTGGCCGAGCAGGTCCAGCAGTGCGGATTCGACCGCGGTCACGGCGTGCACGGTGACCCGCAGGTCGAAGGTCTGGGCACCGCGGCCACCGGAGTCCCGGCCGGCGAACTCGCGGCGGACATCCCCGAGCACGGCGTGGTAATCCCCGATGCCGCGGCCCTCGACGAGCGGGCGGGCGTCTTCCAAAGTGCGTTGGATGGCCGCCCCGCCGGGCACCTCGCCGACTCCGGTGTTGCCTTCGGAATCCTTGAGGATCAACAGGTTCCGGGTGAAGTACGGCCCGTGGGCGCCGCTGAGGTTGAGCAGCATGCTGTCGTGCCCGGCGATGGGGACCACCCGCATCTCGGTGACAGTGGGTGTCCGGTGGGGGGTCTTGCGGGTAGTCATGAATTCACCTTCTCTGCCACTGGCCGGAGTACCCGGCTCACCTTGTCGCCGGCCGCGCACAGTGCCTCGATGAGGCCGGCTTCCCGCTCGGGCGTCAACCGGGCGACCGGGACCGAGACACTGATGGCGTCCTGGGCCGGCCAGCGGTAGCGCAGCGGCACCGCGAAACACCGCACTCCGACGGTGTTCTCCCCGTCGTCGGTGGCGTAGCCGCGGATCCGCGCGTTGTCCAGCGCCTCGTCCAACTCGGCGCGGTCGGTCACCGTCCGCTCGGTGAGGGCGGTCAGCTCGGCCGGGATGTGGGCGTCGCGCTCCGCGCCGACGCGTTCGGCCAGCAGTGCCTTGCCCAGCGCCGTCGTGTGCGCGGGCAGCCGCCTGCCGACCCGGTTGGTGGTGCGCTGGTACTGCCGGGATTCCCGGGTGGCCAGGTAGACGACGTCGTAGCCGTCCAGGCGGGCCAGGTGGAAGGTCTCGTCCCAGCTGCCGCGCAGCTCGTCCAGGAAGGGCGTGATGCTGGGCAGGTACGGGTCGGTGTCCAGGTAGCTGGTGCCGACCAGCAGTGCCCGAATTCCGATGCTGTACAACGTGCCCGACTCGTCGCAACGCACCCAGCCCTGGGCGATCAGGGTGCGCAGCAGCGCGTGGGCGCTGCTGCGCGGCATGTCGAGCGCGGTGGCGACCTCCCGGACGCGGGCCGGTTGATCCTGCCGCGCCGCCAGGAACTCCAGCAGTTCGACGGTGCGGGCGGCGGATTTCACGCCGGTCGGGGTGATCTTGCGCACGGTGTGTTCGGTCATAGCAGTCCCATCTGCTGGACGACGAGGACGACGGCTCCGACGGCCGAGGCGGTGATGGCCGTCCACCGCTGCCGGCGTGGGTTCAGCAACCGATTCGCGTAGCGGGACAACACGTATCCCCCCACGGTGGCCGGTATCAGCATGGCGCACATGACCAGGGTGTGCCGGTCTACCGCGCCGGTGACGGTCAGCATCGTCAACGACATCAGCGAGCCGATCAGGAAGAAGCCCGACATCGTCCCGCGCAGCCGCGGTCCGCTGTTGCGCTGCCACACCAGCGCCATCGGCGGGCCGCCGATCGAGGTGGCCGTGCCCAGCATCCCGGAGGTGGCCCCGGCCAGCACGAGGTTGCGGCGCCGCGGCGCGGGTATCCAGCCAAAGCTGGTCAGCGCGACGCCGCCGAGCACGACGGCCGCGATCAGCATCGCCAGGGCCTGATGCGGTAGGGCAGTGAGGATCAGCGCGCCGACGACGGTGCCGGGCACCCGGCCGGCCAACGCCCAGCCGGTGCCCTTCACGTCGATCGCCGTCCGCTCCCGCACCACCACCATCAGGGTGACGACGGCCGCCAACATGATCAGGGTGCCGGGGATGAGCGCCGGGTCCACCAGTGCGACGATCGGTGCGGCCAGCATGCCGAGCCCGAAGCCGATCGAGGCCTGCAGACAGGACGCAATCAACACCGCGATGGCGATGGTCGCGTAACCGGACACGCTCACTTCGCTCATGCGCTGTGGGACAACCGGGTTGACGCACCGAGCGGGTGATGGCATTCCACCGCATGCCCGGCTCCCCGTGGGTCGCCGGACACGGGTGGCCGCTGCTGCGCGCAGATGTCGGTGGCGTGCGCGCAGCGGGTGCGGAACCGGCACCCCGACGGCGGGTTCAACGGTGACGGCACCTCGCCGGTGAGCAGGATGCGTTCGGCGCGGTGCTCGGCGTGCAGTTTCGGCGCGGCCGACATCAGGGCGGCCGTGTAGGGATGGTCGGGGCTGTCGAATACCGCTTCGGTGGTCCCGGTTTCGATGATCCGGCCCAGGTACATCACGGCGACCCGGTCGGCCACGTGACGCACCACGGACAGGTCGTGCGAGATGAAGACGTACGAGATCTGCAGTTCGCGCTGCAGATCGTTGAGCAGGTTGAGCACCTGCGCCTGCACCGAGAGGTCCAGCGCGGAGACCGGTTCGTCGCAGATGATGACGTCGGGGTTCAGCGCCAGGGCGCGCGCGATGCCGATCCGCTGGCGCTGACCGCCGGAGAACTCCTGCGGGTACTTGCCGAACGCCTTGGGCCCCAGACCGACCATGTCGAGCAGCCCGCGTACCCGCATCTCGCGATCCTTACGGGACGGGTACAGCGTCTTGTGCGTGCGCCACGGCTCGGCGATGATCTCGGCCGCCGTCATCCGGGAGTTCAGCGAGGCGTACGGATCCTGGAACACCATCTGCACGCGGCGCCGGAACCGCAGCAGGTCCTTGCCGCGCAGGCCGTACGGGTCGATACCGTCGAAGCTGACGGTGCCGGCGTCCGGGCGCTCCAGCATCATCAGGGTGCGGGCCAGGGTGGACTTGCCGCAGCCGGATTCCCCCACCAGGCCCAGCGTTTCACCGCGCCGCAGATCCAGGTCGATCCCGTCCAGCGCGTGCAGTTTCTTGCCGCCGGCCACCCGGAAGCTCTTGGCCAGCCCGCGCACGGACAGCAGTTCGTCGCTCATGGTCGGCCGCCCTCCGGGAAGTGACACGCGGTTGTACGGGTGGCCGTCACGGCCGTCAGTCCGGGCCGGGTCTGCCGGCACCGATCCGCCGCCTTGGGGCAGCGATCCTGGTACACACAACCTTTCGGGATGGAGTGCAGATCCGGCGGCGCCCCGCCGATGGACTTCAGCTCGGCACCGCACTCGGCGCTCACCGGCACCGATTCCAGCAGGCCCTTGGTGTAGGGGTGCTTCGGGTCGGCGAACACCTCGGCCACCGGCCCGGTCTCGACGACGTTTCCGGCGTACATCACCGCGACCCGGTCGGCCTCCTCGGCCACCAGTGCCAGGTCGTGGGTGATCAGCACGACGGCCATGTCGTATTCGGCGCGAAGGCTTTTCAGCAGCGCCATGATCTGCGCCTGCACGGTGACATCCAGCGCGGTGGTGGGTTCGTCGGCGATCAGCACCCGCGGGTTGAGGGCGACGGCCATCGCGATGAGCAGCCGCTGGCGCATACCGCCGGAGAACTGGTGCGGATACGCGTTCACCCGTTCCTCGGGGTGCGGGATGCCGACCCGGGCCATCAGTTCGACGGCCTTGCGCTTGGCCTCCTTGGCTTTCATCCCGTGGTGGATGCGGAACGGTTCGGCCAGTTGGGTGCCGACGGTGTAGAGCGGGTTGAGCGCGGTGAGCGCGTCCTGGAACACGATGGCCAGCTCCGGCCCGGCCAGCTTGCGCCGGGTCTTGGGGTCGGCCGCCAGGACATCCGTTCCGCCGACCCGCGCCGAACCCCCGACCACCTCGGCGACCGGTTCCAGCAGTCCGACCAAGGCGGTGGCCGTCATCGACTTGCCGCAGCCCGATTCACCGAGCAGGGCCAGTGTTTCGCCGCGACGGGCGGCGAAGGACACGTGGTCGACGGCGCGGACGGTGCCGGCGATGGTGCGGATGTCGACGGTCAGGCCGTCGACATCCAGTGCCGGGTCGGCGTCCCGGCGGTCGGCGGCAGGTTCGCTGACTTCGCTATCCAGATGCACGGTCATTCAGATGGCCTTTCCGGTCTTGCCGAGGCGGGACGGCACGGTGAGCCGCCACCGCTGCGCGGGGTCGGTGGCGATGCGGGCCCAAGCGGCCAGGATGGTGGCCGACACGGTGGTGATGACGATGGCCAGGCCGGGGAAGAAGGACAGCCACCACGCGGTGTGCAGGTAGCTGCGGCCCTGCGAGACCATCAGGCCCCAGCTGACGTCGGGCGGCTGGATGCCGATACCCAGGAAGCTCAGCGAGCTCTCGGCCAGCATCACGTAGCAGAAGTCCAGGGTGGCGACGGTCAGCAGGGTCGGCAGCACGATCGGCAGCACGTGCCGGACGATGATCGAGGATCCGCTGGCGCCGAACGTCCGTGC
The DNA here is from genome assembly GCF_002101555.1 of Mycolicibacterium canariasense. Classification (GTDB taxonomy): domain Bacteria; phylum Actinomycetota; class Actinomycetes; order Mycobacteriales; family Mycobacteriaceae; genus Mycobacterium; species Mycobacterium canariasense. The sequence goes on from NZ_LQOL01000049.1 coordinate 414,949, forward strand.
GGCGTCGACGAAGACGCGACTGGACAGTTCGGCGGATTCGGCGCGGGCGGTGCGCAGGTACACCGGGATGCGGGTGATCGCCAGCACCAGAACGATATTGGCCGCACTGGGCGAGAAGACGTAGAGCACGACGACGGCCAGCAGCAGCGACGGGAAGCTCATGATGACGTCGGCCACCCGCATCGCCAGTGTTTCCCGCCAGCCGCGGTGGTATCCGGCCCACATGCCGATCGCCGATCCGACGACGGCGGAGATGACGACGGCGGGAATCGCGACCGACAGTGTGGTGCGGCAGGCCACCACCAGCCGGGCGAGCATGCTGCGGCCCAGCGGATCGGTGCCCAGGATGTTGGCCCAGCCGTGCGCCAGGGTGAACGGCGGCTGGTTCGAGTTGTCCAGGTCGATGTGGGTGGCCGAACCGCCCACCAGCATCGGGCCGAAGACCGCGGTGAGCACCACCAGGCCCAGGACCGCCGCGGCGGCGGTGGCGACCTTGTCGTTGACCAGTAGGCGCAGCCACGACCACCGCGCCGCAGGCGGTTGGGCTTCGGGCTCCCCGAGCATGGTGGTGCTGGGTTTGGCCGGGACGAGGTCGATCTGAGTCATGGTGATGGACCTACACTTTCGCGGTTTCCCGCACGCGCGCGTCCAGCAGCGCGTAACAGGCGTCGATGAGGATGTTGAGCACGAAGATGCTGACCGCGGTGAGCAGCACCGCGGCCTGCAGCACCGCGAAGTCGCGCTGCAGGATCGCGTCGATCATCAGTTTGCCGATGCCCGGCCAGCCGAAGATCGCCTCGACCACCACCGCGCCGTTGATCAGGCCGACGGCCAGGTCACCGGCCACCGTCAGCGCGGGCGCCGCGGCGTTACGCAGGGCGTGGTGGGTGACCACGCGGAAGTCGCCGGCGCCCTTGCTGCGGGCCAGCCTGATGTAGGGCGCCGACAGGGCCGCGACCATGGCCCCGCGTACCACCTGCGTCAGCACGCCCAGCGGGCGGATCATCAGGGTGGCGATCGGCAGGATCCAGGACAACATGCCGGCGTCGGTGCCCGAGGTGGGAAGCACGCCGAGCAGGACCGCGAACAGCCACACCCCCGTGATGGCGAACCAGAAGTCGGGGATGCTGGCGGCGGTCATGGACAGCAGGCTGGAGAACCGATCGGCCAGCGAATTGGGCCGGTACGCCGCCCAGCAGCCGACGATCACGGCACCGACGATCGCGAGCGCCATCGTCGTCACCGCCAGCTGCAGGGTGGCCGGGAAGGCGCGCAACGCCATCGCCGACGCCGATTCGCCGGTGCGCAGCGAGGTGCCGAAGTCCAGGTGCAGCACGCCTTTGAAGTAGTCCAGCAACTGCACGATCAGCGGCCGGTCGAATCCGTGCGATTGGGCAAACGCGGCACGTTGGGCCTGCGTGGCCGATTCGGGCAGGTACAGATTGGTGGGGTCGCCGGTGAGACGGGCCAGCAGGAACACACCCAGCAGCACGACGATCAGCGGGATGGTGCTGGTGTACATCCGGCGCCGGACGAAGGGGAACATATCGGCTCAGCTCCTGTCGGACTGGTCAGAGCCGTTGCCGGCCTTGGTCATCTCGGCGAGCCGCATCTCGTCACCGGTGGCGGAGTTGGGTGTGTATTCGACGCGCGGCGACTTCCCGAGGATGCCGGTCATGTGCGCGACATAGGCGAACTGGGCCACCTCGGTCGGCTCCTCGGCGAACAGCGTGGCGTAGGCGTCCTGGCGTCGCGCGCCGGTCAGTTGCCCGGCAGCCTCGATCTTTCGGTCGAAAGCGGCCGTACCGCAGGAACTCTGGGCACCGTCGGTGCGCATGTACTGGTCCACGCTGAAGGCCGCGTCCCCGGCCTGGTTGCCGTGCTGGATCATCGCGACGAAGGGGCCGGCGCCGACCGGGAACGGCCGCAACTGGTACTGCAGCTGACCGGCGGTGTCCATCATCTCGATGCGGGGGTTCAGGCCGATCTCGGTCAGTTCGCTCTGGATGACCTCCATGGTCTCGCTGATGTTGGGGAACTGGGCGGTGCGCCCGATCAGCCGGATCTGTCGGTCGACGGGCACGCCGGCGGCTTTCGCCTCGGCCACCAGCTGTTTGGCCTTCTCGATGTCGTGCGGCCACGGCGTCAGATCCGAGTTGTGACCGACCACGCCGTCGGGGATCAGTTGGGCGGCGGGCTGACCCATTCCCCGGAAGAGCGCCTTGACGATGCCGTTGCGGTTGACGGTGTAGTTGATGGCCTGCCGGACCCGGATGTCGTCGAGCGGAGCATCGGTACAGGCGATGCGCAGCGCGGTGGTCTCGTTGTTGGGGAATTCCACCCCAAGCTGCCCCGCGCCGTCCTCGGGCCCGAGGCCCGTGGCGATATCGGTCTCGTCGTTGGTGACCATGGCGGCACGCACGCTGCCCTCACTGCGCCACTGGTATTCGGCGCGGGCGAAGGCCGGTTTTGGTCCCCAGTAGCGCTCGTTGCGGCTCAGCGTGAGCTTCTGGCCGTAGTCCCAGCCGGCGATGGCATAGGGTCCGGTGCCGATCGGTTCGCGCACCTTCTCCGTGGTACTGGTGCCGCGCGGGACGATCTCCACGAACGAGATACGCAGCGGCAGAATCGGATCCGGCTTCTCGGTGGTGACGGTCAGGGTCGCGTCGTCGGGAGTGGCGAGTTCGAGTTTCTCGTCGCCGAACACGTACCCGTCGACGTTGCAACCCAGATCCGAGTTGACGGCGCGGTCGATGGCGAAGGCCGCGTCGGCCGCGGTGAAGGGCGCCCCGTTGGAGAAGGTGACCCCGGACCGGATGGCGAAGGTCCACCGGTCGGGCGCGTCCTGCCGCCAGCCGGTGGACAGCAGGGGCTGCAGGTCGCCGGTGGTGGGGTCACGCTCGATCAGGGGCTCGGTGATGTTGGAGCGGACGACGATGCCGGTCGAGGTCAGCGAGCTCTCGCAGGGCTCCAGCGTGGGTGGCTCCTGGGAGATCACCAGGCGCAGGGTGTTCGGGTCGTACCCGCCGTGACCCGTGTTGGCCACCGTGCAGCCACCGGTCAGCAGAACGGCGCCGGCTGCGGCGAGGGAAGCGACGGCAGGCGTCACTGGTGCGACCATCTGGTCCTCCGGTTCGGAAAGGCTGTTCCGTGTGACGTCCATGTATGTGGACGGATTCTGTGACGGTAGACACACGGTAGGAGCGCGCTTCGAACGGCGTCAAGCCTGTCCAAACGGGCGGTTTCGGGGGTTTTCGGCGGGCATCGGCACCGCACCGGAGCCGGCGATGTAGCGCTTGACGTGCGGTTTTATCGACCGGACGGGACGTTTGATACCCGGCATCGGCGCGCGCCCGGGACGTTATGCCGGTTCGGCATCAACCCATGCTATTTCCGTGTTGGACAGGTATTCGCGGGCATCCTTAGCGTGATGAGCGAAAGAGGAGTGCCCATGTCCGTTTCGAGGCCCGGTTCCGCACCGCACACCGTTCCCGCCACGCCGCGTGTTCTGCAGGTCGGCCCGCTGAAGGACTCGCTCGCCGAGACGTTGCGGGCCGAGTACGACGCCCTGGTTCTGCCCTCCGGGGACGCGGGAGCAGCCGAGCGCGCCGAGTTCCTGGCCGCACACGGTGCCGACGTGACGGTGGTGGTGACCTCGGGCCGCACCGGCGTGGACGCCGCGCTGATGGCGGCGCTGCCGGCGCTGGGCGCGGTCGTCAACTTCGGGGTCGGCTATGACACCACCGATATCGATGCGGCGGCGGCCGCCGGGGTCGGAGTGAGCAACACACCCGACGTGCTCACCGACTGCGTCGCCGACACCGCCGTCGGTCTGCTGATCGACGTGCTGCGGCGGTTCACCGACGCCGACCGTTACCTGCGCGCCGGCCGCTGGACCGTCGACGGCAACTACCCGCTGACCCGGCAGGTCAGCAACACCCGGGTCGGCATCATCGGCATGGGACGGATCGGCGGAGCAATTGCCAAGCGGCTCAGCGCTTTCGGATGCACCATCAGCTACCACAACCGCCATCGGGTGCCCGATTCGCCGTACCGCTATGCCGCGACGCCGGTGGACCTGGCCCGCGACGTCGACGTGCTGGTGGTGGCCGCGGCCGGTGGCAGCGGAACCCGCGGCCTGGTCGGCGCCGACGTGCTGGACGCGCTCGGGCCCGAGGGTTACCTGATCAACATCGCGCGCGGCAGCGTCGTCGACGAGGGGGCGCTGGTGACCGCTCTGCAGCAAGGCCGGCTGGCCGGGGCCGGTCTGGACGTGTTCGTCGACGAACCGAATGTACCTGTCGAGTTGCTGCGCATGGACAACGTCGTGTTGCTGCCCCATGTCGGCAGCGGCACCGTGCAAACCCGGGCCGCGATGGAGGCGCTCACGCTACGCAACCTGGACGAGTTCCTGGCCACCGGGCGGTTGGTGACGCCGGTGCTGCAACCCGCGGCGCGGGTCTGACACCCAGCCGCTCAGGGGTGCAGCTCCACCAGGTCGTCGGTGGTCCACTCCCGAGCGGGCAACACATCACGCAGCAGGCGCAGCAGCGCGGGGTTGGTGCTGTCCTGACGCCAGGCGGCGTCGAGTTCGACCGGCCGCTCCCGGAACGCACCGATGGACCGGAACACCACGCCCTCGGGATGCAGCGTGGCGGCCGAGGCCGGCACCAGCGCGATCCCGATGCCCGAGCGCACCAGCACCAGCATGGTGTGCACCTGCGTCACGAACTGCACGTACCGCGGCGTGGCGCCGGCGATGGTGAAGGCGCTGATGAGCAGCTCGTTGAAATAGCGCGCCTCGATCGGCGAGTACATGATGACGTCTTGGCCGTCCAGGTCGTTGAGGGTCAGCTGGCGGGCTTGGGCCACCAGCGGATGCTCGGCGGGCAGCGCGGCCACCAGCTGCTCGTGCAGCAGTGGCCGCGACACGATGCCGGGGCGCTTCAGCGGCGGCCGAGCCATCCCCAGATCGATCTCGCCCGTCATCAGGCCTTCGATCTGGGCGGCCGAAACCATCTCGCGCAGCTCCAGTTTCACATCCGGCAGCTTGGCCCTGGTGCGTTCGAGCAGCCGCGGCAGCACCGCATGGGCCGAGGCCGCGGTGAATCCGACAACCACGGTGCCCAAGTCACCGGCCGGCACCCGCTTGACGGTCATGGCCGCACTCTCGGCGAGCTGCAGGATGCGACGGGCGTCGGGCAGAAACGCAACGCCTGCCGGGGTGAGGGTGACCGAGCGGGTGGTGCGGTCGATCAGTTGCACCCCCAGTTCGGTCTCCAGCTGCTGGATCTGCCGGCTGAGCGGTGGCTGGGTCATGTGCAGGCGTTCGGCGGCGCGGCCGAAATGCAGTTCCTCGGCGACGGCGATGAAGCAGGACAGCCGGGCCAACGAGAACATCGCTGCAGTCTATGCGCGCCGGCCAATCGGATGGGCGTCTGTGTCAAGATGATTCGATGTCCGATCCCAGGCCCGACAGCGCACCCCGCGTCCGCCGGCGCTACGGCGGCCAGGAGGCCGCCGACCGGGTGGCCGAGCGCCGCGGCCGGTTACTGGCCGCCGGCCTGGAGTTGATGGGCACCCGCGGTGTGGCGGGAACGACGGTGCGCGGCGTGACGGAACTGTCGGGGGTGGCACCCAGATACTTCTACGAGAGCTTCGCCGATATCGAGGCGCTGCACCTCGCGGTGTACGGCGAGGTGATCGAAGAGGGTGCCCAGCGGTCGGTGGCCGCGCTGGCCAACGCACCCGCCGACGACCGGGCCCGCATCCGGGCGGTGCTGGCGGAGATGGTGGACCTGATCCTCGCCGACCCGCGCAAGGGCCGAATCCTGGTGCTGGAGGCCACCGCCTCACCGGCACTGGGCCGGCGCAGCCTGGCCGAGTCCCGCCGGTTCGCGGGCATGCTGGCATCGTCGGCCGCCAGCGGTGGTGATCCGGGGCTGGAGCCCGACAGCCTGCCCGCCGACATCCGGCTGATCGCGCAATTCCTGGTCGGCGGCATGATCAGCACGGTGGGTGCCGTGCTGTTGGGCGACGTCCAGGTGGAGCGCGCCCACCTCGTCGACGTGTTGGTGGCCCTGTTCGCGGCCGTGCGGACCACTACCAGCGCGGGCTGATCGCCTCGAAGGCCGGGTCGATCCTGCGCATGTAACCGGTGTCGTCGCGGTCGCGGATCCCGCAGCGCAGGTATTGCTCGTGCAGCGCGGCCAGGGCGTCACGGTCGAGTTCGACCCCGAGTCCCGGGGTGGCCGGGACGGCGACGCTGCCGTTCCGGATGCTCAGCACTCCCGGCTTGACCACGTCTTCGGTCTTCCAGGGCCAGTGCGTGTCACACGCGTAGGTCAGGTTCGGGGTGGCCGCGGCCAGGTGCACCATCGCGGCCAGGCTGATGCCCAGGTGCGAGTTGGAGTGCATGGACAGGCCGAGCCCGAAGGTGTCGCAGATACCGGCGAGCAGGCGCGAGCGTTGCAGCCCACCCCAGTAATGATGGTCGGAGAGCACCACTTTCACCGCACCAGCGGCGACGGCGGGCGCCAGCTGGTCGAAGGCCACCACGCACATGTTGGTCGCCAGCGGCATCGGCGCCTGCGCCGCGACCTCGGCCATGCCGGCGATGCCCGGGGTCGGGTCCTCCAGGTATTCCAGGATGCCGGCCAACCCGGAGGCCACCTTGACCGAGGTCTGCGGGGTCCAGGCGGCGTTGGGATCCAACCGCAACGGGATGTGCGGAAACGCCGAATGAAGCTCTTCGATGGCCGCCATCTCCTCCTCGGGCGGGAACACCCCGCCCTTGAGTTTGATTGCGGTGAAACCGTATTCGTCGACCATGCGGCGGGCCTGGGCGACCAGCCCGGCCGGGTCGAGCGCCTCGCCCCAAGGATCGGGCTCCTGTGGGTGGGGCGAGTGAAGCGACGGGGAATGTGGGTGAAAAGCCCACTTGTAGAACAGGTACGCGCTGAACGGCACGGCATCCCGCACGGCGCCACCGAGCAGATCGGCCACCGGCCGGCCACCGGCATGGCCTTGCACGTCCAGGCAAGCCACCTCGAACGGCGAGAACACCTGGTCGACGGCGCTGGCCGAGGTGATCATCCCCGCGGTGCCGACGGCGGCGTCGTCGCCGCGCAGCCGGTCGGCGATAGCGGCCCGGATGGCGTTGAGCGCGAACACATCCAGTCCGGTGATCGCCTCGGCGGCCGCGTGCAGGCGGGCCAAGTGGCGGGTATCGGCGTACGTCTCGCCGAGGCCGACCAGGCCCGCGTCGGTGACCAGCTCGATGATCGCCCGCAGCGCGTAGGGCTGATGCACCCCCACGGTGTTGAGCAGCGGCGGGTCGACGAAGGCGACCGGGGTGATGCGGGCCCCGGTGATCCGGATGGACGCGGGCGCCATCACAGCACCGCGCGACCGGCTTTGATGATCTGGGTCAGTTCGGTGAGGTGTTCGGCCGAGGGCATGACCAGCGGCGGGCGCACCGGCCCGGCGTCGATGCCCTCCATCGTCACACCGGCCTTGACCAAGGACACGGCGTAACCCGGCACGGTGTCCCGCAGGCGGACCAACGGGTGGAAGAACTCCCGCTGCAACGCGCCGAGCGCCTCCTCGTCGCCGGCTTCCAGCGCCCGGTAGTAGGCCAGTGCCAGCTCCGGGGCGAAGGCGAAGGTGGCCGACGAGTACAGCGTCACCCCGATGGCGCGGTAGGCCTGCTGGGACACCTCGGCGGTGGGCAGGCCGTTGAAGAACTGGAAGGCCTTGCCGGACGGGGCGAGGACGTCGGTGACGGCCCGCACGATGCGCGCGACCCTGTCGACATCGCCGGTGCCGTCCTTGAATCCGACCACATTCGGGATCTGGGCCACCTCGGCCGCGGACGCCTCGGTGTAGCGGGCATTACCCCGGTTGTAGACGATGACCGGCAGGCCGGTGGCGGCCGCGACCTCGCGGGTGTAGTCGATCAGACCCTGCTGCGGCATGGTGACCAGATACGGGGGCAGCAGCAGCAGCCCGTCGGCACCGGCGGCGGCGGCCGTCTTCGCGAAGACCTTGGCTTGGGCCACCGACCCGCCCGCGCCCGCGTACACCGGAACCCGGCCCGCGGTGGCTGCCACCGCGGTGCGCACCACCGCGCCGAACTCCTGGGCCTCCAGGGCATGGAATTCGCCTGTGCCGCAGGCGACGAACACCCCGCCGGGTCCGGCGTCCACGCCCTTGGCGACGTGCGCGGCGAGCGCTTCCAGGTTCACCTCGCCGGTGCCGGTGAACGGGGTGACGGGGAAGAACAGGACGCCGTCAAGCATGGGTGTACTCCTAGCGGAATCGGGGTGGGCGGTCAGTCGCGGGACAGTTGGCCGTCGACCCGGCGCCAGATGCGGTCCGGGTTGCCGTCGGCAATGGCGTTGGGCAGCAACGCCGATGGGACGTCCTGGTAGCACACCGGACGCAGGAAACGCTCGATGGCGCGGGCGCCCACCGAGGTGGTGCGCGCGTCCGAGGTGGCCGGGTACGGCCCGCCGTGCACCATGGCATACCCGACCTCGACGCCGGTGGGCCAGCCGTTGAACAGGATGCGTCCGGCTTTGAGTTCCAGCACGGGCAGCAGCGTGGCCGCGACCCCGTAGTCGGACTCCTCGGCGTGCACGGTGGCCGTCAGTTGCCCCTCCAGCGCGGCGGCGACGCGCACCATCTCGTCGATGTCGGCGCACCGGACCAGCACGCTGGCGGCACCGAACACCTCGGCCTGCAACGCCTCCGAGGCCAGGAACGTCTTGGCATCGGCGCTGAACAGCGCTGCCTGGCACGCGGTTTCGTTGTCAGCGGGCCGGCCCTGCGCCAGCAGGGTGGACTCGGCCCTCAGGGTGGCCACGCCCTTCGCATAGCCGGCGGCGATGCCGGGCGTGAGCATCGGGGTGGCCGCGACCCCGGCGAGCGCGGCCTGGGCGGCGGTCAGGAAGTCCGCCAGGCCCGGGCCGTCCACGGCCAGCACCAACCCGGGATTGGTGCAGAACTGCCCGGATCCCATGGTCAGCGACCCGACGAACGCGGTGCCGATCTCGGCGCCGCGCGTACGCAGCGCACCGTCGAGCAGGAACACCGGGTTGACGGCGCTCATCTCGGCGTACACCGGGATGGGTTCCGGACGCGCCGCCGCCGCGGCCACCAATGCCGTTCCCGCATAACGAGATCCGGTGAATCCGACGGCCTTGATCCGCGGATCGGTGACCAGTGCGGTCCCCAGACCGGGTCCGGAACCGAACAGCAGGGAGAAGGTGCCCGCTGGCATCCCGGCCTGGGCCACCGCGCGGGTGATGGCCGCCCCGACCAATTCGGAGGTACCCGGGTGCGCGTCGTGCGCCTTGACCACCACTGGGCAACCGGCCGCCAGCGCGGAAGCGGTGTCGCCGCCGGCGACGGAGAACGCCAGCGGGAAGTTGCTCGCGCCGAACACCGCGACCGGGCCCAGCGGCACCGCGCGCTGGCGGATGTCGGGGCGCGGCAGGGGGCTGCGATCGGGTTGGGCGGGATCTATGCAGGCGCCGTTCCAACTGCCCTCACGCAGCACCGCCGCGAACAGGCGCAGCTGGCCGGTGGTGCGGCCCACCTCTCCGGTGATGCGGGCCTCGGGCAGGCCGCTCTCGGCGACGGCGCGCTGTACCAGTTCGGCCTTGATGGCCTCGATGCCGGTGGCGACCGACTCCAGGAATCGGGCGCGCTGCTCGGCGGTGGTGGCGCGGTATGGACCGAACGCCTCGGCGGCCGCCACGCAGGCGGCGTCGACGTGCGACTCGTCGCCGTAGTGGAAGGCGGGCTCGAGTGTCTCGCCGGTGGCCGGGTTGAATCCGCGGACCTCGGTGCCGGTTCCGGCGACGGGCGTCCCGGCGATGATCATCTGGCCGGTCGGGCGGGCGGTCAGTTGAGTGGTCACGCGTCCAACGCTAGGACCCCAATCAATTCATGTCCAAGACCGATTTGGCACATACTGATGCGCGAATTGAATGGGCGTGGACCCTGGTCAGGCGGAGATGCGGCCCCGCTCGGTCAGCCGGCGCAGCACGTCCTCGCCGAGACCGCGCAGGTCCTGCGGGGATGCCGACGCGATCAACGTCACCCCGTCGGCCACCTCGGCCGACTCGATATCGGCGATCAGACCGGCCAGACCGTCGACGGTGCCGGCGTAGCGCACGCCCGCGGTCTTGCCGCCCAGCGAGGCATACGCCGCGCGCACGTCGCCGGCGACCGCCACCTCGATATCGAGGATCACCGCAACCCGCTCCGACCCGCCGCGCAGTCGCGCCCTCGCACGCCTGGCCTGGGCCAGGTCCGCGGCCGCCACCCGCACCGCCGGTTCGGCACCGGAGGTCAACTCGCTCCACGCGTCGTCTGCCAGAAATAGCCGCACGGGGTCACGCTAGGCGCCGTAGGTGGGTGTGCACATGGTTGCGATCAGCGAGACCGAATGGGAATGCGCCGGGCCCGTGCGCCGTCACCGGCCCGTCACCGACGCTTAGTAGTTTGTACGGGTGACAGCGGAACCGGTCCCGGTGATTCCCCCTCAGTACCTGTTGTCGTCCTCGGCACCGGAGCCCCGCACGCTGATCGACATCCTCTACGACACCGCGCGCCGTCACCCCGACGCGCCGGCCATCGACGACGGCGAGATCCAGCTGACCTACGCCGAGCTGATCGGCGATATCGAGGAGAGCGTGGCCTGGCTGGCCGCCCGCGGTATCGGCCGCGGCGACCGGATCGGCATCCGGATGCCCTCGGGCAGCTATGCGCTGTACACCGCCATCCTGGCCACCCTGGCCAGCGGCGCCGCCTACGTCCCGGTGGACGCCGACGATCCCGACGAGCGCGCCGCCCTGGTGTTCGGCGAGGCCGATGTGGTCGCGGTGATCACCGAGAAAGGCCTGGTGCGCGGCCCCGGCTCGTCGCGCGGCTGGCGCGCCGCGGCACCGCTCACCAGGGATGACGCCTGGATCATCTTCACCTCCGGCTCGACCGGCACCCCCAAGGGGGTGGCCGTGACACACCGCAACGCGGCGGCGTTCGTCGACGCGGAGGCGCGGATGTTCCTGCAAGCCAATCCGCTGGGGCCCGGGGACCGGGTGCTGGCCGGGTTGTCGGTGGCCTTCGACGCGTCGTGTGAGGAGATGTGGCTGGCCTGGCGGCACGGCGCATGCCTGGTGCCCGCACCCCGGTCGCTGGTGCGCAGCGGCATGGATCTGGGCCCGTGGCTGGTGTCCCGCGACATCACGGTCGTCTCGACGGTCCCGACACTGGCCGCGCTGTGGCCGGCCGAGGCGCTGGAGGCGGTGCGGCTGCTGATCTTCGGTGGTGAGGCCTGCCCGCCGGAACTGGCCGAGCGGCTGGCCACCGGGCCGGATGCCGTCGGCCGCGAGGTGTGGAACACCTACGGCCCCACCGAGGCCACCGTGGTCGCCTGCGCGGCACGCCTGGACGGGAAAGGTCCGGTCAGCATCGGGCTGCCGCTGCCCGGATGGGACCTGGTGGTGGTCGACAAGGAGGGCGCCCCGGTCGGGTACGGCGACGTCGGCGAACTGGTGATCGGCGGGGTGGGGCTGGCCCGCTACCTGGATCCGGACAAGGACGCCGAGAAGTACGCGCCGATGCCCACCCTCGGCTGGGACCGGGCGTATCGCAGCGGCGATCTGGTCCGGCTGGAAGCCGACGGCCTGTACTTCCAGGGCCGCGCCGACGATCAGGTCAAGGTCGGCGGTCGGCGGATCGAACTCGGCGAGGTCGACGCCGCCCTGGTACATCTGCCCGGCGTCAGCGGTGGCGCGGCGGCGGTCCGCAGAACCGCCAGTGGCACCCCACTGCTGGTGGGCTACATCGCCAGCGCCGACCCGGCGTTCGACCTCGCCGCCGCGCGCACCGCGCTGGCCGCCGCGTTGCCCGCTGCGCTGGTGCCCCGGCTGGTGCTGCTCGACGAACTGCCCACCCGCACCTCGGGCAAGGTCGACCGCAACGCGCTGCCCTGGCCACCGCCCGGCGCCGCCGCGCAGGACGAACCCGATCTGGGCACCGGCACCACCGGCTGGCTGGCCGGGCTGTGGCGCGACGTGCTGGGTGCGACGATCGACGGGCCGGAGGCCGACTTCTTCGCACTCGGCGGCGGCTCGCTGTCGGCCGCCCAGTTGGTGACCGCGGTGCGGGCCCGCTATCCGCAGGTGACCGTCGCCGACCTCTATGACCATCCCCGGCTGGGTTCGCTGGCCGGCTATCTCGACGAGTTGGCTCCCCCGCCGCAGGTGCAGACCCGCACGGTCACGCCCACCCCGCTGCGCACCCAGATCGCCCAGGTGCTGCTGTCGGTTCCGCTGGCCACCCTCAGCGGCCTGCAATGGGTGGTGTGGCTGGCCGTGCTCAACAACATGGCCGCCGCGACGCACCTGGTGCCCTGGGCCGTACACCTGAACTGGTGGATCGTCCTGGCCGGTTTCGCGGTGTTCATCACCCCACTGGGCCGGATGGGCATAGCGGTGCTGGGGGCCCGGACCCTGCTGTCCAATCTCCAGCCTGGCACCTACCGGCGCGGCGGGCCGGAGCACCTGCGGGTGTGGTTCGCCGAACGTCTCGCCGACGCCAGCGGCGCGGAGAATCAGGCCGGCGCCCCGTGGCTGGTCTATTACGCGCGCGCCCTCGGCAATTCGGTGGGTAAGGGGGTTGACCTGCATTCGGCCCCGCCGGTCACCGGCATGCTCACCATCGGGCACCGCGCTTCCATCGAACCCGAGGTCGACCTCACCGGGCACTGGATCGACGGTGACCTGTTCCACGTCGGGCCGATCAGCGTCGGCAACGACGCCACCATCGGCGCGCGCACCACCCTGTTCCCCGGCGCCAGCGTCGGGAAGAACGCGGATGTGGCGCCGGGTTCCGGCGTGGTCGGCAAGGTGAAGAACGGGCAGTACTGGAAGGGCTCGCCTGCGGCGAAATCCGGTAAGGCCCGTCACCCCTGGCCCGACCAACGGCCGCCGCGTTCCACGGTGTGGATGGCCGTCTACGCGGTGACGTCGATGTTGTTGGGCGCCTTGCCGTTGGCGGGTGTCGGGGCCGGGCTGGCCGTGCTGGCCTGGGCGGTCCGCGGCACCACCACGCCCACCGCGGCGATCGTGCCGGCGCTGATCTGGACGCCCGTGGCCGCGGTGGCGGCCATGGTCGCCTACGCCGCCCTGACCGTCGTCGGGGTGCGCCTGCTCTCGATCGGCTTGCACGAGGGCTACCATCCGGTGCGCAGCCGGGTGGGCTGGCAGTTGTGGGCCACCGAGCGCCTGATGGACGCCGCCCGCAACTATCTGTTCCCGATCTACGCCGGCCTGCTGACCCCATGGTGGTTGCGGGTGTTGGGCGCCAAGGTCGGCAAGGGCACCGAAATCTCGACGGCCCTGCTGACGCCGAAGTTCACCGTCGTCGAGGACGGCGCCTTCCTGGCCGACGACACCATGGTCGCCTCCTACGAGCTCGGCGGCGGCTGGATCCACGTCGCGCGGGCCACCATCGGCAAGCGCGCGTTCCTGGGCAATTCCGGCATCACCCAGCCCGGGCGCCGGGTGCCCGACGACGGCCTGGTGGCCGTGTTGTCCGCCGCGCCGCACAAGGCCAAGGCCGGCTCGTCGTGGCTGGGCAGCCCACCGATCCGGTTGCGCCGCAACCCCACCGACGCGGACGCGATGCGCACCTTCCATCCGTCGGCGCGGCTGAAGATCATGCGTTCGGTGGTGGAGACCTGCCGCATCATCCCGGTCATCGTGACGTTCGGGATCGGGGTGGCGGTGCTGGGCGCGCTGCAGGCGCTGGCCGGCGGCTACGGGTTCGGCGTCGCCGCACTGGCCGGCGGGTTGGTGCTGCTGCTCGCCGGGGCGGTCGCCGGTGGCATCGCGGTGGTCGCCAAATGGCTTGTGATCGGCCGTATCCGGGCCGTCGAGCATCCGTTGTGGTCATCGTTCGTGTGGCGCAACGAGGTGTCGGACACCTTCGTCGAGACCGTCGCGGCGCCGTGGTTCGCGCGGGCGGCGACCGGCACGCCGGTGATGAACATCTGGTTGCGCGGGCTGGGCGCGAAGATCGGCCGCGGGGTGTGGTGTGAGACGTACTGGCTGCCCGAGGCCGACCTGGTGCGCCTGGACACCGCCAGCACCGTCAACCGCGGCTGCGTCGTGCAGACGCACCTGTTCCACGACAGGATCATGCGGATGGACACCGTGATCCTGGATGCCGGCGCCACCCTGGGTCCGCATTGCGTGGCGCTGCCGGCCAGCCGGATCGGCGCCGGGGCCACCGTCGGCCCGGCATCGCTGGTGATGCGCGGTGACGAGGTGCCGGCGTCCACTCGCTGGCAGGGCAACCCGATCGCGGTGTGGGATCCCTCGCGCAAGAAGAAGAACGGATGAGGTCGAACGCCAGGAAGGCCGCGAAGAAGACCGCCGGGCCGGCCGCGTCCCGTCCGCCGGTCATCGATCCGTACCTGCCCGGCAACGGTAATTTCGGGTACCGGGTGTCCCGTTACGAACTGGACCTGGAGTACAAGGTGTCCAGCAACCGGCTCACCGGGTCGGCCACCATCACCGCGGTGACACTGGCCGAGCTGCGCACCTTCACCCTGGACCTGGCCGACGCCCTGAGCGTGACAAAGGTCGCCGTCAATGGGCGCCGGCCGGATCAGTTCCGATGTTCGAACGGCAAGTTGCACATCACGCTGCCGGCCAAACTTCGCGCCGGCGCGGCGATGACCATCACCGTGCGCTACGGCGGGAACCCCCGGCCGATCCGCAGTGTTTGGGGCGAGGTGGGTTTCGAGGAACTCACCAACGGCGCGCTGGTGGCCGGTCAACCCAACGGGGCGGCGTCCTGGTTCCCCTGTGACGACCATCCGGCCGCCAAGGCCAGCTTCCGGGTCAGGATCGCCACCGACAACCCCTACTATGCGATCGCCAACGGCGAGTTGGTCTCCCGGCAGAGCCGGGCCAGTCTGAACATCTGGACCTACGAGCTGGCCGAGCCCACCTCCACGTACCTGATCACCCTGCAGATCGGGATGTACGAACGGCTGCGGCTGCAGAAGAGCCCGGTGTCGATGTATGCGGTGCTACCGGACCGGTTGCGCCGCAACTTCGATCACGACTTCAGCCGTCAGCCGGAGATGATGAAGCTGTTCATCAGGCTGTTCGGCCCGTATCCGTTGGCCGACGGCTACACCGTCGTGGTCACCGAGGATGATCTGGAAATACCCCTTGAGGCGCAAGGTCTTTCGATCTTCGGCGCCAACCATTGCGATGGCAGACGCGGGGCCGAGCGGTTGATCGCCCACGAGATGGCCCACCAGTGGTTCGGCAATTCGGTGACGGCCCGGCGCTGGCGCGATATCTGGCTGCACGAGGGATTCGCCTGTTATGCCGAGTGGTTGTGGTCCGAGGAGTCCGGTGGGCCCAGCGCCGACGAGCGGGCCCGCTCGTATCACAAACGCCTGCAGCACTCCCCGCAGAACCTGCTGTTGACCGATCCGGGGCCGGCCGACATGTTCGACGACCGCGTGTACAAACGGGGCGCGCTGACGCTGCACGCCCTGCGGAAAGCCATCGGTGATGCCAGTTTCTTTGCGCTGCTGAAGGATTGGACGACGCGGTACCGGCACAGCACCGCGGTCACCGACGACTTCACCGGGCTGGCCGCCAACCACGCCACCGTGTCCCTGCGCCCACTGTGGGATGCCTGGCTGTATTCGACGGCCGTGCCGGACCTGTGACGGTCGGATGACGGAGGGGCCGGTCACGCGGAACAGCGTCGCCAGGGTGGGGGCGGCCACGGTGCTGTCCGCGCTGTGCGGCTACGCCGTGCTGTATCTGGCGGCCCGCAGTCTGGAACCGGCCGGGTTCTCCCTGTTCGGGGTGTTCTGGGGGGCGTTCGGTTTGGTGACCGGCGCCGCCTTCGGCCTGCTGCAGGAGGCCACCAGGGAGGTTCGGGCGGCCCGGCACACCGCCGTGCACACCGGTCCGCGCACCCACCCGATGCGGGTGGCGGCCGGGGTGGGTGTGGCGGCAGCCGTCGTCATCGCGGTGAGCGCACCGTTGTGGTCGGCGCATGTGTTCGTGCAGTCCAGGCTGCTGTCGGTGGTGCTGCTGAGTGTCGGGCTGGCCGGCTTCTGTCTGCACGCCACGCTGCTGGGCATGCTGGCCGGGGTGGACCGCTGGAGCCAGTACGGCGCCCTGATGGTGACCGACGCCGGCATCCGGGTGGTGGTCGCGGTGGCGAGCTTCCTGGCCGGGTGGGGGCTGACCGGCTATCTGTGGGCGACGGTCGCCGGCTCGGTGGCGTGGCTGATCCTGCTGTCGGCCTCACCGGCGAGCCGGGCCGCGGCGGGACTCGCGACACCGGGCGGGGTGCGCACCTTCCTGGCCGGCGCCACCCATTCGATCGCGGCCGCGGGCGCCAGCGCAATCCTGATCATGGGGTTTCCGGTGCTGCTGAAGGCCACCACCCCGCATCTGGGCGCCACCGGCGGGGTGGTGATCCTGGCCGTCACCCTGACCAGGGCACCGCTGCTGGTTCCGCTCACCGCGTTGCAGGGCAACCTGATCGCCTACTTCGTCGACAAACCGCACGAGCGGATGCGTGCCCTGATCACCCCGGCGGTGGCGGTGGCCGGAATCGGGCTGCTCGGCGTGGTCGCGGCCGGGCTGGCCGGGCCGTGGCTGCTGCGCACCGCGTTCGGCCCCGACTACGTGGCCGGCGGGCCGCTGTTGGCCTGGCTGACCGCCGGCGCGGTGGCCATCGCGTTGTTGACGCTGACCGGCGCGGCCACCGTGGCCGCCGCCCTGCAGCGCGCCTATGCGGCCGGTTGGGTCGGCGCCACGGTGGCCGCCGCCCTGCTGTTGCTGCTGCCGGTCGAGCTGGAGACCCGGACGGTGGTGGCGCTGTTGTGCGGCCCGGTGGTGGGAATCGCCGTGCACCTGACCGCGCTGGCGCGGGCATCGGCATCCTGAGCTTGTAGTCTGGTGCGCATCGATACCCCGTACCAGGACGTTTGGATCATCGTCCCCGCCTTCAACGAAGCGAGCGTCATCGCCGACGTCGTCGCCGATTTGCGCACCACCTTTCCCAACGTGGTGTGTGTCGACGACGGCAGCCGGGACGGCACCGCCGAGGCCGCGCACGCCGCCGGTGCGCACCTGGTGCGCCATCCGGTCAACCTCGGCCAGGGCGCGGCCATCCAGACCGGGGTGGAGTACGCCCGGTCACGGCCCGGCGCGGCGGTGTTCGTCACGTTCGACGCCGACGGGCAGCACCGGGTCAAGGACGTGATCCGGATGATCGACCGGCTGGCGCCCGGCCGGTCCGACGAGGTCGACCTGGTGATCGGCACCCGGTTCGGCGGGACGGTCACCCACACCCCGCCGCTCAAACGGATCATCCTGCGGGTGGCGGCCGTCGTCAGCCCGCACAGCCGCAGCCTGGGCCTGACCGATGCGCACAACGGGCTGCGGGTGTTCAACAAGAAGGTCGCCGACGAACTCAACATCACCATGAACGGGATGTCGCATGCCGGTGAGTTCATCGCGCTGGCGGTCGAAAACCGTTGGCGGGTGGCCGAAGAACCGGTCGAGATCCTCTACACCGACTATTCGAAGTCCAAGGGCCAGCCGCTGCTCAACGGGGTCAACATCTTGTTCGACGGTCTGCTGCGCGGAAGGATGCCGCGATGAACTGGATCCAGGTGCTGCTGATCGCCTCGATCATCACCCTGCTGGTGTACCTGCTGCGGTCCCGGCGCAGCGCCCAGGCCAAGGCGTGGGTGAAGCTGGGCTATCTGCTGTTCGTCATCGCCGCCATCTACGCGATCGTGCGGCCCGACGACACCACCGTGGTGGCCAACTGGCTCGGCGTGAAACGCGGCGCCGACCTGCTGGAGTACGCCCTGATCATCGCGTTCCTGTTCACCACCATCAGCACCTATATGCGGTTCAAGGACCTGGAGCTGCGGTACGCGCGGCTGGCGCGGGCGGTGGCGTTGGAGGGAGCCCGCGTCCCCGAAGATCAGTAGCCGCCCAGCAGCTTGGTCAGCAGGGCGATCTTGCGGGCCTCCAGCTCCGGGTCGGGCAGCACCGGGCGCAGCATGGCGGCCCCGTCGAAGGTGTTGGTGAGCAGTGCGGTGACGACGCCGCGGCCCTCGGCCGGGAAGTGTTCGGCGGCGGGTGCCGAGCTTGCCGCCTCGATGATCTTGGCGCGGTATTCGGTGAGCACGTCGGCCAGGGTGGCACGCAGCTTGTCGTCGGTGCGGGCCGCGATCATCAATTCGTAGAGCACGGCGTTGGTGTCGTTGCCGGTGACGTCGCGCAGCACGGTCAGCACGGCGGGCAGCGGCGGTTCCCCGGTGGGGATTTCGGCGACCCGCTTGCTGAACAGTTCCAGTTGGCGGCGCAGCACCTCGTAGGCGGTGGCGGCCATGAAGTCCCCGATGGTCGGGTAGTGCCGGAACAGCGCCCCCACCGACAGTCCGGCCCGTTTGCAGATGACCGCGGCCGACGCTCTGGCGTAACCGATCTCGATGATCGTCTCGATGCTGGCGTCGAGCAATCGGGCGACGGTCTGTTCGCGTCGCTGCTGCTGGGTGCGGGCCATCAGACCGTGGCAGGGTACTGCGTGGCCCCGGTGCCGGCACGCAGGTACCGACCGGATTTGGCGGTCGTTCCGTAGCCGTCGCGGAACTCACCGGCGCGGAACACCACCTGCCCGTTGACGCCGGTGGCGACGACGGTGGCGTCGTTGCGGTTGACCATGCGGCTCAGCCCGCCGTAGAACGGCACCGTCTCCTCGTGATACTCGTTCACCGAATCATCAAGGGCGGCAGGGTCGATCACCACGAAGTCGGCCCGGTCGCCGCGGCGCAGGGTGCCCGCGTCCAGGCCGAACCAGTCGGCCACCTCGGCGGTGAGCCGGTGCACGGCGTGCTCGGTGGTCAGGAACGGCCGGCCGGCGCGGTCGGCGTCGCGCACCCGCTTGAGCAGCCGCAGCGCGTAGTTGTAGAAGGCCATGTTGCGCAGGTGCGCACCGGCATCGGAGAACCCCATGTGCACCGACGGTTCCTTGGCGAGCTTGTCCAGTTGCCTGGGCCGGTGGTTGGCCACGATGGTGGTCCACCGCACGTTGCGTTCGCCGTTCTCGACGAGCACGTCCAGGAAGGCGTCCAGCGGGTGGATGCCGCGCTCGTCGGCCACCTGCCCGAAACTCTTGCCGACCAGTGTCGTATCGGGGCATTCCACGATGGTGGCGTCGTGGAAATCGCGGTGCCAAAGCGCAGGTCCGAGCTTGCGCCGGTCGAACGAGCGGTGGAAGCGCCTGCGGTACTCCGGATCGGCGAGCAGCTTGTTGCGTTCCAGTTGGTCGCGCAGGTGCAGGGCCGCGGTGCCGGCGCCGAACTCCTCGAACACCGGCAGGTCGATACCGTCGGAATACAGTTCGAAGGGGACGGGCAGATGCTGGAAGCGGACCTTGGCGGCCAGCAGCCGGTTCAGCAGCCGGGTGCCCGGCCCCAGCACGTGCACCGCACCGGGCGAGGACTTGGCATCTGCGGAGACCAGCAGGCTCATCTTCACACCGCGGCGCCGCCCGAACTGCGTGCTGCTCTCCAGGAAGAAGTTCAGCGCCTCTTGCACTTTCGCGACGTTCGGCGCGCTCTGCAGGATGCGCCCGCGCTTGCGCAGCACCTTGATCAGCCGCCGGCGTTCCCGCCAGGTGGCGAAGGTGGACGGCAGCGCACGGGACCGGAACCGGTCGCCGTCGAGCTTGTCGATGGCCGCGTCCATCCCGGACAGGCCCAGCATCCCGGCCTCCAGCGCCGCGTCCAGCCGGGCGGCCATGGTCTCCAGTTCGGCGTCGGTCGGTTCGACACCGCGCGTGGTGGCGCGGTCCAGGCCGAGCACCGAGGCCCGCAGGTCCGAATGCCCCAGCAGCGACGCGACATTCGGGCCGAGCGGCAGCGCGTCGATGGCGGCCACGTATTCGGCCGGGGTTGACCAGGTCTTGTGTCCCTGCAGGGCGCCGAGCACGTACTGGCGCGGAACGGCCTCGACGCGGCTGAACAGGTCGGCGGCGTCCTCGCCGTCGGCGTACACCGTCGACAGCGAGCACATGCCCAGCAGCACGGTGGTGACGCCGTGGCGCACGGATTCGCGAAGGCCGGGGTCGAGCAGCACCTCGGCGTCGTAGTGGGTGTGCACGTCGATGAAGCCGGGGACGACCCACTTGCCCGCAGCGTCGATCACGTCGGGGCAGCCGGTCTCGTCGAGCGGCCCGGACGACACGTCGGCGACGACGCCGTCGCGGATCCCGAGCGTGCGGACCAACGGGACGCGTCCCGTTCCGTCGAACCACAGGCCGTCGCGGATGATCACGTCATAGGACATCACGTGAGCCTAGGTTAGATAGCGAGCGCTCACAATCTTTTGACGGTATTCAGTTACGGAAGTAGTCGACCGTCCGCTCGATGCCCTCGTCGATGCCGACCTGCGGGCGCCAGCCCAGTACCTGCGCCGCACGGCTGATGTCCAGCTGCGACTTGCGCAGATCCCCCAGCCGCGGCGGCAGGAACTCCGGATCGTCGGCGGCGCCGGCCGCCTTGGCGATCGCGGTGTGCAGGTCGCGGACGCTGGTGCTGACACCGGTGCCGATGTTGAACCGCTGCCCGCTGCCGGCCTCCCCCGCAGCCTTGACGAAGGCGTCCACCACATCGTCGACGTAGACGTAGTCGCGGCTGTCGGTGCCGTCACCGAAGATCTTGGTGGGCTGCCCGGCCAGCAGCGCCTTGGCGAAGATCGCCACCACGCCGGCCTCACCGTGCGGGTCCTGGCGCGGCCCGTAGACATTGCCCGGCGCGATATGCGAACAGTCCAGCCCGTACAGGTTGCGGAACATGTTGAGGTACACCTCGCCGGCCACCTTGCTCGCCGCGTACGGCGACGCCGGGTCGGTGGGCACCTCCTCGCCGGTGGGGTACACCGGCGGGGTGCCGTACACCGAACCGCCTGAGCTGGTGTGCACGATCTTGCGGACACCGTGCGCCCGGGCCGCCTCGGCCAGCCGGATGGTCCCCACCACGTTGGTGGTCGCATCGAATTGCGGGTTGTCCACCGAGTGGCGCACCGAGATCTGCGCGGCCAGGTGGAAGATGACCTCCGGCTTGGCGTCGGCAACGATGGCATCGAGGTCGGCGTCGACGATATCGGCCTCGACGAAGGTGCAGTCCGGATGGGCTTCAGCCGAGGTCAGGTTGGGCCGCCGGCCCGTGCTGAGATCGTCGATCCCCACCACGGTGTGCCCGTCGGCGAGCAAACGATCGACGAGGGTTGATCCGATGAATCCGGCTGCCCCGGTGACGAGTGTGCGCACGGGCTCACTCTAACGAGCAGATTTGTGCGTCCGTACAGTCGGCGACGATGAAGTGGATCGGCCTGGGCGAGCGAAGCGACGGGAAATGGCTCCGCGCCGCGGTCGCGCTGATCGTGGCACAGCTGGCGATCCGCGCCGTGGTGGCCTTCGGCGGGTACTTCTACTGGGACGACCTGATCCTGATCGGCCGGGCCGGCACCCAGGGCCTGCTGTCCCCGGGCTATCTGTTCGACGACCACGACGGGCACGTGATGCCGGGGGCGTTCCTGGTGGCCGGCGTCATCACCCGGTTGGCCCCGTTTTCCTGGGTGTGGCCGGCCGCCAGCCTGCTGGTGTTGCAGCTGCTGGCGTCGCTGGCGCTGCTGCGGGCGCTGCACGTGATCCTCGGGTGGCGCCCGGTGTTGTTGGTGCCCTTGACGTTCGCGCTGTTCACCCCGTTGACGGTGCCGGCGTTCGCGTGGTGGGCGGCCGGGCTGAATTCACTGCCACTGCAGGCCGCGCTGGCCTGGGTGTGCGGGTCGGCAATCCTGCTGGTGCGCACCGGCGATCGGCGCCACCTCTGGTCGGCGGTGCCGGCGTACTTCGGCGCACTGCTGTTCTTCGAGAAGTCGGCGGTGATCCCGTTCGTCGCGTTCGCGGTGGCCGCCCTGCTGGCGCACGTGCGCGGCGACTCGGTGCGCGCGGTCTGGATGCGCGGCCGGGCCCTGTGGGTGTCGCTGCTGGTGATCACCGTGGCCTGGGTCGGGGTGTACCTGCTCGTCGTCGATCAGAAGCGCTGGACGCTCGACCCGGTGATGACGTGGGACCTGTTGCGCCGCTCGGTGACCCATGCCATCGTCCCGAGCCTGGCCGGCGGGCCATGGGAGTGGCAGCGCTGGGCGCCGGCGTCGCCATGGGCCACTCCCCCGGTCAGCGCCATGGCGCTGGGCTGGTTGGTGCTGGCGGCGGTGCTGGCCGTGTCGCTTGCGCGCAAACGGCGCATCGGTTGGGTGTGGGCGGCCGCCGTCGGCTACGCCGTGGCCTGTCAGGTGCCCATCTATCTCATGCGGTCCTCCCGGTTCACCGCGCTGGAGTTGGCCCAGACGTTGCGCTATCTGCCGGACCTGGTCGTGGTGCTCGCGCTGTTGGCCGCCATCGCATTCTGCGCGCCGAACCGACCGTCTGCGCGCCTGGACGCCTCGGTACCGCGTTCGGTGGCCGTGGCTGCCGTGGCGGTGGCGTTCGTGGCGAGCAGCCTGTATTCGACGGTGACCTTCCTGCAGGTGTGGCGGGACAGCCCGGTGCCCGCCTACCTGGCCAATGCCCGGGCCGGATTGGCCGCGGTCGACACCCCCCTGCTGGATCAAGAGGTGGACCCGCTGATCCTGCAGCGGGTGGCCGCACCGGAGAACCTGGCCAGCCATATGTTCGCGCTCGCCCGACCGCGGCCGGAGTTCGCCTCCGCCACAACGGAACTGCGAATGTTCGACAGCGCGGGACGGCTGCTGGACGCCCAGGTCACCTGGGTGCGCACCATTGTCGAGGGGCCGGCGCCGCATTGCGGTTATCTGGTGCAGCCCGATGACGAGGTCACCATGGCGCTGGACGGGCCGTTGCTGCCCGCGGACTGGACCGCCGAGATCAACTACCTGGCCAACAACGACGGCTCACTGACGATGACGCTGCCCGAGGGGGTACCGGCGAAGGTGCCGGTGCGCCCCGGGCTCAACCGGGTCTTCGTCCGGCTGTCGGGCGCGGGTGCGGCCATCCGGGTGCGCGCCAACACCGCGGCGCTGTCGGTGTGTATCGCGTCGGGTCCGGTCGGATTCGTGGCGCCGAAGTGATGTGGGCCCCGAGGTGATCCCCGGCGTGTGACGCCGGGACTTGTCGGTGCCCTTGCCTACGCTCATACCCATGAGTTGGCCAGATTCCCGACCGTCGGTCGTCGCGCCGTGCCCGCACTGCGACACCGAGACGGTGTGGCTGCAGACGGTGCACGGGGGCTGGCAGCTGTTCGACGCGAAGATGCAGCCGATCAACGACAGCGCGCCGGGCAACAGGTTCGCCATCCAGCGCCGCTCGCGCCAGGTGGTCGATCTGGACAATGTCCTCGAATCCCGCTGGCCGGCAACTTGTCTGAGCCTGCATAGGTTCGGGTGCCCGGACAGTTACGACGACTCCCGGCACTACCGGCGCCGGCCACGTCAGGCCAACGACATCGACCTCGACGATCTGTTCCAGCGCCTGGCGGTGCGCCGGGAGGCGCTGCGCGCCGAGGCCGGTTAACCGCTCGGCGCGGCGACGATCCGGCGCGCCGCCTCGATGACGACGGTCCGGCGGTGTGCGATGGTCGCTTCGTCCGCCGCGCCGGCGACCGCGTCGGGCAGATGCGCCCAGGCCAGCCCCACCCCGAACAGCAGCACGATCAGGTCCTCGGGTTTCCAGGACGGATCCACCCGGCCGTCGGCCTGGGCCGCTCCGATGGCGGCGAGCACCGTGGCGGGGATCGGATGGCCGTCGGTGTCGGGTTCGGGCAGCGCGAAGCCCTCCAACCGGGCCCAGGTGAGCATGCGCAGATGCTCCGGATGGCGGGCGGCCAGATCGTACACGCCGGCCGCGTACTCGGCGACATCCTCGGGCGTCATGGTGACCGATCGGAAGAACTCCGCGGCGTCGGTCAGGGCCACCTCGCGGAACAACGTCTCCTTGTCGCCGAAATGGGCGTACAGGCGCTCCTTGCTGGCCTTGGCGGCTTTCGCGATGCGGTCGATGCGCGCGCCCGCGAGGCCGTGCCGGGCGAATTCGGCGCGCGCCGCGGTGAGGATCTCGTCGCGCAGCTCCGTCGTGGTTCTCACAGCCGGATCATAGCCGTACAAACCAGTTCGTTCGGTACCGTGGTGGACATGTCCGCGCACATCATGACCGACGTGACAGCCCTCATCGACCCGCCGGCGCACATCCGCACGATTCGGCGTGCCGCCGAGACCGTGGTCGACGCGGCGACCCCGCTGGTCGACCTGTACCGGCCGTACCTCGACGGCCTGCACAACCTGCCGCGTGACGGCAGATTCCTGTTGGTGGGCAACCATTCTCAGGCCGGCGTCGAGAGCTTCCTGATTCCCTTCGCGGTCCGCCGCGAACTCGGCGTGCTGGTCCGTCCGCTCACCGACCGCGGCTTCGCCAAGATGCCGTTCCCCGCCGGTGATGTGATGGCGGCCTTCGGTGCCACCGTCGGCGCACCGGAGTCGGCGCGGGAGTTGATGCGCCACGATCAGCCGATCCTGGTCTTCCCCGGCGGCGGCCGCGAGATCGCGAAGTTCAAGGGCGAACAGAACACCCTGCGCTGGGAGGGCCGCGCCGGGTTCGCGCGGCTCTCGGTGGAGCACGACTACCCGATCGTGCCGGCGGCCCTGCTCGGCGGCGACGACGTCTACACCAGCCTGACGCGGCGCGACGGCCGGTGGGGCCGGTTCAGCCAAAGGCTGGCCGAAAGGTTCGGCGGCAAGCCGGACATGGCCATGCCGCTGCTGCGGGGTGTCGGCCCCACGCTGATCCCTCGCCCGCAGCGGATGTACCTGCGCTTCGCCGCGCCCATCGACACCAGCCGGCCGGCCGGAGTCGATGAGCAGACGTGGGTCTCGACGGTGCGCGACGAGACCAAGAAGACGCTGGAACGCACGCTGCAGGAGCTGCAGGACATCCGCGCCCAGGACCCCTACCGGGAGTTGAACCCGCTGGCCTGGCGACGGGCCGTGCAGCCCGCCTGACCTCGCACCCGCGAGCCTCACCGTCAGATCGAGTAGTCGACTACTCGCTACACGCAGACTCTCAGCACCTAGCGTGCGAAGGGCCTGGCGTGCGAAGGGCACTTGCCACCGGGGAGCCTTTTGGGACGAGGGGCCCAAGAGGACACGCTGCCGGCCGTACACGAGATTGCGGTTGTTGCGGACATCAGTCGAATTTCGCCGCAACAACCGCAATCTGGCGGGTGTGGGCCGGGTGGAGCCGCCTGGGGGAATCGAACCCCCGACCTTCTCATTACAAGGCCCCCAGCAGGCGGTCTAACGGTTCACTATCTA
>NZ_LQOL01000050.1 GCF_002101555.1 Mycolicibacterium canariasense
GGGTGGCGGTGACCGCGGCGGGGATCACCACCGGGGCCGGCGCGACGGGCGCCGGCGCGGGTGCGGCCGGTGGCTCTGCCGGAGGCGGTGGCGCCGCCGGCGGTGCCGGCTCGATGGCCGCTGCCGGCGGTGCCGGCTCGATGGCTGCTGCCGGAGTGACCTCTGCCGGGCGGGATTTGGCCTGCGCGGTCTGTTCTCCGGTGTCGCGGATCTGGCTGCCGACGTACATGGACAGCGCGGCGACGAAGGCCAGTACGCCGCCGCCGACGACGGCCTGCAGCGTCCGGACCTGACGCGTGCTGTCCGGGGCGGCCGGGACGGGCGGCTCCGGAACGTCGGTGAGCCCCGGGATGGCCATCAGTTTGGCGGTGCGCGGCACGAACACCGCGGGTGGGACCGTGCCGCCTCCGGAGGCGATCGCGGCCCGCGCACCGACCACGTGGAGTCGACGGTATGTGCCGGCATTGGTGAGCGCGGCGCCGTGGGCAAAGGCCAGCGTCGCGTTCTGCGGGATGACCACCTGCGTCGACAGGATCGAATTGAGTTCCCCGGCAAGCAATCCCGTGAGCCCTGACGCGGATCCGGCGGCGAACACCGCCACCCGATCGGCGTCCGCGACGCATTCCGCGCAGGCACCGCGCACCGAGAGGGCCAACTGCCGGTGATCGGTCGCGTCCACCACCCGGCTGCGCATCCGCCGCACGCCGGCGGCGCTGGCGTGCATGACGGCGATATACGCCACCGGCGCCTGGCTGCCTTCGATCAGGCGGGCGGCCGCGCAGGTCTCACCGGCCGCCTCGGCCATCTGCTCGACGAACGTCTCGGCCGCGTCGCAGCCCGTCACGGCAACGACATTCGGCATCCCGACCTCGCCGAGCGCCTCCACCAGCAACCCGGCGTCCTCTGCCGCGTCGTCGGTCCAGGTGACCGCGATGCGCACCACCGTGTGCCCGTTGGCGGCGGCCACCCCGTACGTCCCCAGCACCGCGTTGACGACATGCTCTGTGACAGTGGCACTTTCGACACCGCCCGTGCGGTCGATGTCGAAAGTGTCCTGATCGATCAGATCACCGTCGGATCCGTCGACCAGCACCAACCGAACGCTGTCGACCGTCAGCGCTATCCCGAGCACGACGTCCATTACCACGCAATCCCTGTCTTGTCTGTTCTCGATCGTGGTGCGTGACATCGTTGTCAGCAAACAATCACGACTCACCAGTTGTGCAGTCCCGGCTCCACGATAGCGGGCGCGCCGAAGTGCGGCCGTTTCCTTAATCCCCGCTTAGAGCGAGATCAGAACACTGTCAAGGATTTTCAGGAAGGTCGAAGCGGTGCCGGGCTCCACCATCCGCTGCGGGTCGCGGTGCCCAGATCGATGCGTGCCGGGACGGCGTTGGGATAGAACTGGGTGAGTTGCTGCAGTGATCCCCAGTCGCGGAACCAATCGTCCTTCAGATACGTCGGCACCGGCGTGGCACGCAGCAGCAACTCGGTGATCCCCAGTGGGCCGCCGCCCAGGTAGTCCATCACCGGTGAGTTTGCCTCGGCGCCGAACCGGTCCGGCAGGATCCGCCACTTGGGTACCTCGGTGACACCGTACTGGTGGCCGAACGGACGCTGGCACGGGAACGCCAGGCCCACCAGCCAGTCCAGCAGCACCGGATCCGTCGACCCGACGACGTCCTGCAGTGTGCGCAGGTGCGGGATCCGTGGCGGGGTGACCGCGATCCAGTGCTGGGGCGCCAGGTCGTCGTCGGTGGCCACCAGCCGGACCTGGGTGGCATCCTCGGGGATCGCCGACATGGGCGCGCGCAGATTGCGCCATGCGGGCGCGGCCCCGACATCGGCGAAGCCCAGGCC
Source organism: Mycolicibacterium canariasense (assembly GCF_002101555.1). GTDB lineage: Bacteria > Actinomycetota > Actinomycetes > Mycobacteriales > Mycobacteriaceae > Mycobacterium > Mycobacterium canariasense. The sequence continues at coordinate 1,861 of NZ_LQOL01000050.1, forward strand.
CCCGCCCGGGGTGTTCTTGGCGGCCTGCTCGTCGGTGGCCCACTGCACCACCACCTCACCGGGATCGAACCGGCCGGCGGCGGCGACCACCAGCAGCGGGCCGCGTTCGCCGCGCGGTGGCAGGCGATACCACGCCGAGCGCAGCGAGGCGGGCTGCTGGGCACCGGGGCGCCAGCTGCCCATCACCGGGGTGCGGGCCGGGTTCAAGTTGTACGGCAGCCGCGCCTTGGAACCGTTGACGCCGGCCACGGCGGTGGTGCCGCCCTCGGTGCCGGGTTCGCTCGCGGTGACCGGGCCGGAGTCGGTATCGGCGAAGTTGGTGCCGCCCGGTTGCTCCATCACCGGGTCGGCCGACACGTCCGCGGGAATCCCGTTCGGCCCGAAGTTCGCAGCGGTGGTACCCCCGAGCGCCTCGCCGATCGGCTTGTCGACCGGCAGCAGCATGCCGAGGTTGGGGTCCTGTTCCACCATCACGTCGTCGGCCAGGCCGCAGGTCTTGCCGGTCAGCGCGTCCAGGTTGGACCGGCCGACCGACCACGCCGGGTACTGCTCGGTGACCCCGAGGGTCAGTGACAGCACCTCGAAGATCACCACCACCCAGGCCGCCACGGCCAACGGGGCGTGGGTGAACCGGGACCACGGCCGGGGTCGGTCCTGGCCGGAGAAATGCAGCCACGCGGCCACCAACAAGGCGAGCACGGAAAGCCCGAGCAGCATGGTGGTGAAGCCGAAATGCCACTCGGGGAACTGATTCGACCACGGCACACCGAAATTCGACACGTACCACCACCCGTTCACGGTGGCGAACGACAGCGCCATCATGAACAGCACCGCCGCGGTGAAGATGGTTCGGTTGCGTTTGGAGTGCATGGCCGCCGCGGTCACCGCGACCGCGGCCAACGCGCCGAGCGAACCGGCCAGCCCGGCGAACACGCCGAAGTGGTGCGTCCACTTGGTGGGGGTGAACATCATCGCCAAGAACGAGATGATGGTGATGCCGATGATCCGCCGCGCCGGACCCGCCGCGGTGCCGGGGATACGGCCCTTGCGCAGCGACACCGCCACCGAAATGGCAAGCGCCAGAAGCAGGGTGAGCACGGCAAAACGGCGGGCCACGGAGCCGTCCGGGCTGGTGGTGAACAACCGCTCGTAGCGGATGTGCTCGTCGAACCAACTCAGGCTCGGCCCGATCAGCGATTTGAAGCTGCTGGCCTCGATCTCACCGACCAGCGTCTGATCGCGGAAGATCAGGATGATCGTCACCGTCGCGGCCGCCGCGATCGGCGCCAGCAGGGCAAGGCGCCCGAAGCGTGAGGTGTGCGCGGCCACGATGGTGCGCAGCGGTCCGACGGCCACCAGCAGGGCACCGACCGCGGCGATCCCGGTGGGGCCGGAGAACAGGGTCAGCGCGCCGATGATGGTGGCGATGGCGACCGGCAGCAGTCGGCTGGTGGCCACCCCGCGTTCCACCGAGCACCATGTCAGCAGGATGCCCAGGGCGATGATCGGCTCCGGGCGCAGCCCGTTGTTCAGCGGCAGCCAGAACGCCAGGAACATCGCCGCCGCCGTCCACGCCGCCGCGCGGCTGCGTTTCACGGCCCGGCCCAGGCGGGGGATCACCTCCCGGCTGATCACCCACCAGCAGGCCAGCGCCATCACCAGGGTGGGCAGCCGGACCCAGACACTGGCGGTGGACACGTGCGTCCACAGCGCGAGCAGGTCGTAGTACCAGCCGAACGGGGCCTCGGGTGTGCCGAACCAGCGGTAGTAGTTGGCCATGTACCCGGCGTGTTCGGATACCCGGGCCATGGTGAGGATGTAGCCGTCGTCGGAGGTGTTGGCGCCGACGAAATGCCACCACACCAGGATCGCGGTGACGACGCCGTCCAGCGGGGTCACCGACCACCAGCGCGGTGGCAGGACGCGGCGGGTCCGCATGCCGTCGGCCACGTCGAGGCGGTGCAGGGCGAGCAGCGAGATGGCGGTGGCGGCCACCCCGAGGATCATTGCCAGCATCTTGATCCAGGTGGGCGAGCTGCTGTAGCGCGAGTCGATGGTGGCCGAGAAGGTCAGGCCGGGCGGGGCGGGGCCGGCCAGGTCGGTGTAGACGCCGACGATCTGCGGGCGGAAGTCATAGCCACCGCGTTCGCCGCGCAGTGGCTGGCCTGGGGCGTCGCTATCCGGATCCTTGACCAGCCCGACGAACTCGCCGGTGACCTTGTCGGCATGGGCGGTGAAGGTGAGCTTCTGGCAGGCCGGGCTGAGCACCTGGCTCAGCGGCGCGCTGACCACCGGGGTGTTGCGCACGATCACCAGCAGGTTGTCGCCCACCCGCTCGATGAGCAGCCCGCGGTCCACGGCTTTCGGCGCCTGCTTGGGCACGGTGGACAGCAGGACGTTGCGCGGCCCCGCGAGGCCGGCAGCGGCGCTGCACGGGATCGAGATGTTCAGGTCGGTGGCGACGTAGCCGATCAGCGGGGCGTCGACACTGGTCAGTGTCCCGTTCTGGGGCCAGTTGAGCTGCGCGGTGGTCTGGGTGACGGGCAGCAGCGGGGTTGCCACGGCGAGCACGGTGCCCAGCAGGCCCGCGACGATGGCCACCAGCCGCGCAGTTCGGTGGTTGGTCACGCGGCGGCCTCGCAGGTTCGGCAGCCGCGTGTCATCTGTCGGTTCGCTCCGCAGGCGTCGCTCACGGCTTGTGATGCTAACGGCAGGTTCACGGCGTCGATCACCGCCGGATCGCCAGCGTGAACGGACCGGCCGTCGAGACGTCCCAGCGCGGGTCGTCGAAGATCGCCGCGTTGAGTTCCACCTGGTAGCGCTTGACGTTGGGCTGGTTGGGATAGACGTCGGCCGCCAGCCGCAACGTGTAGCTGTCCGGCCCGCCCCGACGCATCAGGAACACAGTGGGCGGGGCCCACGGCAACGAGTCCAGCGCGCCGATGAGCTGGTCGGGTTTGCTGAACAGCGCCCAGCTCTCGATGGCCGCGGAGCGCTCCTTGAACTGGGCAAGCGGATTGGCGTAGTGCGAGGTGAGGCCCTGGAAGCCGTAGTACGGGTAATAGGACAGGAAGCTGTAGTCGGCGGTCATCACGACGGTGTCGTGCCGGGGCCGGCCGGTCACCTGCTGGATGCGGGCGTCGATCTCCCGGTAGTACTGCTCGGACCCGGGCGGGCGGCGGTCGGCGCGCAGCCCGTAGCCGTCGGTGTCGGTGTAGGCGACGGTGATGTCCGAGCGCAGCACGTCGGGCACGTCCTGGGTGAAGGTGACGGCGCCGATGGCCCCGACGGTGGCGGCGACGGCGACCAGGTGCCGGCCCGGGTGCTGGTAGCGCGCCGCGACGGCCTGCGTCACCGCGATGAAGCCGAAGGCGCCGGCGGCGGCGAGCAGCACGGTCAGGGTCGGCTGCAGCCGGAACGACAGCAGCGTGGTGCCCGCCAGGGTGGTGAGCATGGACAGCAGCGACCACAGGTAGACGGCCACCACGCCGACCGTCAGCGCGCCGGCCCGGGTGGACGACCGCGCGTACATCACCAGCCATACGGTGCCGAGCAGGCAGAGGGCCCCCAGCAGGGTGGTCTGGAACATCGGGAAGGTGAGCACCGCCGCGTCGTCGGGCAGATAGTGCTGGGCGGTACCGGTGTCGGCGGGGGTGCCCTTGGCGGCGGCCAGCAGCCACGGCCCCCAGCCGATCAGTGCGATGGCACCCGAGAGGACTCCGACGACCACCAGCCGCAGCAGCGGATCCAAGCTGCGCCGGGACACCGTCAGCACCAGCGCCATCAGGGCGATGGTGAAGGCCGCGTAAGCCAACAGCAGCGTGTAGGTGAGCGCCGCGGCGCCCAGGAAGATGGCGACCCCGAGCACCGCGCCCCAGCCAACGTTTCTGGCCTTCCCGCCCAGTCCCGACCAGGCCAGCACGAACACCGGCGGCAGCAGCACGGTGATGACGGCCGCGTACGGCTCGGTGGAGGTGTAGGCCAGGGTGACGACGGCGGTCGCGGTGGTGACCACGAGGGCGACCTCGAACCGGATCATCGCCTTCCACAGCACGAAGGCGACGGCGCAGGCGGCGGTGATCGAGACGATGGCCCACGGCTTGTACATCTCCCAGGCCGGGGTGCCGGTCAGGGCGGCCAGCCGGCCGCCGATCCAGAACCAGCCGGGCGGGTAGTACGGCGGCAGGCCCTGGTAGGTCATGTCGTGCAGGGCCGGGCTGTCGGCCAGCCGGGTCAGGTATTCGGTGCGGAACTGCTGGTCGACCGAGATGCCGAACAGGTACAGCTTGGTGGCGCCGAGCGGCATCGCCAGGGTGACCACCGACAGGGCCGACAGCATGGCCACCGCCGTGACCCTGGCCAGCACCCGCCGGCCGCGCCGCCACAGCCACCCGGCGGCGAAGATCCCGGCCAGGGCGGCGACCTGGCCGACGGTGGTCAACGCGTGCAACTGGTTCGACGAGTTGTACGCCGGCCATTCGACGCGGTCGATCGCGATCAGCGCCACGGCGGAGACGGTGGCCGACAGGATGACCGCGACCACCATCTGGCTCAGGACCCGAGCCGGGGAGGCCGGCAGAGTGTGCCTCATTTCCCGGGTCGCTCCGCTCCCGCCTCGGGCAACATCAGATGGGTAGCTTGCGGAAGACAGGGCGCGGGATGTGCCGCAGCACCGACATCAGCACCCGCACCTGCCCGGGCGCCCAGACCAGGTCCTTGCCCTTGGCCGCCGCGGTGACCGCCAGCTCGGCCACCTGTTCCTTGTCCACCGTGAACGGGGCTTCCTTGGCGCCGGTGGCCTTCCAGTGTTCCAGCGTGGTGGTGGTGCGTACCTGACCGGGCCGGATCACCAGCACGTGAACCCCGAACTCGCGCAACGCTTCTCCCAGCCCCAGGTAGAAACCGTCCAGACCGGCCTTGGTGGAGCCGTACACGAAATTGGAGCGGCGGACCCGCTCACCGGCCACCGAGGACATCGCGATGATCTGCCCGAAACCCTGGGCGCGCATCTTCTCGCCGACCAGCACGCCCACCGATACCGCGGCGACGTAGTTGATCTGGGCGGTCGCCACCGCCTTGGCCTGGTTCTGCCACAACTCCTCGGCGTCCCCGAGCACGCCGAAGGCGACCACCGCGACGTCGACGTCACCGTCGGCCCAGGCGGCTTCGATCACCTTCGGGTGTGAGGCGGTGTCCAGGGCGTCGAAATCCAGGTACTGCACCGACTTCGCGCCGGCGGATTCGAGCTGGGCGATGGCGGCTTCGCGTTTGGGTGCGTTGGGGAGGTCGGCCAGGATGACCCGTGCCTTCGCGTTGCGCAGGTACCGCTCGGCGATGGCCAGCGCGATCTCGGATGTTCCGCCCAGCAGCAGGATGGTCTGTGGGTTGCCGGTGGCGTCGATCATGGTTACGCGGGGTGCCTTTCTACAGCAGTTCTAGACGGCGGGCCATATCGGAGGCGAACACGCCGTTCGGATCGGCCTTGCGGCGCACGGCAATCCATTCGTCGATGCGCGGGTACATCTTGTGGAACTTCTCGGCACTGACCCGAGAGTCCTTCGCGGTGTACACGCGGCCACCGAATTCCATTGCGCGGTCGTCCAATTCGTTGAGGAATTCGTTGACGCCGGGTTTCATCGGGAAATCCATGGCGACGTTCCAGCCGGCCATCGGGAAGCTCAGCGGCGCCTTGTTACCGGGGCCGAACAGTTTGAAGACGTTGAGTGCCGAGTAGTGCCCGCTGGTCTGGATCCACCGGATGATGTCCTTGAACTCGTCGAGCGCATCGGGCGGTACCAGGAACTGGTGTTGCGCGAAACCGGCTGGGCCGTAAGCGTTGTTCCAGCCGCTGACCAGGTCGAGCATGTGGTAGAACTGCGACAGGTTCAGGATCTTGCCCTGATAGGTGCCGCCGAGCCGGTAGTACACCTCGCCGATCGCGGTGAACGACAGCTTGTTCATGGCGCTGATGGGGAAGATGTCGGGCACCGTGAGAAGCTGTGGCGCATCGAATTTCAGCGGATTCTTGGCCAGTTTCTTGGGCAGTTGATCGAGCCTGGCCAGGCTGCCCCGGCTGACGGCGGCGCGCCCCAGTTTCGGCGGCGGGCTGATCAGGTCGAACCAGGCGCTGGAGTAGGTGTACTTGTCCTCGCTGCCGTCCAGGTGCACGGCGATGGTCTCGTCCAGGTCGGCCGTCGCGACACCATCGGCGATGAAGTACGCGGTTTCGGTCCGGGTCATGGCGATGCGGGCCCGGATCACGATGCCGGTCAAGCCGTTTCCGCCGATGGTGGCCCAGAACAACTCACTCGTGGACCCCTCGGGGGTCAGCGTGCGCACCTCACCGTCGGCCATCAGCAAGTCCAGCGACAGCACGTGATTGCCGAAGCTGCCCGCGCTGTGGTGGTTCTTGCCGTGGATGTCGGAGCCGATGGCGCCGCCGACCGTCACCTGCCGGGTGCCGGGCAGCACCGGAACCCACAACCCGAACGGCAACGCGGCCTTCATCAGCTGGTCCAGGCTCACCCCGGCGTCCACGTCGGCGATCGCCGTCTCGGACGACAGCGAATGGATCCGGTTCAGGCGCGTCATGTCGACGACGATGCCGCCCCCGTTGCAGGCGTGGTCGCCGTAGGAGCGGCCGAGTCCGCGGGCCACGATGCCGCGCTGCAGGTAGGACGGACTGGCGGCGTCGGCGTCGGCCACCTGCCGGACGGCCGCCGCGATCACCTCGACGTCGGGGGTGGACAGCACCTGCGCGACGCTGGGCGCGGTCCGGCCGAACCCGGTCAGGGATCGGGGCGTAAGGGGAAGGTCGGTAGACATATCAGTGCCAGACGATACCGGTCCGGCTACCGGGGCGGATTCAGCGCAACCGGAATATCACCGCGCGTTGCACCACGAAGTTGATGACGGTGGCGGTGCCCTGGGCGATCACGAAGGCCACCGGCACCTGCCAGGGTTGGCCCGCGAATTTGAGATAGAACACATAGTTGATGCCGACCTGCACCGCGTAGGTCAGCGCGTACAGCGCGACGACTGCGATGAAACGGGCCGTGCTGGGCGGCGCCTGGAAGGTCCACCGCCGGTTGATCAGGTAGGCGGTGGTGGTGCCCGCGATGAAGCTCAGCGTCTTGGCCACGTTGACCTGCAGCCCCACCGTCAGCAACAGCACGTACAGCCCGAAGTCCACACAGGCGGACAGGCCGCCGGTGACCAGGAAACGCCACGCCTGGGTGCGCAGGCTCAGAGGTGCTGACTCAGTCATCGCCGCGAAGCTTAACCGCGCGCGCTGCTGCGACAATGTGCGCGTGACCGATCTGCTCGAGGCGTGGCGGCGGTTGCTGACGCGCCACAGCGCGGCGCCGGCCATCGACGCCACGGGTGCTGCGCTGCTGGCCAGGTGGACCGAACCGCATCGCCGCTACCACGACCTTTCGCACCTGCGCGGGGTGCTGCAGGCGGTGGATCAGTTGGCCGAGGATGCTGATGCCGCCGACGACGTCGACGCGGTCCGACTGGCCGCCTGGTATCACGACGCCGTGTACGCGGGCCGGCCCGACGACGAGGAGAACAGCGCCCTGCTGGCCGAGTCGGATCTCACCGCGCTCGGGGTGGCCCCGGCATTGGTGGCCGAGGTGGCCCGGTTGGTCCGGCTGACGGTCGAGCACGACCCAGCCGAAGACGACCGCAACGGTCAGGTCCTCTCCGACGCCGACCTGGCCGTCCTCGGGCTGCCGCCGCAGGAGTACCGGACCAACACCGCCAAGGTGCGGGCCGAATACGGGCACGTTGCCGATGCGGATTTCCGGGCCGGGCGGGCGCGGGTCATCAGGGCGCTGCTGGCCGGTCCGTCGCTGTATCGCACCGAGCGGGGCAGGCGGCTGTGGGAGGCCGCCGCGCGGGCCAATCTGTCCGCCGAGCTGCGCTCGCTCACCGATTGATCCCGGCCAGCACTGCGCACAACGCGTCCACCGCGGGGCCGAACGCATGCTCGGCCGGCGTGCCGAAGCTCACCACCACACCGTCGCGGACCGGCGTGCCGGGGCCGGCGTCCGGATGGCGCAGCATGGCCAGGCCGGACAACGCGATCCCGGCGTCCCCGGCCCGGCGCACCACCTCGGCCTCGGTGCCCTCGGGCAGGGTGAGCAGCAGATGCAGCCCGGCCGACAGTCCACTCACCCCCACGCCCAAAGGTTCCAGCGCCGCGACCAGGCGGTCGCGCCGGCGTCGGTAGGCCAGCCGCATGCGCCGGATGTGCTTGTCGTAGCTGCCATGTGCAATGAAGTCGGCCATGGTCAGGGCGGCCAGCCCGCTCACGTAGAACTGATCACCTCCCATCGCCGCGAGCACCGGGTCGAGCAGGTCGCCGGGCACCACCATCCAGCCCAGCCGCAGCACCGGTGACATGCTCTTGCTGGCCGAGCCGCAGTACACCACCCGGTCCGGATCCAGGCCCTGCACCGCCCCGATGGGCTGGCGGTCGTAGCGGAACTCGCCGTCGTAGTCGTCCTCGATGAGGTATGCCCCGGTGCGATGCGCCCACTCGCACGCGGCGGTGCGCCGGGCCGGGTGCAGCGGCACGCCGTGCGGGAAGTGGTGTGCCGGGGTCAGCAACGCGGCACGGACACCGTCGGACAACTCTTCGACGACGGCGCCTCGGTCGTCGACATCGATGGGTATGGTCGAGACACCTTGGGCGGCAAGGGCGTTGCGGAACAGGAAGAGGCCGTAGGCCTCCACCGCGAACGGTCCGCCCAGCGCCCGGCCGAGGATCTCGACGGCGTGCCGGGTACCCGCGCAGATGACGATCTCGTCGGGAGTGGCGCGGACCCCGCGCACCCGGGCCAGATATTCGGCCAGCGCCGTGCGCAATTCGATGCGACCGCGCGGGTCACCCATGCGCAGAGCGTCATTCGGTGCGGTGGCCAGCATGCGGCGGGTGGCGGCCAGCCAGGCCGTGCGGGGGAAGGCCGCGACGTCGGGGGAGCCCGGCATCAGGTTGTGCCGTGGGGCGCCCGGGGTGCCGCGTGGCCGGGCGGGCAGCGGGGTGGCGCCGGCGTTCACCACCCAGGTGCCGGCGCCCTGGCGCGACGCCAACCAGCCCTCGGCGACCAGTTCGGCGTAGGCGTCGGCGACGGTGTTGCGGGACAGCCCGAGGTCGGCGGCCAGGGTGCGTGACGGCGGAAGCATGGTGCCCGCCGACAGCCGCCCGGACCGCACGGCCTCGCGCAGGGCGTGTAGCAACACTTCCCGGGCACCGCGGGCGCCGGGCGTGATGACCTCGCGCAGGTCGAGGTGTAGGTCCCGCGCACCAGAATTGGCCGGCCCAAAATTGGCCCATGAAGTCACCACCGAATTGAACCATGTAGATGGGTCTTTCGTGGCTAGCGTTGCAGGCATGACACAGACACTCGAACACCCCACCGCCCTCGACCGCGTGCAGATCTACAAGCTCTCACCCGAGTTGTACGACGCCATGATGAAGCTGTCCGGCGCCGCGGCCCAGGACGTCGACCCGACCATCGGCGAGCTCGTCAAGATCCGTGCCAGCCAGATCAACCACTGCGCGTTCTGCCTCGACATGCACGTCGCGGATGCCCGCAAACATGGCGAGACGGAGCAGCGGCTGGCCCTCGTGGCGGCCTGGGAGGAGGCCGGCAACCTGTTCACCGAACGCGAGCGTGCCGCCCTGGAACTGACCGAGGCGATCACCGAGTTGCACCACGGCCACGTCTCCGACGAGGTGTACGCCAAGGCCGCCGCGGTGTTCAGCGAGAAGGAGCTGGCGCAGGTGATCGCGATGGCTGTCACCATCAACGCGTGGAACCGGTTCAACGTCGCCACTCGGATGAAGGCGCCGCGCCGCTGAGTGGCCGCGCCGTCGTCACCGTCGACGGTGACGTGGTGACGAAGCTGCATGCGCCGGGCACCGACCCGCGGGCGTTGCGTCAACGCCTGCGGGTCGCCGCGCGTTGCCCCGAGCTGCTGACACCGCTGAGCGTCGACCCCGAGCCGGCCGACGACCGCTGGCTGACCCGGTGGCCGCGCGTCGAGGTGGTGGCCCAACGACCGGTGGACCTGCCCTGGTATCAGGCGGGGCGGCTACTGGCCCGGCTGCACCACGAGCCCGCCGGCGAGTTGCCAACCCTGGCCGGCCCGCCCGGCGCCCGGCCGACACGACCGACGTTGGTACACGGTGACTTTCACCTTGGCCAGCTCGGGCGCACGGCCGGCCGGTGGGTGCTGATCGACATCGACGACGTCGCCGTCGGCGACCCGGCGTGGGATCTGGCGCGGCCGGCCGGATTCTGGGCGGTCGGCATGATTCCGGACGCCGACTGGTACCGCTTCGTCGACGGTTATCGCGCCGGGGCGGGCCCGGCGATCCCGCTGGGTGACCCGTGGCCGGTGCTGGAACCGTTCGCGCGCGCCGCGGTGCTGGCGGCGGCCGCCCGGCATCCCGAGGACCCGCTGCTGGCCGCGGCCTGCGCCCGGATGGGCTAGCTGGAGAAGAACAGTCGCCCGAAGCCCTGCTTGCGGTAGTGCTTGTTGCCCCGATGTCCCCACTGCGGGCCATACCCATAACCCTGCTGTTGCGGCGGGGGCGGCGGCGCGGCGACGAACCGGTTCTCCATCTGGGTCAGCGCCTCCAGTTCGCCGAAGTCCAGGAAGATGCCCCGGCAGGTGTCGCACTGTTCCAGGTGCACGCCGTTGCGTTCGTAGGTCTTCATCACCCCGGCACATTTCGGGCACAGCAGCGTGTTGCCCACATTGGGTGCTCCGGGAGACGGCGGCGGCTCATATGGCGGAATGCTCATGAGTCGTCAACGCACGAACAGGCTGGGAAGTGCCTGTGAATGTGAACTCGTGTGCGACGAATCGGCCGAAATCGCGGCACGGGCTCACGTTCGTATGTCGATGGGCCTGGACTTCAGCAGCTCGCGGAGTCTCTCTTCCGACGGCGATCCCACATCGGCGGTGTAGATGATCACCCGTAGCTCGGGATCACTGGGTGGGATCAGTGCTTCGTAGTTCAGTGTCAACGCACCGACGGACTCGATCTCGAATCTCTTGGGGCCGTGCGTGTGCTGGGACACGCGGTGGTCGGACCAATAGCTGGCGAACTCGTCTGACTGCGCGGTGATTTCGTCGATGAGAGCTGCCAGTCGCTGGTCGCCGGCGTCCCGGCCGGCGGCCAACCGCAGAATCGCCACCAGCTGCGCGGCGATATCGGACCAGTCCGGATATACGGCCCTGGCCTTCGGGTTGAGGAACATCCAGTGCACCATGTTGCGTTCAGCGGGTGGCATCGCCTCGAAGTCGTCGAGCAGCGCCGCACCCGCGCGATTGATGGCGAGAACCTCCATCCGCGGGCCGTGCAGCACAGCGGGTGTCGGATCCAGCGCGTGGATCATCGCCCGAAGGGCGGCACGTACCCGCAGCGGCTTGCTGGTTGTCGAAGACACAGGCCGTGCCGGCCGCACCAACTCGGTGAGGTGACGCCGCTCGAGATCATCGAGGCGCAACGCGTCGGCTACCGCCGACAGCACCGAATCGGAGATGTTGCGGGCCCGGCCCTGTTCCAGGCGCGCGTAGTAGTCGGCGCTGACACCGGCGAGTACCGCCAATTCTTCCCGGCGCAGACCGGTGACGCGGCGCGCGGTGCTGCCGTGCAGGCCCACCTCGGCGGGCGACAGCCTGGACCGGCGCGAGCGGAGGAACTCGCCGAGCTCATTGGGTTGCGTCATGGTTCCCATTATCGGCGAGCGGCCGTGCGCGCAGCCGAAACCAGGTCTGGCAGACCTAGGAACAACAGGGCGGGAAATCCGCTGTCGCATAGCCGTCCCCGCTGTGTTGATTTCCAGGTAAGCAACAACACGAAGGGAACATCATGACCGTCTGGTTCATCACGGGGGCATCTCGTGGATTCGGCCTGGCAATCGCGAGAGCGGCTCTCGGCCGCGGCGACAGCGTCGTGGCCACCGCGCGTAACCTGCAGGCCCTCGCCGAGGTGCTCCCGGAAGACGACGAACGCCTGCTCACCGTCGAACTCGATGTGCATCGACCCGAGCAGATCGTGGCGGCGGTCAACGCCGCAGTGGCGGCATTCGGCCGGATCGACGCCCTGGTGAACAACGCCGGTCGTGGTCTGGTGGGCGCCGTCGAGGAGACCTCGGACGCGGAGGCACGTGCGGTGTTCGACGTAAACGTCTTCGGCCTGCTCGCCGTGACGCGGGCGGTGCTGCCCGAGATGCGTGCCCAGGGATCGGGCCTCGTCATCAACCTGTCCTCGGTCGGCGGTTTCGTCGCCTGGCCGGGCTGGGGGGTTTACTGCGCGACCAAGTTTGCCGTCGAGGGTCTGTCGGACGCTATGAAACATGAGCTGGAGCCGCTGGGTATCAAGGTGACCGCGATCGAGCCGGGCCCGTTCCGGACGGACTTCCTCGACGGCAGCAGCCTGCACATCGCGGCCACCGAGATCGCCGACTACGCCTCGACCGGCGGTGCGGCGCGTACCTGGGCCGTCGACAACAACGCCGGGCAGGCCGGAGATCCGGAGAAAGCCGCCGCGATCATCGTCGGCCTCGCGTCCGAGGACCGGCTTCCGGAGCGAATCCAGCTCGGCGCCAATGCTGTTCATGACATCGCCGACAAGCTCGCCCGGACATCACGAGACCTGGAACAATGGCGCGAGGTCGCGCTGTCCGCCGACTTCTGATCTGCGCGGGCGCAACGCCCACGCCCAGAGGTCGCTGTGGGGTCAGGCGATCGCGTCCCGGATGCCCTGGCCGGCGGCCGACACCCGCGCCTGCACGGCGTCGCGCGCGGCCACCGCGGTGGCGTTGAGCTCGCTCCACTCCTGGTCGAGGGCATCGCGGACGTCACCGCCCCTGCTGGCGACGGTCGCGACGCCGAAGACGCCGTCCACGGCCGAGGCGGCCAGCGACCCCTGGGCCCGCACCAGCGAGCCCGCCACCTCGGCGGCACCGGTGAGGACGGCGTTGGGCAGCGTGGCCTGCTGGCCGACGTACTCGCCGACGGCGTGGCGCAACCGCGCCCCGGCATCGCCGACGGCCACCTGCACGGCGTCGCCCGTCTCACCGAACGCGGTCGGCAGGGTGGCGCCGTCGCGGATCGCGGCGATCACCTTCGCGGGTGCTTCCACCAGGGCCGCGGCGGTGCCGGTGGCGACGGTGACGAGTTGGCCGGACAGCCTGTGCCCGGCCGCGAGCTGGCGGCCCAGCACCTCCCGAATCGCCAGCACCGGGCGTTGCGTGTCGGCCTCGCCGTCCATCGGCATGAGTTCGGCCTCGATGACGTTCTCCGGGGCGGGGGTGGTGGTTTCGCCGTTGATGACATCGGTCATGGCTGCTCCTGGGAATCTGGGACGTCAGGTGTGCGCTGAGCGCCATTCAACGCGCCGGAGCCGAATCTGCGATGGCGTCGAGGTGAACGGCCGAACTACACCCAGTACGGCACCCGGGCGCGGTACTGACGCATGGCCAGCGCCGCCATCAGCCAGCCCAGCACGGTGAACACCAGCACCACGATCCAGTGCCGCAGCTCCTGATCCGCGCCCAGCAGCGGTGCTCGGACGATGTCGACGTAGTGCAGCAGCGGGTTGAACTCGATGATTCTGGCCCACCCGCCGGCGCCCTGGTCGCGCAGCGTCTGGTCGTTCCAGATGATCGGCGTCATGTAGAACAGCAGCTGCACCAGGCTGAACAACAGCGGGCTGATGTCGCGGTAGCGGGTGGCCAGGATGCCGAAACACAGTGCCACCCAGACACAATTGGCCACGATCAGGGCCAGGGCGGGGATGAACATCAGGTCGGTCCACTTCCACGGCTGCGGGAAGATGATCGCGATGATGACGAAGATGATGATGTTGTGCGCGAACAGCAGGACCTGGCGCCACACCAGCCGGTAGACGTGCACGCTCAGCGGCGTGGGGAGCTGTTTGATCAAGCCCTCGTTGGCGATGAACACCTCGGCGCCCTCGATGATGGCCGCATTGATCATGTTCCAGATGATCAGCCCGAGGGTGACGTAGGGCAGATGCTCGGCCAGCTTGAGGTGGAACAACTGCGAGTACAACCCGCCGAGTGCCACGGCCATGGTGCCGGTGGCGATGGTGATCCAGAACGGGCCCAGCACGCTGCGCCGGTACCGCTGCTTGATGTCCTGCCACCCCAGGTGCAGCCACAGCTCCCGCTTGCCGAAACCGGAAACCAGGTCACCCCAGGCGCGGGTGAAGGTCTTCGATTGTGCTGCCGCATCGGTGAACGTCACTTGGTTATCCTCCCGTCGCTCCGCTCGCCCTGGCCCTCGTACCTCTCGAATCTCTCCTGCCGCCCCAGCTTCCGCAGCCGCAACCACTCGCGCAGCCCCGCCGGGTCGCGGCGGGTGATCAGGAAGTACCAGCCGAAGCGCAGCCACTCCTGCGGGACCAGTCGGCGTTGACCGCGCTGGGCTTGCACATAGCCCCGGTTGCGGTAGGTGTAGTAGCGCTTGACGTCGTTGTCCGGGTACTGGGTGTGCATCCGCCCACCGAGGATCGGTTTGAACTCGTCGGACCCGTAGGGGTGCAGGTACACCGCCTCCAGGCAGGTGCCGAAGGCTACCCCCGACAACACCAGCCGGCGGTGCAGGTCCACCTCGTCGCCGCGGATGAACAGCCGAAGGTCCGGAACACCAACGGCTTCCACGGCCGCCGCGGAGAACAACGCCCCGTTGAACAACGAGGCGATGCCCGGGAGCAGATCGCTGCCGCCCTCACGCAGCTCGGCCGCCCACCGGCGCCACACCAGCCCGCGGCGCAGCGGGAACGCCAATCGGTCCGGCTGGTCCATATCGCACACCACCGGCGACACCTCGGCCAGGGAATGCCCTGCAGCGCAACGCAACAACGTTCCGAGGACGGTGGCGTCGGCGGGCCGGCCGTCGTCGTCGGCCAGCCAGATCCAGTCCGCGCCGAGGGTCAGCGCATGCAACATCCCCAGCGCGAAACCGCCTGCGCCACCGAGGTTTCGGTGTGAACCCAGATAGGTCGACGGTACCGGCTGGCCCTCGACCAGGGTGCGTACCCGATCGTCGGCGTCGTTGTCGACGACGATCAGGTGGTCTGGGGCGCGCTCCTGGCCGCACACCGCTGCCAGCGAGGCGGCCAGCGTGTCGACGCGGCGGTGCGTGACGACGACAGCCACGACGGTGTCACTGGTCGGTGCGGGCATTTTCCTCGAGCACCTCGCGCACATGCCGGGCGGCGTCGGGACCCTCGTAGGCGCCGACCACCTCCTCGATGCCGCCGGTCATCTTGATGGTGCCGTGGTCCACCCACATCGCGGTGTTGCACAGCTGGGCCAGGAACTCGTTGGAATGGCTTGCGAACACCAGAATTCCGGAGCGGGCCACCAAATCCTGCAGCCGCCGGCGGGCCTTGTGCATGAACTCCGCGTCGACGGCGCCGATGCCCTCGTCCAGTAGCAGGATCTCGGGGTCGATGCTGGTGACCACGCCCATGGCCAGCCGCACCCGCATGCCGGTGGAGTAGGTGCGCAGCGGCATCGAGAGGTAATCGCCCAACTCGGTGAACTCGGCGATCTCGTCGACCTTGGCCAGCATCTGCTTGCGCGTCTGCCCGAGGAACAACCCACGGATGATGATGTTCTCGAATCCGGAGATCTCCGGGTCCATCCCGACGCCCAGGTCGAACACCGGGGCCACCCGTCCGCGCACCGTCGCCGAACCGCGGGTCGGTTCGTAGATGCCCGACAGCAGCCGCAGCAGCGTCGACTTGCCTGCCCCGTTGTGCCCGACCAGGCCCACCCGGTCGCCCATCTCCAGCGACATGGTGATGTCCCGTAGCGCCTCGATCACCACCACGTTGGACTCGTTGCGCCCGATCGCGCCGCCGGCCTTGCCGAGAAACGCTTTCTTCAGCGAGCGCGACTTGGCGTCGAAGATAGGGAACTCCACCCACGCATTGCGGGTCTCGATGTGCGGTCTACTCATGCAAATCGGCTACAGGTACTGCCCGGTGCCGGGGTGGCCGGGGCCACGCTGCTGGACCATGCCCGGCGGCAGCTGGCGCATCTGCTCCAGCTGGGCCCGCGCGGCCATCTGCTGGGCGAACAGCGCGGTCTGGATGCCGTGGAACAGGCCCTCCAGCCAACCGACCAGCTGGGCCTGCGCGATGCGCAGCTCGGCGTCCGAGGGCACCGCGTCATCGGTGAACGGCAGCGTGAGCCGCTCCAGCTCTTCGCGGAGTTCCGGGGCGAGGCCGTCCTCGAGTTCGCTGATGCTGCTGCGGTGTATCTGCAGCAGCTTGCTGCGGCTCGCGTCGTCCAGCGGTGCGGCACGCACCTCTTCGAGCAGCTGCTTGATCATGGTGCCGATCCGCATGACCTTGGCCGGCTGCTCGATCAGGTCGGTCAGCGACTTGTCGTCGTCGCCGCTGGATCCGCCCGGTTCGCCCGCCAGGATCTCGATGTTCTCGTCGTCGGGATTGATCGTCATGGCCTTCCTAGTACCCCGTCCTCAGCCGTTCGTCGGTGTCGAAGCAGCGTCGCCGCGCCATTCGTAGATGCGCGTCTCTCCGTTGTCGTAGATCTTGGCCCACGACTTCGACTTGTCCAGTGACACTAGTCCGTCCGGCATCACGAACCCGCGCACCACCGGGGTGCTGGTCAGCACGTAGCGGATGTTGAGCGCGTGCACGGCCTCGGCCACCCGGGGATCGTGGTCGGCGTCGTCGGCGTAGGCCCAGAAGATGAACCGGTGGTAGCCGGGCCCCTGCTGCTGCGGATAGTCGTAATGCGTCCACAACGGATGCAGCCCGGCCACCGCGTACATCCACGCGGTGCCGTCGGTGTTGGCGTCGCCGATCATGGTGTCGCGGGCGCCGGGCAGGGTGGCCAGGTAGGCGAACGCCTCCAGGTCCTTGTTGTCGATCATCACCTGGTCGTACTTCTCGCCGATCAGGTAGCGGTGCCGCGGGAAGTAATGCAAGGCGCTGACCACGGCGACGGCCACCACCACCGCGGCGGTCGCGCCGTACCACAGGCGTGGCGTGCCGCGGTCGGCCAGCCGGCGCAATCGACCGAAGGCCAGTGCCACCACGGTGTACAGCCCGATCCCGGCGGCGGCGGTCAGCAGCATCGTCACCACCGCCGACAGCCGGCGCGGATCGCTGTAGAACAGGTCGCTGAAGCGGCCGGTGAGCGTGCCGATGATGCCGCCGAAGGGCGCTGACGAATGCACGATCGACACCACCAGCAGCAGCCAGATCGCCAGCGGCCACCAGACCCGGCGGTACACCAGCACCACCGCACCGGCGGCGGCCACCACGATCAGGAACCACTGGATCGGGAAGTCGTTGAGATGGCGGGTGTGCTGGACCATCGCGTCGATCAAGCCGCGCTTCTTGCCCTCATGGGTGACGAAGGCGTGCCCGACGATGATCTCGGCCTGCTGCAACACCCCGACGAACTGGGGCAGCAGCAGCACCAGGGTCGGTACCCCGACGGTCAGCAGGGTGATGAAGTCCGCCACCCGGCTGCGGACCGGCCGCCAGAGCCCGTCGACCAGCCACCACGCCGCGACGAACAACACCGTCACCACGCCTCCGGTGATGTGCACGGAGAACACCCCGACGACGGCGACCACCGCCAACGGGATCCGGTCCCGGTGGCGCAGCGCCGAGATGGTCAGCGCCGCGGCGGGCACCGCCACCCCGTAGGCCGCCAGATTGGGCATCGACGCGGTGTCGAACTCGACGTAGGGCACCGCGGTGAAGCTCGCGGCCAGCGCGGCCGCGGTGGCCGCGCAGCCCGCGGTGCGCCATTGCGTGGTCGATTTGCGGAGCATCAGCCAGGTCAGCACGGCGGCGCTGACGGGGAACAGCCAGATGGCCGCCACGACTGAGTTGATGGTGTACGCCGTGGTTGCCGCGGACCCGCTGACCTGGCTGAACACCGCCGCCAGGGCGTGGAAGGTGGACGGGTAGTACAGGGCGTCGTGGGTCTCGACATTGCGCAGTTCGCCCATGTGGGTGGGCGACGCCTGGCCGGTGTCGAGGATCCAGCGGATGGTGTTGGCGTGCCACACGGAGTCCCAGTTGCTGGGAATCGACTGCCAATTCGGTAAGCCCTTGACCGCGGCCAGCAAGATCAGGGCGGCGCCCAGGAGCACTCCGGCGGCCACCACCAGCGCGGGCCCGCGACCGGCGGCCAGGGACTCGGCCTCCGCGTCGCCGAACCGGGCGAGCAGTTTTCGCAAACCGAACGTGACGGCGGTCACAACAATCAGGGTCGCCAGGGCGGTCCAGCCGTTCCACGGGATGCCGACGGCGCCCAACGGCACGATTGCCAGTGCCACAACGCCGTACGTGACCGCCGGGCTCACCGCGACCGCGGTCGGCCAGGTCAGGCCCGCCGTCCGCGCGACGATTGCTCCCGGGCACACCAGCAACAGCAGGGCAATTAGCACCCCGAACGACAAGCCCACTGCACTAGTATGGCTGCCGAAGTGATCCGGGCCGGGACCGTGTGGCGCGGCCGGGCACTTACCTGAACTGTGTCCGTCTGGCTCAATCGCAGACGTTCTAAGGTGGCTTGCATGGCTTATGACGTCGCCCGGGTGCGCGGATTGCACCCGTCACTTGGCGACGGCTGGGTGCACTTCGACGCCCCGAACGGGATGCTGCTGCCCGACTCCGTGTCGACCACGGTGTCGACGGCCTTCCGCGGGTCCATGCCCTCGGCGTCGGGACCGCACCCGTCGGCCCGGCGCAGCGCCGCGGTGCTCGCGGCGGCCCGGCAGGCCATCGCCGATCTGGTAGGGGCGCGCCCGGAGGGCGTGGTGCTGGGCGCCGACCGCGCCGTGCTGCTCACCTCGCTGTCGGATGCCGCCTCGTCCCGGGTGGGCCTCGGTTACGAGGTGGTGCTGACCCGCCTCGACGACGAGGCGAACATCCTGCCGTGGCTGCGGGCGGCGAATCGGTACGGCGCCAAGGTGAAATGGGCCGAGGTCGACGTCGAGACCGGCGAGTTGCCGGGCTGGCAGTGGGAGAACCTGATCACCAAGCCGACCCGGCTGGTCGCCATCACGTCGGCGTCGTCGACGCTGGGCACGCTCACCGATCTGGAACCGGTGACCAAGCTGGTGCACGCCAACAGTGGGCTTGTCATCGTGGACCACTCGGCGGCCGCGCCGTACCGGCTGATCGACATCGACGACATCGACGCCGACGTCGTCGCGCTCAACGCGGTGGCGTGGGGTGGGCCGCCGATCGGTGCGCTGGTGTTCCGCGATCCGGCGGTCATCGACATGTTCGGCTCGGTCTCGCTGGATCCGCACGCGACGGGCCCGGCGCGCCTGGAGATGGGCGCCCATCAGTACGGGCTGCTCGCGGGCGTGGTGGCCAGCATCGAATACCTGGCTTCCCTGGACGAGTCGGCGCAGGGCACGCGGCGCGAAAGACTCGGCGTGTCAATGGATTCCGCGGCCGCCTACATGGACCGGCTGTTCGCCTACCTATTGGCTTCGCTGCGATCACTGCCGCTGGTGATGGTGCTGGGCAGCCCGGCCGAGCGCATCCCGGTGCTCAGCTTCGCGGTGCAGGGTGTGCCCGCCGCGCGGGTGCTGCAGCGGCTGGCCGACAACGGCATCCTGGCCAGCACCGACCCCACCTCGCGGGTGCTCGACCTGATCGGTGTCAGCGATATCGGCGGTGCCGTGACCGTCGGCCTGGCGCCCTACACCACGACGGCCGAGGTCGATCAGTTGGTGCGCGCGCTGGCCTCGCTCGGCTGACGGCTAACTCACCCGCAGCAGCACCTTGCCGTGCACGTCGCCGGCGGCCAGCAGCGCGTGCGCCCGCGCCGCCTCCTCCAGCGGCAGCTCGGCGCCGACGATCGGCTTGACCTTGCCCGCCGCGATCAGCGGCCACACGTTGGCCACCACTTCCGCGACGATGGCGCCCTTGCCGTCGGGCCCGTCGACCGGGCGCGACCGCAGAGCCGTCGCGATGACACCGGCCCGCTTGCCAAGCAACTTGGCGATGTTGAGTTCGGCCGTGATCCCGCCCTGCATACCGATGATGACGAGCCGGCCCCCGTCGGCGAGGGCGTCGATGTTCCGGTCCAGGTACTTCGCGCCCATGATGTCGAGGATCACCTCGGCGCCACCGGCGGCGCGCACCCGCTCGACGAAATCCTCTTCCCGGTAGTTGATGGTGATATCGGCACCCAGGTCCGCACACACCGCGAGCTTCTCGGCGGAGCCGGCGGTGACGGCGACGTGGCTGTCCAGCGCGAGGGCTACCTGGATGGCGTGAGTGCCGATACCGCTGGCGCCACCGTGCACCAACAGCAGCCGGCCGGGGTCCAGGTGCGCGGTCATCATCAGGTTGGACCAGACCGTGCACGCCACTTCCGGGAGGGCCGCCGCCTCGTGCAAGCCGACCCCGTCGGGAACGGGCATCACCTGGTCGGCGGGAACCGCCACGTACTCGGCGTAGCCACCACCGGCCAGCAAAGCGCATACCGGTTGCCCCACGGACCAACCGGTGACCTCGCTGCCCACCTCGGCGATGGTGCCCGACACCTCGAGCCCGAGAATGTCGCTCGCACCCGGCGGCGGCGGGTAATTGCCGGCGGCCTGCAGCAGATCGGCTCGGTTGACGCCGGCGGCCGCCACGCGGATCACAACTTGACGGGTGTGAGCTGCGACGTCGGGAACTACTTGAATTGTCATACGTTCGGTTGACTCTGCAAGAATGGCGCGCATTCAGTGAACGCTACCCGGTGGTAGCGCCTTACGATGGCGCGATGGAAGGCACTATCGCCGGGCGAACCGCCAGCACGATGCCCGGTCTCGATATCGCCGAGCAGAGGTCCTGGCAAAATTTCCTGGACGCCGCGCTACGGCTTTATGCAACGCTGAACCGCTCACTGGTGGAAGCGCATCGGCTGACGCTCAATGATGTGCGTCTACTCGACATCCTGGACCGTTCGATGACGGGGTCGGCCCGGATGGGCGACCTCGCGGACAACCTGATGTCCCTGCCCAGCCGGGTGACCCGGCAGATCCACCGCTTGGAGAAGCTCAACCTGGTCAAGCGGGTCGCCAGCCCGGAGGACGGGCGCGGTGTGCTCGCCACCATCACCGAGGACGGGCGGGCGCTTCTCAAGGAGGCGCTGGAAACCTACGGGGACGGCGTGCGCGCGCACTATCTGGGCCGACTGTCCCGGCCGCAGATGGCGGCGGTAGGGGAGAACTGCCGCCGGATCAGCGCGGGACTGATGGCCGATGCCCCGCCCGCCAGACTCGGCCGGGTGTAGACCGCTTACGCTTATCGGCGGTGGCGTGGCAGAGCGGCCTAATGCACTCGCCTTGAAAGCGAGAGACGGCTAACACCGTCCGGGGGTTCAAATCCCTCCGCCACCGCCAATGGGTCGATGTTCGAACCCGGTGTCGGCGGGGCTTGGCTTCGCGCCAACGCCGACGACCTTGAGTCCGGCCACAGCTAACCGGCCGAGGCGGTCTGCCGATGGCTGAGCGCACCGCCCTGTCGGATGGTGTACCCAGAACCGGTGCGCGTTGATCCGGACTTCACAGCTGAGGCGCCGAATCGTTTGTGGCTCAGTGATATTCGCGAACATCGTGCGGGCGATGGCCACCTCATCGAACCCGAGCCTGGCTACCGCGATTGTTGCGGCGCCAGCTCGTCGTTGGCCGCCGATGCGATGTCACCGGGTGCGACATCGACCTGGAACTGCTTTGTGCTCCAACCATCATTCACGATGAACTCGACACGCTTGGGTCGGCCGAGCCACGTAGTTGCCACCACGACCCCGTTCGAGCCGGCCGGCACCACCGGAACGTCCATCCCATCGATTCGGCGGCGTGCGATCACAGCATCACCTTTACGGCAATTCATATTCAGTACCCCCATTTGTTGCTTCGCGTGACATCCCCAGAATCACGAAGCGCTCCCCTTCAAGCAGTATTACCAACACCGGTTTGGGGTCGCAAGCGTATTTTGATCATTCCCCGTGAGCCCTGTGCCACCACACGTCGATCACCAGGCCGGACCGCTTTCACCTGCCGATCAGGGGGTCCCCGGCTGAAATGTCGGGTTCTTATTGCGCATGCAATGAAGTCCGTTCGGATGGACTGAATTCGACCTCGAGACGGATTGAGTTTTGCGTATAGCGACGTTGACTCCAGCGTTGGTGCAGAGGTCGGTTGCCCGCACCAGCTGACCCCAGTCTTCAACCCCCCGAGCGACTGATGGCAGGCAGCTCAGGCGCGGTCGTGCAGCGTGACGTGGTAGCCGTCCGGATCCGCGAAAGTGAACGTCCGCCCGAACGGCCCGTCGACCGGCGCGGTGACGATGGTGTGCCCGTCGGCGGCCAGGGCATCGTGAATCTCCTGGACATCGGTGGCGTGCAACCAGATCGCGGCACCGACGCCCGGTCGAGGGGCCGAGTCGAGGTCGGTACCGGAAATGACGTCGCGGAGTGCGAAGGCGATCGGTTTGGTCTCGAAGACGACGGCGTGCGGCGGTCCGGCCGGCGAGCGGACCAGGCCGAGGTACCGCTCGTAGAACGCCTGCGAGGTGGGCAGGTCGCGGGCCTGCAGCGAGATGAAATCGGGACCGGTTGCGGGCATGATGCTCCTTCATTTCGTGTCAGTAATCTGACACAACAACCGTATGTCAGAATACTGACATGGCGCAAGACCAGGTGGACCTTCAGACGTCGCTGGGATACCTGCTGAAGGAGGCTTCGAGCGTCCTGCGCGCAGCCATGGAGGAGGTGCTGCGGCCGCTCGGCATGAGTATCACGCACTACTCCTGCCTGGAACTGCTGGCGCAACGCCCCGGCCTGTCCAACTCCGAACTCGCCCGCGGCGCATTCGTCACCCGCCAGTCGATGAACGTGTTGCTCCAGACCCTGGAACGCGACGGTTATGTGACCAGGCCGACGGAGGCGCCCGTCGGCAAGGCCCTACCCACGCGGCTCACTCCCCGCGGCCGGCGCAGCCTGGAGAGGGCGAGCGCGGCCGTCCGGTCCGTCGAGGTCAGGATGCTCGCCGGTCTGAGCGAGGCCGAGCAGGCGAGCGCCTTCCGGATCCTGCAGAGCATGATCCACTCCCTGCGCGAGGTTGGCGACAACGCCTAGACCGGCCGGCGAAGATCAGCGGGACCGTCGCCGGCGCGTCGTCGAACCCGGTGCGCAGTTGGGACATTCGATCACGAACGACCAGCGCGAATTCAGGATCAGCGGTGTCCACGAGGCTTGCTCGGGGTCACCATCCGGTGGTGCTGTCCGCAAGCACCGCGCGCAGTGGGTGTCGATCGAAGAACGTGGCACGCACCAAGTTTAGAACCGGTCGGCCCGGCGCCTTCGAGCCCGCGTATCCCGCCGAGCCGAAACGCTGCGCATAGGCATCCAGATGCATGGCCTGGGTGCCGCCGAGGCGATGGCCATGACGATGACGGGTGTCGGCACACTTCGTTGCCGATCCGAACGGTAAAGCCATGCATCACAACGCTCACCGGCACTGTAGAACTCGATGTTCACACGTTCGGTCACAGCATCCTTCCTGCAAGGCACAATACGTTCCGTGCACAGTCATGCGCAGTCACTGCGGCCGCCGCTGGTCATCGCCGCGCTCGGCGTGGTCTTCGGCGATATCGGCACCAGCCCCATCTACACCATCCAGACGGTGTTCAACCCCGGCGACCCGCATCCGGTCCCGCTCAGCACACCGCACGTCTACGGTGTGGTGTCGCTGATCTTCTGGTCGGTGATGCTCATCGTCACCCTCACCTACGTCACGCTGGTGATGCGCGCCGACAATGACGGCGAGGGCGGGGTCATGGCGCTGATCACGCTGGTGCGCCGGTGTTGCCCGGCCGGTCACGAACGGACGGCCGCCGTACTGTCGGGCCTCGGGCTGTTCGGCGCTGCATTGTTTTTCGGTGACAGCATGATCACCCCGGCCATCTCGGTGCTGTCCTCCGTCGAGGGCCTGAAGGTGGTCGAGCCGGGACTGGACCGCTGGGTCATCCCGCTGACGGTGACCATCATCGTGGGGCTGTTCTCGGTACAGCGGCGCGGCACCGCCACCATCGGCCGGTTCTTCGGCCCGGTGATGATCGCCTGGTTCGTCGCGATCGGCGCCTGCGGGATCACCGGGATCGTCGCGCATCCCGACATCCTGCGCGCGCTCTCACCGACCTACGCGCTGGGATTCATGGCCGGTCATCTGCATATCGCGTTCTTCGCGCTGGCCGCGGTGGTGCTGGCCGTGACCGGCGCCGAGGCGCTGTATGCCGATATGGGTCATTTCGGCAGACCCGCCATCGTCACTGCATGGCTGGGGCTGGTGTTGCCGGCCTGCGTGCTCAGCTACCTGGGGCAGGGCGCGTTGCTGCTGGCCGACGAAAGCGCCGTCAGCGCACCCTTTTTCCTGCTCACCCCGGAGTGGGCGCGCATCCCGATGGTGGTGCTCGCCACCGCCGCGACGGTCATCGCGTCCCAGGCTGTCATCACCGGCGCGTTCTCGGTGGCCGCCCAGGCCGCGCAGCTGGGCTATCTGCCCCGGCTACGGATCGCGCACACCTCGGAGTCGTCCATCGGCCAGATCTACGTGCCGTGGATCAACGGCGTGCTGATGGTGGCGGTGCTGACGCTGGTGTTCGCCTTCCGCAGCTCGGCGGCCCTGGCCTACGCCTTCGGCATGGCGGTCACCGGCACCATCACCATCACCACCCTGCTGTTCCTCTATCAGGCCCGGGCCCGGTGGGGCACGCCGCTGTGGCTGCTGATCGGCGGTGGCGGAGCGCTGCTGGTGGTGGATCTGATGTTCTTCGCGGCCAACCTCACCAAACTGGTGCACGGGGCGTGGCTGCCGCTGCTCATCGCCGTCACCGCGTTCACCGTGATGCTCACCTGGCAGCGTGGCCGCGAGGTGGTGACCGCGGCGCGGGAGAAGGCCGAAGGCCCGCTGCAGGCGTTCGTCGACAAGCTGGCGGCCGACCGCACCGTACCGATCCGGATCCCGGGCACCGCGGTGTTCCTCAACCGGGGCGGCGAGACGGCGCCACTGGCCATGCGTTCCAACGTGGAACACAACCGGGTGCTGCAGGAACAGGCCATCATCATGTCGCTGGAGGTGCAGCCGGTGCCGCGCATCGCCGATGAGGACCGGATCACCATCGACAATCTCGGCTACACCGACGACGGCATCATCTTCGTCAGGGCCAAGTACGGCTATATGGAGCAGCCGGATGTGCCTGCGGCCCTGCGGCTTCTGGGCCCGCTGCCGTTCGCCGATCGGCCGCTGTCGGCCGATGACGCGACTTACTACCTGTCCAAACTCGAACTGACCCCGGGCCCCGCGAACACGATGGCGCCCTGGCGGAAAAGGCTCTTCATCGCCACGTCGTACATCACCGCGGACGCGGCCGGGCATTTCGCGCTGCCGCTGGACCGCACCGTCATCATCGGCTCACGCATCGAGGTGTGACGGCAGGTTACGGCAACACCGTGCGCATCAACATCACGTTGTAGTCCGACCACAGGGAAAGGTTGTAGTACAACACCTTTCCCGTCGACCACGGGTGCAGGAACGGGGCGTAGATCCCGCCGGGGAACTCCGAATGCGACACCAGCATGGCCTCCGGCCCCCACGGTCCCTGCGGGGCAGGCGCGGTGCGCATCACCACATCGTTGAGTCCGTTGCAGTAGAGCACCACGTACTGCTTCAGGTACGTGTTGTACTGCGCGGACATTTCACCGAGCGGGCCGGGGATGACCGCCGTCGCGGCACCGGGATTGCCCGGCACCCACGCGTTGTTATCGGAATTCCAGTACTCGTACTTGCTCAGGTCGGGCAGGAAGGCCGGCAGCACCCGCGCCACATACGCCGAACCGCCGCGGCCCGGCGGGGTACCGAACGAGTACAGGTAGTTGTCGCCGGGGCCCGGTTTCATGAAGGCGCCCATCTGGAAATTCTCGTTGCCGGGTGTATATCCGACGCGATCGATGCTGTCCGGGGACGGCGTGCGCACGGTGTTCGGGTAGACACCCCAGTGCTCGCCGTTGTCCGGCGAGACGGCCAGGGCCGAGAAGTTGGTCGACCATCGCCCGTCGGCATCCCAGTTCTTGATCGACATGAAGTTGACGTACTGGTTGCCGCCCACCGATATTCCGGCGGTCGGGATGATGCCCTTCTCGACGGGCGCCCAGCCGATGCTGTTGATGATCTGCTTGGCCAGCCCGGGCCGCCAGGACGGCGCACTGGAGGCGCCCACCGAATTGGTCAGAGCGGTGTCCTGGCTGCGCATCAGCACGTTGTAACGCCATTGCTTCTGTGGGGTGCTGCAGTACCCATAGGTGTCACCGAAGGCCATCAGCACCTGATGGTTCCCGGGATTGCCGTTGTCCCACATGATCCCGAGGTCGGTACCGGTGATCGAGTACTTGGCGATGGTGTTGTTCGAGCTCTCCGGGCCGGTGACCCAGCCGATCAGTGCGGTACCCGGAGCCGGCATGGGGGCCGATGCGGGCGCCGGTGGCGGGGCGGGGGCCGCGGTCTTGGTGGGTTTCGGTGCGGGCGCCACCGCCGCCTGCTGCTGAACCTGCTGCGGGGTCAACGCGCTGATGATCGACCGGGTCAACTGCCCGAGCCGCGGCAGCGGCGCATTGTCGTTGGCGCCGGATGGCTTGTGGCCCAAGGGTGGTCCACCGTTGATGGGCGCTTCCGGGATGGCGCCGGTGCCCGCGGGCGGCTGCGCGGCCGCCGCCGCACCGGTGCACGGTTCGGCCAGCGCCGTCGGTGTGGTGCCGATCGCCGCGCACAGTCCGGCGGTGGTCACCACGACCACCGGCAGCGGGGCAATTCGACGACGCCGCGACATGTCACACCTTTCAGGGGCGGACGCCGGAACGACGCCTGCACTTGTACAGCTGTGACGCTAGTGTCCGGTGAGGCCGATGTGGCTAGCGGTGCATCGATGGATACCCATCCGTGACCGTGTCGCGACTCACGTCGGTGTAATTTGTGGAACGCTTATTCGCCGGTGAACTGGGGTGGCCGCTTCTGGAACATCGCGGTCACCGCCTCGGCCAGATCCTTCGACGGCAGGAACGCCGAATTCCAGGCCGCCACATAGCGAAGACTCTCCGATACCCGGGCGATGCGCTGCTGGTCGAGCACGTCCTTCACCCCGGCCACGGTCAGCGGCGGGTTGGCGGCGATCTCGGCGGCGGTGGCGTGCGCGGCGGCCAGCGAGGACTCGGGGTCCGGGTGGACGTCGTTGACCAGACCGATCTTCTCGGCTCGCGCAGCATCGATGTCCTTGCCCGTCAACACCAGTTCGCGCAGGTGACCGTCGGACAGGATGAGCGGCAGCCGGGCCAGCGAGCCCACGTCGGCCACGATCGCCAGCTTGGTCTCGCGCACCGAGAACTTGGCATCCGCGCTGGCGTACCGGATATCGGCGGCGCTGATCAGGTCGACGCCGCCGCCGATGCACCAGCCGTGGATCGAGGCGACGGTCGGTGTGCGGGCATCGGCCACGGCGGAGATGGCCGCCTGCATCCGCTGCAGCTTGGTGTGGAACTCGGCGCGAGCCTTCGCGCCGGCGTCCAGGCCCGGCAGCGTCGCCCCCATCGCGGGCAGATCCAGCCCGTAGCTGAAATTCTTGCCGGACCCGGTCAGCACGATCGCGCGGACCTCGGGGTCGGCGTCCAGCGTGCCGAACACGTCAGGCATCTCGTCCCAGAACGCCGGGCCCATGGCATTGCCCTTGCCCGGCCCGATCAGCGTGACCCGTGCGACGTGGTCGGCGATGTCGACGGTGACGGATTCATAAGCCATGTCGTGAAGGCTAACGCGCTACGGGACCGGCCCTCCGAGCAGCACCTCGCTGACCGTGCTGCCCACCAGGAACTGGCACACCGCGTCGGCCAGCGTCTTGGCGACGTCGATGTTATCCGGCGTCAGTATCGACTGCTCCTGCTCCAGGATCGCGTTGACGACGGCCTTTTGGGTGGCCTCGTCCAGCTGGGTGTAGTCCGAGCACTTCATCGTCAGCGCATTCGGGGGCGCGGGCACATCGGGCACCGTCGAGCCGCCACGCGGGGCGCGGCTGGTGGTGGTGGGTATCGACGACGTGGCCGGCGCCGTCGGGCGTGTGGTCAGGGCGGGGCCCGGCTCGGTGGTCATCGCCACCGAACCCTCGGTGGTGCGGGCACAGCCGGCGAGCAGTGTCACCGTCACCAGGAAAGTTGCCGCCAGTGCCCGCCGCACGGTCTACACGCGTTCCAGATAGAAGTAGAGGTACTTCCCGTCCACCACGGCGCCCTTGCCGTTCATGATGCCCAGCACCGCGTTGTCGTCGATCACCTTGAAATGGTCGTGCACGGGCTTGCCGTCGTACACCATGGTGGCCGTCGACTCACCGCGGAACTCCTCCAGCCACAGACTGGCCTCGCCGTTCATCGCCTCGGTGTTGGAGAACTTGTTGCCGTCGGCGTCCAGGCACACCAGCGGTTGGGCATCGGCGGCCGAGTTGAACGTCTTGCCGAACCAGTTGAGCCGCCTCATGAATCCGTTGGCCTTGTGGCCGGTCTGGAATTCGCCGCCCTGCCACTCACCGAGCATGAACTCGATATCGGCCGGCGGCAGCGTCGCCCAGAATTCGTCGAGTTCGGCGTCGGCGATCTGGCCGCCGCGCCGCTTGAGGTCTTCGAAGACGTTGCGAGGGCTCATTTCTGTCCTGCTCGCGAGGCGATCCACTCGCGGGCGAAGGCCAGGAACGCGTCGTTCTCGTGGGGCGCGGCGACGGTCACCCGCACGCCGTCCTGGCCGTATGGGCGCACCACGATGCGGCTTTCTGCGGCGGCGTTGACGAACTCGTCGGTGCGGCCGGGCAGCGGCAACCAGACGAAGTTGGCCTGGGACTCCGGCAACTCGTAGCCGGCTTCCCGCAGCGCGGCGCTGACCCGGTTGCGTTCGGCCACCACCGTGTCGGTGCGGGCCAGCAACTCGTCGGCGGCATCCAGGCTGGCGATGGCGGCGGCCTGTGACACCGTCGTCGCGGTGAACGGCACGTAGACCTTGCCCAGTGCGGTGACGATCTCCGGATCGGCGACGGCGTATCCGACGCGCAGGCCGGCCAGCCCGTACGCCTTGGAGAAGGTCCGCAGCACAACGACATTCGGGTGGTTGCGCACCAGCGCCAGGCTGTCCGGCAGCAGTCCGTCCCGGATGTACTCGACGTACGCCTCGTCGATGACCACCAGGATGTCCGACGGCACCG
The DNA here is from genome assembly GCF_002101555.1 of Mycolicibacterium canariasense. Lineage (GTDB taxonomy): Bacteria > Actinomycetota > Actinomycetes > Mycobacteriales > Mycobacteriaceae > Mycobacterium > Mycobacterium canariasense. The sequence goes on from NZ_LQOL01000050.1 coordinate 31,205, forward strand.
CCGCCACGAACGCCTCCAGCTTGGCCGGATCCACCACGGTGGAGGTCGGGTTGTTCGGATTGCACACGAAGATCAGCCGGGTGCGGTCGGTGATCGCGGCCAGCATGGCGTCCAGGTCGTGGATGTGGTCGGTCAGCGGCACGGGCACCGGGGTGGCACCGGCGGTGCGCACCTGCAGCGGGTAGATCTCGAAGCTGCGCCAGCCGAACATCACCTCGTCACCCACCGAGGCGGTGATCTGGATGAGCTGCTGGCACAGGCTGACGGAGCCGCAGCCCACCGAGATGTGCTCGGGGGCGAAGTCCACGTGCTTGGCCAGCCGCTCACGCAGATCCTGGTAGCCGTTGTCCGGATACCGGTTGATGGTCTCCATGGCGGCGGCGACGGCCTCGCGCACGCTGGGCAGCGGGCCGTCCACGGTCTCGTTGCTGGCGATCTTGATGGCGCCGGGCACCGTACGGCCGGGGGTGTAAGCCGGGAGGTCGGCCATCTCGGGGCGCAGGCGGGCGGTCACCCGGCCATTCTAGGGGTGCCGTCGCGGCCGTCCGAGGTCGCGCTTTGCCTTCCGCCGTCCGGCCTGTGTAATCTGTGCGCTCGGCGGTTCCGGGGGTCCGGTACCCTCAGATCGTTCAGGAGGCGTGCCAGAGCGGCCGAATGGGACTCACTGCTAATGAGTTGTCCCCCTTACAGGGGACCGGAGGTTCAAATCCTCTCGCCTCCGCCGGACAACTGAATAGTTCGACCAGATTTACCAGGCGCCCGTAGCTCAACGGATAGAGCATCTGACTACGGATCAGAAGGTTAGGGGTTCGAATCCCTTCGGGCGCACTCATCTCGCATTCCGGCACCGCGTTACGGTGATGCCGTGCGCCTGCTCCTCATCGCGGACACCCACGTACCCAAACGGGCGCGGGATCTGCCCGCCGCGGTCTGGGCGGCCGTCGATACCGCCGATGTGGTGATCCACGCCGGCGACTGGGTGTCCCTGGACCTACTCGATGAACTGGAGTCGCGCTCGAGTCGGCTGCTGGCCTGCTGGGGCAACAACGACGGTGACGAACTTCGCACCCGGCTGCCCGAGCGCGCCGACGCCACCCTGCAGGGGCTGCGCTTCACCGTTGTGCACGAAACCGGGGCGGCTGCCGGCCGCGACGAGCGGATGGCGCGGCTCTACCCGGATACCGACGTGCTGGTTTTCGGGCACAGTCACATCCCGTGGGACGCGACCGCGTCCACCGGTCTGCGGTTGCTGAATCCGGGCTCGCCGACCGACCGGCGGCGTCAGCCGCACTGCACGTACATGACCGCGACGCTGGCCGCCGGCGTGCTCACCGAAATCACGCTGCACCGGTTGTAATCCGGCGCGCAGAGCCGCTTTACGTGGCATCGTCGTCTGCATGGAGCAGAAGCCGCCCACCGCCGCCATCGCCGCCGCCAACCGCGGGCACCGCGCCGGCCTGCCGTTCGACGACACCCGCGACTTCGCCGACGCCGACCGCGGGTTCATCGGGGCCCTGGAGCCATGCGTGGTGACCGGGGCCGGCGGAAAGGTGGTTTGGGACAACGACTCCTACGGTTTCCTGGCGGGGGAGACACCGGATTCGGTGCATCCGAGTCTGTGGCGGCAGTCCCAGCTGTGCACCAAGCAGGGGCTGTATGAGGTCACCAGGGCGAGCGGAGCGACGGGAGACGACGCGCCGGGCATCTACCAGGTGCGTGGCCTGGATCTGTCGAACATCAGCTTCGTCGAAGGCGACACCGGCATCATCGTCATCGACCCGCTGGTCTCCACCGAGACCGCGGCCGCCGCCCTGGCGCTGTACCGCGAGCACCGCGGGGATCGGCCCGTCAAAGCCGTGATCTACACCCACAGCCATGTCGACCATTTCGGTGGAGTGCTGGGGGTGACCTCGCAGGACGAGGTGGACGCCGGCGCGGTGGCCGTCATCGCGCCGGAGGGCTTCACCGACCACGCAGTCCAGGAGAACGTCTACGCCGGCACGGCGATGACGCGGCGCGCCGCCTACATGTACGGCGCGGTGCTGGCGCGCGGGCCGCAAGGTCAGGTCGGCTGCGGGCTCGGGCAGGCCCCGTCGCTGGGCGAGGTGGCGCTCATCGTCCCCACCATCGACGTGCGCACCACCGGCGAGAAGCACACCGTCGACGGCGTCGAGATCGAATTCCAGATGGCTCCCGGCACCGAGGCGCCGGCCGAGATGCACTTCTACTTCCCGAAATTCAAGGCGTTGTGCATGGCCGAGAACGCCACCCACAACCTGCACAATCTGCTGACCCTGCGCGGTGCGCTGGTGCGGGATCCGCACGGCTGGGCCGGCTACCTCACCGAGGCCATCGACACCTTCGCCGACCGCACCGACGTGGTGTTCGCCTCGCACCACTGGCCGACCTGGGGCCGGGACAACATCGTCGAATACCTCTCGGTGCAGCGCGACCTGTACGCCTACCTGCACGACCAGACCCTGCGCCAGCTCAACCAGGGGTTCACCGGTATCGAGATCGCCGAGAACTTCCAGCTGCCGCCGGCGCTGGAGAAGGCCTGGCACACCCACGGCTACTACGGCTCGGTCAGCCACAACGTCAAGGCGGTGTACCAGCGCTACATGGGCTGGTTCGACGGCAATCCCGGCCGGCTCTGGCCGCACCCGCCGGAGGCCATCGGACCGCGGTATGTGCAGGCGATGGGGGGCCTGGACCGCGTTGTCGAGCTGGCGCAACAGGCCTTCGACGACGGCGACTTCCGTTGGGCGGCAACACTGCTCGATCACGCCATCTTCACCGACGAGAACCATGCCGGCGCCCGGGAACTGTACGCCGACACCCTGGAACAACTGGCCTACGGCGCCGAGAACGCGGTCTGGCGCAACTTCTTCCTGTCCGGGGCGACCGAACTGCGCGACGGCAACTTCGGCACGCCCACCCAGACCACGTCGCCGACGGTGCTCGCCCAGCTGACCCCGGAGCAGATGTTCGACACCTTCGCCATCAACGTCAACGGGCCGCGGGCCTGGGACCTGGACCTGACCATTGACGTCACCTTCGTCGACCTGGCGGCCGATTATCGGCTGACGCTGCGCAACGGGGTGCTGGTGCACCGCCGCGCATCAGCGGATCCGGCCACCGCCACTGCCACCGTCACCTTCGCCACCAAGGGCCGGCTGTTGACGTTCGCCGCCGGTGACCGCGATTCACCGGGGGTGGAGTTCACCGGTGACCCCGAAGCGTTGACCCAGCTGCTGGGCGCCCTGGACCGGCCGGATCCGGGCTTCGCCATCATCACGCCCTAGCCAAGGCAACCATCCCCGGACCTCCCCTGTATGCGGCCATAGGGTGTCAGGATGCAGCTGCTTCTGGTCCGTCATGCGCTTCCACTGCGCAGCGAGCCCGGCCAGGGCTCCGATCCCGAGCTGTCCGAGCAGGGCATCGCGCAGGCGGCGCGCCTGCCCGACGCGCTGTCCCGGTTCCCGGTCGGCCGGCTGGTCAGCAGCCCGCAGCGGCGCGCCGTGCAGACCGCGGGCCCGCTCGCCGACAAGCTCGGCCTGACCGTCGACGTCGACGAACGGCTCGCCGAATACGACCGCGACATGTCGCACTACGTACCGATCGAACAGATCGCGCAGGAAAACCCCGAGGAACTGGCCCGGCTGGCCGCCGGGCAGCTGCCCAGCGGTGTCGACGAGGTGGCGTTCCTGGCCCGGGTGGTGACCGCCGTCGACGACCTGATCGCCACGGCCAACCACGACGACACCGTGGTGCTGTTCAGCCACGGCGGCGTCATCAACGTCCTGCTGCATCACATCCTGGGTACCGAGCGGCTGCTGTCGTTCCACGTCGACTACGCCTCGGTGACCCGGCTGCTGGCCTCGCGCAGCGGCAAGCTGTCCGTGGCCGCGGTGAACGGCACCGAACACGTATGGGATCTGCTGCCGCGAAATGTGCGGTGGTAGACAGTTCCGGTGACCTCTCTGGATGGACTCGACCTCGACGCCCTGGACCGCCACCTGCGCGCCGAAGGGATTCCCCGCTCCGGTGAGCTGCGTGCCGAACTGATCTCCGGTGGCCGGTCCAACCTGACCTTCCGGGTGTTCGACGACACGTCGGCCTGGGTGCTGCGCCGGCCGCCGCTGCACGGGCTGACCCCGTCGGCGCACGATATGGCGCGCGAGTACAAGGTGGTGGCCGCGCTGGCCGGCACCCCGGTGCCGGTGGCCCGCGCGGTGACCATGCGCAACGACGATTCCGTGCTGGGCGCCCCCTTCCAGATGGTCGAGAACGTCGAGGGCCAGGTGGTGCGCAGCGCCGACGAACTGCAGGCCCTCGGCGACGCGACGGTCATCGAGGGGTGTGTCGACGCGCTGATCACGGTGCTGGCCGATCTGCATGCCGTCGACCCGCAGGCCGTCGGGCTGGGTGACTTCGGGAAGGCGCAGGGCTACCTGGAGCGCCAGGTGCGGCGCTGGGGGTCGCAATGGGATCTGGTGCGGCTGCCCGACGACCCCCGCGACGACGATGTGAAGCGGCTGCATTCCGCTCTGGCGCAAGGCATCCCGGCGAGTTCGCGGGCCTCCATCGTGCACGGGGACTACCGCATCGACAACACCATCCTGGATGGCTCGGACCCGACCATCGTGCGCGCGGTGCTGGACTGGGAACTGTCCACCCTCGGTGACCCGCTGTCCGACGCGGCCCTGATGTGCGTATACCGCAACCCGAACTTCGACGAGGTGCTGGGCATGCAGGCGGCGTGGACGTCACCGCTGCTGCCGTCGGCCGACGGCCTGGCCCAGCGGTATGCGGTGGCCAGCGGCCAGGAACTGCGCAACTGGGACTTCTACATGGCCCTGGCCTATTTCAAACTGGCCATCATCGCGGCCGGCATCGACTTCCGCGCCAGGGAGGGCGGCGCCGAGTCGGTCGTGGGTGCCACCGTGGCGCCGTTGATCGCCGAGGGTCTGCGGCTGGTCTAGAGTCGCCGGGCGGCTTTCAGATTCTTGCGGGCCGCGATGCGCAGCTGCACGATTCGGGCGGCGCCGACGAGCACCGCCAGCAATCCGCCGCACACCGCGGCCAGCAGCAGCGCCACCCCGAGCGGCAGCGACCAGTTCCAGCCCAGGAAGTGGAACGTGCCGGAATCGGTGTTCTGCGCGATGAAGATCAGCAGCACGATCAGGATGAGGAAGCCGACGATCAGCGATGACCACAGTGCGGCCGCCCTGGTGAACTTGACCGCATCTTCCGGTGGGGCCGCCGGGGGCAGGTCGGCCGGCGGTTCCGGGACCGGGTCCGGCGCGATCGGATCGTTGCTCATGCCCCCATCCTTGCCCTTTCGGCGCCCGAAGCAAACCACTTCACGGTGAATCAAAGCTCGGCATGTCGCGTCGCGGCCCGTTACTGTCGGGGGAATTGCCACGTATCACAGTCGGCATGGCCGAGGGGATGGTATGCGCTGCAGACGGGGAACATCGGCGATCGGGCTCGTCATCGTGACGTTGCTCGCCGTGCTGAGCGCGGGGTGCGGCAGTGCCGACCCGCTCGGCGGTGGCACGGTCTCCGGTGATCTGAAGGCGATCACCGTCGGCTCGGCCGACTTCACCGAATCGAAGATCATCGCCGAGATCTACGCCCAGGCGCTGGAGGCCAACGGTTTCACCATCAAGCGGCAATTCGGTATCGGCAGCCGCGAAACCTACATCCCCGCCGTCCAGGACCATTCTATCGACCTCATTCCGGAATACACCGGAAACCTGCTGCAGTACTTCGATGCCGCCAGCACGGCCACCACCTCCGATGCGGTGCTGCTGGCACTGCTCAAGGCGCTACCGGGGGACCTGTCGATCACCTACCCGTCCCCGGCCGAGGACAAGGACACCCTCGCGGTGTCGGCGGCCACCGCACAGCGGTGGAAATTGAAGTCCATCGCCGACCTGGCCGCCCACTCGGCGGAGGTGAAAGTGGGCGGCCCGTCGGAGTTTCAGACCCGGCGGACCGGACTGGTGGGTCTCAAGGACCAATACGGGCTGACCATCTCCCCGGCCAACTTCGTCGCCATCAGTGACGGTGGTGGGCCGGCCACCGTGCAGGCACTCACCAGCGGCGCCATCACCGCGGCCAACGTCTTCAGCACCTCACCGGCCATCGTGCAGGACAAGCTGGTGGTGCTGGAGGACCCCAAGAGCGTGTTCCTCGCCGCCAACGTGGTGCCCCTGGTGGCCTCGCAGAAGCTGTCCACCGATCTGAAATCCGTGCTCGACGCCGTCAGCGCGAAACTGTCCACCGCGGCGCTGATCGACCTCAACACCTCGGTCGAGGGCAACAAGGGGGTCGACCCCGACGAGGCGGCCGGAAAGTGGATCGCGGACAACGGTTTCGACAAACCCCTTCCCGGTAAGTGAGTTTGCGATGATCACCTTCACCAACGTCACCAAGACCTACCCGGACGGCACCGTCGCGGTCGACGATCTCACCCTCGACATCCCGGAGGGCACGCTGGCGGCATTCGTCGGGCCCTCGGGCTGCGGCAAGACCACCTCCATGCGGATGATCAACCGGATGATCGAGCCGACCTCGGGCACGCTCACCGTCGACGGCAACGACGTGACCGAGGTCGACCCGGTCAAGCTGCGGCTGGGCATCGGTTACGTCATCCAGAGCGCCGGGCTGATGCCGCATCAGCGGGTCGTCGACAACGTCGCCACCGTACCGGTGCTCAAGGGCGAAACACGCCGCGCTGCACGCAAAGCCGCGCTGGGTGTGTTGGAGCGGGTGGGCCTGGACCCCAAACTGGCCAACCGCTATCCGGCGCAACTGTCCGGTGGCCAGCAGCAGCGCGTCGGAGTGGCCAGGGCGCTGGCGGCCGACCCGCCCATCCTGTTGATGGATGAACCGTTCAGTGCCGTCGATCCGGTGGTGCGGGAGGAGTTGCAGACCGAGATCCTGCGGCTGCAAAGCGAATTGCGCAAGACCATCGTGTTCGTCACGCATGATATCGACGAGGCGGTCAAACTCGGGGACAAGGTGGCCGTATTCGGCCGGGGCGGGGTGCTGCAGCAGTACGCCGATCCGGCGTTCGTATTGTCCAATCCGGCCAACGAACTGGTGTCCGGTTTCGTCGGGGCCGACCGCGGCTACCGCGGGCTGCAGTTCTTCGAGGGCAACGGGCTGCCGCTGCACGACATCCCGCAGGTGGCCGAGTCCGAGATCGACGCCCAGCAGCTCGATCCTGGGGAATGGTTGCTGGTGATCCGGTCCGACGGGAAGCCGGTGGCGTGGATCAACGCCGAGGGCGTCGACGTCCACCGCAAGGGAAGCACGTTGTACGACAGCACGATCGGCGGCGGCTCATTCTTCCCGCCGGACGGCTCGCTGCGCCAGGCGCTGGACGCCGCGCTGTCCTCACCGTCGGGGCTGGGTGTGGCCGTCGACGACGGCGGGCGGCTGCTGGGCGGTATCCGGGCCGACGACGTGCTGGCAGCACTGCAACGACAACGCCGGGTGCCGAAGGTCGGGTAGTGACGTATCTGCTGACCCATCTGGACAAGGCGTGGGCGCTGACGCTGATCCACCTGCGCCTGTCGCTGGTGCCGATCGTGCTCGGGCTGCTCATCGCGATACCGCTGGGCGCGGCCGTGCAGCGCACCACCGTGCCGCGCCGCACCATCACGGTGCTCGCGAGCATCGTGTTCACCATCCCGTCGCTGGCGCTGTTCGTGGCGCTGCCGCTGATCATCCCGACCCGCATCCTCGACGAGACCAACGTCATCGTCGCGCTCACGCTGTACACCACCGCGCTGCTGGTGCGCGCCGTACCCGAGGCGCTGGACGCGGTGCCCGCCGACGTGTTGGACGCGGCCACCGCCGTCGGATACCGGCCCTTCACCCGTATTGTCAAAGTCGAACTGCCCCTGGCGGTTCCGGTGCTCATCGCCAGCCTCCGGGTGGTCGCGGTGACCAATATCTCGATGGTGTCGGTGGGGTCGGTGATCGGCATCGGCGGCCTGGGGACCTGGTTCACCGAGGGCTATCAGGCCAACAAGAGCGGCCAGATCATCGCCGGCATCATCGCGATCTTCGTGCTGGCCGTGGTGATCGACGCGCTGATCCTGTTGGCGGGCAAGGCGATCACCCCTTGGACCCGAGCCACGGCGGGGGCGCGATGAACTTCCTGCAGCAGGCCCTGTCCTACATCTTCACCGCGGAGCACTGGTCCGGCCCGGCCGGGCTGGGCATCCGGATCGCCGAACACCTGCAGTACACCGCGATCGCGGTGCTGTTCTCGGCGTTGGTCGCGATCCCGGTCGGCCTGCTCATCGGGCATACCGGCCGCGGCACCTTCCTGGTGGTCACCGGCGTCAACGCGTTACGTGCCCTGCCGACGCTGGGGGTCCTGCTGCTCGGGGTGCTGCTGTGGGGGCTGGGACTGATACCACCCACCGTCGCGCTGATGCTGCTGGGTATCCCGCCGCTGCTGGCCGGGACGTATGCCGGCATCGCCAACGTCGACGCCGCCGTCGTCGACGCCGCGCGGTCCATGGGCATGACCGAACGCCAGGTGCTGTCCCGGGTCGAGGTGCCCAACGCCCTGCCGCTGATCCTGGGTGGGCTGCGCACTGCGACCCTGCAGATTGTGGCGACCGCCACCGTCGCCGCCTATGCCAGCCTGGGCGGGCTGGGGCGCTACCTCATCGACGGCATCAAGATCAGGCAGTTCCACATCGCGCTGGTGGGTGCCCTGATGGTGACCGCGCTGGCGCTGATCCTGGACGCCGCCCTGGCCTTCGCGGTGTGGCTGTCCCAGCCGGGAGTGGGCCGCTGGCGGCGCCTACCGCAGCCGTTGATCGACGACGAGGTCGCGCTCGAATCACGATCGGGGGCCGTGCGGGGGCGGAGTTCGGAACGCGGCTACGAAGCCCGGGGCGCGTCGCCTACGGTAGAGAGGTGACTGACGCAGCCCCTCAATCAGGCACTGAGTCCGACGGCGCTTGGCCGGCGATCCTGACCTGGCGCGCCCATGAGCAGCCGCGGATGGAGTCGGTACGGGTCCAGCTGTCCGGGAACCGGATCAAGGCCTATGGCCGTATCGTGGCCGCGGCCACCGAGTCACATCCCGCCTTCAGCGCCTCGTATGACCTGGTCACCGACGAGGCCGGTGCCACCAAACGGCTGTCGCTGACCATGACGCTGGCCGAGCGGGAACGTCAGCTGTCCATCGCTCGCGACGAAGAGAACATGTGGCTGGTGCAGGACCACCAGAACCAGACCAGGCGGGCCGCCTTCGAGGGCGCGCTCGACGTGGACGTGGTGTTCAGCCCGTTCTTCAACGCGCTGCCCATCCGGCGCACCGGGCTGCACCAGCGGGCCGACGCGCTCAGCCTGCCGGTGGTCTACGTGCGGCTGCCGGAACTCACCGTCGACCTGGAGACCATCAGCTACAGCAGCACCGGCGAGGGCGTCGGCATCAGCCTGAAATCACCGGTCGCCGAGACCACCATCACCGTCGACTCCGACGGCTTCATCCTGGACTATCCAGGACTGGCAGAGCGGATCTGATCACCCCGCCGGCCCGGCCGGCGGCGGCCAGTTCGTCGCGCCAGTTCTCCGCGCCGATCGTCACGTGCAGGATGTCGGGCCGGCTGAAGCTGTCATACCGGACGCGGGCGGCGTGGCCGGCGTCCACCAGGTCGGCCACCGAGGTTTGCGTCGCCAGGTGCTCCCTGGCCTGGGTGAGCAGCTCGAGCGTGCGGTCCAGCTGGGCCAGCAGCTCCTCGGCGTTGGCTTCGCACATGGCCCGCACCAGGTCGGGGGCGGTCGCCGCGACCCGGGTGCCGTCCCGGAACGATCCCGCGGCCAGCGCGAACGCCAGCGGCACATCGCCGGCGGTGACGGCCAGCGCCTCGGCCAGCAGATGCGGCAGGTGCGAGATCGCGGCTGCGGCGGCGTCGTGCTCATCGGAGCGGGCCGGGACCACGAACGCGCGGCAGTCCAGCGCCAGGTTCATCACCGCAGCCCACACCTGCGCGTCGACGTGGTCATCGACGCTGACCACCCACGGGGTGCCGGCGAACAGCTCCTTGTTGCCGGCGGCCCAGCCGGAGTGCGCGGTGCCCGTCATCGGGTGCCCGCCGACGAACCGGGACACCAGCCCGTGTTCCTGCACCTCCCGCAGGACCGCGCCCTTCACGCTGATCACGTCGGTCAGCGCACAGTTCGGGGCGATGCGGCCGATATGGTCGAGCATCCCCGACAGGGCGGGCATCGGGACGGCCAGCACGATCAGCGCATCGGTGTCGGCGGCCCGGGCCAGCACCTCGTCCAGGGCCGCGGTGGCGTCGAAACCGTCGAGGCGGGCGGCCGCGACGCCGTCGACGGATCGGTTGTAGCCGAAGACCTGGCGGCCTGCCTCTGCAGCGGCGCGCATCAAGGAGCCGCCGATCAGTCCCAGCCCCAGCACGCACACCGGTGTGTCGGTCACCGTTCAAGGTTGGCATACGGTGCGCACAGCCGGTCATTAGGTGGTCAAAGCCCCTGGTCTGCGACTAGCGTTAGCGCCATGGGAGCACAGCGTGCGCCGGCGCAGGAAGCTGCGGACCAGCCGGAGGGTTTCGGTGTCGCGGTCGTCCGCGAGGACGGGAAGTGGCGGTGCTCGCAGATGCGTCGAGGCGCGCTGACCAGCCTGACCGCCGCCGAGACCGAGTTGCGTGAGTTGCGCAGCGCCGGTGCCGTTTTCGGGCTGATCGACGTCGACGACGAGTTCTTCCTGATCGTGCGGCCCGCCCCGGCGGGCACCCGGCTGCTGCTCTCGGATGCCACCGCGGCGCTGGACTACGACATTGCTGCCGAGGCCCTGGACAAGCTGGACGCCGACCTCGACGACGAGGACCTCGAGGAGTCGGATCCGTTCGAGGAGGGTGATCTCGGGGTGCTTTCGGACATCGGGCTGCCCGAGGGGGTGCTCGGGGTGATCGTCTCCGATATCGATATGGAGATCGAGGAGCAGATCGCCGCGATCGCGCAGCGGATGGGTTTCGAGTCGGAGCTGTCCGCGGTGCTCGACAAGATCGGTCGGTGACCGAGGAGCAGCTGATCCGGCAGGCGTTGGAGGCCGCCCGGCTGGCCGGTCCGCGGGACGTGCCGATCGGCGCGGTGGTGTTCGGCCCCGACGGCACCGAGTTGGCCCGTGCCGCCAACGCACGCGAGGAACGCGGCGATCCGACCGCGCACGCCGAGATCCTGGCGATGCGCGCGGCCGCGGCTCGGCTGGGCGACGGCTGGCGGCTGGAGGGCTGCACGTTGGCGGTGACGGTCGAACCCTGCACCATGTGCGCGGGCGCGATCGTGATGGCGCGGGTGGGCCTGCTGGTGTTCGGGGCGTGGGAGCCCAAGACCGGGGCGGTCGGATCGCTGTGGGACGTGGTGCGCGATCGACGGCTGACCTACCGGCCGCAGGTGCGCGGCGGGGTGCTGGCCGCCGAGTGCGCCGCGCCGCTGGAGAAGTTCTTCGCGGCTCATCGCGCTGACCCGACGGTTGTTGGCGCTGATTCCGCCGATCAGCGCCAACATCCGTAGCCTCGGCGGCCGATTATGGCCAGCCGGGCCGGCCCGGTAAGCTGCCTCCCGGTGGCGTGTCCGAGCGGCCTAAGGAGCACGCCTCGAAAGCGTGTGACGGGTAACCCCCGTCCGAGGGTTCAAATCCCTCCGCCACCGCCAGCAGAAACCCCCCGCCGAACCGAGTCCGGCGGGGGGGTTTCTCGTATTCAGGACACCGGCACGCAGACGGTCTTGATGACCTTGTCGGCGATGGTCTGCCGCTTGGCGTCGATCAGCGGCAGCAGGAAGCCGAGATAGCAGATGATGCCGTCGAGGATGTGCGCGAGCTGGCGCACCACGGACATGCCGAAACCGATGGGCTGGCCGGTCGCTTCGCTGACCACCTTGAACTTCATGACCGACTTGCCGATGCTGGACCCCGTGGTGCCCTGCTTGTAGCCGTAGTTCCACAGCAGGTAGGCCAGACCGATCACCGTCGAGAGCATGAGTACCGCCGCGCCGATCGTGGCGTTCCCGGTCGCCTGGACGGCGTAGCCGATCCCCAGGATGATCCCGTATGGGATGTAGTCGATCAGGAATGCCAGCACACGCGTCAGCCATGGCGTGTACGCGGGATTCGCGGTCACTGCGCTCTGCGGCAGTGGTTGTTCGGTCATCGGTGGATACCTTCCTCGTCAAGTGGTGTGTGATGCGATCACGAGGAAGCTAGGGATCCGCGGTTGGAAGATCCTTGGAAGGACGCGCGCTCAGGCCGCCGTCGTCGCGGCGGCAGGTATCAGGACGGCCGGCGCCGTGCCGATCACCCGGCCGTGCGCCGTGCCCTTCGGGGTGGGGATGTCGATGATGCTGCCCGGCACCAAATCGTCACCCTTGGCGGTGTCGCCGGCGAACCAGTCCGTGAGCCAGGCCACCGCGAGATCGGTGACCGCGGGCGGATTCTGCGCCTGCGGAACACCGGCCAGCAGCTGCGCGGCGAACTGGATCAACGAGTTGCCGCCCTGCATCGAGTCCATGTGCACGCCGCCGGCGAGCACCACCCCGTTGAACCGGTCGGGTCGTGCCGCCGACAGCGTCTGGTTGACCGTGCTGATGAAGTTGAAGGCGTTGGGTGGGGCCCCGATCTCGCGAACCGGGATGTACTGACCGCCGCGAGCCTCATAAGCGTCCAACTCGGCCAGCGCGTCCTTGAGAGTGTTGCCGGTGGGTACCGCGTCGAGCAGGATGACGCCCACCAGATCGGCGGCGTCGTCGCTCGCGGCAAGGGAGCCCGCCGCCCCGGACACCAAGCCGCCGCCGGCGGAATGCCCTGCCAGCGCGAACTTCTGGGGCAGCGCCGCCGTCGCCGGATCCAGGCCGTACCGGGTGGCGTACCCGGCGGCCACCGCGCTCTCGGTCAGGGCCGCCCGGTCCCCGCGGAACAGGTCGGCGATGTTGGTCGCCATCCCGGAGCCGCCCAGCCACCGGTCGTCGGCGGCGAAGAAGTTCGACGGGAGGGTGGGGGTCACGACGACGCTGTTGGTGCGTTCGGCCAGGTTCGCGGCGGTGAAGCTGTACATCGGTCCCAGCGCGAAGAATCCGTGCTGCAAAAGGATCATCTGCTCCGGCGGTGCGCCGGTATCCGAGGGCTCGGGGTAGTACCAATTGGCTTGCACACGTTGGCCGTTGCCGAGCAGGATCGTCGACGAGCGGACCGTCACGGTGCTCTTGGCGGGCAGCACCGGCGGGCCGGTGACGAACTTCTCCAGCGCCTGCAGCGCGTTGATGGCCGCGGATCCGATGGTGGTGATCAGATCGGTGACGGCCCTGGCCACCACCTTGATCGGATTGGGCGGCGCGGCTACGGCTTTGGGCGTGATCGGATCCTGGGCCAACCGTAACGTCGTGGGCTTGACCGTAATGGCCGGGGCGGTCTTCGGCGCCGCGGCGGTGCCGGCCGGCGCGGTCTTCGACTCGGACTTGGGCTCGGTTTTCGGCTCGGTCTTGGGTGCGGCGGACTCGGTACCGGATCCGGTCTTGGAGCCGGCCTCGGACGAGGCAGCGACACCGGCGGCGGGTTTCTTCTTCTTTTTCTTCATGGGTGGGGCGGGCTCGACCGGCTTGGTGTCGGATGACTCCGTTTCGGTGGCGCCGGTGGCTGGTCCCGACGACGGCTTCGACGGCGACTCAGCCGACGTCGCGTCGGTGGACGGCGAGCCGGTATCCGCCGCGGCGAGGCCGGCCCCGGTCAGCAGCGCGGCCGATAATCCCGCGGCGAGCAGACCGGCACTCACCCACACCGACAAGCGCTGCACAGCGGACCCCTTCTCACGCGAACCCGCCCCGATCTTGACAGGTGTCGGCAGTTGTGGGGCCGGAATGGCTCAGGCCGCGGCCGCACCCGTCTCGGCGTCGGCCGGCTTGTCCGGTTCCGGCTGGGCCTGCTCGGCGGCGGCCGGTGCGGTGCCCGTCGGGTCGGGTGGGCCGTCGGCGGTCGGCGGGGTTTTCTCCGGGTCGGGATCCGCCGGCTTCTTCCCGGCGAACGTCGTCGGCGACACCTTGTTACCGTCGGTCATATCGGTGGGGCCACGGGCCGACCCCGCGGTGGTCGTCGTCGTGGTGGTCGTGACCGCCGTCGGCTTGGGGTTTCGGCCTAGCAGGTTGTCCAATCCCTGGCGCAGCGCGCGCGGTGTGTTGGCCAGCGCCTCGGCGATCTTGTGCGGCGGCGTCACCACCGAGAAAGGCTGGTGGACTTCGGGGTTGAGGTTCTGGCGATCGGTGTAGGCCATGTCGACCATCACCTTCAGCACCGGCTCCACCGCGCCGAGCAGGCGCTCGGTCGGTTCGGTGAGCCGCAGTGCGGCAGCCACCTGCCGTACCGGCGCGAGCAGCGGCAGACGCTCATTCGGGATCAGCACGTAGGTGTCGGTGCCGCCCGCCGGGTTCTTGACCACCTTGACGTAGTTGTCCGGGCTGGTGATGTCGCCGCTGTCGTAATACGCGTCGGGGTGCGCGTAGGCGGCCGCCGCCAGCGAATTGAGCAGCGCGAGCGGATTGAAGTAGGCCGGGAAGTCGGCGTAGGTGTCGTACTCGTTGGTCACGTAGGTGGTGTCGTATGCCGAGGGTTGTGCCGGGCCCATCCCCGGGATCATCAGCGGGATCCCGATACCGGGAAACCGGGCGAAGATGCCCCCGTTCGGGATGAACGGTGCGGCGATCTCGAGGAAGCTGAGGTCCTGGGGTTCGGGCCCGCCGGCGCCACCGCGCAGGTTGCGCTTCTCCTGCTCGGCCAGCAGGGAACCCTCCGAGTAGGAGACGACGACGACCTTGCCCGGCGTGGTCGTCACCAGCTGGTGCAGCGGCGGCATCCCGGCGCGGACGCTGCCGATCATGTCCAGCGATGCCGGGTAGACCAGCGGGACGTATTCGTAACCGTCGGGAATGACCTGGCCGCGCAGTTTGTGCGGAATGTTGGCCGCCGCCGGGTCGTCACGCCCGCCGATCCCGATGACGGTGTTCAACAGCCTGGGCAGGAGATTCTGCAGGGGCGTTGCGGGGATCTGAGCCATGGCCAGCGCAATCGCCATTCCCAGCGCTGCGAACAGTGCGGGCAGTTCTCGGGTCGACGTGTGGGTCGCCATGATTCCCCCTCGGTGCACTGCCGTAGGGCACCTGAACCGCAGGTTACTCCGCGGTGAAGTTGCTGTGTGGGCTTTGACACATCCGCGCCACGTGGCGGTGTGCGCGTCGTCGGGGTCCGTTCACCGCAGATTCGACTTCTTCGTGAGATTGGTCAAAGATCCGGCGCGGCAGAAGAATTGGCGGCAGACCTGTGTCACAGTGGGGTCATCATGGCGAACTCCAGCAAGAGGCCGGCGATGTGGCGTGACCCGTTGTCGTTGTCCTTCGAGGTGCACCGGCGCGTGTTGCTGGCGCGTTTACGGCGGCATCAGCGCCGGCATCCGGCGCCGGCACCGGTCGCTGGGCGTCCCTGATCGGGTTCGGCGCCGGTGCCTGCGCGCTAGAGTTCAGCCATGCGCGCATTTCGAGTAGCGGTGCTGGCCGGTGCGGTGGCCACCGGATTGGTCGGGGCCGCAACCCTGCCCGCCCCCTCCGCGCACGCGGATGTCGTCGCGTATCTGGTGAACGTCACGGTGCGGCCCGGCTACAACTTCGCTGGTCCCGACGCTGCCATCGCGTATGGCCAAACCATCTGCGACCGGGTGGCGGGCCTGATGCCCTATGGCCAGCTCGTCGAGCAGGTGAAGGCGGATTTCAACACCGCGGACTACTACCAGGGCGCCTATCTGATCAACCAGGCGGTCAACGAGTTGTGCCCGGCGCAGATCTGGCAGCTGCGCCAGTCAGCCGGCGGCTACACCGTCCCGGCCTGAGCGCCGACGACAACGGCGGCGCCCCTGATGGGAACGCCGCCGTCATTGTCTCTTGGGGAAATCCGGTCAGGGGCAGGTGACCTCGATGGTGAACGGCTTGTTCACCGGGGTCATGGGGTTGGCCATGTCGATCCCGGTCGCGGTGCCGCTGATCTTGTAGGTCTTGCCGTCCTTTTCGGCCTTGGCTTCACCCTGGCCGGCGCCGGCCTGGTAGCCGAGGGTCACGCCGTTGACGTTGCCCAGGCCGACGGAGGTCACGGTCGGGGCGTCGCCCTCGCTGAGGACGGCGGCGATGCCGGTGGCGGCCTCGCCGATCGCGATGTTGACGTTGCCGCCCATGGTGGCGCACACGACCGAGCCGTTCACGGTCTGGTCGGCGCCGTCGATGGTGACCTTGGTGGCGCCCGAGCCCGCCGTTGCGGTGGGCGAGTCCGTCGCGGTGGCGGCCTCCGAGGTGGTGGCCTTCTCCGAGCTGGCGGAGCTGGAGGACTTCTTGTCATCCGAGGAACAGCCGGACAGCCCGGCGATGACTATCGCCGCACCGCCCAGGGCGACCACGAGTTCACGCTTCACCACTGATCTCCTTCTGTTGTGCGATCCGTTTCAAGATCGCCTGATGATCCCAGAGCAGTATGGTGCTCAGCGGACACACAGACACGGTTATGCGCGAAATACTTGACTGCGGGTCTCCGACGGGTAATGCCCAGCTCAGCAGGCTACCTTCACGGTGAACCGGCTCTGGGTGCTGAAGCTGGCGTTGTCGGTCCGGAACCCCCGGGCGGTGCCGGAGATGTCGTAGGTGCGCCCGGTCATGCTGACCGTGGCGGCGGGTTCGCCGAGGCCCGCGTTGTAGCTGCCGGTGAATCCGCCCACGTCGCGGAAGGTCACCGACTCCGCGGTGAGTTCGTCCTCGTTGGATACCATCGCGCTGATCCCGGAGGTGTCGTCGCCGGTGCTGATGGTGGTGAGGAACCCGGCGGGGGAGCAGCGGACCGCGTGGGTGGTCCCCGCGTCGCGGCCGTCGATGGTGATCTGGGCGGTTCCCGGGCTGAGCGCACCCGGCGGGGTGGCGGCCTGCGGCGGGGACGACGAGCATGCGGTGGCGCCCGCCGTGACGGCGGCGACTATCACGGTGCCGATCACCGATCGCGTCCTCATGTAGTGAAATCTACGACCGACACGGCCCGAACACGCGGACTTCGCTGTTGATTGAATGTCGGGGTGAGCGAGCAGTATTTCGAGGTGCGGGCGCAGCTGCCCGGGCGCAAGGGCCGGGCCGGGGTCATCCACACGCCACACGGCGACATCCAGACGCCGGCGTTCATCGCCGTCGGTACCCAGGCCACCGTCAAGGCCGTGCTGCCCGAGACGATGAAAGAGATTGGCGCACAGGCTGTTCTGGCCAACGCCTACCACCTCTATCTGCAGCCCGGGCCCGATATCGTGGACGAGGCCGGCGGGCTGGGTGCGTTCATGAACTGGCCCGGCCCCACCTTCACCGACAGCGGTGGCTTCCAGGTGCTCTCGTTGGGCGTCGGGTTCAAGAAGGTGCTCGCCATGGACGCGACGCGCCTGCAGAACGACGACATCATCGCCGAGGGCAAGGAGCGGCTGGCGCACGTCGACGAGGACGGGGTCACCTTCCGGTCGCATATCGACGGCTCGTCACACCGCTTCACCCCCGAGGTGTCGATCGGGATCCAGCATCAGCTCGGCGCCGACATCATCTTCGCGTTCGACGAGCTGACCACCCTGGTGAACACCCGCGGCTATCAGGAGCAGTCGGTACGCCGCACCCATGATTGGGCGGTGCGCTGCCTGGCCGAACATCGCAAGCTCACCGTCGCCCGTCCGGACAAACCGCCGCAGGCGTTGTTCGGGGTGGTGCAGGGCGCGCAGTACGAGGATCTGCGCCGGCAGGCGACGCGCGGGCTGGTTTCCATTCTGGATGAGGACGGCCGCGGGTTCGACGGGTATGGCATCGGTGGCGCGCTGGAGAAGCAGAACCTGGCCACCATCGTCGGCTGGGTCACCAGCGAACTACCCGACGACAAACCCCGGCACCTGCTGGGCATCAGTGAACCCGACGACCTGTTCGCCGCCGTCGCCGCGGGCGCGGACACCTTCGACTGCGTGTCGCCGTCCCGGGTGGCCCGCAACGCCGCGGTGTACTCGGCACGCGGGCGGTACAACATCACCGGCGCGCGCTACCGCAGGGACTTCACCCCGATCGACGCCGAATGCGACTGCTATACCTGCGCGCACTACACCCGCGCCTATATCCATCACCTGTTCAAGGCCAAGGAGATGCTGGCGGCCACGTTGTGCACCATCCACAACGAACGCTTCACCATCCGGCTGGTCGACCAGATCCGCGCGGCCATCCTCGCCGGGGAGTTCGACGAACTGCGTGAGCACGTCCTGGGGCGGTACTACGGGACGGACCAGCGTTCTTCTTAGACGCGTGCACAATAAGAAAATGACGACGGGCGCCAGAACCGTGGAAGCGCAGACGCTGCTGGTCCAGATGCTCGACCCGGAGATCCGGGCCGATCCCTACCCGCTCTTCGCGCGCATCCGCGAGCTCGGACCGATGGTGCTGCCGGAGATGAACATGGTGGTGTTCTCGGGATTCGCGCAGTGCGACGAGGTGCTGCGCCATCCGGCGTCGTGCAGCGACGGGATGAAATCCGCGGTGGTGCAACGCCAGATCGCCGAGGGCATCATCCCGCCGCGCACCGCCACGCCGGGATTCCTGTTCCTGGATCCACCCGACCACACCCGGCTGCGCAAGCTCGCGCAACAAGCCTTCTCACCCAAGGTGGTCCGGCAGCTGGAGCCCGAGATCGTCGCGTTGGTCGACGAACTGCTCGACAAGGTGCCCGCCTCGGGTGAACTCGACGTGGTGACCGATCTGGCCTACCCGCTGCCGGTCGCGGTGATATGTCGTCTGCTGGGCGTTCCGCTGGAGGACGAACCGCAGTTCAGCCGGGCGGCCGCCCTGCTGGCGCAGGGCCTGGATCCGGTCATGACGCTGACCGGACACGCCTCCGAGGACGCCGACGAACGGCTGCAGGCCGGTGAGTGGATGCGTGGGTATCTCGCCGATCTGGTCGAGCAACGCCGTGCGGCGCCGCGCGAGGACATGATCTCCGCGCTGATCGCGGCCGAGGAGGACGGCGACCAGCTCGGTGCCGATGAGATCGTTGCGACCTGCAATCTGCTGCTCATCGCCGGTCACGAGACGACGGTCAACCTGATCGGCAACGCGGTGCAGGCGATGCTGCGTCAACCCGAACAGTGGCGCGCGCTGGCGGGCGACCCGCAACGGGCCAACGCGATCGTCGAGGAGACGTTGCGGTACGACCCGCCGGTGCAACTGGTGATGCGGATCGCCGGCGCGGACATGACGATCGGTGACCGCGCCCCGGTCGGGGTCCGCCGGGGTGACAGCATGCTGTTGCTGCTGGCCGCCGCGCATCGCGACCCGGACGTATTCGACCGACCGGATATCTTCGATCCAGATCGGGAAGACCTGCGGCACTTGGCTTTCGGCAAGGGGCTGCATTTCTGCCTGGGGGCGCCGCTGGCCCGGCTGGAGGCCCGTATCGCGCTGGCCGAGTTGGCTCGGCGGTGGCCGGAGGCTCACCTGCTGGGCGAGTCGGTGTACAAGCCGAACGTGACCCTGCGGGGGTTGGCGTCGCTGCCGCTCGGCTAGGGGTGGTGCACCATGCCCACCCAGCCGTTGAACTGCGGGGCTTGTGGAGCCTTGACCGTCGGTGTGGCACTGACCAGGATGTGACCGGCCGTCTGGCAGATGGTGGCACCGGCGCCCAGAGGTTCACAGGGTGGGCCCGAAGGCGCGGCCGCGGCCGGCGCGGCGCCGGCGATCGAGGCTGCCACGGCCGCGGCGGCCACTGCGGCGGTGACGAGGGACGGGATGGTGCGCATGAGACTGTCCTTTCGGGAGGGATGAATTCAGCGTGGCTGTTTCGTCCTCCCGGGACAGCGGTGCTGGCCCGACACTTTTGCGGGGGTTATCCCTGGTGCGGCGCCGCCGGTCCCGCCGTCGACGGAGTGCGTTGGTGCGGCAGTCTGCGTCGATAGCCTTGTCGCCGTGGCGATCTGGGCACCGGGGGTTACAGGCGGGTGGTGCGGTCGTGCAGATACCGTTTGCGCTCGTCCTCGGACAGCCCGCCCCAGGTGCCGAACGCCTCCTGGCACGAGATCGAGTATTCGCCGCATTCACGCGCCACCGGGCAGGCCGCGCAGATCGCCCTGGCTCGTTGCTGCCGGTTCTTGCGGGCCCAGCCCCGCTCGCCGTCGGGATGGAAGAACAGGCTGGGGTCCTCATAGCGGCACCGGGCACGCAATTGCCATTCCCGGTCCTGACGTCGCCGTACCGATGGCGTCTCAGGTGCTGTGACTGCGCCCATTGTTGCGATTCCTAGCTGTTGACCTGGCTACCGAAAAGTGACCGTGGTCACCGTCCGGCATGACGGTAACGGCACCCCTCTGCCATGTCTAGACAAACAAACATGTGGGTATGGCAACCATCGGTGACATACCATCGGGTTTGTCACCAGCCCGGTGTCACAGCGGGTTCAGGATGCGGTCGAGGAACTGTTTGGTGCGGTCCTCGCGCGGGTTTCCGATCACCTCGGAGGGTGGTCCCTGCTCCAGGATGATGCCCTGGTCGGTGAACAGCACCTGATCGGAAACCTGTTTGGCGAACTGGATTTCGTGGGTGACGATCACCAGCGTCCAGCCCTCGACGGCCAGATCCCTGATCACCGAGAGCACCTCGCCGACCAGTTCGGGATCCAGTGCGGAGGTGGGTTCGTCGAACAGGACCACCTTGGGCTTGAGCGCAAGCGCCCGGGCGATGCCGACCCGCTGCTGCTGGCCACCGGACAGCTGGAACGGGTACTGGTCGCGCTTGTCGGCCAACCCGACCGTGTCGAGCAATTCCAGGGCTTCGGCTTCGGCCTCGGCCTTCGGCCGCTTCTGCACGATCACCGGGCCCTCGGTGATGTTCTGCAGCACCGTCTTGTGTGGGAACAGATTGTGGCCCTGGAAGACGAAACCGCTCTGCGCCCGGTACCGGCGCAACCGATCCTTGGCGACCGGTTCGGCGAAATCGATCCGCTCTTCCCCGACCTTGATGACACCGGCGTCGGGGAGGTCGAGGGCGGCCAGCGCCCGCAGCAGTGTCGTCTTACCCGACCCCGACGGTCCGATGATGGTGGTGGCGGTCCCGCGTGCCACCGTGAACGAGACACCCTTGAGAACCTTGTTGTCGCCGAAGGCCTTTTCGACACCATCGGCTTGCACGCGGTAATCGGTCACGTCCTCGGTCATCGCGCCACATACCTTTCCAGCCGGCGTTCCAAGCGACTCTGGCCGAACGACAACACCAGGCAGATTGCCCAGTAGTACACGGCGGCCGCGGTGTAGGTCGAGAAGAAGTCGAAGGTGGGCGCGCCGATCTCCTGAGCCTTGCGGAACAGTTCGGTCACCAGGATCACCGACGCCAGCGAGGTGTCCTTGACCAGTGAGATCAACGTGTTGGACAGCGGTGGCACCGCCACCCGGGCGGCCTGGGGGAGGATGATCCGGCGCAGGGATCCGGCGTAGCTCAGGCCGATGGTTTCGGCTGCCTCCCATTGCCCCTTCGGGATGCTCAGGATGGCCGAACGGATGATCTCGGCGGCATACCCACCCACGTTGAGGCTGAAGGCGATGACGGCAGCGGTGAACGCCGGCAGCGTGACCCCGAACTTCGGCAGACCGTAGAAGACGATAACCAACTGCACCAGCAGCGGGGTGCCGCGGATGATCGAGATGTAGAACCGAGCGATATTGCTCAGCACCACATTCGAGGATATCCGGGCCAACGCCACCGCCAGCGCGATGACAAGCCCGACCACGAAGCTGATGATGGTCAGCGGGATGGTCGCCGTGATGGCGGCCTTGGCCAGGGGCCACAGGTTGTCCAGCACCAGCTGTAGTCCGGACCGAACGGCGGGTGCCGGCGCCTCCTGGCCGGCCGCACCGGTCGCGTCGGCCTTGAGGTAGCGCTGCGAGATCTCGGCCAGCGTGCCGTCGGCGCGCAGGTCGTCGAGTGCGCGGTTGAGTTCGGGCAGGTAGCCGCTGTTCTTGCGGGCGGCCAAACCCTGCTCGCTCTTCTCACCCGTCTGGGCCGCGATCTTCACCGACTTGTCGCCGGTCTCGGCCAGGTAGGCGTAGACGGCGATGCTGTCGTTCACCGTCGCGTCGATGCGGCCCTGATTGAGCAGGGTGATGGCCTGCGCGAAGCCCTCCACCGCTTCCACGTCCGCGCCGGCGTCGCGGGCCACCTTGGCCCAGTTGCTGGTGCTCGACTGTGCGGTGGTCTTGCCCTTCAGGTCGGCCAGCGATGTGATGGAGTCGTCGTCGGCGCGGGTGACGATCACCCCTTCGCCCACCGAATATGGCTGGGACAGATCGTATTTGGCTTGGCGTTCCGGGTTGATGGTGACCTCGTTGGCCACCACGTCGAACCGCTTGGCCTCCAGCCCGGCGAAGATCGAGTCCCACGGCGTTTCGACGAATTCGACCTCCACGCCGAGCTTCTCGCCGACTGCCTTGGCCACGTCCACGTCATAGCCGGTGAGCTGACCGGTCGCCTGGTCGTGGTAGCTGAACGGTGAGTAGGTGCCCTCCGTGCCCACCCGCAGCACGCCGGCCGACTTGATCGGGTTGTCACCGACCTTCTCGGTGCCGCATCCGGCCAGCACCGTGCCGAGCAGGGCGATCACCAGCAGCGCCGCACGCAGCCTGGCGGGTCGTCGAAGAGGGAGGGTCACCGGCGCAACCTAGCAACTCGCTGCGAATAACCCAACGGTTTCGATCAACCCGGCTGATATATCCAAGGCTCGGTGGGCAGCGCGGCGGGATCGAAACCGGCGAGCATCTCGGTCGGTGTGGCACCCGACAAACCCAGCGACGCAGCGATCTGGCCGAGTGCGTGCCGCACCCCGATCTCGGCGAGGGTGACCGCCCCATCGCGCTTGGCCAGCCGCTTGCCTTCGGCATTGAGCACCAGCGGCACGTGCGCGTACACCGGAACCGGGTGGCCGAGCAACCGTGCCAGGTACGCCTGCCGCGGTGACGAGGACAACAGGTCGTCGCCGCGCACCACCTGATCGACGCCCTGGGCGGCGTCGTCGACCACCACCGCCAGGTTGTAGGCAACGACACCGTCCCCGCGGCGCAACACGAAATCGTCCACCACGCCGGTGTACTGGCCGTGCAGCAGATCGGTGACCGTGTACTCGGTGACATCGCTGCGCAACCGCAGCGCCGGTGGCCGGTCCCCCCGGGCCGCGCGCGGGGACAGGTCCCGGCAGGTCCCCGGATATGCGCCCTCCGGAGCGTGTGGTGCGCGTGGCGCCGAAAGGATGTCCTTTCTGCTGCAATAGCATTCGTACACCAGCCCGCGCTCCGTCAGCCCGGCGATCACCGCGTCGTAGCGATGCCGGTGGCTGCGTTGGTATTCCGGCGGGTCGTCCCAGGTCAGTCCGATCGCCGCCAGGTCGGCGATCTGACGCGCGGCGACGTCAGCGAACGTCCGATCGTCGAGGTCTTCCACGCGCAGCAGGAATCTGCGCGAGGTGGATCTGGCGAAAAGCCAGGCAAGCAGCGCCGTCCGGAGGTTGCCGATGTGCAGGTCGGCCGACGGGCTGGGTGCGAACCGGCCGGCTGCTGTCATGCTCGCCAGGTTAGCCCGGCGCGATCACGCCACCAGCGCCAGTCGCTCCCTGGCCTGCTCGACGCACTCGGCCCAGCGTTGCGCGCCGGGCACATGCACCCCGGACTTGCCGGGAAAGGCGCTGGTGATCACCAGATCCGGATGCAGGCCGGCCAGCACCTGCAGGCTTTGCGCCAACGGCTGGGCGTCACTGAACGCCGGGATGTAGCCGGCGACCCAGGTTCCGTCGGCGTCCAGCACGATGGTGTCACCGGTGAACAGATAGGTCTGCCCGTTGACCCCGGGCACCAGATAGCAGGTGCTGCCCGGGGAGTGACCGGGTGTGGGGATCACCTCGATACCGTTGCGGTCGACGTGCCTGCTGCCGAGCGGGACGTCGACATGGGCGTGCATCCCGATCTCGAGCAGCTCGGTCGCCGGCGCGTGCAGAGTCGTGCCGAACCGTTCGCGAATGGACCGAAGCATCGGCCCCGCCTCGTCGCGGTGCGACAGGT
The DNA here is from genome assembly GCF_002101555.1 of Mycolicibacterium canariasense. GTDB lineage: Bacteria > Actinomycetota > Actinomycetes > Mycobacteriales > Mycobacteriaceae > Mycobacterium > Mycobacterium canariasense. The sequence goes on from NZ_LQOL01000050.1 coordinate 55,384, forward strand.
ATTGGTGCGTGACGCCGCCGAGGCTCTCGAACTCGGCGAAATCACGGTCGGTCTGGGTGCTGTAGAACAGGACATTGCCGGATTCGCCGCCCGTCCACAGGTACGCGTGGGTGGTGAGTCCGGGGAACGGCCGATCGACGCTGGTTTCCCACAGGTCGGCGCGGATCTGTCGCATGAGTACCTCCTCACTGGAATGGCTACAGCCTTCAACATCAACCGCGGTTGAGGTCAAGCGATTAATTTGGCGGGCGCCGCGCCCGATGCCGGCACCCCAATACCGCGGTGGCGCGGCTAGAAAGAGATATGCGCACCCCACCCCCGGTCGTTCCGCCGATCAAGCCGATGCTCGCCAAGGCCGTCGCCGCGATTCCGCCGGACGCGATCTACGAGCCGAAGTGGGATGGGTTCCGGTCGATTTGCTTCCGCGACGGGGACGACATCGTGTTGGGCAGTCGCAACGAGCGACCCCTGACCCGGTACTTTCCCGAACTCGTCGAGGCCGCCAGGGCCGAGCTTCCCGAGCGCTGCGTCGTCGACGGCGAGATCGTCGTGACCACCGCGACCGGGCTCGATTTCGAAGCGCTGCAACAACGTCTGCACCCGGCAGACAGTCGCGTGCAGATGCTCGCGGTCAAGACCAGGGCCTCGTTCATCGCCTTCGACCTGCTGGCCGTCGGGGACGAGGACCTGATGCGGCAGCCGTTCGACCTTCGGCGAGCACGGCTCGCCGAAGTGCTGCAGCGGGCGGGCACCCGGTTTCATCTCACGCCCGCGACCACCGACCTGGACACGGCACGACGTTGGTTCGCCGAGTTCGAGGGCGCCGGCCTGGACGGGATCATCGCCAAGCCGGCGTCCCTGGGCTATCAGCCCGACAAACGCGTGATGTTCAAGGTCAAACATCAACGCACCGCCGATTGCGTGGTGGCCGGTTATCGGCCGCACAAATCAGGTCCCGACGCCGTGGGCTCGTTGCTGTTGGGGCTGTACAAGGCGGACGGCAGCCTGGCCTCGGTGGGTGTGATCGGTGCCTTCCCGATGGCCACCCGACGCCAGCTGATCGACGAATTGCAGCCCCTGGTAACCGAATTCGAGCAGCACCCGTGGAACTGGGCGGCACAGGTGGCTGCGGACCCCGAGCTGGCGCGCCGCTACGGGGGCGGCTCCCGGTGGAACGCGGGGCGAGCGAAGCGACGGGGAGAAGACAGAGGCAAGGACCTGTCATTCGTCCCGTTGCGTCCGGAGCGGGTGGTGGAGGTGCGCTATGACTACATGGAGGGTGAAAGGTTCCGCCACACCGCGCAATTCAACCGCTGGCGGCCCGACCGCGAGCCGGGCTCCTGCACCTTTGCTCAGCTGGAACGGCCCGCACGCATCGACCTACAGCGCATCATTCCCGGCTTGGCTTAGGCGTTGCCCACCGGTGCCGAGCCCTGCATGGCCGTATCGGTCTGGTCCTCGTCGAGCGGATCGACTTCCAGCGACTGGCGGTCGGCCCGGTTGCGCATGCCCTCCAACAGGAGTGCCACGTAGCGCCGCCACAGGTCCGGCTGCACGTGCCCGGCCCATTCGCTGACCGTACCGGCCAGCAGGCCCATCACCGGCATGTCGGTGTGTTCGATATCGGGTCGCAGGTGTCCGTCGTCGCGGGCCCGTTCGACCAATGCGGATACGAACGGTGCCAGCCGGTCGCGTGCGCAGTCGACGCCGTATCCGCCGTGCGCCCTGCTGTACACCATCTCCCGCAACCCGCGATCGGTCGCGGTCAGTTCGCACATGTGCTGCACGAACCAGACGAAGCCCTCCCATGAATCCTCGTGCAGCAGCGCTTGTTCGGCCAGTGCGACGACCTCTTCGATAGCGTCTTCGAAGATCGCGTCGACGAGATCCTCTTTCGTTGCGAAGCGGCGGTACACCGTTCCTACGCCGACATTGGCGTGGTGGGCCACGTCGTTGAGCGTCGCCTCCATGCCTTTCACCGCGAACAGCTCGCGGGCGGCCTCGAGCACGCGCTGCCGATTACGCTCGGCGTCCTTGCGCAGCCCGCGGCATCGCTTGTCAATCACGCGACCCACATTAGTGACGTGCCTTACGTATGCCAATAAGTGGATTGACTCTATCCACTTATCCTCTTAGATTGCCTACCTAGGTCTCTCGCCGTTGCCTGACCTGCGGCTGTCACATTCTGGAAAGGCTCGACCTTGATTGCGGTACTGAAACGCGTCTGGCTGCCCATCCTCATGGTGGTGGCCGTGGCGATCGGTGCGGTGAGCGTCTCGTACCTGCGGTCGGTGTTCGGTTCCGACGGCGCGGTGGTGACCCCGGTCGGCTCGGACACCGCGGACAAGTTCAACCCGAAGGTCGTCGTCTACGAAGTCTTCGGCACCGGGACCACCGCGACCATCAACTACATGGACCTCCAGGGTCTCCCGCAGCGCACCAAAGCCGCGCTGCCCTGGACCCTGCGGCTGGAGACGACCATCCCGTCCGTCCAGCCCAATCTCCTCGCGCAGGGTGACGGCCAGTCGATCGGCTGCCGCGTCACCGTCGACGACGAGGTCAAAGACGAGAGGACGGCGACCGGCGTGAACGCCGCGACGTATTGCCTGGTGAAGGCAGCATGACCATTCTGAGCGACGACACCCCGACCGAGGCGCTGCCGCCCGCCGGCCACTCCCCCCGGCCCTGGCTGCCACGTTTCATCCGCACGTTCTCCATCCCGATCGTGCTTGGCTGGCTGGTCATCGTCGGGTTGCTCAATACCGTTGTGCCGCAGCTCGAAGAAGTCGGCAAGATGCGCGCGGTGTCGATGAGCCCGAACGACGCGCCTGCCCTCATCGCCACCAAACGGGTCGGCCATGTGTTCGACGAGTACAACACCAGCAGCTCGGTGATGATCGTCCTCGAAGGCCAGGACAAGCTCGGTGCGGACGCGCACGCGTTCTACGACGAGATGGTCCGGACCCTGCGGGCGGACACCAAACACATTCAGCACGTCCAGGATTTCTGGGGCGACACCCTCACCGCGGCCGGTGCCCAGAGCATCGACGGCAAGGCGAGCTACGTCCAGGTGTACATCGCCGGTGACCAGGGTGAGACGCTGGCGAACGAGTCGGTCGAAGCCGTCCGGCACATCGTCGAGACCACCAAGGCGCCACCGGGCGTCAAGGCCTATGTGACCGGACCCGCCGCGACGACGAACGACCAGAACGAAGTCGGCGACGCCAGCATGAAGATGATCGAAGGGCTGACCTTCGCCGTCATCACCGTGATGCTGCTGATCGTCTACCGGTCGATCATCACCGTGGCGATCACCCTGTTCATGGTGGTGGTCGGGCTGTCCTCGGCTCGAGGCATCATCGCCTTCCTGGGCTACCACGACGTTTTCGGGCTCACCACCTTCGCCACCAACATGGTGGTCACCCTGGCGATCGCCGCGGCCACCGACTACGCGATCTTCCTGATCGGCCGATATCAGGAGGCGCGCAGGGCCGGTGAGGACAAGGAATCGGCCTACTACACCATGTTCCACGGCACGGCCCATGTCGTGCTCGCGTCGGGTCTGACCATCGCCGGCGCCACCTTGTGCCTGCACTTCACCCGGCTGCCGTACTTCCAGACCATGGGCATCCCGCTGTCCATCGGCATGACCATCGTGGTCGCCGCGGCGCTCACCATGGGGCCGGCGCTCATCTCGATCGTCACCCGCTTCGGCAAGATCCTCGACCCCAAGCGGATGGACCGCGCACGCGGCTGGCGTCGCATCGGCGCGACCATCGTGCGGTGGCCGGGCGCGGTGCTGGTGGTGGCCGTCGTGCTGGCCCTGGTCGGTCTGTTGACCCTGCCCGGGTACCACACCACCTACAACGACCGGATCTTCCTGCCGACCGATATTCCGTCGAATGTCGGTATGGCGGCGGCCAATAGGCACTTCTCCGAAGCCAAGATGAACCCGGAACTGGTGATGGTCGAGGCCGACCACGACCTGCGCAACCCGGCCGACTTCCTGATCATCGACAAGATCGCCAAGGCGATGGTGCGGGTGCACGGTATCGCCCAGGTGCAGACCATCACGCGGCCCGACGGCAAGCCGATCGAACATGCCTCGCTGGCCTACTCGATGAGCCAAAGCGGAACCGGCACGCTGATGAACAACGACTATCAGCAGACCGTGCTGGAAAACACGCTCAAGCAAGCCAACGAACTGCAGACCACCATCGACTCGCAGGAGAAGCTGTACAACATCACCCTGCAATTGGCCGATGTCACGCGCAGGATGGCCGACAAGATGGCCAACACCTCGACCGACATCAACGATGTCCGTGATCACCTGGCCGACTTCGACGATTTCTTCCGGCCGATCCGCAACTACCTCTACTGGGAACCGCACTGCTACGACATCCCGATGTGCTGGTCGGTGCGATCGATCTTCGATGCGCTGGACGGCATCAACAAGATGTCCGACGACTTCCAGGACATCGTCCCGGATCTGAATCGGATGGCAGAGCTGACGCCGCAAATGGCGGCCGTGATGCCCGCGATGATCCAGACGATGAAGAACCAGAAGCAGTACCTGCTCAACCAGTACCAGGCGCAGAAGGCCCAGCAGGACCAGAACATCGCCAACCAGAACAACCAGACGGCGATGGGGCAGGCGTTCGACGCGGCCCGCAACGACGACAACTTCTACCTGCCGCCGGAGGCGTTCCAGACCGCGGACTTCAAGCGGGGCATCAAGCTGTTCATGTCCCCGGACGGACATGCGGTGCGGTTCACCGTCTTCCATCAGGGCGACCCCCTCAGTGAGGAAGGCACCTCCCACATCGAACCGCTCAAGATCGCCGCGGCCGATGCGATCAAGGGCACGCCACTGGAAGGCTCGACGGTGTACGTCGGCGGCACGGCGGCGATGTACAAGGACATGCAGACCGGCGCGGACTACGACCTGCTCATCGCGGCGGTGGCCTCGCTGATCCTGATCTTCCTGATCATGGTGGTGCTCACCAGGGCGGTGGCCGCCGCCACCGTGATCGTCGGCACCGTCGTGCTGAGTCTCGGTGCGTCCTTTGGCCTTTCGGTGCTCATCTGGCAACATCTCGTCGGCATCCCACTGCACTGGATGGTGCTGCCGATGTCGGTGATCGTGTTGCTGGCCGTCGGCGCGGACTACAACCTGCTGTTGGTGTCCCGGATGAAGGAAGAGATCCACGCCGGTCTACGCACGGGCACCATCCGGTCGATGGCGGGGACCGGCTCGGTGGTCACCGCTGCCGGTCTGGTGTTCGCCTTCACCATGATCTCGATGTCGGTCAGCAAGCTGATCGTGATCGGCCAGGTGGGCACCACCATCGGATTGGGCCTGCTGTTCGACACCCTGGTGGTGCGCTCGCTGATGACCCCGTCGTTGGCGACGCTGCTCGGACGGTGGTTCTGGTGGCCGCTGCGGGTTCGGCCGCGCCCGGTGCCGCAGCCCTGGCCGAAACCGCGGGAGACCGCGGCCGATCCCGCGCCGAGCCCGCCGGCGCCGGCCTAGGTGAAGTAGCTCGCCGTGGCGTCGTACGCGCGTTTCGCGGCGTCGGCCACGCTGTAGGTGCGGAACTCGGGATAGTTCACTTCAACGCAGTACGGGCCGGTGTAGCCGATGCCGGCGAGGGTGTCGAGGAAACCGCGCACCTCGAGTTCGCCGTCCCCGGGCAGATAGCGGGTGTTACGGGCGTTCCACAGGAAGTCGTTGTACACGCGCGGGCCGTCGTTGAGTTGGACGGCGGCAATGCGTTGCGCGGGAAGGTGTTGCAGCGTGCCGAGGTCCGCGCCCGTGTTGAAGAAGTGCCACACGTCCAGCAGGTGCCCCACGGCGGGTGTATCTGCTTGGCAGAGAAGGGCGTCAGCCTTCTCGACGGTGTTGACTGCCGACCAGGCGAAGGCCTCCAATGCAATGCGCAATCCGACACCGTGTGCGGTGTTGGCCAGCTGGATGAGCCGCTGCGCTGCCGCTTTCATGTCCAGTGCCGCACCGCTGAAATCGCCCGCCGATACGTGGTCGCCTCCGACGCGCTCGGCGAGCGCGGCCACCCGCTGCATCGTCGCTTGTGCGTTCGCGCCATCGTCGGGATTGATCCAACCGGCGAGGAATTCGATCTCGCGTAGCACCAACCCGGTATCGGCGAGGATCTGCTCGACATCGAGTGGTGTCAGGACATCCAGATCGGTCACGTGGATACCGATGCCGGTGAAACCGGCCGCGGACGCGGCCTCGCAACGCTCGCGGAACGTGTATCGCGGTGGTTCGGTGAATCCGCTGCCCGCGAGGGTGATGTAGCTGGCGACCAGGCCGGGCTCGGTCACGGCAGCACCGGGGTGGCGTGGGAATGGAAGCTGGGCGGCACGCTGAGCCCCCACGCCGTCGACCGGCCGCCGGTCTCGGTGTCCCAGGTGACGGGCTCCCAGTCCGGTGCGAAGATGTGGATGCCACCGGAGAAGATCTCCATGCGATTGCCACCGGGTTCGTACACGTAGAGGAAGAAGCCCTGCGTGCGTGAGTGTTTGGCGGGGCCGAACTCGATGAACACATCGTTCTCGACGAAGATGTCGGCCGCTCGGAGCACGTCCTCGCGGTTCTGGACCTGGTAAGCGACATGGTGCAGCCGGCCGCTGGTGTCGGCGGGCTCGCGGGTCAGTGCGAGATCGTGGGCTTTGGTCATGACACTCATCCACGCCCCGACCTCGTCGCCGTCTCCGCCCGGGACGAGGCGTTCACGCAGCTTGAATCCGAGTGTGTCCGCCATGAATTCGCGCATCCGGGGAACGTCGGGGGCCAGTAGATTGAGGTGGTCGATGCGGGCGACCGCGGCGCCGTGCGGAGCAAATTTCTGCGGCTGGTTGGGCAGCGCCGGTATCTGCGCGCCACTCGGAACGAACTTCTCGGCTTCGTAGTACACCTCGGTGCGGTGCCCACTGGGCGTGACGAACTGATACGCGGCCCCATGGCCGATGTCGCCGTCGATCCACTGCCCCTCCACACCGTGCTCCTTGAGGGCCAGCACGCGCCGGTGCAGGGCTTGCTCGCTGCTGGCACGCCAGGCGACGTGACCGAGTCCGGCTTGGTTGGATGCGGTGAGTTTGAGGGTGGTCAGGTCGTGGTCTTCCCATGCCCGTAGGTACACCGACTCGCCGTTGCGTGCGACCTCGTACATTCCGTAAGTGGTGGTGAAGAAGTCCAGGCTTTCGTCCGGGGTTGGGGTGAACAGTTCGACGTGTCCGAGGTGGGCGATGTCGTAGATCGGTTCTGGTTTCATGGTGCGTTCCTACTGGCTGTTCTGTTGGGACTCTTCGAGTTCAGCGATCTCGTCGAGGATCGTCGCGTTGCGGTTGGACACCGACAGCCCGCCGAACAGGAAGGCCAGGTTCAGTGTGGCTTGTAGTTCCTCCCAGGTGGCACCCGCGCGAAGCGCGGCCAGTCCGTGCAGCTTTGCCGCGTCGCGCACGTTGACCGCCAGGACCGCGAACAGGATGAGCTGCACGGTCTTCTGATCGAGTGCGTCGGTGTAGACGGCTTGCCGCCGCACCTCCTCTTGGGCGATCAGGAAGTCGGGGTTCAGCTCGGTCAGCCGTGCGATGCGTGATGCGATGCGCGGCGGGACGAAGCCCACCATGTCGACATAGCTGTTTCGGTACTCCTCGATCTTGGCCAGCTGTTCGTCGGTGGCCTTGCCCTGTCCCATGGTGATCAACCCTTCTGCGATCCGGCGACTGCGATGGTTCCGAGATTGGTGAATTCGGCGGTGATCTGCGTTCCCGGTTCCACGAACACGGCGTCGGTCAGGCCACCGGTGAGCACGATCCAGCCGGCCCGCAGCGTTATCCCGCGCCGGGCCAACGAGTTGGCCGCCAACGCCAGTGCTTCAGCGGGATGACCCTGCACGGCGGCACCGGTGGCTGTTGCGACGACCTGGCCGTCGACCTGCAGCACGCACGCTTCCAGTGCGAGGTCGAGGTCGGCGGGGTCGAAGCGGCGGCCACCGACGATGAACTTCGCCGATGAGGCGTTATCCGCGACGACATCGGGAAGGGTGAATTTGAAGTCGATGTAGCGGCTGTCGATGACTTCCATTCCGGCATAGACTGATTCGACCGCGTCGAGCGCATGGGCGGCGGTCACTCCGGGACCGGTGAGGTCACGCGCGAGGACGAACACGATCTCCGGCTCGATGCGTGGATGGATGAGGTCGTCCATGGGGACCGGCTCGCCGGCCGGCAGAATCATCGCGTCGGTCAGCCACGCTGTCAGCGGCGAGTCGATGCCCATCCGCTGCTGCTTGGCCCGCGAGGTCAGACCGAGCTTCACTCCGACCACTGTCTCGCCGGCCGCTTCTTTGAGCGCGATGAGCTTGTCCTGCACCCGGTATGCGGTGGCCAGGTCCAGATCGGGCCAGTCGTCGCTGACCGGGTGCCGGTCGGTGCGGCTGGTTTCGGCATCCAGCAGCACCTGTGCTGCGGTGTCGATGCTCCAGGTCGTCGTGTCGCTGGTCATGCACTTACCTCCTGAAGGTGTCCGGCCTGTTCGGCGCGGAGGGCGAGTGCCACGTCGATGATCATGTCTTCCTGCCCACCGACGTAGCCGGCCTGGCCGACACGCGTCAGGATCTCGTGTGCGGCAACCCCGTAGCGTTCGGCAGCGCGTTCGGCGTGGAACAGGAACGAGTTGTAGACGCCGTAGCGGCCTTGGATGATCGAGTTGCGGTCGGCGACGGGCAGGCGGGTCAGCATCGGCTTTACCACCTCTTCTGCCGCGGCCAGGATCTTGTCGGTGTCCACGCCGGTGGGTACCCCCATCCGGTCGAACACGGTCACCAGCAGCTCGGTGGGCGAGTTGCCGGCGCCCGCACCGAGCGCACACAGGGTTCCGTCGATCTGGCGGGCGCCCGCAGCGTAGCCGGCCATCGAATTGGCCACCCCCAACGACAAGTTCTGGTGGGCGTGCACACCCACCTGAACGTCGTCGCCGAGTTCGGCAACCAAGGCCTCCACCCGGGCGGCGACCCCGTCGGGCAGCAGCGCCCCCGCCGAGTCGACGACGTAGACGCATTGGCACCCGGCGTCGACCATGATGCGGGCCTGCCCGGCCAGCGCCTCGGGGGTGGTTCGGTGCGAAAGCATGAGAAAGCCGACCGTTTCCATGCCCAGTTCGCGTGCGGCACCGAAGTGTTGGATCGAGACGTCGGCTTCCGTGCAGTGGGTGGCGATGCGCGCCACCGCAGCGCCGGCGTCGCGCGCCGCACGCAGGTCGGCGACCCGGCCGACTCCGGGAAGCAACAAGACGGCGATCCGGGCTCGTGTCGCGGTTTCGACGGCCGTGCGCACCAGCTGCAGTTCGTCGGTGCCGGAGAAGCCGTAGCTGAACGACGAGCCGGCCAGCCCGTCACCATGGGTCACTTCGATGACCTCGACGCCGGCGGCATCCAGTGCCGCGACCGTGGCACGGACCTGGTCGGTGGTGAATTGGTGGCGCACCGCATGGCTGCCGTCGCGCAGCGTGGTATCAGTCAGTCGGACAGGCGCATTCATCAGTTGGACACCTTCAATTCGGTGTGCGCGGCAGCTATCTTCTCGCCCACCCGCGCGGCGGCTGCGGTCATGATGTCGAGGTTGCCGGCCCACGGCGGCAGATAGTCGCCGTTTCCGCGTACCTCCAGGAACACCGAGACCCGGCCGCGACCGTTCCACCCCTGCTGCGGATCGTCGAACTGCGGTTCGGCGACCAGGCGGTAACCGGGGACATAGGCCTGCACGTCACTGACGATGCGGTGGATCGACGCGCTGATCGCGTCGCGGTCGGCGTCGGCGGGAACGGCGCAGAACACCGTGTCGCGCATGATCATCGGTGGATCGGCGGGATTGAGGATGATGATCGCCTTGCCGTGCGCAGCGCCGCCAACTGTCGTGATCGCGTGCGACGTGGTCTCGGTGAACTCGTCGATGTTGGCACGTGTTCCCGGTCCGGCCGACCGCGATGCGATCGATGCGACGATCTCGGCATAGGAGACGTCGGTGATCCGGGAAACCGCATGGACGATGGGGATGGTGGCCTGCCCGCCGCAGGTGATCATGTTGATGTTGGTCGCCGTGAGGTTCTGGCCGAGATTGACCGCGGGACAGACGAATGGGCCCAGTGCGGCGGGAGTCAGATCGATCGCGGTGATACCGGCCTCGGCGTACCGCGGGGCGTTGGCCGCGTGGGCCTTGGCGGACGTGGCCTCGAAGACGATTTCGGGAAGCTCGGTCCGCGACAGCAGCCAGTCGACTCCGCCGTCCGATGCTTCCACGCCCAGCTTCGCCGCCCGCGCCAAGCCGTCCGACGCGGGGTCGACGCCCACCATGTAACGCACGTCGATACCGTCCAGTCGCTGTAGCTTGACGAGCAGATCGGTGCCGATATTGCCTGGACCAACGATGGCCGCAACCGTCATGAGTTCTCCGTGGATGTGAAATGTGCTGTGACTGAACCAATTCCGCCAAAGACTGCGGTGACGGAGCGCCCCGCCGCGACGGGGACCGCCGCCGTCAGCGATCCGGGTAGGACGACCGAGCCCGCTTCCAGGACGGTACCGAGCGCGCCGAGCGTGTTGGCCAGCCACACCAGGGCGTTGAGCGGCGAGCCCAGTGCCGCGCCGCCGGCACCGGTACCGACGGCTTGCCCGCCTTGGTAGAGGTTGCAGCCGGTCAATCGCAGGTCCAGTCCTGCCAGTGGTACGGGGCGTGACCCGAGCACCACCGCTCCTGACGACGCGTTGTCGGCGACGGTATCGATCAGGCCGATCTTCCAGTCGGCGATGCGCGAATCGATGATCTCCAATGCAGGCAGCACATAGTCGACTGCGGCAATCGCATCTGTCGCCGTCACACCCGGCCCGGCCAGCGTGTCTTTGAGGACGAACGCCACCTCCGGTTCCACCCGGGGGGCGATGAACCGGCCGGTGTCCACGGGCAGTGACTCCAGGTAGAACATGTCAGCCAGGAGATGGCCGTAATCGGGCTGGTCGACACCGAGCTGTCGCTGCATCACCGCCGAGGTCAGTCCGACTTTGTGACCGCGGACGACGCGTCCTTCGCTCACCCACTGTTGCACCTGGCGGACCTGGATCTCATACGCGTCAGCGAGAGTCAGGCCCGGATAGGTCTGGGTCAGCGGCGGTACCGCGGATCGTTGCTCGTACGCGCTGAGCAGTGTCTTTGCGATCTGACTCAGGTCATGGTCGGTCATGGTCACAGTCCTTGGTTAACCGGTCGGAAGCGTAGACAGGCACACGATGTGCCGGTGAATGGAACAGTCGCCGATGCGGGTACGCCCTTGAACAGTGCACCAGATCACAGCCATACTCCAAGCTGTGTGTCCCGTAGAACGAAACACCCCCGAGCCCGCGACGTCGGTGGTGCGCCGCATGGCGATGCTGCTCGACGCATTCGGGCCACGCGATACCTACGTGGGCGTCAACGAACTGGCCCGTCGCACCGGGCTGCCACGTTCGACCGTGTCACGGCTGGCCACCGAAATGCAGGCCAATGGTTTTCTGGAGCGTCACGACGGACAGTTGGGCCTCAGTCTGAAGATGTTCGAGTGGGGCGAACGCGCTTCGCGGCGCCGGTCGATGCGCGAGGTGGCGCTGCCGTACATGGCCGACCTGCGCGAAGCCACCCACCAGACCATCCACTTGGCGATCCTGGAGGGCACCGAGGTCCTCTACGTCGAGATCTTGCGCAGCCACAATGCTCCTCGGCTGCCGTCGCGGGTCGGTGGTCGGCTGCCCGCGCACGCCACGGGCGTCGGAAAAGCGCTGCTCGCCGCGGCGCCGGCCGATGTCGTCGACCGTGTCATCGCCACCGGACTGCCTCCGGTCGGCCCCCGCACGATCCACACCGCTGATCTGCTGCGTCAGCAGCTGAAACGCGTGGTTGCCTCCGGGATCGCCTATGAGCACGAAGAATCCGGCCCCGGCGCAGTCTGTGTGGCCAGCGTGATCCGCAACCATGGCGCTCCCGTCGCTGCGATTTCGGCCTCCGGCTGGGCCGGCAAGGTCGATATCCGACGGGTCGGACCAGCCGTCCATACGGCGGCTTTGACCATTTCACGGGCACTGTCCACCCGTTATCCCTGATTCGCCCTCGAGGGGGGTGTTCCACTCTGCGGGCCGGCGCTGTAGGTGTCCTGGATCACCCGCTGCTACGTTGCCGTGAGTGACGCGGATCACTCCGCCGCTTGGCCCTGACACGGGTCACCGCACGCACGGTGCGTCTTTCGGCAACGAAAGGCACAGTCTCACAACGAACCTGAGGAATCTACCTGTGCCCAGAACAAGGGTCGGCATCGTCGGATGCGGCAAGATCGCGCAGAATCACGCGCGCGCCCTCGCCGCGATCGACGTCGTCGAGATCTCGGCATGCTCAGACGTCGACCTCGGTCGCGCCCGCAGCTTTGCCGACCAGTTCGAGATCGGCCAAGCCTTCGCAACACTGTCGGAGCTACTGGACAGCGGCGTGGACATCGTCACCGTGTGCACGCCACATCCCAGCCATGAAGCCGTCGTGGTGGCCGCCGCGCAACGCGGTGTGCACGTGCTGTGTGAGAAACCGATCGCGATCACCATGGCTGAAGCCGGTCGGATGATCGAGGCGACCGAGCAGGCCGGAGTGAAGTTCGGGGTGCTGTTCCAGCGCCGCTTCTGGCCGGCCGCCCAGCGGCTCAAGGAGGCGGTCGCGGGTGGAGGGATCGGGACCCCGGTCTTCGCCAGCGCCACCGTTCGCCTCGGGCGCGACCGCGCCTACTTCGACGCCGATCCCTGGCGCGGCACCTGGTCCGCCGAAGGTGGCGGAGTCCTGATCAACCAGGCCATCCACTACATCGACCTCATGCAGTGGTTCGTCGGCTCACCCATCGTCGAGGTCGGCGGAACCATCTCCACACTGGTGCACGGCGACTACATCGACGTCGAGGACACCGCCGTCGCCACCGTGCGATTCGCCAACGGTGCACTCGGAACCATCAGCGCAGGAACGACTTTCGTACCCGGTCTGGGCAACCAGGTCCTGGTCAGTGGGTCGACGGGTGCCACCGTGTCGGTCACCGAATACCCCGAAGGAACAGCGGGGATCAGCGACATCTGGACACTCTCCGGCCAAGAGGCATACCTACCGCCGCTGTCCACCGATGTCGACGCCGACCCGCCCCTGGCGCAGATTCACCAGAATCTCACCCCGTTTCACGCCCTGCAGATCGCTGACTTCGTGCACGCCGTGATCGAAGATCGTGAGCCCCTGGTCACTGGCGCGCAAGCCTGCCAAGCCCTGGAGGTCGTCTTGGCGATCTACGAATCCTCCCGCACGGGCACGCGGGTGACGTTGGCCACCGGCGCCGAGCCCGTACCGGCCTGAATCCGATCAACAGACAGGAAAACCATGTCGCACAATACGTCTCGGGATATGCCCGTTCTGGTGCTCAACGGCCCCAACCTCAACATGCTCGGTATCCGCCAGCCCCAGCACTACGGACACCACACGCTTGCCGACGTCGAGGACCTCTGCCAGAAAGCGGCCGCCGAACTCGGGGTGCGGGTCATGTTCTTTCAATCCAACGACGAAGGAATGATGATCGACCGCATCCACCAAGCTCGTGGGAACGCAGCGGGCATCGTCATCAACGCCGGCGGATGGACGCACACCTCGGTCGCACTGCGTGACGCGCTGGTGATCCCCGAAATCCCCATCGTCGAGGTCCACATCAGCAACGTCCACGCCCGTGAAGAGTTCCGCCACCACTCCTATATCTCGCCGATAGCCACGGCGATCTTCGTGGGTGCGGGCATCAACGGCTACCGCTTCGCCATCGAACATCTCGCTTCGCTCTAACCCACCCAGGCATGAGGAGAAACATGGGCATCGCATCGACATCCACCAACGGCCGTGCGCCGACCCAGACGCCGCGCCGAGCGGCCATCGCCAGTTTCCTGGGCAGCATGGTCGAGTACTACGACTTCTTCATCTACGGCTCCGCGGCGGCGCTCGTCTTCGGCCAGGTGTTCTTCCCGAACACCGACCCCATGGTCGGCACCCTCAGCTCGCTGGCCACGTTCGGCGTTGCCTACGTGGCGCGTCCCATCGGCGCCTTCTTCCTCGGACACTTCGGTGACAAGATCGGCCGCAAGCGTGTTCTGGTGTTCACCCTGCTCCTGATGGGTATTGCCACGTTCGGCATCGGCTGCATTCCGAGCCACGACGCCATCGGTGCTTGGGCACCGGCCCTGTTGGTGCTCTTCCGTATCTTGCAGGGCCTTTCGGCGGCCGGAGAACAGAGCGGCGCCAGCTCCATGACCCTCGAACACTCGCCGGAGGGTAGGCGGGGCTTCTTCACGAGCTTCACACTCGCCGGTACGCAGGCCGGTCTTGTCGTTGCCACCCTCGCGTTCATCCCGGTAGCTGCCCTGCCCGAAGACATCCTGTACTCCTGGGGTTGGCGAGTTCCTTTCTGGGCCAGTTCAATTGTCGTCGTCGTTGCGATGATCGTGCGGTCACGGCTGCAGGAGCCGCCGGTGTTCGAAGAGATCCAAAAGCAAGACGAGGTTGTCCGGTTCCCCCTGGTGCCCTTCGTCCGTTACTACTGGCCGGCATTCATCCGTATCGTGCTGTGCCACTTCTACGGCGTGATCTCCACGATGATGACGGTGTTCGGCCTGGCGTACGCCACCAAGACCTGGGAAATCCCTCGGGCCGACATGCTGTGGACAATCGTGATCACCAATACTGTTGCCCTGATCGCCATTCCGCTGTGGGCCACCCTTTCCGACCGGGTCGGCCGTCGCCCCATCTTCGCCTTCGGTGCCTTCGGCTGCGCTGCGGCTGTCTACCTCTACTTCTATGCGATCACCACCGGTAACGTCGTCTTCGTCGGTGCGGCGTCGGTACTGATGTCCGGTGTCGTCTACTCCGCCGCCAACGGCATCTGGCCGTCGATGTACCCGGAGATGTTCGACGCCCGAGTCCGCTACACCGGCATGGCGGTGTCCACCCAATTCGCCAACGTCGCACAGGGTTTCATCCCCGCAATTGCCGCGGCCATCGTGGGAACCGGAACGCTCGGTTGGCTCCCGGTGGCGATCCTGGTCAGCGTGCTGTGTGTCATCTCTGGCATCGCCGCCCTCATCGGCCGCGAAACTGCCCACGTCACACTCGACCAACTCGGTTCACCGCGCCGGACCAACCAACTGGCCAGCAACACGACCCCCGACCCGCTGGTCGTCCAAGGCGCACTTTGAGCAACGAATACCTCGTCGGATTGGTCGGCAGCGGCATCCAGATGTCGCTGTCGCCAATCCTGCACGAAACCGAAGCCCATACCCTCGGACTCGACTACCGGTATGTCAAGCTCGACGTCGACAACTTGCCCGCCCCGAGCCAGCTGGGCGATATCCTCACGGCCGCAAGGACACTCGGGTTCTCCGGTGTCAACGTCACCCATCCCTTCAAACAAGCCGTGATCGGTCACCTCGACCAGATCTCCGACGAGGCAGCCGAAATCGGTGCCGTCAACACGGTGGTGTTCGACGGCTCGCACGCAACCGGATACAACACCGACTCCTACGGTTACCAACAGCTCGCGCTGGGCAGCCTCGTAGGCCGTCGAACCGGCAGAGTCGTCCAGTTCGGCGCTGGTGGCGCCGGCTCGGCCGTCGCGTACGGACACCTCGACGGCTTCCCGGGACGCCTCGACATCGTCGACATCGATACCGACCGGGCCCGCGTTCTTGCCGACAAGCTCGCCGAGCGCTTCGGGGCACACCGGATCGGTTGGGCGCCCACCGGTGATGTTGCCGCCTTGGTGGCCCAGGCCGATGGATTCGTCAACGCCACCCCGATGGGCATGGCGGCTCACCCCGGCAGCCCCCTGCCCGCCGGCGTCATCGCCGCACACCACTGGGTCATCGATATCGTCTATATGCCCCTGCGCACTCAACTGATGGTCGAGGCCGAAGCTGCCGGGGCCCATGTCGTCGGGGGGCATGCGATGACTGCCTACCAAGCGGCAAAGGCATTCGAGCTGTTCACCGGTGAACGGCCCGACAGTCAACGGATGCTCGCCCAGATCCAGCGTGAAGTCGCGGGGCGTCTTGCGTCGGCCGACGCCTAGGAGGTGGCTCGGACACTCCGGCTCCCGTCGTTTCCCCTGAGGGTGGCCGCGACAGCGGATCAACCGAGCAGGCCTGTTGTGCGATGACATTGCTTGGTGTCGGCGGTCTACG
Organism: Mycolicibacterium canariasense; assembly: GCF_002101555.1. GTDB lineage: Bacteria > Actinomycetota > Actinomycetes > Mycobacteriales > Mycobacteriaceae > Mycobacterium > Mycobacterium canariasense. The sequence continues at coordinate 71,670 of NZ_LQOL01000050.1, forward strand.
TGAGTATGAAGAGCGTGCAGCTCCCCGTATTGCCACCATTGGAGCCGATGCTGGCCAAGGCCGTGGCCGAGGTGCCCGATGACCCAGGGGTGTGGTCCTACGAGCCGAAGTGGGACGGCTTTCGGGCCCTGGCCTTTCGGGATGGCGACGATGTGGTGCTGCAGTCGCGCAGCGGTAAGGAACTGGGCCGGTACTTCCCGGAGTTGATCGAGGCGCTGCGTGACGAGCTCGCCGACCGCTGCGTGCTGGACGGGGAAGTGGTGGTGCCCCGCGAGGTGGCCGCCGACGATATCGGCAAGGGCAGGGTCCGGCTGGACTGGGAGTCGCTGAGCCAGCGCATCCACCCGGCGGCCAGCCGGGTCACGTTGCTCGCCGAGCAGACCCCGGCCCACTTCATCGGTTTCGACGCGCTGGCGGTGGGCGACCGCTCATTGCTCGCCGAACCGTTCCGGGTCCGGCGCGCGGCGCTGGTCGACGCCGTCAACGAGAAGACCTGGTGTCATGTCACGCGCACCACCGAAGACCCCGCGCTGGGAGCCGAATGGCTGCACACCTTCGAGGGGGCCGGGCTGGACGGCGTCATCGCCAAGCGGCTGGACGGCCCCTATCTACCGGGTAAGCGCGAGATGGTGAAGGTCAAGCATCATCGCGACGCCGATTGCGTCGCCATCGGTTACCGCATCCACAAGAGCGGTGCGGGTGTCGGTTCGATCCTGCTGGGCCTCTACAGCGACGACGGTGAGCTGCAGATGGTCGGCGGTGCCGCCTCGTTCACGGCGAAGGATCGGCTGACACTGCTGGCCGATCTGGAGCCGCTGCGCGTGGGTGACGAGGTCCGCGAGGGTGATCCCAGCCGGTGGAACTCGGCGGCCGACAAGCGCTGGATCCCGGTGCGCCCGGAACGGGTGTGCGAGGTGGCCTATGACCAGATGGAGGGGCACACCGGGGTGGGACAGCAACGCTTCCGGCACGCGGTGAAATTCCTGCGTTGGCGACCGGACCGGGAACCCGCCAGTTGCACGTTCGCCCAGCTCGACGTGCCCCTGCGCTACGACCTGACCGACGTCCTGGAGGGGAACTGACCATGGCCACGCCCGCCGAAGAACTCGACATCGACGGTGTCGCGGTCCGCCTGACCAACCCGGACAAGGTGTACTTCCCTCAGTCGGGATACACCAAGCGCAATGTCGTCGACTACTACCGGTCCGTCGCCGACCGGATGGTCGCGCTGCTCATGGACCGGCCCACCCATCTACAGCGCTTCCCGGACGGTATCGAGGGCGAGGAGATCTACCAGAAGCGGGTGCCGCAGAAACACCCCGACTATCTGCGGACCTGCACGGTGACGTTCCCGTCCGGCCGGACCGCGGATGCGCTGAAGATCACGCATCCGTCGGCCGTCATCTGGGCCGCGCAGATGGGCACCATCACGCTGCACCCGTGGCAGGTGCGCTGCCCGGACACCGAACATCCCGACGAGCTGCGGGTGGACCTGGACCCACAGCCCGGCACCGACTTCGCCGACGCCCGGCGGATCGCCGTCGAGGTGCTCAAGCCCATCCTCGACGAACTCGGTTACGTCGGATATCCCAAGACCTCGGGCGGCCGTGGTGTGCACGTGTTCATCCGGATCAAGCCCGAGTGGGATTTCATCGCCGTCCGCCGGGCCGGTATCGCCTTGGCCCGCGAGGTCGAGCGCCGGGCACCCGATGCCGTCACCACCTCGTGGTGGAAGGAAGAACGGGGCGCCCGGCTGTTCATCGACTACAACCAGAACGCCAGGGATCGCACATTCGCCTCGGCCTATTCGGTGCGCAAGACGCCGATCGCGACGGTGTCGATGCCGCTGTGCTGGGACGGCCTGGCCGACGCGGATCCCGACGACTACACCATCGCCACGGCGCCGGACCTGGTGGCCAAGCGCGACGACCCGTGGGCCGGTATCGACGAGACGGCGCACTCATTGGAGCCGCTGCTGGAGATGATGCGCGCCGACGACGAACGCGGGCTGGGTGACCTGCCCTATCCGCCGAGCTACCCGAAAATGCCCGGCGAACCGCCGCGGGTGCAACCCAGCAAGAAGGTGGCCGCCCACTGGGACGCCGACGGCAACCCGATCACCTGAGGCTGCTCAACGCAGCGGGACGACTCCGGTGCTGACCAGAATCGGCTGGCTGCTCTCCAGCGACTCCAGATGCGAGGCCGCGCTGGACGCCGCCGCCACCGAGCTGAATTCGACGGCACCCAGCAGCAACAGGGGCCACAATGCCCCGGCGGCGGCGCTGAGCGCGAACTGATACGGCACCGGATCGTGCTCAGCACCCATGCGCCGACTGGCCGCGTAGATGACCACTGCACTGAGTGCCCAGCCGATGAGGTAGGCCGCTATGACGGTTTGGACCACGTTGTCTTCCCCCTTGCCATGCGAGCCGGCTGTTGCCTCGTGCACAGCAGCCCGCCGCGGGTAGTTAAGCCAAATGTAACGCCGTGATGCGGGCCGGGAAAGTCCTGTGCGACGCCGCTGCGATGCAAAACCAGCAGGTCAACGGCACTCAGAAAACCTCCAGCAACGCGTTGGGCGGTTGCCCGCGCCACGACCGGTTGCGATATCGATGGGCGGTGCAACGTTCTGGGCAGGCGGTGGCGGTCGCGGCGGCGGTGGCAAATGGCCGGGGAAGGCGGCCGCCGCGAGACGGGTGTGGGTGCGGATGCCGGGCGCTCCGGTGCCGGGCGGGGACGCCGTCGGCATCGCCCGACGTGCCCGGCGAACGCCCGTACGGGGCTGGCGCCTCGGGCTGCCGCGCACTGCCGACCGCCGTCGGGCGCTGCCGACGGCGGCGCCCGGATATCGCGGTGCGTCGGCGGCCGGTTCCCGCGGCGTTCGCAGATGCAGTGAAAGGCGCTGAGAGAGTGCCATTTTCAAGATCAAACGAGGTTGGCCGCATGTCTGCCGTCGGCGACGGCGATGACAAGCGAGGACGCGGGGATCCGCTCGCCTCGGGGTGGCACCGGGCACGGAGTGAATCGACGGGTGCGCGGGGGCGCGTGGTCGGACCGCTCGGCAGCGGCGAGCGACGTCACCCGCCGGTGCCGCCGGCACGGGTTTTCCCGGAGACCGGGTTCGGGGTGGACGGATCGACAGTGCCACACGAATTCGACGCCGAACGTCAACTATGGCAATTTTGACGAGTACGTCACATTTTGTCGCCGATGCTTGCGCGAGCAACGCCGAGCCCACTCAAATAACGCGGACGAAAATTTTGAAAAGTTTTTTGGGTGGCGCGGCGTGGCTACGCCATTTCGCGGCGCGCCGCGGATGTCGGGGCGCTCAGTCGCCCGCGTTCAGGGTGGCCTTCCCGACCCGGTGCTGACCGGCCCGATCGATCCACGTCAGGGCGATGACATCGCCGGGATAGTGCCGATCGAGCACCGCGGTCAGCTCCGTGGCGGAGTCCAGCGGGGTCCCGTCGAGGGTCAGCAGCACGTCGCCGTCGGCCAGTCCGGCCAGGTCGGCGGGTCCGCCACGCATCACCTCGTGCACGATCACCCCGGGAAACGCCTCGTGTTGCTCGGCGGTGCTGACACCGACGCCCAGCAGCGTCGGGGGACCGATGTGCACGGTCTCCGACGGCGTACCGGCGCGAATCTGGTTGGCGATCGGCAGCGCATCGTTGATCGGGATGGCGAAGCCCTCGCCGCCGGGGCCCATGCGGAAGTTGACCGAGGCGGCGGTGGTGATACCGACCACCTGGCCGGCGCTGTTGACCACCGGTCCGCCCGAGTCCCCGGCCCGCACGGGCGCGGCGATCTCGAACAGTCCGGTCATCTGATTCGAGGACCCGGTCAGCTCGTCCTCGGCGCTGATGGTGCGGCCGAAGGCGCTGATGGTTCCGGTCTCCTGGGTCAGCGGGGCGCCGGAACCGCGGGCATTGCCGAGGGCGACGACGGGATCCCCGATGGCCAGCTGCGCGGAATCGCCCAGCGGCGTCACGGGCAGTCCACCCGCGCCGCGCAGTTGCAGCACCGCGATATCCCTGCCGCGGTCGAAGCCGACGATATCGGCGGCGAATGACCGGCCGCCCACCATCGCGTTGATCGTGTCGGCGCCCTGGATCACGTGGTAGTTGGTCAGCACCTGGCCGTTCGGGTCGAGCACGATGCCGGTACCCGTGCCCATCACGTGCTGGTAGTCCACGGTGGTGTCGATACGCACCACGGATGGTTCCACCGCGGCGATCGCCCCGGACAGGTCGGCGGGTGCGGCGACGGCGGGAGCGACCGGGGCGACCACCAGTACGGCGGCCAACATGGCGATCAGGGCCGCAAGCCACCTTCGAAAGTGGAACGTGCCCATTCGCCGCCTTCCGGAGCGCCAGAGGTGTTCCCTCAATATTGACGGTGCGACCGGAAACTGTCGACGCATCGACACACTGACGGTCAGTCCTCGAGGGCTACCCCGCCGCGTGTGCGACCGCGTCGTGCCTTCCCGGCAGGACGGCGGTTACGCAGTTTGCTCCCACCGGCCTCGGTTTCGGTATCGGTATCGTCGACGGCCGCGTTACCGGCGACGGAATCCGTATCGGTCGCGGTGGCCTCGTCGGCTGCGGAACCGTCGACGGGTTCGTCGTCCGCCGGCGCGCCGTCAGACTCGGATGTGTCCGAAATCTCGTCGTCGGCGCTCGTACGGCGGCCGCGGCGCCCCTTCTTCTCCGCCTTGGTCTTGAGCGGTTTCGGCGGCGGCGGGGGCAGTTCGGCCACGAAGGCGAGATAGAACGAGAACGCGCCGAGCAGCGCGATGGCCGCGGCGGCACCGTACACGCCGAACAGCCACTGGCCGGCGTTATCGAGGCTCAGCCAGATCTCACTGATGCCGGCGCCCGCGATCAGCAGGCCGGCCAGCACGTGCGCCACCATCGACCACACCCGCAACGACAGCGCCAGGGTGGGCGTGCCGAGCTCGGGCTTACGGGTACGCGACCAGGTGAAGAAGACCGGCAGCGCCGTCAGCGCCACCACGGCACCACACACGATGCGCAGCACCGTGCCCAGGGTGTGGGGCCACTGCCCGGTCAGTTCGTACCAGCGCGGCAGGACGAAGAAGAAGTACAAGGCGACCGCAAGCACGAGGGACGCTGCATGCCACAGCACCGCGATACCGCGCCGCATCGTCCTCCTCGGGTCGGTGGGCCGGAGCGCGACGGCGGCCATCGCCTGACGACGATCGCCGGTCGCGCCCCGGACCCGACGGCGGAGGATAGGGGATTTGAACCCCTGAGGGCTGTTAACCCAACCCGCGTTCCAGGCGAGCGCCATAGGCCACTAGGCGAATCCTCCGTCGGCCATGGTAGCCGACCGTCCGGAGCCGCCGAACCAACCGCCCGTCTCACCGACCCCCGGTCGCTCCGCTGCCGCCCGCGTCGAAGGACTACACTCACTGTCCGGACCCCGCGCGGCGTCCATCCTGTGAACTCCCCCAGGGCCGGAAGGCAGCAAGGGTCAATGGGCTCTGGCGGGTGCGCGGGGTCCCCTCATGATTTTGGTTCACGGCTTCTCTTGAAAGGCGCGCCGTGTCGTTTGAGTCCCTCAGCCGTGACGAACTGGTCGCCCATCACGACCAGCAGCAGCAGAACTACGCCACCTTGCGGGCCAAAGGGCTGGCCCTCGACCTCACCCGCGGTAAGCCGTCCCCGGAGCAGCTGGATCTGTCCAATGCGCTGCTGAGCCTGCCGGGTGCGACGTACCGGGACGCCGACGGCACCGACACCCGCAACTACGGCGGTCTGCACGGGCTGCCCGAGCTGCGGGCCATCTTCGGCGAGCTGCTCGGCATCCCGGTGCCCAACCTGATCGCCGGCAACAACGCCAGCCTGGAGTTCATGCACGACGCGGTGGTGTTCTCGCTGCTGCACGGGGGCGTGGACTCGCCTCGGCCGTGGATCGCCGAAACCCAGGGACCGGGGCTGAAGTTCCTCTGCCCGAGCCCGGGGTACGACCGGCATTTCGCCATCACCGAGAGCTATGGCATCCAGATGGTGCCCGTGCCGATGCGTGAGGACGGCCCCGATGTCGACCTGATCGAGGAACTGGTCGCCGGCGACGCGACGATCAAGGGCATGTGGTGCGTGCCGGTGTACTCCAATCCGACCGGGGTCACCTACTCCTGGGAGAACGTCCGCAGGCTGGTTCAGATGCGCACCGCGGCGCCGGATTTCCGGCTGTTCTGGGACAACGCCTACGCCGTGCACACCATCACCCACGATTTCGTGAAGCAGGTCGACGTGCTCGGGTTGGCCGAAGCCGCGGGTAATCCGAACCGCCCGTTGGTCTTCGCCTCCACGTCCAAGATCACCTTCGCCGGTGCCGGGGTCAGCTTCTTCGGTGGCTCGCTGGGCAACATCGCCTGGTACCTGCAGCATGCGGGGAAGAAGTCGATCGGTCCGGACAAGGTCAACCAGCTGCGCCACCTGAAGTTCTTCGGCGACGCCGACGGGGTGCGTCTGCACATGCGGCGGCATCAGGCGTTGCTGGCGCCCAAGTTCGCGTTGGTCGCCCAGATCCTGGAGGACCGGCTCGGGGACTCGAAGATCGCCTCCTGGACCGACCCCAAGGGCGGCTACTTCGTCAGCCTCGATGTGCTGCCGGGCACCGCCAAGCGCACCATTGCGCTGGCCAAGGACGCCGGGATCGCCGTGACCGCGGCGGGCGCGGCGTTCCCGTACGGGAAAGACCCCGAGGACAAGAACATTCGGATCGCGCCCAGCTTCCCGTCGGAACCCGATCTGCGCGAGGCCATCGACGGCCTTTCGACCTGCGCGCTGCTCGCGGCCACCGAGTCGCTGCTGGCTCGTGATTAGTCGCACCCGCTCGGTAGCCTGCTGATCGTGGCGCTCTACCGTAAGTACCGACCCGCAAGCTTCGCCGAGGTCGTCGGCCAGGAGCATGTCACCGCGCCCCTGTCGACGGCACTGTCGGCGGGACGCATCAACCACGCCTACCTGTTCTCCGGGCCGCGCGGCTGCGGCAAGACATCGTCGGCGCGCATCCTGGCCCGCTCCCTGAACTGCGAGCAGGGCCCCACCCCGACACCGTGCGGCGTGTGCGATTCGTGCGTGGCGCTGGCCCCCAACGGGCCGGGCAACGTCGACGTCGTCGAGTTGGACGCGGCCAGCCACGGTGGTGTGGACGACACCCGAGAGCTGCGTGACCGCGCGTTCTACGCCCCGGCTCAGTCGCGCTACCGCATCTTCATCGTCGACGAAGCGCACATGGTGACCACCGCCGGATTCAACGCGCTGCTCAAGATCGTCGAGGAGCCGCCGGATCACCTGATCTTCGTGTTCGCCACCACCGAACCGGACAAGGTGCTACCGACCATCCGGTCCCGCACCCACCACTACCCGTTCCGGCTGCTGGCGCCCAAGACCATGCGCGGCCTGCTGGAACGGATCTGCACCCAGGAGGGTGTCGAGGTCGACGATGCCGTCTACCCGCTGGTGATCCGCGCCGGCGGCGGCTCACCCCGCGACAGTCTGTCGGTGCTGGACCAGCTGGTGGCCGGCGCCGAGGGCAATCGGGTGGTGTATCAACGGGCGCTGGCGCTGCTGGGTGCCACCGACGTCGCGTTGATCGACGACGCAGTCGACGCCCTGACCGCCGGTGATGCCACGGCCCTGTTCGGCGCGGTCGAGTCGGTGATCGACGCGGGGCACGATCCGCGCCGCTTCGCCACCGATCTGCTCGAGCGATTCCGCGATCTGATCGTGCTGCAGGCGGTGCCCGACGCCGCCGATCGCGGGGTGGTCGACGCGCCCGACGATGTGCTGGAACGGATGCGCGAGCAGGCCGCCCGGTTGGGGTCGGCCACATTGGCCCGCTATGCGGAGGTGGTGCACGCCGGGCTCGGCGAGATGCGCGGGGCCACCGCGCCGCGGCTGCTGCTGGAGGTGGTGTGCGCCCGGTTGCTGCTGCCGTCGGCCAGCGATACCGAATCGGCCCTGCTGCAACGGATCGAGCGCATCGAGACCAGGCTGGAGGTCTCGGTCCCGACCAATGAGCTGGCCCCGGCCCCGGCCACACCGGTGACCCGGCAGTTCGTCCGGCCCAGCCGTGCCGAGCCGGCACCGGAGCCCGAGCCCGCCTCAGAACCCACGCCGGAACCCGCGCCCGCGTCGGTGACTCCACCCGCGCCCGCAGCGCCGCCTGCCCCCGCGCCCGTTGCACCGCCGGCACCTGCGCCCGTTGCACCGCCGGCACGCGAGCCGGAGCCGGTCGTTGCGTCCCGGCCCCAACCCGAACCCGAGCGCGCGGCACCGCCGCCGCCGGCACCGGCGTCGCCCGAACCGGTGTCCGCGCCGCCGGTCACGCCCGCTGCGGCCGCGGTCGGTGAGCCCGACGCGGCAGCCGTCCGGAGCATGTGGAATACCGTGCGGGAGAAGGTGAACGGCCGCAGCAAGGCGCTCAACGCCATGCTCGCCGATGCCATCGTGCGGGCCGTCGAGGGCGGCACCCTGGTGCTCAGCCACCCGGCGCCGACGCTGGTGAAACGTCTCGGTGAGACCAAGAACGCCGACATCATCCGCGAGTCGCTCAAGGACGCGCTGGGCGTGGACTGGCAGATCCGGTGTGTGCCGGATACCGGTGAGACGGTGACGGCAGGAACCGGCCCGGCCGCGGCGCAACCCGATCCCGCCGCCGAAGAGGAACGCATGCTCGCCGAGGCCAGCAGCGACACCTCCGAGGTGGTGCGCCGTGACCCCGAGGAAGTGGCCATCGAGTTGCTGCAGACCGAACTCGGCGCGCGCCGAATCGACAAGAACTAGCGGTTACGGAGCCCACCACGGCCGCAGCGGCAGTCCGCCGTTGCCGCCGCGTTCGTCGAGTTTGACCGCCAGAACCTGGTGTAGCTGAACAACGTTGGACTCGAAGCCCCACCGCGATCCGGCCATGTACAGACCCCACACCTTGGCGGTCGCCAGCCCGACCTCGGCCACCGCCTCATCCCAGTGCTCGACAAGGTTGCGGCACCAGTCGCGCAGTGTCATCGCGTAGTGCTGACGCAGGTTCTCCTCGTGCAGCACCTCCATGCCCACATCCTGGATCTCGGTGATGATGCGCCCGGAGCCGGTGAGTTCGCCGTCGGGGAAGACGTACCGGTCGATGAAACCTCCCGCATTCGCACCGCTGCGGTTGTCCGGCCGGGTGATGCAGTGGTTCAGCAGCAGCGCGCCCGGGCGCATCTTGGACCGCAGGAACCGGAAGTACGACTGGTAGTTGGCCACCCCGATGTGTTCGGTCAACCCGATCGAGGACACCGCGTCGAAGTTCGCTTCGTGCACATCGCGGTAATCACCGTGCCGGACCTCCGCGAACTCGGACAGGCCCTGCTCCCGGATGGCGCGCTGGGCCCAGCTGGCCTGCTCCGCCGACAACGTCACGCCAAGGGCCTTGACCCCGCGCGCGGCGGCGTAACGGACCATGCCGCCCCAGCCGCAACCGACGTCGAGCAACCGGTCGCCCGGCTGTAGCCGCAGTTTGTCGAACACCAACCGGTACTTGTTGTCCTGGGCCTCTTCCAGGGTGGCGCCCGCGTCCGGGTAGCACGCACAGGTGTAGGTCATCGACGGGCCGAGCACCCACTCGTAAAAGGTGTTCGACACGTCGTAGTGGTGGTGGATGGCCTCGGCGTCGCGGGTTTTGCTGTGCCGCAGGCCCTCTGCCAGCCGCCGCCACCGCGGCAACGCCTCCTGCGGCGGCGGCGCGATGGGCAGCAGATGTTCGACCCCGATGGACGCGATGATGTTGGCCAACACCCGCGCCGGGGGCCGCTTGAAATCCATCTTGTCCGACAGCGCCCGGATCACGTCGTACGGATCTCCCGGATGCACCCCCTTGGGCTCCAGGTCGCCGGACACGTAGGCCCGCACCAGCCCCAGTTCGCCGGGGGAGGTGGCCAGGTAGGTGGTTCCCCGGGGGTTCTTGAGGTCCAGGCCGACGGGCGCGTCCGCGGGCCCGGCGGTGCTGCCGTCATAGGCGGTGAACTTGAGTGGAAGATCACCCCCGGCAAAGATTTCCAGAATTTCGGCGAGCGTCAGCCGGCCGGTGGGCGCCGTCGCGCGTTCTTTGAATGTGGTCATCGTCTTTGCACCGCCTTCGCATACAGATCGAGCAGCCGGGAATCGGGATCGTAGTTCTTCTTCACGGTCCGGTAAGCCTCGCCGCCGTAGAGTTCGTCGAACTCCGCGGCGGAGTAGAACGAGTCCGAATACAACGATTTGTGTCCGTCGAGTTCACTGACCTTGCGTTCGATCAGCTTATTGGTGTGCCCTTCCTCGGGACCCGCCGGGACCGACGACCAGAAACCGACGTTGACGTAGGTGTGGTGCGGCCGGATCGGATACAACGGCCATTCGGTATCACCGCGTAACCGCAGCGGGCACAACCAGATCGGTTCGATGGGAACGTTCGTCAGGAACCAGTGCAGATACTCGGCGCACCGTTCGATGGGTACCTCGACATCCTGCACCACCCGCTCGCGCGGTGGCCGGCCGTTCCGTTTCTCGATGCGGTCGGCGATGTCGAACCGCTGGTCGTAGCCGACCAGCTTCCAGTAGAAACTGCTGCGCCGGAGCCGGCGCGGCCACAGCCGGCGCACGACGGGGTGCTGCGCCCCGAAAGCCCTTGAACACCAGAACCAGTCGGTATCCCAGCGCCACAGGTAGTCGTGGATGGTCAGCCGGTCGTGCTTCTCCCCGTCGGGATGCTGGATGGAGCGGTAGTAGATCTGCTGACCGGTGTAGTCGCTGACCGGGCCGGGGGTGGCCGTCTGCACACCCAGGCACAGGTAGCTCTCATCCGCGCTGAAGACGACGCCGTCCAGATAGTCGACCGGCATGCCGTCGTGACCACCGGTTTCGATGATCCGGTCCATCGCGGCGACCAGATCCTCGATCGCGTGGAAGCGCAGGTGGCGCAGGCTCACGAACGGTTTCACCGATTCCAACTCGATCTTGAGCCGCACCGAGTAGCCCAGCGTGCCATAAGAATTGGGGAAGGCGTGGAACAGGTCTGCATGGTCGGTTCGGCTCGCCGTGACGATATCTCCGGCGCCGGTGAGGATGTCGAGCTCGAGCACCGACTCATGCGGCAGACCGTTGCGGAACGACGTCGACTCGATGCCCAGGCCCGTGACGGCCCCGCCGAGGGTGATGGTTTTGAGCTGGGGCACCACCAGTGGCGCCAACCCGTAGGGCAACGTCGCCGCCACCAGGTCCTCGTACGTGCACATCCCGGCCACGTCGGCGGTGCGCGCGTCGGCGTCGACACCGATCACACCGGTCAGTCCGGAGGTGTCCAAACCCTTGGCGGTGCTCTTCGCGCGAGCACGGAAGAGGTTGGACGTGGGCTTGTTCAGGCGCACCGTGGCGGTCGCAGGGATGGCGCGGTAACTGTCCAGCAGCCGCTGCACCCCTGCGGCGTGAGCCCCCTGTGCGTCGGTCGCGGCAACAGACACACATATACGCTAGTCCTCGGTCGCCCACGATGCGACCGCACATGCTGGTGAGACGACAGGAGTTTTGCGGTAATGGGACAGGTCAGCGCATCCAACACCGTCTTGATCAACGCGGACCCTGACGCCGTCCTCGCGGCGGTCTCCGATTACCAGACGGTGCGGCCGAAGATCTTGTCCTCGCACTACAGCAACTACCAGGTGCTCGAGGGCGGGCAGGGCGCGGGCACCGTGGCGTCCTGGAAACTGCAGGCCACCGAGTCGCGAGTGCGCGATATCAAGGCCACCGTGGACGTCGCGGGCAAGACCGTCATCGAGAAGGACGCCAACTCCACCCTGGTGAGCAATTGGACTGTGGCGCCGGCGGGTACCGGATCCACGGTGACGCTCAAGACCTCGTGGCAGGGCGCCGGCGGTGTCAAGGGCTTCTTCGAGAAGACCTTCGCACCCCTGGGCCTGCGCAAGATCCAGGACGCGGTGCTGGCGAACCTGAAGAAGGAACTCGAGGGGTAGCCGCGGCGGTGTAGTGGGGACCCGTCAGCGCGCCCCGGCCGCCAGATAGGTGACGATGCCGCGGACGATGGCGTCGGCGTACTTCTGGCGGCCCGTGTCGGACTCCATCAGCGCCGAGTCGGCCGGGTTCTTCATGTTGCCGCACTCCACCAGGATCGACGGGTACTGCGCCAGGTTCAGGCCGGCGATGTCGGCGCGTGCGTCCAGCCCGCCGGACCCGATGTAGTTCGCGGGCGGGATGCCCGAGCCTTGCATCTGGTCGCGCATCACCTGGGCGAACTGGATCGCGGGCCCGGCCTGGGCGGTGTTCAGCGGCGGCGACGAGTACAGCACGTGGAACCCGCGGCCGTTGGCCGGGCCGCCGTCGGCGTGGATGCTCACGATGGCGTTGGGGCGGATGGCGTTGGCCATCGCGGCCCGCTCGTCGACGCACGGGCCGAGGGCGTCGTCGTTACCCCGCGACATCGCGGTGCGCACCCCGAGCTGGGTGAGTGCGGCCCGCACCCGCAGCGTGGTGTCCCAGTTGAAGGTGTGTTCCGGGTAACCCGAGTTGGTGCTGGTGCCGCTGGCCTGACAGTCCTTCGTGCCGCCCCGGCCGGTGGGCACCTGACGGCTGATGGAGGCGTCGTTGGCGCCGTTGTGGCCGGGGTCGAGGAACACGATCATGCCGGCGATGCTCGCCGGGGCGGCAGCGGCGGGCGGCACGGTCGGGGATGTCATGGTGGCCGTGCCGGCGACGAGCAGGGCCGTGGCGAAGACACGCAAACTGGTGGAGACGTGCACGGCGCCACCGTAGCGGCGGCGGCGACTAGTCTTGAAGGACAAACCGCCGTCGGCTCGCGAGTGAAACCAAGTCGAGACCGGTATGCAACCAAGCCAAGACGCAAGGGGACCACATGCAACCCGGCAGCCCGCCCGATATGTCCGCGCTGCTCGCGCAGGCCCAGCAGGTGCAGCAGCAGCTGATGGAGGCGCAGGAGGCGCTGGCCAACGCGGAGGTGCACGGGCAGGGCGGTGGCGGCCTGGTGCAGGTCACCATGAAGGGCAGCGGTGAGGTGGTGGCGGTGGCCATCGATCCCAAGGTGATCGACCCGCAGGATCCGGAGACGCTGCAGGACCTCATCGTCGGTGCGTTGGCCGACGCCGCCAAGCAGGTCACCATCCTGGCGCAGTCGCGGCTGGGCCCGCTGGCCGGCGGGCTGGGTGGCCTCGGGTTACCCGGACTGTAGAGGAACCCGAGTGTTCGAGGGCCCCGTCCAGGATCTGATCGACGAGCTCGGCAAGCTGCCCGGTATCGGACCGAAAAGCGCGCAGCGCATCGCCTTTCACCTGTTGTCCGTCGAACCTCCGGATATCGACCGGCTGACCGCGGTGCTGGGCCGGATCCGTGACGGTGTGACGTTCTGCGCGGTGTGCGGCAACGTCTCCGACGAACAGCGCTGCCGGATCTGCAACGATCCGCGCCGCGATGCCTCGCTGGTGTGTGTGGTCGAGGAACCCAAGGACATCCAGGCGGTGGAACGCACCCGTGAGTTCCGTGGCCGCTACCACGTGCTGGGCGGTGCGCTGGACCCGCTGTCCGGGGTCGGCCCGGACCAGCTGCGGATCCGCGAACTGCTCAACCGGATCGGCGAGCGGGTCGACGGTGTCGACGTCGCCGAGGTGATCATCGCCACCGACCCGAACACCGAGGGTGAAGCGACCGCCACCTATCTGATGCGCATGTTGCGCGACATCCCGGGTCTGACGGTGACCCGGATCGCCTCCGGCCTGCCGATGGGCGGGGACCTGGAGTTCGCCGACGAATTGACCCTGGGCCGGGCCCTGGCCGGCCGCCGCGCCATGGTCTAGCCCGGGCTCAGCCCGCGAGCAGTTCCTCCAGCATCAGGTCCGCCACCGGGCTGTCCGCAAGCGGTTTGAGTACGACGTAGTCGGCGACACCGAGGCGCTGCACATCGGCGATCAACCCGGCCAGGCCGCGTGGCGTGCCGACGTAGCGCAGCGCGCCACTGGCGGGCACCCGCTCCAATGCCCGGAATGCCGCGCGGCTGTCACGGTCGATCAGTACCTCGATGTCGAGCAGCACCGGCTTGCCCGCCGCGCGGACCTTCGCCGCGCGGCGCTGGGCGTCCTGCAGATCTGTGGCGGCGATACGCACACCGTCCATGGCCGGCTCCTTACTGGAAAGCGGGAACGACTTCCTTGATGAACAGTTCCAGGGATGTGCGCTTCTCGTCGTGGCTCATGCTGTTGTCGATCCAGAAGCTGTACTCGTCGACACCGAGATCGCGGTAGGTGTGCAACCGCTCGATGACCTCGTCGGGGGTGCCGATCATGGCGGTGCGGTGCAGCGATTCCAGTTCGAACTCCGGGCGCGCGGCGAACTTCGATTCCGGGCTGGGGTCCAGGAAGCCGTTGACCGGTGTGGTCGAGTTCCCGAACCAGGCGTCGAAGGTGCGGTAGAACCGCGAGATGGCCGCGGCCGCCGGGCGCCAGCCCTCGGGATCGGCCGGTGAGTGAATGTGGGTGTGGCGCAACACCATCAGCTGCGGGCGCGGCACCTCGGGATGGTTGGCGACGGCCGCCTCGAACTTGTCCCGCAGCGCCACCACCTCCTCGTCACCCTTCATCAGCGGCGTGACCATCACGTTGCAACCATGGGCCACCGCGAAATCATGGGAGTCGGGGTCGCGGGCGGCGATCCACATCGGCGGGGTCGGCTGCTGCACCGGCTTGGGTACGCTCGTCGACGTCGGGAACTGCCAGATCTGTCCGTTGTGCGCATAATCGCCCTGCCACAGGTTGCGCACCGCGGGCACCAGTTCGCGCAGGTATTTTCCGCCGTCGGAGGCGGCCAGCCCCGGCATCATCCGGTCGAACTCGATCTGGTAGGCGCCGCGGGCCAGCCCGACTTCCATACGGCCGTTGCTGATCACGTCGAGCAGGGCGCATTCACCGGCCACCCGGATGGGGTTCCAGAACGGTGCGATGATGGTTCCGGCACCCAGCCGAATGGTGCTGGTCTGGCCGGCCAGGTAGGCCAGCAGCGGCATCGGGCTCGGCGAGATCGTGTACTCCATGGCGTGGTGTTCGCCGATCCACAACGTGGTGAAGCCGCCGGCCTCGGCCAGCAGTGTCAGCTCGGTCAGGTTCTCGAAAAGCTCACGGTGGCTGACCGATTCGTCCCAGCGCTCCATGTGTACGAACAGCGAGAATCTCATGACTGCTCCTTTGCTCTCATCTCGGCGATGGTCAGATCGCCTGTGGCCCAATGGGTCCGGGGAACCTCCCGGACGATGACGCGGATGTGCTCGGCACGGGTGTCCACGGTGCGCAACACCGCCTCGTGCACCTCGTGCATCATGGCGCGGATCTGCGCGGCCGACCGGCCCTCGGCGATGGTGACCTCGACGAGTGGCATGTCAGCTCCGCATCACGAACGGGTCGGGCACCGGGCCCTCGTCGGTGTTGATCCACACGCTCTTGAGCCGGGTGTACTCCTTGATGGTCTCGGTGCCGTGCTCGACGCCGACACCGCTGCTCTTGAATCCCTGCCGGGGGGACATCGGTGACATCGCCCGGTAGGTGTTCACCCAGATGGTGCCGGCGTCCAGCCGTGCCGCCATCCGGTGTGCGCGGGCCAGATTCGACGTCCAGATCCCGGCGGCCAGGCCATAGTCGGTGTCATTGGCCAGCGCGATCACTTCGTCTTCGGTGTCGAAGGGCATGACCGCCGCGACCGGCCCGAAGATCTCCTCGCGGACCACCCGCATCTCGTTGGTCACGTCGACCAGAACCGTTGGCTCGTAGAAGAATCCGCCGAGACCGCCGTCGGTGGCCCGGCCGCCGGTGAGCACCCGGGCGCCCTCACTGCGGCCGAGGTCGACGTAAGAGGCGACCTTGTCGCGTTGATCCTCGAATGCCAGCGGGCCGAGTTCGGTGTCGTCGTCGAGCGGGTTGCCCATCCGGATGCTGCGGGCCCGCTCGGCGACGCGGTCCAGCAGTTCGTCGTAGATCGCGCGGTGGGCGAACACCCGGCTGCCCGCGATGCACGTCTGCCCGGCCGCGGCGAAGATGCCCGCCACCACACCGGTGGCGGCGTTGGCGATGTCGGCGTCGTCGAAGACGATGTTCGGGGACTTGCCGCCCAGCTCCAGCGTCGAACCGATGAACCGGCCGGCCGCCGCCGCCGCGATGCGCGAACCGGTGGCGGTGCTTCCGGTGAACGAGATCTTGGCCAGCCCGCGATGATCCACCAGCGGCTGGCCGGCTTCGGCGCCGAAGCCGGTGACGACGTTGACCGCACCGGGCGGGAAGCCGGCCTCGATCGCGAGTTCGGCCAGTTTCAGCACCGTCGCCGACGTGTACTCCGACGGTTTGATCACCACGGTGTTGCCGACGCACAACGCGGGCGCCAGCTTGCTTGTGGTCAGCGTCAGCGGGGAATTCCACGGGGTGATCGCCCCGACCACCCCCAGCGGCTCGCGCATCGTGTAGTTGAGCACCTGGCGATCCGAGGTGGGGATCACCTCACCGTGGACCTTGTCGGCCAAACCCCCGTAGTAGTAGTAATACTCGGGCAGCGTGGCCAGCTGGCCGCGCATCTCCCGCAGCAGCTTGCCGTTGTCCAACGACTCCGAGCGGGCCAGTTCCTCGGCGTGCTCACCGATGAGGTCGCCGAGCCGGCGCAGCAGGTGACCGCGTTTGGTCTGGGACAGGTCGCGCCACCGGGGGTCGTGGAACGCCTCTGTCGCCGCGGCCACGGCGGCGTCGATATCGGCGGCGTTGCCGCGTGCGGCCCGGTACAGCACCTCGCGGGTGGCCGGGTTGGTGCTCTCGAAGTACTCGCCGGAGTTGGGTGGGGTCGGTGCGCCGCCGATGAAGTGCTGCAGGGTTTCAGACACGGGTGTGACCTCCGAGGACGCGGGTGTGGAAGGACGTGAGGCAGGCGGCCAGTTCGGCCGGCTTCTGGACGGGCAGCATGTGTCGCGCGCCGGGGATGACCACCGCCGCACAACCGGGGATGGCCTCGGCCAGCCGCCGCGTCATCTCCGGGGTGGAGCCGGGATCGTCGGACCCGGTGACCGCCAAGGCGGGCACCCGGATCCGGCCCAGCTGCGGGCCGATCTCGGCGTCCGCGGTGGCGAACACCCGGTAGCAGTGCAGGAAGCTGTCGCGGTCGTTGGCCGCCAGCATCGCGGTGGTGGCGGCCACCTGTTCGGGACCGACATCGGTGCCGTCGTACCAACGGTGCACCGATGCAGCCGAACTGGCCGACATGTCGGCGGCCGCGACGTCCAACCGGGCCAGCACCGCGGCCCGTTCCTGCGGGGTGCGCTGGCACACCGAGGCCACCGAGACCAGCGAGGCCACCAGTTCGGGCCGGTGCACCGCCAGGTGTTGGGCCACCAGCGCGCCGAGCGAGAACCCGACCAGGTGTGCACCGGGCGGGATGTCGGCGGCCACCCCGTCGGCCAGGTCGGCCAGGGTCACCCCGGCCGGCGCCGGTGGCCGCGCGCCGTGGCCGGGCAGGTCCGGTGTGATGACGGTGAACCGGTCGTCCAGCAGCGCGGTGACCGGCTCCCACACGGTGTGGTCGAGCCCCACCCCGTGCAGCAGGACGACGGCGGTCACTGCTCGGAGCTCAACGGGGCCAGCCGCTGCTGCGGGCGGCCCTGCGCGGACGCGGCCAGCGCGATGACGATCTCGTCGGCGTGCGGGGCGTCGGCGACCCGGACCTCGACGGTCTGGTGGTGCGAGCGGATGGTGGCGTCGGTGATGTGTTTGAGCGGGATGTCGAACAGCACACCGGCCGGCCCGCGCTTCTCCACCGCGGGCAGCAACGTGGTGGCGTTGGCCGCCTTGCGGAAGTGGTCGCCGAACTTCAGCGTGTGGATCAACCCGGAGCCGTGTTCGATCTCGCCGTCGAGCCCGACGATCGCGGCCTTGCCGTAGGCCTCGGCGGGGGCGTCGAGGGCTTCGAGCACCAGCGGTGCCAGCAGCGCGCCGAGGTCGGATGCGGTCGTGTCGATGCCCGGGTTCAGGTTCTCCACGAATCCCTGTCCAGCCCAGGGGTTTTCGATCACCGCGGCGACAACGGCGACACGAGCCGGCGGGTTGACCGCACGGCCGCCCTCGGTGCGGATCTCTTCGACGACGGTGACGATCTTGCGCAGCTTCATGGCAGGACACTCTCCAGACTCTTGACGGTGACGGCGGGGTCGGTGGTGCGGTCCCCGATCCGGGGATGTGGACGGGGGCCGGTGGATCCGGCGGCGACGATGACCAGTTCGTCGGCGCGCGGGCCGTCCGGGATCCGGGTGCTCACCGTCTGATAGTGGCTGCGGGTCGCGGCCTGCGTCTTGTGCCACAGCGGGATCACCAGCGGCTCACCGGCTTCCGCGCGGGCGTCGGCGAAGCAGATGATCGATTCGCCACCGAGGAACTCGCGCATCAGGTTGCCGAAGTAGGGGGTGTGGATGAGCGCGCCACCGTGTTCGATCTCGCCTGCGGTACCGACGAGGGCCGCCTTGCCGAACGCCTCGACCGCCTCGGCCCCGCCGAGGGCCTCGGCCAGCCGGTCGGTGAGCAGCCGCGCGAGCAGGGGAGCGATCCTGGTGGCCTCGGGGGACAGGTCACGTCCGGGGTCGGTACCCACCCACGGGTTGGTGATGACGGCCGCGACGCTGGCCTGTACGGCGGGGTGCGCCGGGTGCACCCCGGCTTCGGTGACGATCGTCTCCCGGTATGAGACGACCTTGCGCAAGCCCATCTGTTGCATGCCACAGACGATAGTTGGCCAAGTTGTCGACGGTCAAGAAGTGGTGGCCGAAGTCTGCAAAACGCGCATATAGATCAAGGATACGGGGCATCGGCGGGGTCGTGGCGATGGTTCGCGTTGACAGCCACTGTGACTCCACTTACATTTTGTTGCATACAAGTCGCCCCGGCAGGAGTTCCTCATGACAGCTGACCTCGGCACCGAGCCGACCACGGAAGTACCGGCACCGCGACGGACGGGCCGGCTCGGATCCGTCTTCTGGACCTCCGCCGGCATCTCCGCCGTCTTCGTGGCGTGGGCCGTGGTGTTCACCGACAACCTCAACAAGGTCACCACCGCCTCGCTGAACTGGGTGACCGGCAGCTTCGGCTGGCTCTACCTGGTGGTCACGCTCGGGCTGCTGGTGTTCCTGGTCTTCCTCGCGTTCAGCCCGTACGGCGACGTCCGGCTCGGCAAGGACAGCGACCGCCCCGAGTTCAGCACCCTCACCTGGCTGGCGATGATCCTGAGCGCGGTGATGGGCATCGGACTGGTGTCCTACGGTGTCGCCGAGCCGATCTCGCATCTGGCCGCGCCACCGCACGGTCTGGCCGAACCCGGCAGCCCACAGGCCGCGGTGCGTGCCATGCAGTACTCCTACTTCGACTGGGGTCTGCACGCCTGGGCCATCTTCGCGGTGTTCGGGCTGGCCATCGCCTACTCCACCTATCGGATGGGCCGGCGCACCCTGGTCAGCCAGCTGTTCGTGCCGCTGATCGGCAACCGGGCGAACGGGCCCATCGGCAAGGTGATCGACGTGCTCGCGGTGTTCGCAACGCTGTTCGGCACCACCACCTCGCTCGGACTGGGCGCGCTCCAGGTCAACAACGGTCTGTTCACCCTGTTCGGTATCCCGGTCAACAACGTCGCCCAGGTCATCATCATCGCCGCCGTGACGGCCGTGTTCACCATGTCCGCGGTGACCGGCGTCAGCAAGGGCATCAAGTTCCTCAGCCAGGGCAGCACGGTGATGGCGGTTGCGCTGTTCGTGTTCATGCTCGTCGTCGGACCGACCGTCTTCATCGCCAACCTGTACATCGAGTCACTGGGCACCTGGGCCACCGACTTCTTCCGGATGAGCCTGCAGGGCACCGCCTTCGGTGATCTGGAATGGATGCAGTGGTGGACCTATTTCATGCTGGCGTGGTGGGTGTCGTGGGGCGCCTTCGTCGGGGTGTTCCTGGCCCGGATTTCCAAGGGCCGCACCGTCCGTGGGTTCATCGTCGGTGTGCTGGTGGTCCCGAGCGTGGTGTTCTTCACCTGGTTCACCGTGTTCGGTGGAGCCGCCATCCACATCGACATGTTCGAGGGCGGCGATATCGCCAAACAGACCGCCGCCGACATCAACAGCGCGTTCTTCGCGACGCTGGCCCACTTCCCGCTCGCCTCGGTGACATCGGTGGTGGCCATCCTGTTGGTGCTGATCTTCTTCATCTCCGGCGCGGACGCCAACACCTACGTGCTGGGCATGATGACCAGTGACGGCACACTGACGCCACGGCGCGGCGTCCTGATCCTGTGGGGTGTGCTGACCGGGATCACCGCCGTGGTGCTGATGTTCGCCGGCGGCCTCAACGCCTTGCAGAACACCGTGATCGTCGCTTCGCTGCCGTTCCTGATCATCATCGCGTGCCTGGCGGTGTCGTTCTGGAAGGACCTCATCGCCGACCGCAAGCACACCGCACCCGAGACGCCCATCGCTGATCTCATCGACGACTAGGAGACTCCATGCCCGACAACGAATCCCGGCGCAACCGCATCCGGGCCGCCTGGGCGGCCGCGTGGGATCGCGGCGAGGTGGACGCCATCGACGAGCTGTTGGCCGACCGGTACCGGCGCATCGGTGCCAACGGCACCGGCCTCGGCCGGGAAGAATTCAAGGCGTCGATCACCGCGACGCGCACCGCGTTCCCCGACCTGCTCACCGTCATCGACGACATCGTCGTCGAGGGCGACCGGGCCGCCGTGCGCTGGCACAGCACCGGCAGCCATGAGCACTCCTTCCTCGGGGTGCCCGCCACCAAGCGCACGGTGCGGGTCAGCGGTGCCACCTTCGCCCGGTTCGACGGCGAGCACATCGTGGAAGAGCACGTCACCTGGGACCCGCGGACCCTGCTGACCGCACTCGGCATCATCGCGGTGGGACAAGACCGGTGACCGATGCCGACCTGATGAAACAGGTGAACCGTCGATTCGTCACCGGGGTGACCGCCGTGACCGCACGCGACGGTGAGCTGCCGCGCGGGCTCGCGGTCAACGCGTTCGCCAGTATCTCGCTTGATCCACCGACGGTCATGGTCGCCGTGCAGCACACCTCGTCGACGCATGAATGCCTGTTTCGCGCAGAACATCTGGCCATCAACATCCTGTCCACCGACCAGCTCGACGTCGTCACCCGGTTCGCCACCAAATCGGATGACAAATTCGCGGGTCTGGACTGGCGGCCCGGACCGCACGGCAGCCCACTTCTGGGCCGCAGTGCCGCCGCGATGGAGGTCCGCATCCTGGAACGACTGCAGGCCAGCACGCACACCGTGTTCATGTGCCGGGTGGTCCACGCCGAGGTGGCCGACCTGCACCCGATGGTGTACAGCGCCGGTAAGTTCTTCGACGGCGGCAACCTGGCCGCACTGTCGTAGGGAGTGGCGGTGAGCTCGAACGGTTCGATCCAAGGCCGGTTGATCGAGGAGATCCGGCGCCGGATCATCGCCGGCGAGATCGCGCCCGGCGTCAACATCTCCGAACTGGCCATCGCCGAGGAGTTCGGCGTCTCCCGCACTCCGGTACGCGAGACGTTCAAACAGCTGCAGACCGAAGGACTCATCGAGATCCGGCCCCGGGTCGGCACATTCGTCACCACCCCGTCGCGCCGGGAGATCACCGAACTGTTCGAGATGAAGGAACTCCTGGAGGGCGCGGCGGCCAGGCTGCTGGCCCAGCGGGGGCGCGTGCCGGAGGTGGACAAGCTGGAGGACAACCTCCGACGGGCCGATGACGCCGTCGCGCATGATGACCGCGCGCGGTATGCCGAACTCGTCGAGGAATTCCACGACCTGCTGATCATCGGTGCCGACAACCGCAAGCTCGAAGCGCACTACCGCATGCTGATGAACCAGCTGGCCTATGCACGCCTGGTGCACACCTCCCTGAGCCAGCCGGGTCGGCCCCTGCAGTCCGACCGGGAACACCATGTGGTGCTGGATCTCATCCTGGCCAAGGACGGTGACAGCGCCGAACGGGTGATGCGTGAGCATGTGCGGGCCAGCCGGCAGGCGCTGCTGGCCGGTCTCGGCGACTCGATCTAACCGACCGCTCGACCGTCACCCCCAGCCGGACAGGGGCCCTGAGCCCGCGCCTGCCCCCGGCCGGGACGGTTCGAGCCGAGAAGGTCGATCGCCCGGGCCGACGGTGATCCCGGTTCGGGCGTGTAGGTGACGAGGGTCTGATTCGGTGACGCCGGGGTGCTCCAGGCGATGAAGGTGAGGTCGATGTCGCCGATATCGGGATGCCGCAGCTGCATCACGCCGGTCGACTTGGCGTAGACATGGTGGTTGCTCCAGTACCGACGAAACGCCGGGCTGTGCGTGGACAACTCGCCGACCAGCGCGGTCAGTCCGGCATCGTCCGGGTTCCGGCCTGCCGCCATCCGCAGCATGCCGACGGTATCGCGTGCCGACGCCTCCCAGTTGCGGTGCCGGGCGGCTAGTTCGGCGTCACGGAACAGCAGCCAAGCGGTGTTCCGCTCGCGGATCGGTCGAGCCGTGAAATCGGTGAACACGATACCGGCGAGAGCGTTCCATCCGATGACATCCGTGTTGGCGGTCATGACCAGCGCGGGCACCGTCAGGGTGCCGAGGAACATCCGCGTCAGAGCGCTGAGTTGTTCACGAGTTGCGCGGGGCCGATCGTGACGCGGGCGGGCGAGGTCGCGAAGATGTTCACGCTGGGGCTCGTCGAGTAACAGCGCCCTCGCGATGGCCTCGAGCACCGTCTCCGATGGCGGCCGGCGCGGCCCTGCTCCAGCCGTATGTAGTAGTCGGTGGACAGGCCGACCAATGCGGCGACCTCTTCCCTGCGTAACCCGGGAACACGCCGGCGCGCACCGCTGGGCGGCAACCCGACCGCTGTCGGCGACACCGCCGCCCGACGGGCCTGCAAGAACGCGCCCAGTTCGACATTGCGCATGCCCCATCATCACGCCGCGGGGCGCGGGTGACCATAGGTCTGGTTGTACCCCGGTTCGGGACACCCCTGGCACCGCCGGGTCTGGAACCGCCCAGCGGTCGCGCTGACGATGGTGTGATGACCAACGACCACGCGATACCCGGCGGCTCGGCGTCCTCTGCAGCCGCCACCCCAGCAACGGCGCACCACAGTTCCGTCCCTGATTCCAGGGTGCCGCGCATCCCCACCCACGCCGAGGCGCGGGCGAATCCGGAGATCCTGCGACGTTTCAACGCGGCGGTCGTGGAGGAATTCGAGTCGAATGGAGGAAGGGTCGGTGGCCCCTTTGCGGATTCGCATGTCCTGCTCTTGACGATGACGGGCGCCAAGTCAGGCCGGCGGCGCCGAACGCCCTTGGAGTACTTCACTGTCGATGGCCGGATGTACATCGTCGGCACCAGAGGTGGGGCGCCGCAGCACCCGGCATGGGTTCACAATCTTCGGGTGAACTCCGCCGTACGCGTCGAGGTCGGCACGCAGGCATACGACGTCGTCGCCGACGAGATCACCGGCGATGAGCGCGAGGCGATCTGGGCGAAGATGATCGAACGCTGCCCCCGCATCGGCACGTACCCCAAACCCGAACGGGTCATCCCGGTGTTCGAACCCGCGAAAGGTGTGACTCCGGCAGTGATTCGCGCCTCGCCACCGGTTCTGATTCGCGGCTCGCCACCGGTTCTAATTCGCGGCTCGCCGCGGTGTCTCAATTCGCGGCTCGCCGCGGTGCACCCAGGCGTTCGGTGCGCAACCGCGTGACCTCCGGTAGGTCCAGCGGCGGCAGGTCGCCGACGACCCGGCTGAGCAGGTGATCGGCCAGCTGCGGATTGCGGGCCAGGCACGGCCCGTGCAGATAGGTGGCCACGATGCTGCCCTGCACCGCACCGTCGAAACCGTCGCCCAGGCGGTTGCCCGCCCCCTTGGTGACTCGGGCCAGCGGTCGTGCAGCCGACCCCAAAATGGTTCCACCACGGTGGTTTTCGAAACCGGTGAGAGGGTCGGTGAGGCCGTCGACCAGGGGCTCGGAAGTCACCTCGCCGATGGTGCGGGCCTGCTGCGGGGAGGTGGTGACATCCAGCACGCCCACCCCGTCGACCCGCTCACCGGCCGAGGTCTCATACCAGTGCCCGAGCACCTGGATGGCGGCGCAGATGGCCAGCACCGGGGCGCCGCGCGATACCGCACGCTGCAAGCCCGGATGGCGGATCAGGTGTTTGGTGGCCAGCCGCTGCGCGTAATCCTCGGCGCCGCCGAGCGTGTACAGATCCAGCGACTCGGGCACCGGATCGTCCAGCGTGATCTCCACGATCTCCGCGTCGATCCCGCGCAACCGCAGCCGCTGCCGCAGCACCACCGCGTTGCCGCCGTCGCCGTAGGTGCCCATCACGTCGGGCAGCACCAACCCGATCCGGACCGTCGTCACATTGCTCCTCGCGTGCGCGTCATGACAGCCGCCGGTTCAGCTGCAGGAACGCGGTGTAATTGGCGATCACCTCGACGTGACCCGGGGGACACGATGCGATGGCGGCGACGGTGTCATGCACCAGGGTGTGCTCGACACCGGCGTAGCCCAGCCGGACCGCCAGATCCGTGCCGCGTTCCCCGGCGGCCACCACCTGCGTCGACTCGAAATGTTCGAACCGCACGTCCCACAACCAGGACAGGTCTTCCCCGTCGGGCACCTGCCCGTTGACCGAAATCACCACTCCGGCGGCATCTTTGTCGATCATCGACAATGCCTCCTGCCAGCCCGCCGGATTCTTGGCCAGCAGCAGCCGCGCGGTGTGATCCCCCACCCGGACCGTGCGATACCGCCCGGCGACCTCGTCGACGGTGGACACCGCCGCCACCGCCCGGGCCGGATCGGCGCCGAGGGCCACCGCCGCGGCGACGGCCTGGGTGGCGTTGCCGCGATTGACCGCACCGGGCAACGCCAGCCGCATCGGATGCGAAAAGCCGTCCGGTCCATAGATGTTCGTTTCGTCGAACCACCACTGCGGGCTGGGCCGTTTGAAGGCAGGGGTTCCCGTCGAATACCAGTCGACGCCGTCGCGCACGATGACCTCGCCGGACCGCGGGCAGCTCACCGAGTCCTGGGCCCAGCCACCACCGGCGGCCACCCACACCACGTTCGGGCTGTCGTAGGCGGCCGAGGTCATCAACACGTCATCGCAATTGGCGACGATCACCGCGCCGGGATGACGAGCCAGCCCGGCCCGCAGCGTGCGTTCGATGTGATTGATCTCGCCGACCCGGTCGAGCTGATCGCGGGACAGGTTCAACAACACGACCACCGCGGCATCGACGGCATCCAGAACATGCGGGACGTGCATCTCGTCGACTTCCAGCGCGGCCAGCTCGGCGTGCCTGGCGCCGGCCAGTGCGGCCACCAGGCCGGCGTCCATGTTGGCGCCCTCGGAATTGCTCGAGACCGGTCCCAGCGTGGCCAGTGCCGCCGCCGTCATCCGGGTGGTGGTCGATTTGCCGTTGGTGCCGGTGATCACCACCGAGCGACGACCGGCCCCGAGCTGCCTCAGGATCGAGCGGTCCAGCGTCATCGCCACCAGGCCGCCGATCATCGCACCGGCCCCGCGGCCGGTGACCCGCGACGCCCAACGCGCCGCCGCGCCGGCGCGCAGTGCCAGCTTTCCCCGAGTGGTGACGACCATCCGCTGAATTTTAGGGGCCCGACACGCACGGCTGCGATCGGCGTGTTGTCGGACCACCGTGTCATCCTCGAACCATGAGCCAGACCTGGGGACGACCGGCGGTCGAACCGGGCGCCGGCTGGGCGGTCGTCGACGTGGAGACCACGGGTTTCCGTCCCGGGCAGGCCCGGGTGGTCAGTGTGGCCGCGCTCGCAGTCGGCGACGACGGCAATGTCGAACACAGTGTCGCCAGCCTGCTCAATCCCGGCGTGGATCCCGGTCCCACCCACGTGCACGGCCTGACCGCCGAGATGCTGGACGGCCAGCCGACCTTCGCCGATATCGCGCCCCGGCTGATGGAGGTGTTGCGCGGACGCACGCTGGTGGCCCACAACGTGGCATTCGACTACGCCTTCCTGGCCGCCGAAGCCGAACTGGTCGGCGCGCAGCTGCCGGTCGAGTCGGTGATGTGCACCGTGGAGCTGGCCCGCCGGCTGGCGCTGGGCACCGAGAACCTGCGCCTGGAGACCCTGGCCGCGCACTGGGGTGTCACCCAGATGCGCCCGCACGACGCGCTGGACGACGCCCTGGTCCTGGCGCAGATCCTCAAACCCGCGCTGGTGGCCGCCCGCGAGCGCAAGGCCTGGCTGCCCATCCGATCGGTGACCCGGCGGACATGGCCCAACGGCCAGGTCACCCACGACGAATTACGGCCGCTGAAGACGCTGGCCGCCCGGTTGCCGTGCCCGTACCAGAACCCCGGCGCGTTCGTGGCCGGGCGCCCGCTGGTGCAGGGCATGCGGGTGGCGCTGTCGGCCGAGATGACCCGGACCCACGAAGAGATGATCGAGCGCATCCTCTACGCCGGCCTGGCCTATACCGAGAACGTCGACCAGCACACGTCCGTGGTGGTGTGCAACGACGCGGCGCCCGAGCAGGGCAAGGGCTACCAAGCCGTCGACCTGGGTATCCCGCTGCTCTCCGATGCCGAATTCCTGAGCCTGATCGACCACGCCGTCGGGGGCCGGGATGTCGAGGAGTTCGTCGACACCAGCGGTGACGGCGACCAGTACGCCCTGTTCTAAACCCCCGGTTTGACGAACGTGTAGACCTGGTACTGCAGCAGGCTGAGCTTGGACAGCCATTTCATCCAGCGGGTGCCGACAACAAGGGTGTCCTGGGCGTCCGCGGACGCCTGCTCGCGGAAGAACCGCAGCAGGAACGGGTAGGTCGGCATGGTGTTCTTGCGGATATTGCGATTGCCGACCAGCTGTAGTCCCGCCTGTTTGCCCATCGACCTGTATCCGCGCAGGGGAACGTCACCGAGTGTTCCGTAGGACTTCGCGATGCGGGGCCGGATCGCCATCCAGATGGGTGTCTTGCCGAAGAACATCATGGTGGGGACGAAGTCGGACACCGCCAGGCAGCCGCCCGGTTTGAGCACCCGTGCGGCCTCGCTGAGGAACTTCTGCCGCGACGGGAAATGGAAGATGCACTCCACCGCCAGGATGCGGTCGAAGGAGTTGTCCTCGAACGGCAGCTCGCACGCGTCGGCTTCGACCCAGCGCAGGGTGTTGCCGTGAGTCGGCGCGATCTGTGCGTCGGCGGCGGCGAGCTGGCGCGGGTCGATGTTCAAACCCGTGAGCTCCATACCGGAGTAGCTGCCATTGATCTGTTGGATCGTGCCGCCGAACCCGCAGCCCACGTCGAGCAGTTGCTGTCCGTCGGCGAGCCGTCCGGCCTCGAACAGCACGCCGTTCATGGCTTCCATGGCGGCGGTGTAGTCCGCCCGGGTACCCGTGGCGGTCTTGGGGTCGTCCCAATATCCCCAGTGCACCTGGTTCTCCCAGAGCTGCCCCGTTTCACCGCCGCCCTGGCGTTCGTCCATGAGTATGTCGAAATAGGGCAATGTGGGCTTGGAAAGGTGTTGGGCTGACAGGGTTTCCATTTTGTGGGCCTCCGGTTCGGTGGTGGTCGAGGGGTTCATCGTTGTCGCTCCTGTTGATCCGTGATCATGGGGTGGGCATCCACTCGGCGACAGCCAGGATGGTGAACACCACCAAGGCGAGTCCGATCAACCCGCCGGCGGGAATCATGCTGACGCACACCGTCACCCAGACCACAAGCCGCAGCCACTCGAACGGTTGGTTGCCCACCACGCCGCCACGACGGTGGCGCAGTTCGTGGTACGCCGCCCAGATCCCGGCGCCGGCCGCGGCGACGCCGATGATGCGCACACCATCAGGGGTGGCCAACAAGGCCACACTCGCCATCGAAGCGGCCGCGGCCATCCGGGCCCAGATCACGCCGCGCCGGTTGTCGACCAATCCCATCGCGGGGCTGCGATCGGGCTCGCCGCGGTAGCGCGGCAGCCGCCCGTCAATGCCCAGCAGGCGCCAGATCCAGCGTGACCACGCCGTCCGCAGACCGAGGTCGTCGGCCAACCGGCGCACGTCGCCGGCAGATTCGGCCAGCAGTCGGCGCGAGTATGCGCTTCGCCAATAGGCCGCCTTGAACACGCGGCGCGGGATGCCGAACTGTCGCACGAAGGAGCGTGGCGGCGTGAGCATTTCGCCGATCAGCCAACGCAGGAAGAAGGGAAAGGTGATGGCGTACAACGCTCTCCGGACCCGTCCGGCGCCCTGTATTCGCTGCGCCAGGTGGATGTCGGCGAACGTGATGTGGCGGGCCTCCTCGGCGAGGTGAATCGAGGTGACCCGGTTGAGCAGTGGTGGCACCTGTGTTGCACCGCGATGCTGCAACGTCTGCTGAAAGTGCAGTGGCTGTTCACCACACAGGACCCCGATGAAGAGAAAGACGTTGGCGTAGCCGCCGATGAAGGCGATGATCGGCCCGAAGATCCGCGATGCGCGACGCATGCCGGGCACGTCCTCGTGGGTGCGATTGACGAACTCCTGGAACATCTGGATGTGGTGGCACTCGTCGGACAGTTCGTGTAGCAGATACCGGAACACCTGGGCGCCGTTGGGCAGTGTGCCCGCGTAGTGCACGACACCGCGGATCAGCATCATCTCGAACTGCAAGGTGACCTTGAGCATGTTCGCCGTCATCCAGCGGCCCATGTCGATTCGCCGCTGCGGCGACTGCTCGCCGTACCATGCCGTCGCCGCGAGCGGGGCCGCATCCGGAGCCAGTTGCCAGCGAGGGTCGGTCCCGTCCAAGGCATTTTCGGATGCATCCCAGTCGATGTCGACATAGGGATCGAAACTCAGCCGGGACATCGCCTCGGTGAGGGAGGTAACCCGGTCGGTGTAGGCCGGCACCGACGGATCGTCGGCATGGCTGGGAGCCGTCATGTGCCGGTGCGGGTCTCGACGCACTGTGCCGGCGGACAACCCGATTGCATACCGATCTCCATCCAGCCGTCGTTACTGGAATTGGTAGCACCCTGGTGATTGCGGCGTCTGCATGTGCGCCAAGTCGTTACACATTGCGCGCTGACCCGTTACGCGCGCGTATAGGTCAGCGAAAGTCCTTGCCGTGCAGCCTTATCCCTGGCAGTCCACCATGGGCAGTGGCCGTGGCCGTATCCCGCCCCAACATCTAGTGTCGGATCTCGGTACCGAGCTCAGCTCACAGTGGCGCGCCGTCGGTCGTGGCCACCGCGCCGGCGATGGTTCCATCGGCACCGCGCGCCACGGCGATGATCAGTGGCCCGTACGGTGCTCGCCATTCGCTGTGCGGGGATTCGTGGACGCCCGCGGCAAGGGTGATGGCGCCCGTCGCCGAGTTCGCGGTCACGGTCAGGGGTACCCGCACTCCGTCGACGAAGGCCGAGACATCCTGTGCCGCACCCCTGATCACGTTGATGCGGAAGCTGAGCTCAGCGGCGCCGTTGTCGCCGCTGGTACGCACGTCGGCTATGGCGATGGCCAGATCGCCGTCGCCCGCGGGACGCGGGTGCTCGAACACCTGCTCATCGGGTAGCCGGGGGGTGCGTCCCGGGGCGACCCGACGGGCCCGTAACGCCTCGATCGAACGGGCAAGCTGCAACAGCGTGGTGTCGGAATAGGCGGCACCGGCCAGGGTGAGCCCGACCGGCATCCCGGTATCGTCCATCGTGCCCATCGGGATGGTCACGGTGGGGATGCCGAGGTGGCGGGGCACCAAGTTGCCGTTGGACACCCATACCCCGTTACGCCAGGCGATGTCGGCCGCCGCCGGATTGACGTCGGCATCGGCGGGTCCGACATCGGCCGCGGCCGGGAAGATGACGGCGTCGATCCGGTTCTGCGCCAGCCACTCCTCGAAGTCGACGCGCCGCGTGTGCTCCAACCCGCGCATCCCCGCCTCGATCGACGGTATCCGGTTCCACGGCGTGACACCCTCGCGTGCCCGGTCGACATACTCGGCGAGGTCGTAGGAGACGTCGAACGGGAAAATGCCGTACCGGTCGGGTAACGCCCCGGTCGGGTGCGGGAAGATGCGTCCGCCGTCGACCTCCGCGACGCCGGACAGCCCGGGCTGCCCTATGGATCGCAGGAATGCGTCGAATGCCCAGATCGACAGATCCCCGAGCTCGCGGTGCAGGAATTCGCCGGGGACGAAACCGCGGTCGACCATGGAGCGGGAGTCCGGGTGCAGCCCTTCGTAGTTCTCCACGGCCGGGAAGTCCGTCTCGACGACTTCGGCCCCCGCGGCCACCAGATCATCGTGCATGTCCTTCCACAGGGCGAGCACGGAGTCGCGCATGTGGATCGGGTAGGCGCTGGCCGGATCTCCGTTGACGTAGAGGCGGGGCACCGCGAACCGCAAGCCGCGCAGTGGAAGCGGCGGCAGGTCGACGTATGACTCGGGGCGCACCTGCGAGGCCGCGGGCAGCTCGATCCAGTCCTGCAGGCGCCACAGGTCGCCGTCGGGCACCGGGTCGTCGCCGACGACGGTGTCGAGCAGCCGCAGCAGGTCGTCGACCGAACGGGCATGGGGGACCACGACATCCATCGTGGGTACCAGGGGCCAGTTTCCGCGCACCGAGATCACCCCGCGCGACGGGGTGTAGGCCACCAGGGAGTTGTTGGACGCGGGGGCGCGCCCGGAGGACCACGTCTCCTCGGCGAGGCCGAAGGCGGCAAAGCTCGCCGCCGTCGCGGTGCCCGATCCGTTCGACGAGCCGGATCCGAATGCTGCAGTGAGATAGTCGGCGTTATAAGGGCTTTCGGCGCGGCCGTAAAGTCCGCGCTGCATACCGCCGGCCGCCATGGGCGGCATGTTGGTCAGTCCCAGGCAGATGGCCCCTGCCCTGCGCAGCTGGCTCACGGCGAACGCGTCGTCATGGGCGATGAGGTCGGCGAAGGCCGGTGAACCGGCCGTCACCGGCAAGCCGCGCACCATGTAACTGGCCTTCGCCGTGTACGGGATGCCGTCCAAGGGGCCGTAAGACTGGCCGCGGGCTCGGCGCAGATCCGAGGCGCGGGCCTCGTCGAAGGCCGCCGGATTGAGCACGGGCACGGCGTTCAGCGTGATACCGGAGCGGTCGTAGTGGCCGATCCGGTTGAGATAGCGCGCCACCAACTCGACACTCGTGATCGTGCCCGCCTCGAGAGCGTCACGCAGCGTGGCGAGATCGGCCTCGACAACGGAAAAGGAGGGGGTGGTCATGACGTGCCTCGGTTTCCTTCGTTGGGGGAAGTGGCGCACCGGTCATGCCCGCTTCCGTCCGACACCGCGCTAAAACATACACCGTTTGTTTAAGATGTGCACGCGGTCCGAAGGCTCGGCATACCGGTTGTACGCTGAGTCCGCATTCGAGAGGAGAACGGTCATCGCTCGACCATCCCGGCCCATCCTCAGCCGTGACCTGATCGCCCGCACCGCGCTGGCCCTGGTGGATCGGTACGGCGCCGAAGGTGCCAGCATGCGGCGGGTCGCCCAGAAGCTGAACGTCAATCCGGCCTCGCTCTACAACCACGTGCCCGACCGCGCGGCGATGGTCGAAGACGTCCGAGCCTTGGTGTCGGCGAAGATCGACTCCACACCACTGCGCGAACTGCCATGGGAGCAAGGGCTGGTCGCGTGGGCCCGGTCGTACCGGTTGGCCTTCTCGAACCATGCCCGGGCGGTGCCGCTGCTCATGACCACCCGGGCGTCCGCGCCGGTGTTGCTCGCGGGGTACGAGGACTTCGTGGTTGCGGCCGAAGCCGTCGGTTGGGCCAGATCCGAGGTGCTGCCACTGCTGACGGCCTTCGAGTCGTTCATCCTCGGCAGCGTGCTGGACATGTCCGGGCCGAGCGTCATGTTCGACCCGACGGGGCAGGAGCAGCGGTTCCCGCGCTTCACCGCCGCCTACGCGACACTGCAGCACCAGGAGTCCGACGACCCCATCGCCACCCGGGCTTTCGAGCGGGGGCTGGCGATGCTCGTCGCCTCGGCCCGCCCCAGCTGAAGGCCGTGCTCGGCTAAGCCCGGGCCGCGCGGTTCACCGCGGACACCACCGCGCGCAGTGAGGCCGTGGTGATCGAGGTGGCAATGCCCACGCCCCACACCGTCTTGCCGCCGATCGAGGCCTCCACATAGGCGGCGGCCTGTGCTTCCTCACCCGCGGACATGGCGTGCTCGGAGTAGTCCAGCACGTTGACCTGGTACCCGATGGCGCCCAGCGCGTCGCAGAAGGCGGCCAGTGGCCCGTTGCCGGCGCCGACGATCTCCCGTTCCTCGCCGTCGACCAGCACCGTGGCGGTGATCTTGTCGGTGCCACCGTCGACCTCGGCGGCCTCCACCTTCTGCCGGATGCGCTCCAGCGGGGTGATCGGCGCCAGGTATTCGTCGGCGAACACATCCCAGATGGCCTTCGGCGACACCTCGCCGCCTTCACCGTCGGTGATCTCCTGGATGGCCTTGGAGAACTCGATCTGCAACCGTCGCGGCAGCACCAGTCCGTGGTCGGCCTTCATGATGTAGGCCACCCCGCCCTTGCCGGACTGCGAGTTCACCCGGATGACGGCCTCGTAGGTGCGACCGACGTCCTTGGGGTCGATCGGCAGGTACGGCACCTGCCACAGAATGTCGTCCACATCGGCGTCCTGCTCGTCGGCCGATACCTTCATCGCGTCCAAGCCCTTGTTGATGGCGTCCTGGTGGCTGCCCGAGAACGCGGTGTACACCAGGTCACCGCCGTAGGGATGCCGCTCGTGCACCGGCAGCTGGTTGCAGTACTCCACGGTGCGGCGGATCTCGTCGATATTGGAGAAGTCGATCTGCGGGTCCACCCCGCGGGAGAACAGGTTCAGGCCCAGCGTCACCAGGCATACGTTTCCGGTGCGTTCGCCGTTGCCGAACAGGCAGCCCTCGATCCGGTCCGCCCCGGCCTGGTAGCCCAGTTCGGCTGCGGCGACACCGGTTCCGCGATCGTTGTGCGGGTGCAGGCTCAAGATGATGGAGTCCCGTGGCGACAGGTGACGGTTCATCCACTCGATCGAGTCCGCGTACACGTTGGGCGTGGCCATCTCCACGGTGGCGGGCAGGTTGACGATCAGCGGCCAGTCCGGGGTGGGCTCGACGATCGCGGCCACCGCGTTGCACACCTCGACGGCGTACTCCAGCTCGGTGCCGGTGTAGGACTCCGGCGAGTACTCGAAACGCCACTTCGTCTCGGGATACTTCTTGGCCTCTTCGACGCACATCCGGGCACCGTCGGTGGCGATCTTCTTGACCGCGGCCCGGTCGGCGCGGAACACCACCCGCCGCTGCAGGATCGACGTCGAGTTGTAGAAGTGCACGATGGCCCGCGGGGCGCCCGCGCAGGCCTCGAACGTCTTCTCGATCAGTTCGGGCCGGCACTGCGTCAGCACCTGGATGGTGACATCGTCGGGGATGGCGCCCTGCTCGATGATCTCGCGGACGAAGTCGTAATCGGTCTGGCTGGCCGACGGGAAGCCGACCTCGATCTCCTTGTAGCCCATCCGTACCAGCAGGTCGAACATCCGGCGCTTACGGGCAGGGCTCATCGGGTCGATCAGGGCCTGGTTACCGTCGCGCAGGTCCACCGCACACCAGCCGGGGGCGTGGGTGACGACCTTGTCCGGCCAGGTGCGGTCGGGCAGCGTGATGGGCTCTACTTCTTCGGCGAAGGAGCGGTACCGGCTGACGGGCATCGCCGAGGCGCGCTGGGTGTTCCAGGCGGGCTGGCCGTCGCGGCGGGGACCGGCGGGGGTGGTGATGGTGCGGGCGGACGTGTAGGCGTCTGGGCTGTTCATGGTGGTTTGCTCCGGAGTCTCTGGGAATCGATCCCGTGGATTTCAGACCGGCGCATCGCGAAACCCCCGCGACGGGTTGCCGGTCTGGTCAGACCCCGTCGCGGCGTCCGAGAAGGAGCACCCGCTGCACGTGGGTTACTGTACTCCGCATAGCTGTGGCGCCAAAACCCCGCTCCCCGCGGTCAGTGCTGGTCCTGTTTCTCGTGACGGCACTCGGCCTTGCGGGATGTGTTCGGGTCGTCGACCCGGTGCCGCTTGCCGCCGGCCCCGATTCCGGCTTCTTCTTCGCCGGTTCGGTGCCCACCTACGGACACCCGGTGAGCCCCGCCGAGCACAACCGGCTGGCGTATCTACGGGCGCTGCGCCGGGTCGATCCGTGCGGCCTGCTGACCCGCGAGTCACTGGCCAAGATCGGTGAAATCGGCGCTGTCGGAACCATGTTCGCGTTCGACGAATGTGATGTCGATATCAAGATGGCCGGTGCCACCGCCCGGCGCTACATCAGCGTCGCGGTGGAACTGAGCACCCTCGACCATGCGGCGTGCCAGTACGTGGCACCGCTGCTGCTGTCCCGGCTGCCCGGCGCCCCACCACTGCCCGGACCCGTGCAGCCGGTGCTGCGGATCACCCCCATCACCGACCAGCCCTGCGATTTCGCCGACACCGTCGGCCGCTCGACGGGTCCGCTGCCGGAGGCGGATCGGCCGCCGATCCGGGACGGTGTGGGGGTCTATCCGGTCCGGCTGGCCGAGCGCGACCCCTGCGAGATCGTGCCGACGCTGTCGTCGGCGCGGTGGGATATCGGCGCGTCGCGGGCACACATGTGCGCCTTGACCCTCACCGACGGCACCGCCATCCGGCTCACCCTGCAACCGCAATTGTTCGAACCGGAGTCCGACAACAGGCTGCGGCAGAGCCGCGACGGGGTGGTCGCGTTCGTCGACACCCAGCTGTGCGCGGCGAGCGTATTCCTCGGTCCGCCGATGCTCCGCAAGCTGCTCGGTGGCGATTATCTCCAGCCCGGCGACGTGGTGATCCGGCCCGCCGTGACGGTGGAGAGCACCCCGCCGCGGTGCGGCACCGTCACCGGTATCGCGGTGGCGGCGGCCAAGCTGTTCGGGTGAGCCTCCGCTGATCGGGGGTCGCCTACCCGGATCGCTGATTCACACCTGCGCATCCGGGAAGGCGATCACCGACAGGAAACGGATCGGCAGCTCCACCAGATCTATCGGCCCGTGCGCGCCTTCGCCGTCCATCTGCAGGGAGTCGCCCGGGTGCAGCCGGTACACCGAGCGGCTGTGGCTGTAGTCCATGACGCCCTCGAGCATGAAGATGAACTCGGTACCCGGATGCTGGAACAGCGGATAGGTCCGGCTCTTCTCGGTGAGCGTCACGTGCAGGCATTCGAGCCGCTTGTGCTCGCCGCGCAACGAGCTGAGCAGCTGGTATTCGTGGCCCTCCTTGGTGCCGTTGCGCACGATCCGCGCCCCGGTGCCGGCCTGCACGAACGCCGCGGGTCGCTCCACGTCGGCACCGCGGAACAGGCTGGTCACCGGCACGTCCAGGCCCTTGGCCAACAGCGCCAGCGTGGACAGGCTGCAGGACGTCTGGGCGTTCTCGATCTTGGACAGCATCGCCTTGGAGATACCGACCCGGGTGGCCATCTCCGCCACGGTCAACCCCTGGGCCAGCCGCAGCTGGCGCACGTTGCGGCCGATCGCCGCCTCGAACTCCAGCTCGTCGGACGGCACCTGGGGGTCCCGGTCGCGGGCGGTGCCGGAGTTCCGAAGCAGCGGGACGTCGCTCATGTGTCGACTCGCTCCCCTCTAGCGCATCTCGCCCGCGCCGACGTACGGGTACGGGCTCCTGAGAAGATCTTGCTCGGCGAACCGGGACAACCGGAAATCGGATTCCGGGATGCGCGGGTCGGCGCTGCGCCCGTCCACCACCAGATCGGCGATCAACCGGCCGACGGCGGGGGCGATCTTGAAGCCGTGCCCGCTGAACCCGGCCGCCACGATGAGCCCGTCGATACCGGTCGTCGAGATCACCGGATTCCAGTCCGGGGTGACGTCGTAGCACCCGGCGTAGCTGCCGGTGATCGCGGCGTCGGTGAAGCCCGGGAACCGGGTGCCGACCTTGTCGACGGTGACGTCGATGAACGCATCGGTGGCCCGGTTCAGGTAGTCGTCGGGGTCCGCGGTCTCGCCGTGGGCCAGATCGCTGTTGCCGAACAGGATTTCGCCGCCCAGCTCGGGGCGCACGTACTGCAGCGAGACCAGATCGGAGAACACCGGCACCTTGCCGATGTCCAGGCCGGGGGCGATGGTGACGATCTGCTCGCGCACCACCTCGATCGGCACGTCCAGCCCGTACCGGGCCAGGAACGGCCGGGTCCACACTCCGGTGGCGACGACGACCGTGCCCGCCGCCACGTCGGTGCCGTCGGCCAGCCGCACCCCGGTGACGCGACCGCCGTCGATGAGCAGGTCGGTGACGGTGGTGCCCTGCCGGACCCGGACGCCGGCCGCCCGTGCCGACACCGAGAAGGCCTGTGCGGTCTGGTAGGCGTCGCCGTAGCCGCCGCGGGCCTCCCAGCCGAACGCCGCGAACGGTTCCAGATCGGCCCACGGCCACAGCGCGGCGACGTCGGCGCGGTCGATCTCCTCGGTCTGCACCCCGACGGCGCGTTGCGCGGCCAGGCTCTTGCGCAGGTTCTCGACATTGGGCTCACCGACGCCGACGACGTAGCCCGTCTGTCGGAAACCGATATCGGTCCCGAAGATCTCCTGCGCCTTCTCGAACACCTCCAGCCCCACCGTGGCCATCGCCGCCAGTGAACTGACCCCGTAGTGGCAGCGCACGATGCCGCTGGACTTACCCGTCATCCCCGATCCGACGGTATTGCGTTCGGCGACAAGGACATCGGTGATCCCGCGCTGGCTTAACGCCCAGGCGGCCGCCGCCCCTTCCAGCCCGCCGCCGACGATGACGACATCCGCGCTAATGCTCATGACCGGGAATCCAGTTCGTGCCGGCCAGCGGGACCCGCGCCATGGCGGCGGCTTCGATGGTGATCGCGACCAGATCCTCGGGCTCCAGGTGGGTGACGTGCGCCTTGCCGCACGCCCGGGCGATGGTCTGGGCCTCCATGGTCAGCACCCGCAGATAGTTGGCCAGCCGGCGGCCGCCTTCGACCGAATCGAAACGGGCGGCCAGCTCCGGGTCCTGCGTGGTGATACCCGCAGGGTCACGACCGTCCTGGAAATCATCGTAGAAACCCGCTGCGCTGCCGAGCTTTTCGTACTCGGCGGCGTAGCGCGGGTGGTTGTCCCCGAGCGCGATCAGCGCCGCGGTGCCGATGGCCACCGCGTCCGCGCCCAGGGCCAGGGCCTTGGCGACGTCGGCGCCGGACCGGATGCCGCCACTGACGATCAACTGCACCCCGCTCGGCCCGCCGCGGTGCACACCGAGTTCCTGCAGCGCCTGCACGGCCTGCGGGATCGCGGCCAGCGTCGGGATCCCGACGTGCTCGATGAACACCTCCTGGGTGGCCGCGGTGCCGCCCTGCATGCCGTCGACCACCACCACGTCGGCGCCGGCGTGCACGGCCAGTTTGACGTCGTAATAGGTGCGAGTCGCACCGACTTTGACGTAGATCGGCTTCTCCCAGTCGGTGATCTCCCGCAGCTCGTTGATCTTGATGGTGAGATCGTCCGGGCCGGTCCAGTCCGGGTGCCGGCATGCCGAGCGCTGGTCGATGCCCTCGGGCAGGGTGCGCATCCCGGCCACCCGCGGGGAGATCTTCTGCCCCAGCAGCATTCCGCCGCCGCCGGGCTTGGCGCCCTGACCCAGCACCACCTCGATGGCATCGGCCTTGCGCAGGTCGTCGGGATTCATCCCGTACCGCGACGGAAGATACTGGTACACAAGGTGCTTGCTCTGCCCGCGCTCCTCGGGGGTCATACCGCCGTCACCGGTGGTGGTCGACGTGCCGGCTTCGCTGGCGCCGCGGCCCAACGCCTCCTTGGCCGGGCCGGACAGCGCGCCGAAGCTCATGCCGGCAATGGTGACCGGAATATCCAGGTGCAGTGGGTGTTTGGCGTGCCGTCCGCCGAGCACCACGTCGGTGCCGCAGCGCTCCCGGTACCCTTCCAGCGGATAACGGGACATCGACGCGCCGAGGAACAGCAGGTCGTCGAAATGCGGCAGTGGGCGTTTGGCGCCCCAACCGCGGATGTCGTAGATACCGGTCTCGGCCGCCCGCTGGATATCGGCGATCGTGTTTCGGTCGAAGGTGGCGGATTCACGCATCAGTAGGCACTCGCATTGTCGACGTGGAAGTGGTAGAGGGTCCGCGCCGATCCGTACCGGGTGTATTCGGCGGTGTCATCGGCATAGCCGGCCGCGGCGAGCAGTTCGGCCAGTTCGGCGTGGTGTTCGGGCCGCATCGGTTTGGCCACGCAATCGGCCCCGAGGGAGGCGACCTCGCCGCGCACGTAGAGCCGTGCTTCGTAGATCGAATCGCCAAGGGCTTCACCGGCATCGCCGCGTACCACCAGGCGCCCGGCTTGGGCCATGAACGCACTCATGTGACCGATGCTGCCACCGACCACGATGTCGACACCCTTCATCGAGATACCGCAGCGCGCCGCGGCGTCGCCCTCGATGACCAGCAGCCCACCGTGGGCGGTGGCCCCGGCCGACTGTGAGGCGTTGCCCTTCACCCGCACCGACCCGCTCATCATGTTCTCGGCCACGCCGGTGCCGGCATTGCCGTCGATGGTGACGTGGGCGTGCTGGTTCATGCCTGCGGCGTAGTAGCCGACATGCCCTTCGACGGTCACCGTGATCGGCGCGTCGAGTCCGACGGCAACGTTGTGCGCGCCGTCGGGATGGGTGATGACGAACTCACCGGTCACACCCGGCTTGTGTAGTGCGGCATTGACCTCGCGCAGCGGCATGCCGTGCAGATCGAATCCCGTCAGGGTCACCTGGTCCATGCGTACACCACTTCCGGCTCGGGTTCCCAGATCTTGGCTTCTTCCACTCCCGGCAGGCCCGCCAGCGCGCGGTACTCGCTGGCCATGGCCACCCAGTTGGGCGTCTCGGCGATCACCGCCGGTTTGCATGCGATGGCGTCGCGCACCACCGCGAAGGAGTCGCGGTTGGACACCAGCAGTGTGTAGAAGCCGTCGAACGTGGCGCACAGCTCCTTGAGTGCGCTCTCCACGTCCCGGCCCGCGGCCAGCTGTTCGGCCACGAATCGCGCGCCCACCTCGGTGTCGTTCTCACTGTCGAATTGAACTCCGGCCCTGCGGAGTTCGCGGCGAATGGTGGCGTGGTTGGCGAACGACCCGTTGTGCACCAGACATTGTTGCGGCCCCACGGTGTAGGGGTGGCAGCCCGACGGGGTGACCGCGGATTCGGTGGCCATCCGGGTGTGCCCGACACCTTGCCAGCCCTGGGCCTTGGCCAGGCCCCACCCGTCGGTCAGCGCGCGCGGGTTGCCGACGCCCTTGAGCACCGCCAGGTCGGCACCGAACCCGGCCACCAACGCCTCGGGGTAGGCCGCCCGCACCCGCGCCAGCAGATCCTCGGAGGAGGTGTCGGCCGTCAGGAGATACGTCGAATCGGCCTGTACCACCGCAACATCGGGGCCCAGGTCGGGGGCCATCTCGATATCGGTGACCGATACGCAGCCCTTCCCCGGCGGCGACCACACCGGGTCGCCGTATACGGCCACCCCGGCCGAATCCGAGCCGCGGTCGGCCATTTCACACAACATCCCGGTGAGCAGTTCACCCAGCCGGGGGTAGAGCTCCGGTGTGCGCAGGTGTAGCCCCACGATCCCGCACATAGGTTGTCTCCCTTTGTTTTCAGAAGGCGGTCAGATAGGAGTCGACCTCCCACGGCGCGACGGTGCCGTGGTAGGTGAAGAACTCTTCGCGTTTGATGCCGGCGAAATACGACGCGACGCCCGCACCCGCGGTGTCGAGCACCCCGGTGATCACCGCGTCGGTCTCCAACTCGTCGACGGCGTGCAGCAACGTGGGCGGCAACGTCGACGGCCCCTGGGCGCCGACATCACCGGGGTCCAGGCTGCGCTTGATGCCGTCGATACCGGCCCCGAGCGCGGCCGCGATCGCCAGGTACGGATTGGCCGCGCCGTCGCCGCCGCGGAGTTCGACGCGCTGATTGTCCGGCACCCGGATGTAGTGGGTGCGGTCGTTGCCGCCGTAGCTCGGTTTGCGCGGCGCCCAGGATGCTCCCGAGGCGGTGCTGGTGGCGCCGGTGCGCTTGTAGGAGTTGACGGTGGGCGCGACGACGGCCTGCAACGCACAGGCGTGATCCAGGATGCCGCCGATGAATCCGTATGCGGTGTCGGACAATCCGAGGCCCCGGGCGTCCTGTTCGGCCGGGAACACCGGGGTGCCGGCGCTGGTCAGCGACAGGTGCAGATGCAGCCCGTTGCCGGTGCGATCGGCGAACGGTTTGGGCATGAAGGTGGCGACCATGCCGCGTTCGGCGGCGATCATCGACAACAGGTAGCGCAGCGTGATCACCCGGTCGGCGGTGGTGAGGGCGTCGGCGAACTGGAAGTTCTGCTCGAACTGTCCGTTGCCGTCCTCGTGGTCGTTGGCGTAGTTGGACCAGCCCAGCGTGTTCATCGCGGTGGAGATCGCGGTGAGGTGGTCATACATCCGGGTGACGCCCCGTGCGTCGTAACAGGGTTGGGCCGCGGTATCGGCGGCGTCGGCGGTGACCAGGGTGCCGTCGGCCGCGCGGCGCAGCAGGAAGTACTCGACCTCCGCACCCACCCACGGCTCGAAGCCGGCGTCGGCCACCTGCTCGATGAGCCCCTTGAGGATGATCCGCGGCGCGTACGGCCACGGCTCGCCCTGAACGTGCGGGTCGCAATGCACCAGGGCCAATCCCTCCTTGATGAACGGGATCGGGGTGAACGACGCCGGGTCGGGCAGGGCCATCAGGTCGGGGTCCTTGGGCTGTTGCCCCATGGCGCCGACGGCATACCCGGCGAAGCCGACCCCCTCGGTGGCCAGCTGGTCGACGGCTTCGACGGGAACCAGTTTGGCGCACGGCTTTCCGCGCAGGTCGACGAACAGGGCAAGGATGAAGGTGGTACCGGATTGCTGGGCTTGGGTGGCTAGATCGGGCGGCATGACTGTCTCCTAATGGGAACCAGAGTATCTTACGGTGAAACTTCGATGGGCCAAAGAAAGCCCGGTGACCAGCCGGCGCAGGAGCGCTGCGCCGGCTGGAGCCGGGTCCTGATTGCTCCTCGCGTCCGCGGGTGTAGGTCAGGCGGACGCGAGCTCGTA
The DNA here is from genome assembly GCF_002101555.1 of Mycolicibacterium canariasense. Classification (GTDB taxonomy): domain Bacteria; phylum Actinomycetota; class Actinomycetes; order Mycobacteriales; family Mycobacteriaceae; genus Mycobacterium; species Mycobacterium canariasense. The sequence goes on from NZ_LQOL01000050.1 coordinate 112,934, forward strand.
GGCCGCGTCCCGGTGGACGTGGGTGTCGATGCCCTTCTCCTCTTCCTCGGGCGAGATGCGGATGCCGATCGTCTTCTTGATGGCGAAGGCGATGACATACGCGATGACGAAGGAATAGGCCATGACCGCCGCGGCGGCGATCGCCTGCTTGGCCAGCTGGCCGAGGCCGCCGCCGTAGAACAGACCGTTGGTGGCATTGGGCATGGAATCGCTGGCCAGCAGGCCGATCATCAACGTGCCGATGACGCCACCGACGAGGTGCACGCCCACCACGTCCAGTGAGTCGTCGTAGCCGAACTTCTCCTTCAGCCCCACCGCGAATGGGCAGATGGCCCCGGCGACCAGGCCCAGGATGATCGCGCCGACCGGGGTGACCGCGCCACACGCGGGGGTGATGGCGACCAGGCCGGTGATGGCACCGGCCGCGGCGCCGACCCCGGTGACGTGACCGTCCTTGAACTTCTCGACGGCCAGCCAGGCCAGGGTGGCCGCGCAGGTGGCGACGAAGGTGGTGACCATGACGATGGCGGCCGAGTTGCCGGCGGCCAGGGCCGAACCGCCGTTGAACGCGTACCAGCCGGCCCACAGCAGCCCCGCGCCCAGCAGGGTCAGCGGGACGTTGTGCGGCTTGCGCAGCTGGCCCCAGTTGGCGGCCTTGCCGAGCACGATCGCGACCGCCAGCGCGGCCGCGCCGGCGTTGATGTGCACGGCGGTGCCGCCGGCGAAGTCGATGGCCTTGAGGCTGTTGGCGATCCAGCCGCCGACCGAGTCCTTGGTGACGACGCCGTCGAAGGCGAACACCCAGTGCGCGACCGGGAAGTACACCAGCACCGCCCACAAGGTGGCGAACAACATCCAGGCGCCGAATTTCATCCGGTCGGCCGCGGCGCCGGAGATGAGCGCGACGGTGATGGCCGCGAAGAGCGCCTGGAACAGCGCGAACAGGCTCACCGGCAAGCCGTTGATGGTGGTCTGCGATTCCAGGAGATCCTTCATGCCGGCGAACTCGGTGAGGCTGCCGACCAGGCCGGATTCGCCGATGGAGGTGCCGAAGGTCATCGAGAAGCCGAACAGCACCCAGAGCACGCCGACGATGGCGACCGCACCGAAGGTCATCATCATCATGTTGGTCGAACTCTTCACGGAGACCATGCCTCCGTAGAACAGTGCGAGGCCGGGGATCATCATCGTGAGGCCGATGATGCAACAGAGCATGAATGCGGTGGTTCCGGTATCCATATACATCTCCTGAGGGGGCGCGGCCGCCAGGCCGATCACTGGCAGTAGACGATGTTTCTGTTACGTAGACAGGATTGCCGTGTTGCCGCCGGGTAAATGACCGCCGCCGGTTCACTGGCACCCGACTCCCGCATCGTCTGTAAACGCCTCGTGTCCGGCGCGTAACGTTCCATTTGGAGTACTGCCATTTGGAAGTAACGGTGTTAGTTTCCTTGCGGCGGAGCAGATTCCGCCGCAGTGCCTCATCGCGTCGCCAGCGCCGTCCGAACGCGAATCCCTTATGAGTCGGCCGCTCCCGCACGGGACGCGGTGAGGAGACAACACATGACGTCATCTGAGCAACCGGTGGGCGAGGTGCAGGTACATCCCACCGCCGCGCCGCCCGGCAGCGGGCCGTGGGCCCGCTTCGTCACCTGGGCCGGCCAGGACACCATCGAGGACTTTTCCCTGCGCTATGCCCCCAAGTCGTTCCGCAAGTGGAGCCCGATGGCCTGCGCGGTGGCCGCCCTCGGCGGTATCGCCTACCTGGCCGACTATTCGATTGGCGCCTCCATCGCGGTGACCCACGGCTCGGCCAGCGCGGTGGTGGCGATCCTGGTCGCCGCCGTCACCATCTTCCTCACCGGCATCCCGATCGCCTATTACGCCGCGAAGTACAACATCGACATGGACCTGCTCACCCGCGGGGCGGGCTTCGGGTACTTCGGATCGACGTTGACCAGCCTGATCTACGCCAGTTTCTGTTTCATCTTCTTCGCCCTCGAAGGGGCGATCATGGCGCAGGCGATGAAGCTGGCGTTCCATCTGCCGCTGGCCCTGGGATACATCATCGGCTCGTTGATCATCATCCCGTTGGTGCTCTACGGCATGACCGCGCTGGCCAAGTTCCAGGTGTGGACCCAGCCGCTGTGGCTGGTGCTGTTCGTCGCGCCCATCGCGTTCATCGCATCGGCCGATCCGGACGGGTTCCACGGCTTCCTGTCCTGGGCGGGAGACGGGGGCAGTGAGCGGGTCACCGCGATCGGTGTGGGCGCCGGTGCCGGCGTGGCGCTGTCGCTGATTGCCCAGATCGGTGAGCAGGTCGACTATCTGCGCTTCATGCCGGAGAAGTCCGAAACGCCAGCGTTGCGCTGGTGGGCGGCGGTGCTGGCCGCCGGTCCCGGGTGGGTGATCCTCGGTGCGGCCAAGCAGATCTGCGGTGCGTTCCTCGCGTTCTACGTCGCGGGCAAGGTCGGTTTCACCGCCGCCACCGAACCGATCGAACAGTTCCTCGGTGGCTTCGGGTCGGTGATTCACAACGACACCGTGGCGTTGGGGCTCGCGACGTTGATGGTGCTGCTGTCGCAGGTCAAGATCAACGTGACCAATGCCTACTCGGGTTCGCTGTCGTGGTCGAACTTCTTCAGCCGGGTCCTGCACGTGCACCCGGGCCGCGTCGTCTACCTCGCGCTGCACATCGCGATCGCGCTCTCGCTGATGTTGGGCAACATGTTCGCGGTGCTCAACACCATTCTGGGCTTCTACTCGAACGTGGCGATCGCGTGGGTGGGCGCGATCGTGGCCGACCTGGTGATCAACAAGCCGCTGCTGAAGCTCAGCCCGCCCTACGTGGAGTTCAAGCGCGCCTACCTGTACAGCATCAACCCGGTGGGCTTCGTGTCGATGATGGTGGGCTCGTTCTTCTCGATCTTGGCCTTCTTCAACGCTTTCGGGCCACTGCTGGCGGCCTGGTCGCCGTACCTGGCCCTGAGCCTGGCATTCGTGCTGTCCCCGGTGATCTGCATCGCCACCAAGGGCAAGTACTACCTGGCCCGGCCCAACCCGCTGCGCGAAGAGATCGAGAAGGAACCGCTGTGGGCGGGGCAGACCCTACTCGACATCGTCGACAACAAGCGCTACGAACTGCCGGATATGGTGCACGACTGCCCGTTCCACCACGGGCCGGTGTCATCGCTGACCTGCACCCTGACCAAGGACTGCCACGACATGTGCAAGACCGGTGATCATGCCACCTCGGCAGCCTCGGACGCCCTGCGCGCCGAACTGAGTCAGCGGGCCTGAGCCCGCGCACCGCAAGCGAATCCCGCCGCACCGGGCCCACCGGTGCGGCGGGATTCGTTCACGCGCTCAACTGATCGATGACCCGGAACTCCACATCGGTTGTGTCCGCGAGAAATACGGGCTGATGGGTGTGTGCCCCGCGCATCGCCACCTCGCCGCGCGGCCCCTGATAGGACACCGTGGAGCGGACCCGGTCGATCGCCCGAACCTGCAGGCTGCCCGCGGCGCCCGCCAGGGCGGCCAGCAGGAGCAGGCCCTCGTAGCAGGATTCGCCGATATTGTTCAGCGTGGGTGCGGTCGCGCCGAACAACTGCTCGTAGCGCGAGCCGAAGCCCATGTTCTCCGGCGTCACCAGACTCTCGAAATAGCCGCACGCCGTGTAGAGACCCTGGGTGCTGCCGTTGCCGCTGGCGCACAGCACGTCCTCGCCGATCATCAGCGACAGCCGGATCTGCTTCTCGTGCAGCCCGGCCCTGGCGAAGGCGCGGTTGAAGGCGGCGTTGTCGGTCCCCACCATGAGAACCAGCACCCCGTCCGCCCTCGATGAAGCGATGAGGTCCAGCGACGCGCGGAAATCCCGCCCGCCCAACGGGATGAACGCGTCGCCGGCGAAGTCGAATCCGTTGGCGTGCATGTAGTCCTTGGTGACGGCGGCGGTCTGGCGTGGCCAGATGTAGTCGTTGCCGACGATGCACCAGCGCTTGATCCCCTGGTTGGCACGCAGCCACTGCAGGGCGGGAAAGAGCTGTTGCTGGGGTGTCTCACCCACCATGTAGACACCCGCGGTGTTCTCGCCACCCTCGTAGAAGGTGGTGTAGACGTACGGGACACGGCCCGCCGTGTGCGGGGTGATCACCTGGCGCGCGTTGGACAGGTGCCATCCGACCACGGCGTCGACGGAATGCGTGTCGACCAGCCGGCGCATCTGCGCCGATATGGCCGACAATGGTGCGCCCGCGTCGATCGGGTGCAGACGCACCGGGCGGTCCAGGATGCCGCCCGCGGCGTTGATATCGGCCACCGCTAACTCGGCGCTGACCTCGCAGGAAGGGCCGAACATGCCGGCGGGTCCGCTCAGGGGCACCACCAACGCGATATCGACCGCATCACGGCTGTGTTCCATATCGTCAAACACCTCACCCAGGCCTGCCGTGGGGACGACGGCGCCGGATCCCCTAACGTGAGTGCACCGCAGCAGCGGTGTTTGACAACATACTCCGCGGCGCGCGAAATTTCTTTCCAGCTGAAACTTCCTGGCGGCGCCGGGTAAGCTGCTGGGCAACATGGACACCACCCCGGACACCCCAGCCGCCGTCGAAGAACTCGCACGGCTCGCAAAAACCGTTGTGCAGGAACTGGATCGGGCGGTTGCGGCCCAACTGGACGGGATGACCGTGGCCCAATGGCACGTGCTGAGTGCGCTCGAGGGCGGCCAGGGCAAGGCGATGTCCGCGCTGGGGGTCGCCACCTTGCTGCCCGGCCCCAGTCTCACCCGATTGATCGACGGCATGGTCGAGGACAACCTGGTGCTGCGCAAGGTCGACGTGACCGATCGGCGCCGGGTGCTGGTGTTCCAAACCCGCCGCGGTGCGGCGGCCCACCAGCGGGCCAGGGCCCGGCTGGCCAAATCCGAGGATCTGACGGCGCTGGTGACCCGCAATGCCGGCGTGGCCGAGCTACTGGGTGACATCTTGGCCCAAATGCGGGGCCAGGACCTGGCGCCCACCTCGGCACCGGCCTGAGGGCGGGGGCCGGTGCCGGCCCCCGCCGGCTCGGTCAGAAGCTGGCGTGCGGTGCGCCCATGCCGGGATCGACCTGATACGGCCCGGCCGCCGACGGCGCGACCGGGAAGTCGAAGATCGCCGTCGGGATGTACACGGTGGCACAGGAATTCGGGATATCGACCACACCGGAGAGTCGCCCTTCGATGGGCGCCGAGCCGAGCAGCAGGTAGGCCTGCTCGGGGCTGTAGCCGAACTTGGTCAGATAGTCGATGGCGTGCAGACAGGCGCGCTGATACGCCAGGTCGGAGTCCAGATACTTCTGCTCGCCGTCCAGGGTGACCGAGGTGCCGGAGAAGGCGATCCACTCCGAATACTGCGGATCGGTGTTGCCGGGCATGAAGATGGCGTTCTCGTGCACACCATAGGTGTCCATACCGCCCTTGATCAGGTCGACGTGCAGATCCAGGAATCCGCCCATCTCGATCGCACCGCAGAAGGTGATCTCGCCGTCGCCCTGGGAAAAGTGCAGGTCGCCGAACGACAGATTGGCACCGGACACGAACACCGGATAGAAGACCCTGCTGCCCTTGGTCAGGTTCTTGATGTCCTGGTTGCCGCCGTTCTCCCGGGGTGGTGCCGTGCGCGCGGCTTCCGCGGCGGCGCGGGTGAACGCGTCACCGGTCAGGCTCCCGAGAATGGCATCCTGCGGCTCCGGCGGCAGCGCCAGCGGGGGCACCCGGTCGGGGTCGGTCGCGATCAGCGCGCCCTCGCGGGCATTCCACTTGGCCAGCAAGGCGGCCGACGGCGCGGTGCCCATCAGGCCGGGATGCACGATGCCGGTGTACTTGACCCCGGGCACGTGGCGGGAGGTGGCGCTCTGCCCCGAGAAATCCCAGATCGCCTTGTACGCGTCGGGGAACTGGTCGGTGAGGAAGCCGCCGCCGTTCTGCTTGGCGAAGATGCCGGTGTAGCCCCACCCTTGGCCGGCCAGTGGGCCCGAATCCTCTTGCGGAATGGGCCCGACATCCAAGATGTCGACAATCAGCAGGTCGCCGGGTTCGGCCCCCTCGATGGCGAACGGCCCCGACAGGCAGTGCACGCCCTTGAGCGGCGCGTTGAGGATGTCCTCGGCCGAATCGTCGTTGACGATCGCGCCGTCGAACCACTCCCGGCAGTGCGCCCGAAAACTGCTGCCGGGCTTGACCGTTACCGCGGGCGGGATGTCCGGATGCCAGCGGTTGTGGCCGACGATCTGTTGCTCGGTGAACTTCTTCGTCGAATCCAGCGGAAACAGTAGTTCGGGCACGGCGACCTCCGGGATGCGCTGTCGAGTGATCACATAATTCCAAATAGAACTATTCAGAGCAGGGTACATAGGGTCGGCAGATCGCGCGCGTTAACAACGTATGACGCTGCCGGCGAACGGTTATCGTGTACCGCATGCCGACCTACCAGTTCCGCTGCCCCGGCGAATGTCCGGACTTCAGCGCCAGGTATTCGATGGCCGAGGTGCCCGACGAGGATGCCTGCCCGCAATGCCGCGCCACGTCCCGGCGGTTGATCGGCACACCTGCGCTGGGCATCGGCTCCACCCCGGCCATGCGGCTGCACGACCGGACCCGCGCCAGCGCCGACGCGCCGCAGGTCGTCAGCGCGTTACCGCGCGGCGCGCGCCGGGCCACCCCCGTCAGCACCAACCCGCTGCACCGGCGGCTACCGCGCCCCTGACGCCCAGTTGAGGACCAGCCGGTCCAGGCCCAGCCGCTCCCGCGGCCGGTGGTCGCGTTCCACGATCGCCTCGTCGGCGCGCGTGTAGTCACCGAGCGTGCCGACGGCCACCACCGCGAACGGGCGCAGCCCCGGTGTGAGCTCCGCGGCGGCGACGGTGTCGAAACCCGCCATCGGGTGCACCACCAAGCCGCGACTGACCGCCTCGATGGACAGCGACGCGATGGCCGCCCCCACGTCCACGGCGGCATACCGTGCGGTGCGCTCGTCCTCGCCCTCGTCGGCGCACACCAGGATCAGTGCGCCCGCCGCCTTGGCGTAACTGTTGCCCCGTTTGAGCAGACCCGCCAGGGTGGTGAACGTCTCGCCCCCGCGGAAACCCTCTTGCTCCTCGCCCCCGCGGTATCCCATTTGCTCCTTGCGTCCGCGGTATCCCTTTTGCTCCTTGCGTCCGCGGTATCCCTTTTGCTCCTCGCCCCCGCGGTGTCCCTTTTGCTCCTCGCGTCCGCGCAAACCCACCAGATACCGCACCGGCTCGCGGTGGCCCCAGGTGGCCGACCAGCGGGCGGCCTCCAGCAGTGCGGTCAGGTCCTCGGGATCGATCACCGCATCCGGGTCGAACGCCCGGGGGCTCCACCGCGCCGCGATCGGCGGGTGGATCGGCACGCTCGTGTGTGCGGTCCGGTCCACCATGGTCGTCAAGGCTACCGCCGGGCGCGGTAGCTGGATGTAGGGGAAAACCGGCTGCGCCGACCCCTTATCCTTGTGTGGACATTCCCGGCGGTTGAGAGGTTCGTGCAGTGGCGCTCGTCGTGCAGAAATACGGCGGATCATCGGTGGCGGACGCCGATCGGATCCGGCGCGTCGCCGAGCGCATCGTGGAAACCAAGAAGGCCGGCCATGACGTCGTCGTCGTGGTTTCGGCGATGGGCGACACCACCGACGACCTGCTGGATCTGGCCCGGCAGGTCTCCCCGGCGCCCCCGGCCCGCGAGATGGACATGCTGCTGACCGCCGGTGAGCGGATCTCCAACGCGCTGGTCGCGATGGCCATCGAGTCGCTCGGCGCGCAGGCCCGCTCGTTCACCGGCTCGCAGGCCGGCGTCGTCACCACCGGTACGCACGGCAACGCCAAGATCATCGACGTCACTCCCACGCGGCTGCGCGAGGCGCTGGACGAGGGCCAGATCGTCCTGGTCGCCGGCTTCCAGGGAGTCAGCCAGGACAGCAAGGACGTCACCACCCTGGGCCGCGGCGGCTCGGACACCACCGCCGTCGCGCTGGCCGCCGCGCTGCACGCCGATGTCTGCGAGATCTACACCGACGTCGACGGCATCTTCACCGCCGACCCGCGCATCGTGCCCAACGCCAAGCATCTCGACGCCGTCTCCTTCGAGGAGATGCTGGAGATGGCCGCATGCGGGGCCAAGGTGCTGATGCTGCGCTGCGTCGAATACGCCCGCCGATACAACGTGCCGATTCACGTCCGCTCGTCGTACTCGGACAAGCCAGGAACCATCGTCAAAGGATCGATCGAGGACATCCCCATGGAAGACGCCATCCTGACCGGAGTCGCACACGACCGCAGCGAGGCCAAGGTCACCGTCGTCGGGTTGCCCGACGTTCCGGGGTACGCCGCCAAGGTGTTCCGCGCGGTCGCGGACGCCGACGTGAACATCGACATGGTGCTGCAGAACATCAGCAAGGTCGAGGACGGCAAGACCGACATCACCTTCACCTGCTCGCGGGAGAACGGCCCCGGTGCGGTCGAGAAGCTCGCCGCGCTCAAGGACGAGATCGGGTTCTCCCAGGTGCTCTACGACGACCACATCGGCAAGGTGTCACTGATCGGCGCCGGCATGCGCAGCCACCCCGGTGTGACCGCGACCTTCTGTGAGGCCCTGGCCGAGGCCGGCATCAACATCGACCTGATCTCCACCTCCGAGATCCGCATCTCGGTGCTGATCAAGGACACCGAACTGGACAAGGCGGTCGCCACGCTGCACGAGGCCTTCGACCTCGGTGGCGACGAGGAAGCGGTCGTGTACGCGGGATCGGGGATATAGATGGTTGCGATTGGTGTGGTGGGCGCGACCGGTCAGGTCGGCCAGGTGATGCGCGCGCTCCTCGAGGAGCGGGACTTCCCGGCCACCTCGGTGCGGTTCTTCGCCTCGCCGCGGTCGGAGGGCAAGAAGCTCACCTTCCGCGGTCAGGAGATCGAGGTCGAGAACGCCGAGACCGCCGACCCGTCCGGCCTGGACATCGCGCTGTTCTCGGCCGGCGCGACGATGTCGCGGGTGCAGGCGCCGCGGTTCGCCGCCGCCGGTGCCGTCGTCGTGGACAACTCGTCGGCGTGGCGCAAGGATCCCGACGTCCCGCTGGTCGTCAGCGAGGTCAACTTCGACAGGGATGTGCGCGGCGTCCGCCTTGCCAAAGGCATCATCGCCAACCCGAACTGCACCACCATGGCCGCCATGCCGGTGCTCAAGCCGCTGCACGACGAGGCGGGCCTGACCCGGCTGATCGTGTCCAGCTACCAGGCCGTCTCGGGTACCGGGCTGGCCGGGGTGGCGGAACTGGCCACCCAGGCCCGCGCGGTGATCGACGGTGCCGAAGGGCTGGTGCACGACGGCCGCGCCGTCGACTTCCCGGCTCCGGTGAAATACGTTGCGCCCATTGCCTTTAACGTTGTTCCGCTCGCTGGCGCACTCGTTGATGACGGTACCGGCGAGACCGACGAGGACCAGAAACTTCGCAACGAGAGCCGCAAGATCCTCGGCATCCCGGACCTGCTGGTGTCCGGTACCTGCGTGCGGGTGCCGGTGTTCACCGGTCACTCGCTGTCCATCAATGCCGAATTCGCCGAACCGCTTTCGGTGCAGCGCGCCCACGAACTGCTGGCCGACACGCCGGGCGTGAAGCTGGTGGACGTGCCCACCCCGCTGGCCGCCGCCGGCATCGACGAATCGCTGGTCGGCAGGATCCGCCAGGATCCCGGTGTGTCGGACGGCCGGGGGCTGGCGCTGTTCGTCTCCGGTGACAACCTGCGCAAGGGCGCCGCACTGAACACCATCCAGATCGGCGAACTGCTGGCACAAGGCTGATTTGCGCCGAAACGCACGTTTGGGCGCGAAAGTACGAGTGGCGTGCGCCATTTCGTCCATTTCGGCGATGGTGTGCGCCGTCCCCGCGCAGGCCGACCCCGGGTTGACGCCCGGCCAAGTGGTGCGGCTGGGGCCGGTGGCCGGAACCGGTACGGCTACCGGCGATTACGGTGTCGGTGCGACCGACCTGTGCGAGTTCATGGAGTTTCCCAGCCGGACGCTGCAGGTGTGCGGCGACAGCTTCGCCGGTCAGGGGGTCGGGTTCGGCACCTGGTATTCACCGGTGGCCCTGCACATCGACCCGGACTCGATCGCCACGCAGCTGCGGGTCACCGGTGTCACCGGCACGACGGCGCCGTTGCTGGCCGACCCGAAGGCCCCGGGCAGCTCGCAGCTTCCCGCCGGCATCGTGTCCATCAACCGGGAGAACTACCTGTTGGTGACCACCACCCGCAACCTCAAACCGGAATCGTCGCGCCTGGTCAAAGCGGATGCGGCGCAGCCGAACTGGCCCACGGTGCCGGGGTCACGGCGGGCTGCGTCCTACGCCGGCGGCGCCCAGTCGCAGATCAGCGGCTATTACGATCCCATCCCGACCCGGGAGTCGCAGCGCGGATGGGTGTACATCGTGGCCGACAACTTCGACCGCTCCAGCCCGGTATTCCTCTACCGTGTGCCGCCCCAGGACTTCACCGACCGCGGCCGGTGGCAGGGCTGGTCGGCCACGCAGGGCTGGGGCCGTACCCCGACGCCGCTGTGGGCGGACCCGGCCGGCGAGCTCAGCGTGCGCCAGATCGAGGGCAAGACGGTGCTGTCCTACTTCAACGCGGGTACCGGCAACATGGAGGTGCGGGTCGCCGACGACCCGACCGGGCTGGCAACGGCACCCGTCACCACGGTGGTGGTCGCCGCACCGTGGCCCGAGGCCCCCGAGGAGTTGCCCGATCCGGACGACAACAGCCTGGCCCAGCCCTACGGTGGCTATATCTCACCGGCATCCACCCTCGACGACGTGCGGGTGCTGGTCAGCCAGTGGCACACCGCACCCGCCGACAGCGCCCCCTATCGGGTGATCCAGTTTGCGGTGAACCCGTGGAAACCTTGGGACACAAGGGGTTAGCGTGCCGGACCGGCTTCCGTGGCCGGTCGCGTAGCATCGAGACGGTGCTCGCCCCTCGCGCCGGAAGGTTTCGGCGGAGCGGCTTCCGGAAATACTGCCCCATGGCGCTGCCATGCCAGGCCAGGGAGGAGACAGATGTCGTCGCAGACAGCTGAGCCACCGGAGCCGGCCGTGGTCTCCACCGGGTCCCCCGAGGAACAGCCCAACGAGCCCGCCGAGATCACGTTCGACGAGTACCTGCACCCGGCGCGCCCCAGGACGCTGCGCTCCCGCCCGCGGGTGCGCACGCCGTTCGTCCGGCGGTCGCTGGCGCAGGACGGTGCGCCGACGGGGGAGAATCCGGCGTACGTGTCCTGGCTGCTGTCGCAATCGATGCTGGCCGACGCGAACGAGATCAGCCAGCAGTTCTCCGGGCAGGGGTCGATGTGGCAGAACCCGTTCGCCCGGCCCAACCCGCGCTCGGCGGTCGACACCGCCTCGGTGTGGTTCACCGCGTATCCGCTGTCGTTGATCACCCGGCCGGACGAATCCTTCCTCAAGGCGATGGCCGACAAGGAGATGTGGAAAGCCTTTGCGCAGATCGGGATTCAGGCCATCCACACCGGTCCGGTGAAGCGGGCCGGCGGCATCTCGGGCTGGCAGCTGACCCCCAGCGTGGACGGCCACTTCGACCGGATCAGCACGCAGATCGACCCCGCCTTCGGCACCGAGGACGAGTTCCGCGAGATGTGCGGCACGGCCAACTGGTACGGCGGCACCATCATCGACGACATCGTGCCGGGGCACACCGGCAAGGGTGCGGACTTCCGGCTCGCCGAGATGAAGTACGCCGACTATCCGGGGATCTACCACATGGTGGAGATCGACCCCCGCGACTGGGAACACCTGCCCCCGGTTCCGGCCGGCGCCGATTCGGTGAATGTCGATGCGGCCACCGAGGATTGGCTGGACAAAGCCGGATACATCATCGGCAGGCTGCAGCGCGTCATCTTCTACGCCGAGGGCATCAAGGAGACCAACTGGAGCGTCACCCGCCCCATCGTCGGTGTCGACGGCGTCGAGCGGCGCTGGGTGTACCTGCACTACTTCAAGGACGGCCAACCGTCGATCAACTGGCTGGACCCCAGCTTCGCCGGGATGCGGCTGGTGATCGGTGACGCGCTGCATTCACTGACCGACCTGGGTTCCGGCGGGCTGCGCCTGGACGCGAACGGTTTCCTCGGTGCCGAGAAATCCGCCGAGGACGACGTCGGCTGGTCCGAGGGGCACCCGCTGTCGCAGGCGGCGAATCAGTTCATCGGCAGTATGGTCCGCAAGCTCGGCGGATTCACCTTCCAGGAGCTGAACCTCACCATCGACGACATCCGGGACAACAGCATCGCGGGCCCGGATCTGTCCTACGACTTCATCAACCGGCCGGCCTACCACCACGCCCTGGCCACCGCCGACACCGAGTTCCTGCGGCTGACGTTGCGGACCACGCTGCAGACGGAGGTGGATCCCGCCTCGCTGGTGCACGCGCTGCAGAATCATGACGAGTTGACCTACGAGCTGGTGCACTGGTCCGCTGGCCACCGCGACGACGTCTACACCTACAAGGGCCAAGAGGTCACCGGTGAGGAGCTCGGCCACACCATCCGCACCGACCTGACCGAGGTGCTGACCGGGCCCCGTGCGCCCTACAACCTGGTGTTCACCACCAACGGCATCGCGTGCACCACGGCGACGGTGATCGCCGCGACCCTGGGGATCGCGGACCTCGACCAGATCGCCGACGCCGGCGGTGAGGGTGTCGCCCTGGACCGGATCCGGCGGGCGCACCTGTTGCTGGCGATGTTCAACGCGCTGCAACCCGGCGTCTTCGCGCTGTCCGGCTGGGACCTGTGCGGCATGCTGACCTTGCCGCCGGAGCAGGTGAGTGAACTGCTGCGCGGTGGTGACACCCGCTGGATCCATCGCGCCGCGCACGACCTGATGGGGGTCAACCCCGGTGCCACCCATTCCGCGGCCGGCATGCCCCGCGGAACCAGCGTGTACGGATCGATTCCGGAACAGCTCGCCGACGAGACCAGCTTCGTGCGTCAGCTACAGGCGATTCTGAAGGTGCGCACCCACTTCGGCATCGCCACCAGCCGGCAGATCGATATCCCGGAGGTGTCGCACCGCGGGATGCTGGTCATGGTTCATCAACTCGACGACCCCAACCAGTTGCAGCTCACGGTGCTCAACTTCGCCAACGAGGACATCGCGGGCACGGTGCGTTCCGAGCATCTGCCGCCCAGCGCGGTGGTCACGGACATGTTCAGCGGCAAGGTCATCGGCAACGTGGACGACCTGCACAGCTTCGCGGTCGAGATGCCGGCCCACCACGGCATGTCGCTGCTGGTGGAAGTGGAAGCCGATCCCGACGCCGACGACGGTGCCGGCATCGCAGCTCACAGCTGATTCATATTGTCGAGCTAACCGCTACATGGCCGGGCCTCGGCATCATGAGAAGCATGAGTGATGAAGTCGAAACACCCACCACCCCCGTGCCGCCGGTGGCCCCCGCGCCCGCGCCGCCTCCGCCGCCGCCGGTCGTGGAGCGCAAACGCCCCAACAAGGTGTTCCAGATAGCGGCCTGGGTCGGCATCGCGGCCGGGGTGACCTTCATTGTCGCGGTGGTGTTCTTCTCCGGGTTCTACCTGGGCAAGAGCTCCGACGGCGGTCATCGCGGCGGCCCGCACCGCGAGGCGGGCATGTTCCACCGCGAAGGCCCGCCGATGGGGCCTCCGCACATCTTCTTCGGGCCGGCCGGCCCGGGCGGCTTCGCAGGCGGTGGCCCCGGCGGCCCCGGCGGGCCGGGCGGCCAGCAGGGCCCGGGTGGCCCCGGTGCTCCCGGCGGCCCGACCTTCGTGCCCCGACCCTGAGACTTTAAGAGGACGGTCACGGGGGTCTGAGGAATTGCCGTGACCGCTTGGCAGTGGCGGGTCGCTCGTGAGAGTGTCCCTAACCATGACACGCCGGCCATCGCCTACCGCGCTGATGGTCGGCGTTGTGGTATTGGCGACGATCCTGTCCTCCTGCGGATTCCGGGCCGCACCCGCCGATGTCGCGACGTCGACCGTCTTCGGGGTCGGGGACTGTGTGCAGATTCCGTCGGCGACGCCGGAGCGGCCGGCGCGGGCCGGAAAGTCGTCCTGCAGCGCCGACCCGAGCTACACGGTGGGTGCCACCACGGACGCCAACGGGAACTGCCCGAGCAACGAATATCAGCATCTGTCAACGCAGTTGGCCGAACCGGGGACCGCGCGGCTGTGCCTGGTGCCCAATCTCGTCGCCGAGCACTGCTACACGATGGAAATGCCGATCGGTGTGGTGCAGAAGGCCGATTGCGCCGACCGCGGCTCGGCCATGATCGTCCAGATCACCCGGCGGTTGGACGTCCACGACCAGTCCGCGTGCCCCGCCGTCGCCGGCTCCTACGCCTGGCCGTATCCCGCGCCGGCCCGCACCTACTGCACGCAGACCCTCTTCTAGGGCCTTTCTCGGGTCGCAGCGACCCTGGCATGATCGACGCCATGCGCCTGACAGCAGCCGCGGCCGGTCTCGCCCTGGCAGTCCTGCCGGCCGTCCCGGCCGGTCCCGCATCGGCCAAGCCGTCGGATCCCGGCGTGGTCAACTACGCGGTGCTGCCCAAGGGGTCGGTGGCCAATATCGTGGGCGCGCCGTTGGGGTGGGGCGCCGAATTCACCGACCCGATCCAGGCGTTCTCCGTCGACAACCCGGTGTGCAACAACTGGGCCGATATCGGCCTGCCCGAGGTGTACGACGACCCCGACATCGCCTCGTTCAACAGCGCGCTGGCGCAGACGTCGGCCACCGACACCACTCATCTGATCAAGCAGGCCGTCGGGGTGTTCGCCACCGACGACGCGGCCACCCGGGCCTTCCACCGGATCACCGACCGCACCACCGGATGCTCCGGTCAGACCACCGCGATGCACCTGAACGACTTCGGCACCGAGGTGTGGACCTTCACCGGAGGACCGGCCGGGCCGGCCGACGCGGTCTGGTTCAAGCAGGAGGCGGGTACCGACCGACGCTGCTTCGTGCAAACCCGGCTGCGCGAAAATGTTTTGCTGCAAGCCAAGGTGTGTCAGCCGGGAAACGGCGGACCCGCGGTCAATGTCCTTGCCGGCGCCATGCAGAACTCACTGGGTCAGTAGCTGCGGGATTCGAGCCGTGGGAATATGTCGGACCCGTCTGCAAGATTGTTAGGTAGATCGAGAAAACGGTCCCGTTAAGCGTCCCGCCCACCGGGGAGGAATGGCACGCATGACCACCGCCGCGTGGGATGTCGACTGCGCTTCCGGAGTCATGGCTGCGCGCATCGCCGCCGACTGCCTGCACGACGGTCCGATCGGAGCCGTCGGCCTGGAATTGGAAGCCCACTGCTACGACGTCGAGGACCCGGCGCGCAGGCCGGGCTGGGATGAGCTGGCCGAGGCGATCGCCGCGGTCCCGTCCCTGCCCGGCGGCAGCGCCATCACCGTCGAGCCGGGAGGCGCGGTCGAACTGTCCGGCCCACCGGCGGACGGGGTGTCCGCCGCGATCACGGCCCTCACCGCCGACCATGAGGTGCTGCGCACCGCCTTGGCCCGCCGTGGGCTGGGGCTGGTGCTGCTGGGCACCGATCCGATGCGTCCCGCCCAGCGCATCCATCCCGGCCCCCGGTACCGGGCGATGGAGCAGTTCTTCGCGCGGTCGGGCGCCGCGGGTGCGGCGATGATGACCTCGACGGCGTCGGTTCAGGTGAACATCGAGGCGGGCCCGCGCGAGGGCTGGGCGGACCGGGTGCGGCTGGCACATGCGTTGGGCCCGGTGATGATCGCGGTGGCGGCCAACTCGCCGCTGCTGGGTGGCCAGTTCACCGGTTGGCGCAGCACCCGGCAGCGGGTCTGGGGGCAGATCGACGCCGCCCGCTGCGGCCCGGTGCTCGGCCGTGACGGCGACGATCCCGGCGCGGACTGGGCGCGTTACGCGTTGCGGGCCCCGGTGATGTTGGTGCGCGGCACCGACCCCGATACCCAGGCCGAGGCGGCGACGGACTGGGTCACCTTCGCCGACTGGGCCGACGGCCGGGCGGCCCTCGGCGGCCGGCTGCCCACCGCCGATGATCTCGATTACCACCTGACCACGCTCTTCCCGCCCGTGCGGCCGCGGCGCTGGCTGGAGATCCGGTATCTGGACAGTGTGCCCGACGACGTGTGGCCCGCGGTGGTGTTCACCCTGGTCACCCTGATGGACAACCCGGTGGCCGCGGCGACCGCCGTGGAAGCCACGGCACCGGTGGCCACCGAATGGGACCTGGCGGCTCGGGTGGGGTTGGCCGACCCGCGGCTGAAAGCGGCGGCAGAGCGCTGCGTGGCCGCCGCCGCCGAGCATGCCCCCGACCAACTGGCCGAGCCGATGGAGCGGCTGCTGCGCAACGTGTCGGCGGGCCGCTGCCCGGCCGACGATTTCTCCGCTTCTGTGCTCGCGGACGGGATCCCGTCGACGCTCCGTCGTCTCGCGAAAGGTGAGTCGTGACATCACCGGAGGTACTGGCCGCCGAACTCACCCAGGCCAGGCAGCGCACCCTGGCCCTGGTCGATTTCGACGATGCCGAATTGCACCGTCAGTACGACCCGCTGATGAGCCCGCTGGTGTGGGATCTCGCCCACATCGGCCAGCAGGAGGAACTGTGGCTGCTGCGGGACGGGAACGCGGACAGGCCCGGCATGCTGGCGCCCGAGGTCGAGCAGCTCTACGACGCGTTTGTGCATTCCCGTGCCAGCCGGGTCCAACTGCCGCTGCTGCCGCCGACCGATGCGCGCATCTACTGCCGCACGGTGCGTGACCGGGCTCTCGATGCGCTGGCCGCGGCGCGCGCAGGCGATGACCTGTTCCGGTTCGGCCTGGTCATCTCCCACGAGAATCAGCACGACGAGACGATGTTGCAGGCGTTGAACCTGCGCGCCGGCCCGCCCATCCTGGGTACCGGTGCGCCGCTGCCCGCGGGGCGCCCCGGCGTGGCCGGCACCTCGGTGCCGGTGCCGGCCGGAGCTTTCACCTTGGGTGTCAACGCATCCGACGAACCCCATGCGCTGGACAACGAGCGGCCCGCACACACCGTGGATGTCGAGGCGTTCCGGATCGGGCGGGTACCGGTGACCAACGCCGAATGGCGCGCCTTCATCGACGACGGCGGTTACCGGCAGCCGCGCTGGTGGTCGGCACGGGGCTGGGAGCACCGCGAGCAGGCCGGCCTGGTGGCACCGCAGTTCTGGAACGACCTCTCCCGGGACGGGGTCGGCACCCGGACCCGGTTCGGGCATGTCGAGGAGATCCCGCCCGACGAGCCCGTCCAGCACGTGACGTTCTTCGAGGCCGAGGCGTACGCGGCGTGGGCCGGGGCGCGGCTACCCACCGAGGTCGAGTGGGAGAAGGCCTGCGCGTGGGATCCGGGTACCGGTACGCGACGCCGTTACCCTTGGGGCGCAGCCCAACCCACCGCTGACCTGGTGAACCTGGGTGGGGATGCGATGCGGCCGGCGCCGGTGGGCGCCTATCCGGGCGGCGCCTCGGCCTACGGGGCCGAACAGATGCTGGGCGATGTGTGGGAATGGACCACCTCGGCCCTGCGGCCGTGGCCGGGATTCACGCCCATGATCTACGACCGGTACAGCGAACCGTTCTTCGAGGGCTCCGGGTCCGGCGACTATCGCGTGTTACGCGGTGGTTCGTGGGCCGTGGCGGCCGGCATCCTGCGGCCCAGTTTCCGCAACTGGGACCACCCGATCCGGCGGCAGATCTTCGCCGGCGTGCGGTTGGCCTGGGATGTGTAGGCATCTCGGCTGGCTGGGTGCGCCGGTGTCGGTGTCCTCACTGGTGCTGGACCCACCGGAAAGCCTTCTGGTGCAGTCCTATTCGCCACGGCGGCAGAAGCACGGCCTGCTCAATGCCGACGGTTGGGGTGTCGGCTTCACCTCCCCGTCCGGCGTGCACCGCTGGCGCAGCGACAAGCCGCTGTGGGGCGATGCCTCCTTCGCCTCGGTCGCCCCGGTGTTGCACAGTGGCTGCGTGGTGGCCGCCGTCCGGTCGGCCACCATCGGCATGCCTATCGAACCGTCGGCGTCGGCACCGTTCAGCGACGGCACCTGGTTGCTGTCACACAACGGGGTGGTCGACCGTGCGGTGCTGCCGGCGGCCCGTGACGCCGAATCCACCGTCGACAGCGCCGTGCTGGCCGCGCATATCTTCCGGCGCGGGTTGGACGCGCTCGGCGACACCGTCGCCGAGGTCGGTGCCGCCGATCCCGATGCCCGGCTGAACATCCTGGCCGCCGACGGCACCCGACTGCTGGCCACCACCTGGGGCGACACCCTGTCCGTCCTGGTGCGGCCCGACGGCGTGGTGCTGGCCAGCGAACCCTACGACGATGACCCGGCCTGGCGCGACATCCCGGACCGGCACCTGGTCACGGTGCTGGGCGGCGAACTGGCCCTCACCCCTCTGGAAGGATCCGCATGACCACCGGCTTGAGCGCCGACCTGGCCAACACCCTGCGTAGCGATGTCGCCGCCGGTCTCCGTCAGACCCCGAAAACCTTGCCGCCCAAGTGGTTCTATGACAGCGTCGGCAGCGAGCTGTTCGACCGGATCACCCGGCTGCCGGAGTACTACCCGACCCGCACCGAGGCGTCGATCCTGCGTGAGCACGCCGCCGAGATCGCCGCCGCGTCGGGAGCGGACACCCTGGTGGAGCTCGGCAGTGGCACCTCGGAGAAAACCCGGCTGCTGCTCTCGGCCTGGCGCGCCCGCGGCCTGCTGCGCCGGTTCATCCCCTTCGATGTGGACCCCGGCGTGCTGCAGGACGCGGCCGGCGCACTGCGCGCCGAATACCCCGGCATCGAGATCGACACCGTGTGCGGCGACTTCGAGCGGGATCTCGGCACCATCCCCCAGGTGGGCCGGCGACTGGTGATCTTCCTGGGGTCCACCATCGGCAACTTCACCTCCGAGCCGCGGGCGAAGTTCCTTACCTCGCTCGCCAATTCGTTACGCCCCGGCGATGCGTTGCTGCTCGGCACCGATCTGGTGAAGGACACCGACCGGCTGGTGCGCGCCTACGACGACAGCGCCGGGGTGACCGCGGCGTTCAACCGCAATGTGCTGGCCGTGGTGAACCGGGAGCTGGATGCCGACTTCGACCTGGATGCCTTCACCCATGTCGCCACGTGGAACCAGGAGTACGAGCGGATCGAGATGTGGCTGAGGTCCGTTCGCGCGCAACGCGTCAACGTGCGCGCCCTGGGCCTGACCGTGGATTTCGCCGACGGCGAGGAAATGCTGACCGAAGTGTCCTGCAAGTTCCGGCCCGACGGGGTGGCCGCCGAACTCGAGGCGGCCGGCCTGCGCCGCACGCACTGGTGGACCGACCCGGCCGGTGACTTCGGGCTGGCCCTCGCGGTCAGATGACCCTCGCCGACCAATGGCGCGCCGCCCGGCCCGCCGCCGCGGGAATGCACTTCGACAGCGCCGCCTGCTCCCGGCAGAGCCACGCCGTCATCGAGGCCACCGCCGCCCACGCCCGCCACGAAGCCGAGGTCGGCGGTTACGTCGCCGCCGAGGCCGCGACGCCCGCCCTGGACGCCGGCCGAGAGGCGGTGCGGGCGCTGTCCGGTATCGCCGGCGCGGAGGTGGTCTACACCACCGGTTCCAGCCACGCCCTGGATCTGCTGCTCAGCAGCTGGGCCGGGCCCCGGACGCTGGCCTGCCCGCCGGGGGAGTACGGACCCAGCCTGGCCATCATGGCGGCCAACGACTTTCAGGTGCGCCCCTTGCCGGTCGATGCGCTGGGGCGGCTGCTGGTCGACGAAGCGAAAACCGTCCTGGCCGCGGACCGGCCCGCGCTGGTGCACCTGACAGCACTCGCCAGCCACCGCGGTGTCGCCCAACCGCTGGCGGATGTCGCCACGGTGTGCCGAGAGATCGGTGTACCGCTGGTCGTCGACGCCGCCCAGGCGCTCGGCCACCTGGACTGCGCGGTGGGGCCCGACGCGCTGTACTCGTCATCACGTAAGTGGCTGGCCGGCCCCCGCGGTGTCGGCGTGCTGGCACTGCGGCCGGAGCTTGCCGGCGGCCTCACACCGCGGCTGGGACCGTTGGAAAACGGTGAGGCCAATATCGGGTCCCGGGTCGGTTTCGCGCTCGCGGTCGGGGAGCATCTGGCAGCCGGTCCGGCAGCGGTGCGGGCCCGGCTGGCCGAGGTGGGGCGCTGTACCCGTACCGCGCTGGCCGGCGTTGCGGGCTGGCGCGTCGTGGAACCCGCCGACGAGCCCACCGCGCTGACCACCTTGGAACCCGCCGACGGCGCCGATCCGGCCCGGGTCCGGGCCCGGCTGATCGACGAGCACCGCATCGTCACCACCGCGTGCGAACTGGTCCGCGCACCATACGAACTGACGCGCCCGGTGCTGCGGGTGTCCCCGCACGTCGACGTCACCGAGTCCGAGCTGGAACGGTTCGGCGAAGCCCTGGTGGCCTGTAGTTAGTGTGGGCGGGTGACCGCGCTGACCGAAGAAGAGGCCTTTCTGGTTCAGACCGTGCGGGCCTTCGTCGACCGTGATGTGAAACCGACCGTGCGCGAGGTCGAACACGCCAACGAATATCCCGAGCGCTGGGTCGAGCAGATGAAGCAGATCGGGATCTACGGGCTGGCGGTCCCGGAGGCTTATGGCGGCAGTCCGGTGTCGATGCCGTGCTACGCGCAGGTCACCCAGGAACTGGCCCGCGGCTGGATGAGCCTGGCCGGGGCGATGGGCGGGCACACCGTGGTGGCCAAGCTGCTCACGCTGTTCGGCACCGAGGCGCAGAAGCGGCACTACCTGCCGGCGATGGCGACCGGCCAGCTCCGGGCCACCATGGCGCTCACCGAACCGGGCGGCGGCTCGGATCTGCAGGCCATGACCACCGTCGCCAAGACCGACGGTGAGGATTTGGTGATCACCGGGGCCAAGACCTGGATCTCGAATGCCCGCCGCTCGGATCTGATCGCGCTGCTGTGCAAGACCGACCCGAACGCGGTTCCCCCACACCGGGGTATCTCGATCGTGCTGGTGACTCACGGGCCGGGGCTGACGGTGTCGCGGGATCTGCCCAAGCTCGGCTACAAGGGGGTGGAGTCCTGCGAGCTGGCGTTCGACGACTACCGCATCCCGGCCGAGGCGATCCTGGGTGGCGCACCGGGTCACGGGTTCGCCCAGATGATGAAGGGCCTGGAGACCGGCCGTATCCAGGTCGCCGCCCGGGCGCTCGGGGTGGGCAGCGCCGCGTTGGAGGATGCGCTGGCCTACGCCCAGCAACGGGAGAGTTTCGGCAAGCCGATCTGGAAACACCAGTCGATCGGCAATTACCTGGCCGATATGGCCACCAAGCTGACCGCGGCGCGTCAGCTGACCTGGTATGCCGCCGAGCGCTACGACAGCGGCGAGCGTGCCGACATGGAGGCCGGGATGGCCAAACTGTTCGCCTCCGAGGTCGCCATGGAGATCGCGCTCAACGCCGTACGCATCCACGGCGGGTACGGCTACTCCACCGAGTACGACGTCGAGCGCTATTTCCGCGACGCGCCGCTGATGATCGTCGGTGAGGGCACCAATGAGATCCAGCGCAACGTGATCGCCGCCCAACTGGTCGCCCGCGGCGGCCTGTGACCGCTACTTGTGCGCGGTCAGCAGGAACGCCGGGAACTTGACCCGGCCCTTCTCGTCGAGCGGGTGCGGCGGCAGCTCGGCGGCCCCGTTCGGGATGGCGTTGGCGTTGGCATGGATGAACGCCGGGCGGATCTCGTCGACCGTCCAGTACTTCGCCACCGCGGCGCGCAGTTCGTCCTGCTCGACCTCGTGCGGTTTCTGCTCCACCTCGGCGGGAAAGGCGCCCTTGGCGAACACCAGCACGAAGTACGACGCGCCCGGCGCGGCCGCCCGGTGTACCGACTGCAGGTAGCCGTCCCGCGCCTCGACCGGGATCGAGTGGAACAGCGTCGAGTCGACGACGGTGTTGAACCGGCCGTCGTAGCCCGTGAACGACGTGATATCTGCCTGGGCGAAGGCTGCGGTGCTCAGATTGCGTTCCTGGGCAGCCCGATTCGCCGCGGCGATGGCGGTCGGCGAAATATCCAGCCCGACCACGGTGTAGCCCTGCGCCGCCAGCGCCAGCGACAACTCGGCGTGTCCACAGCCCGCGTCCAGCACGTCACTACGGATCTTTCCGGTGGGGAAAAGCGCCGCCAGCTCCGGCTGCGGCTCACCGATATTCCACGGCGGCGGACCCTCGAAGGTGCCGTCCTGCCGGTATGCCCCGTCCCAGTCCAAAACCTCGGATGTCATGACCTCCAACGTACGCCCGGTCAGGGCGCGGGTGTCTCCCACGTGTGCACCGGGGCGTTGCTGTGCATCGCCTCGCAGTACAGCCGCAACATCTCCGCCAGCGCCTGCGGGCGGGCCGCCCCGCGCTCCTGCAGGGCGTGCACGGTGGCCGTCTGCCAGGCCGCGCCGTTGCGCCCGGTTTTCGCCCGTCCCTCGATGACCCCCAGATAACGGTCCCGGACCTCGGCGGCGACGCTCCACCGCCGCAAACCTTCATCGGCCAGCGGGAGCAGTTTACGCAGTACCAGCTCGTCGGGGGTCACCTCGCCCAGGCCAGGCCAGTACAACGTGGCCTCCATCCCGTGTCGGGCCGCCGCGGTGAAGTTATGGTGCGCGGCAGCGAAACTCATCTTTGTCCAGACCGGGCGGTCCTCCTCCGACAGCGTGCGCAGCAGGCCGTAGTAGAAGGCGGAGTTGGCCAGCATGTCCACCACCGTCGGGCCCGCCGGCAGCACCCGGTTCTCCACGCGCAAATGAGGACGCCGCGCAGCACCTTCTCCGACGAGGTCGTAGACCGGACGGTTCCATCGGTAGATGGTGCCGTTGTGTAGCCGCAGTTCGGACAGCTGCGGGGAGCGGCCGGCCGCCAGCTCGGCGACCGGGTCCTCGTCGGACAGCTCGGGAAGCAGGGCGGGGAAGTACCGAACGTTCTCCTCGAAGAGATCGAAAATCGAAGTGATCCAACGTTCGCCGAACCATACCCGGGGCCGGACGCCTTGGGTCTTCAGCTCGTCGGAGCGGGTGTCGGTGGCCTGGGTGAACAGTTCTATCCGCGTCTCGGCCCACAGTTCGTGGCCGAAGAAATAGGGTGAGTTGGCGCCAAGGGCCAACTGCGGACCGGCCAGCACCTGCGCGGCGTTCCAGTTCCTGGCGAAGTCGGCGGGGGACACCTGTAGATGTAATTGCACACTGGTACAAGCGGATTCGGGCGCGATATCGGCCGACTGCACCGCCAGTCGTTCCGGCCCGGCGATATCGATGTCGATGTCCTCGCCGCGGGCGGTGAAGATCGAGTCGTTGAGGGCCTGGTACCGCGTGGACGGACTCATCCAGTCGGTATCGAGGTGTTCGGGCATCAGCGTCGGCAGGATGCCGATCATCACGATATGTGCGTCGTTCTGCGCGGCCCTGGCCTCGGCGGCGTTCAGGCTGGCGCGCACCTCACCCTCGAGATCCAACGCCGCCCGGCCAGGCAGCGGACGTGGCGGAACATTGAACTCGATGTTGTAGGCGCCCAATTCGGTTTGATAGGCCGGATCGGCGATGGATTCGAGTACCTCGGCATTGCGTAGCGCCGGCTGGTAGGCATGGTCGACCAGGTTGCACTCGATCTCCATGCCGGTCAGCGGCCGGTCGAACTCGAAACTGGACTGCGCCAGCATCGTTTCGAACACGTCCAGACACAACTGCACCTTGCGCCGGTACTCCCGGCGCTCGGCCCGGCTGAAGTCGGTCTGTGTGACGTCGTCACCCATGGCGTGAGCCTAGCGGCGGGTGGCCACCGTGACCTGCGGACTCGTCAGACCGGTGCGGACCTGCACGTCCACCCCGGCGTGCGCGGCCAGCGCCCGCATGGCCGACGGGCTGTAACAGCGCAGCGAGCTGATCACCCCGTCGTGCACGAACGGGACGAACGGTGCCAGTGGCAGCATCGTCGCCAACCGCAACAGATGCAGCGGCGATGGTGGCCGCGGCAGATCGATGATGACCAGTTTGTCGGCCACCCGGGTGCCCTCGGCGAGCACCTTCGACGCAAGCGCCGGCGGGAGGTGGTGGAACGACAACGCGAACACCGCAACGGCGAACTCGCCGTCGGCCGCGTCGATCGCGGTGGCGTCCACGGTGCGCACCTCGGCACGCGGGTGACGGCCGAGTGGACCGGTGGAGATGGCGGCCACGGATTCCGGGTCGATGTCACTGACGGTCACCCGTGCGGTGGGATGCCAGTCCAGCACGGTGGCCGAGAGCGTGCCATGACCGGCACCGAGCTCCAGGATCGACGGATCGGGCACGTCGGCGACCTCGTCGAGGACGGTGCGCGCGTGCTGGTCATGCTGGCCGAAAACCCTTCCGGTCCAATCCAGTGCGGAGATCACGCTGCGCTTGACGGCTGGGTCGACGTCCTGGCGATCGAGGTACTCCAGTCGGTCGGTCTGCAGCAGCCGGTCCACGCAGGACGCATCGGGACCGCCACGGGGCATGCGATCGATGGCGGTGGGGTCCGGCATGCGGATCAGACGTTCTGGCACTTGCGCAGCAGGTCGCGCAGCACGTCGTAGAAACGGGCGCCGAGCAGGGCATGCGTTCCGGTATCGCCGATCTGCACCGTCGCGGTGATCTGTTCGGCAAGGTCGGCCAGGTCCTTGGCGCGCGGGGCGACATCGCCCGCCGTCACCTGGTTGGCCTGGTCACGCAGGCCGCGGGACCACGTCTGGAAGTCCCCCGTGGTCGGGCCCTGGTTGGCGAACGACGGCAGCACGAACGCGGACTGAGCCATGCTGGTGGTGATCAGGTCCCGGGCCTGCCGGCAGCCCTTCCCCGAGATGTAGGTGTAGGTCACCGATGAGGCGATGACGACCACGGCCAGGGCGACGGCCGTCACCGCGATGTTGACGTTGCGTTGCGGCGCGTCGAAGACGACCCGCCGCCACAGCAGGTGGGTGCCGACGGCGACGGCCGAGGCCGCCAGTGCCATCAATGTGGCCGCCAGCGGACGGCCGAACCCGGAAGCCGAGTTGATCGCCGCGGACGTCGCGATGGCCGTCAGCAGCACCAGCATGTACAGCCACATACCCCGACGGCGTTCGGTGGCATCGGCGTCCCGGAAGCTCACCCCGAGGACACCGCCGAGGCCGGTGAGAATGGCGACGATCACCGGGATCGCGTAGCCGCTCAGTTCGTCGGTGGTCACCTGAGGACCGTCCTGTCACTTCGCTCGCGGGGGATCACCCAGCGATGCTATCGAGTCGGCCGATCACGAAGTGACGACGTGACCGGCCGCGGTGGGTCTGCACACCCCTCCAAAGCCATCTCCAAAGCCGTGCAGACCCACCCGGTCGGCGTCACTCCTCGCTGAGGATCTGGTAGACCTCGCGGCGGGCATTGTTGACGATGTCGAGAATGCGCTGCTGCTGCTCATCGCCGGCGGTGTGCACCGACTGGGCGACCGCGCCGAACAGCTGACCGAGTGCGGCGCGCAGGTTGACGGCGTTGGGATCGGCGTCTTCGGCAATGGTGTCCCACGGCGCGGTCTCGATTCTCTCCGCCGCGGCCCGACCCTCGTCGGTCAGCTCGAAAGTCTTCTTGCTGCCTTCGCTTTCGGTGGGAACGATGAGGCCCTCGTCGACGAGCAGCTGAAGGGTGGGGTAGACCGAGCCGGGGCTCGGCCGCCACAGATCGTTGCTGCGGGTGGCGATCTCCTGCGTCATCTCGTAGCCGTGCATGGGCCGTTCGGTGAGCAGTTTCAGGATCGCGGCACGCACGTCGCCGCGCCTGCCGCGACCGCCGCCGCGACCCCCGCGTCCGCGCGGCCCGCCGGGGCCGAAGCCCCCGCCGAAGCCCCGTCCGAAACCGGGCCCGAAGCCCGGACCGAAACCGGGGCCGAAGGGCCCCTGGCCGCCGGCGTGTTCGCGCAGGTGTTCGCGGAACTCGCGACGGGCGTGGCGGCGCCGTTCATGTAGGGCGCGCCGGTCGACGGGCCCGAAGCCGCCGGGGCCGAACGCCGGACCGAAACCGAAAGGTTGATGGGGTGAGGTGAAAGGGGTGTCCATGGTGATGTCCTTCTTGGCAAGGAGGCACCGGATGTGCCTCCGATACGTTGACGATATATCGGAAGCTATCGCGATGCAACACCCAATCAGACGGCGACGAAGCGGCGGGGCCCGCCCGTGGTGACGATGCGACCGAAGCGCATGTCCGGCAGGTGGGCCGCCACCACCAGGTCGGCGGTGTCGGCGATCTCGTCGGCGATGCGGTTACGCGCGGTCCGCGCGGCGGTGGGATCGGTATCCCAGATGACCTCCCAATCCCGCTCGGTGAACTGCACCACCGAGTGCACGACGTCGCCGAGCAGCAGCGCCCGCTCGCCGCGCGACGACACCACGAAGATGGTGGTACCCGGGGTGTGTCCCGGTGTGAACACGGCATCCACGCCCGGGGCGATCGGCACGTCACCGTGAAAAGGCGCCAGTTGCGGGGTGATCGGCGTGAGCGTGGCCAGGATGTGCTCGTCGCGCCCATGGGTGACGAAATGGTCCCAATCCGCTTGGTGCACGCGGTAGGTCGCGTTCGGGAACACGACCTCACCGCGGTGGCTGGCCCAACCGATGTGGTCGAAGTGCAGGTGGGTGAACACCACGTCGGTGACGTCTCCGGGCTCGACGCCGTGGCGGCGCAGCGCGGTCAGCAGGTCGCCCCCGCGGTACTTGCCGTCGTCGAAATCGCCGACGCCGGCGTCGATGAGTACGGTTTGCGTTCCGGTCCGGACGAGAAATCCGCCGAGCGGCAGGGTCAGCGCCCCCTCGGGGTCGAGGTGGTCGGCATAACACGCCCATCCGTCGGGTGCGCCCGGCCTGGACAGGATGTCGCGGGCGGTTTCCACGCCGTCCCCGTCGTGCAGCGCGATGATGGTCAGGTCGCCGATCGGTACGGCAGAAGGTGTGCACACGTGTAGCGACAACCCGCGGTGCGGTGCCGCTATTTCGTTGTGCGCAATGAGATTTCTGTGATCAACCACCGCGCCCACTCGGCCTGCATGGCGTGGTAGCGCAGCCCGTGCTCCAGTGCGGCCAGGCCGTAGAAGGATTCGTCGGAGTCGTCCCAGTGCACGCTGTCGCGCAACGCCTCCAAGCGGGTGATCTCGGCGCGGGAGTGATCGGCCAGCGCCTGCACGTGCCCGGCCGCGCCCTCGGTCGGCAGCTCGCCCAGCAGGAAGATGCGCAGTTGTTCGGGGCTGCGGTAGGGCGGGTCGTCCTGGGGATTGCCGAGCCAGCGCAGCAACTCGGCCCGTCCCGCATCGGTGGCGCGGTAGACCTTGCGCCCCCGCGGGCCGGTATCGGCCACCTCGATCAGGCCGGCCGCGGCGAGCTTGTTGAGCTCGCCGTAGAGCTGGCTCTGGGTGGCCGGCCACACGTTGGCCATGGATTTCTCGAATCGCTTGAGCAGGTCGTATCCACTGCCCGGGTGCTGGACGAGCAGACCAAGTGCGGCGATGCGCAGACTCATGGTGCCGATCCTACATTCCACTATTGACATGTCAGTAGTGGAATGTCATCGTGGCGGTATGACTGAGACCTCGGCCCTGCCGCTCGGGCAACCGGAGTTCTTCCGGATCGGCAACTACGCGCCCGTCGCCGACGAACTGACCGAATATGACCTGCCGGTCGAGGGGGTGATCCCGCCCGAACTCGACGGTTGGTACCTGCGCAACGGGCCCAACCCACGTCAGGCGACCGCGCACTGGTTCACCGGCGACGGCATGATCCACGGCGTCCGGATCGAAGGCGGACAGGCCAGGTGGTACCGCAACCGCTGGGTGCGCACCGACAGCTTCCGCCACGACTTCCCGCTCTACAACGCCGACGGCAGCCGCAACCTCCGCGCGGCGGTGTCCAACACCCACGTCGTCAACCATGCCGGAAAGACCCTGGCACTGGTGGAATCGTCGCTGCCCTACGAGGTCACCCAGGAGCTGGACACCGTCGGCGCCTACGATTTCGGCGGCAAGCTCACCGATTCGATGACGGCCCACCCCAAGATCTGTCCCACCACGGGCGAGTTGCACTTCTTCGGCTACGGCAGCATCTTCGAGCCCTACGTCACCTATCACCGGGCGGATGCCAACGGCGAGCTGACCGTCAACCGGCCGGTCGATGTCAAGGCGCACACCATGATGCACGACTTCGCGATGACCTCCGGCCACGTCGTGTTCATGGATCTACCCGTCGTCTTCGACCTCGACGTCGCGATGACGGGCCAAGGAGGCATGCCCTACCGCTGGAGCGACACCTACGGGGCACGGTTCGGGGTGCTGTCCCGGCAGGACCCGTACGGGGTCATTCGCTGGTTCGACGTCGACCCCTGCTACGTCTTCCACGTCGTCAACGCCTTCGAAACTAGCACCGTAACCGGGACGCGTATCGTCGTTCACGCGGTCCGGTATCCCGAGATGTGGCGCCACGACAGCGGATTCGACATCGACGGCGTGCTGTGGGAATGGCAGATCGACCTGGCCGCCGGAACCGTGTCCGAACGCCAACTCGACGACGCCGGCGTGGAATTCCCGCGCATCGACGACCGGCTGGCCGGACTGCAGGCCCGGTATTCGGTCGCGGTGGCCGGCAACAGCTGGCTGCGCTACGACTTGACGGCGGGAACCGCGGTCCGTCACGACCTGGGTACCGGCGGACCGGCGGAAGCGGTCTTCGTGCCCGGTCCCGGTGCGGCCGACGAGAACAACGGCTGGTACCTCGGTTATGTCTACGACCCGCGGCGCGACGGCAGCAACCTGGTGATCGTGGACGCCTCCGACTTCGGCGGCGAGCCGGTGGCCACCATCGGGCTGCCCCAGCGGGTTCCGTACGGGTTCCACGGCAACTGGATCGGCGTCTGATTTCCCAGCGGATTTCCAGCGCCGCCGGACTAGGGTGTCCGGATGGGTGTGAAGTGGCTGGACGAGCCCGAAGACCATGACTACGACGCGGCGGCCGACTATCTGAGCATGCTCGCCGAGCCGACCGTCGTGGCCGCCACCGTCGCGGCGCTCAAGGTGGCGAAACCCGTGCAGCACAAGGCCAAAGACATCCTGCGGGCGGCGCAGCTGGCATTGTTGCCGGCAAACAACGCCCACGTGCGCACCGACCTGGCCAAGATCGACGACGGCAAACGCTTTTCGCCGATCCTGCTGGTGCGCGGCCGGTATGACGGCAATGTGCCGATGCAGGTGGCCGACGGGTATCACCGGGTCTGCGCCAGCTACCTCACCGACGAGAACACGCCCATCCCGTGTCGTCTGGTGTCGTGGCAGGCGTAGTCAGGACTCCATTTGAACGACTTCGGGTTCGACACGCTCGCACTGCTGGCGGTCATCGGGCTGGCCGGCCCGGCGCTGGCCGCCATCCCCGGGCTGCGGGTACCGGTGGTCGTCGGCGAGCTGGCGGCCGGGATCATCGTCGGCCGAACCGGATTCGGGATCGTCGACGATACCGACCCGACCTTCCGGCTGCTGGCCAACATCGGCTTCGCGCTGGTGATGTTCGTCGTCGGCACCCATGTGCCGGTGCGCGACACCACGCTGCGCGGCGCACTCGGGGCGGCCGCGCTGCGCGCGGTGGTGGTCGGCGCGGTTGCCGCGGTGTTCGGGGTGGCGATCGCCTCCTTCTTCGGCACCGGGCACGCGCTGCTGTACGCGGTGCTGATGGCCTCGTCATCAGCGGCGTTGGCCCTGCCGGTGATCGACTCGCTCGGGTTGGCCGGGCCGCCGGTCCTGTCGGTGACGGCCCAGATCGCGATCGCCGACGCCGCCTCGATCGTGCTGCTGCCCTTGGTGATCGATCCGGCCCGGGCGCCCCGGGCAGCGATCGGGGCGCTGGCGATCGGGGCGGCAGCCATGGTGCTGTTCGTCGTGTTGCGGCATTTCGAGCGCACCGGTCGCCGCAAGCGTATCCACCACTACTCCGAAGACCATCGGTTGGCGTTGGAGTTACGGTTCAGCTTGATTCTGCTGTTCAGCCTTGCGGCGCTGGCGATCGCCACCCACATCTCCATCATGTTGGCGGGTTTCGCACTGGGACTGGTGATTTCGGCGATCGGTGAGCCGCGCCGACTGGCCCGCCAGCTGTTCGGGATCACCGAAGGGTTCTTCGCTCCGCTGTTCTTCGTCTGGCTCGGCGCCTCGTTACAGGTACGCGAGCTCGGCGACCATCCGCAATTCGTCGCGCTCGGGGTGGCATTGGGGCTGGGAGCCATAGCCGCGCACACGGTGGGCCGGCTGTTCGGCCAACCGCTGCCACTGGCCGTGCTGGCCGCCGCCCAGCTCGGCGTGCCGGTAGCGGCCGCCACGCTGGGTACCGAACAGCATCTGCTCGCGCCCGGCGAGCCGTCGGCTCTCATCCTGGGTGCGCTGATCGCGGTTGCGGCGACGTCGGCGGCGGGGGCGGTGGCCAAACGAGGTCAGGCCGGGGCGGCGCCGGCCACCTGACCGTCACGGTCCGGCCCTGCCGAAACGCCGATCATCTCACGATGTGGACTACTGGCAGGCGTAGCGCCAACAGTGTGACCGCCGGTCCGGCTATCGCGGCCGGCGGGCGACATTGTGTTGCTGATTGTCGACTCGGTGGACATCCGGCATCGCCCGTAGCAGTGTGCCATGAGTCGCACTCGCCGCCATTTGTGATCCGTATCACGCAGGTCACGAACCTGTCGCTCGATCGGCTGGAACGTTGCCGGCAAGCCCGTTGGGTGGCTAATGACTTTTCTGGCGGTGAGGTTAGCCAGCCTCATTGATATCGCAATGAACCAGCCTCACCAGCAAAGGTGGCAATCCGCAGCGTGTCAGAGAGCGAAATTTGTCAGCATCTGAAACTTTGCTCAAACCTATTGCGAAGAACTTACTGGCCAGTAGGTTCTGATCGCTGGGGGGACCAGAGATCGGATGAAGGGATGACACCAGGAATGTCAATGCAATCGGCCATGCGCCCATACGTCACCGCGGGCGTCGCGCTTGTCGGTGCCAGCGTCATCGCGGTCACACCGATCGCTGCGCACCCCAACCTGCCGCAGATGCACATGCCGCAGGTGCAGCTGACCGCATCGTCGTCCATCGACAACCCGATCGGCGTCTTCAAGCCGGTGGTCGACGACGCCGGGGCCTGGGTGAACGAAACGCTGCACACCGTGCTGGCGAACCCGCTGCCGATCCTGCGCCAGATCGTCGACAACCAGCTGTACACCGCGAGGCAGGTGCTCGACGCGGCGAAGGCGGCCGGTTCGGCGCTCGGCCAGCTCGGCGCGGGACTGCCGGCCACCTTGAAGGCGGTCGGAGCCAAGCTGTCCACCGGCGACGTGAACGGTGCCATCGATGCGCTCATCTCGGCGGGCCTGCAGCCGATCCTGAATCTGCTGAGCAATCCGTGGACTGCTCTTCAGCCGGCGCTGGAGCGGCCGTTCAAGGTGGCGCAAGCCTTGATTCCCGCTCTGTACGACTCCGGGCTGAGTCTGTTGGTCGGAGTGGTCGTCTCCACCGTGGGCATCGGGTTTGACACCGGTACAACGCCTTTCCTCAAGCAGATCGTCACCAGCACGCAGGCGGTGCTCGATTCGCTCAAGACCCTGAACCCGGTGAACGTCATCAACGCCGTCCAGCACGGCATCGCCGATGTGCTGCAGAACGCGGTGACCCAGGCCAAGGCGTTCACCGAGCAGACCTTCCCGTACATCGGTGCCCAGATCCTCAAGGCGCTGCAGGCCGGCCTGCCGACCACGACTCCGACCGCCACGGCGGCGGTGGCAGCCGCGGTGCCCACCGCCGCCGCCACGGTGACCCTGGCCGTGGACGCCACGGGTGCCGCACCGGCCGCGACGACCGCCAAGGACGCGACCGGCGCCAAGGATGCGACCGCCACCGGCGCCGAAACCCCGGCCCAGGAGGCCGGCGGCGCCGAGTCCCCGGCAACCCCCGCGACCCCGGACGCCGAGGTCAAGGGCACCACCGAAACCGGGACCACCACCAAGGAGGCGGAGTCGAGCACCGACACCAAGCCCGCCGATGGTGCCGCGTCGGCGACCAAGGAGGCCACCGGGACGGGCACCAAGGACGCGACCGGTACCAAAGATGCGACCGGCACCAAGGACGCCACCGGTACCAAGGACGCCACCGGTACCAAGGACGCGACGGGTAGCAAGGACTCGACCGACACCAAGGACTCGACCGGCACCAAGGGTGCCACGGGTACCAAGGGCACCCAGGGTTCCGGTGGGTCGGTGACTCGGGACAGTATCAAGGCCGAGCCGGGTTCGGGTGTGAAGTCCGGCGGAACCCATGCCTCGACCGGTGGATCGTCCACGAGCGCAGCCGATTCGGCAGCCGGCGCCAGCTCGGTCAAGGCCGGCGCCGCTTCGGGGTCCGCTGCAAAGGCCGGCGGCGACGCCGGCTCCGGTAGCGAGTAACACCCACCACGACAATGGC
The DNA here is from genome assembly GCF_002101555.1 of Mycolicibacterium canariasense. Lineage (GTDB taxonomy): Bacteria > Actinomycetota > Actinomycetes > Mycobacteriales > Mycobacteriaceae > Mycobacterium > Mycobacterium canariasense. The sequence continues at coordinate 145,545 of NZ_LQOL01000050.1, forward strand.
CTCCCCCTGGCACGGGGAGGCCATTGTCGCACCGTCACCGCGTGCTGGCTGCGGCGCTCATGGTGATCGGCGGAACAACACGCTGACGATGACGGCCGCGGTCAGCGTCAGCGCGATGGCGATCGCCGCGGTCGGCGCGACACCCGAATCGAATGCCGCGTGCGCCGACTCCAACAGGCGCTCCGCCACTGGCACCGGCAGATCGGCGGCCACCGACGTGGCGCCACCGATGCTCTCACCTGCCGCCCCCGCCTGTTCGGGTGTCAGCCCACGCGGTACCACCACGTTGGCGCGGTAGCAGGCGGTGAAGATGGTGCCCAGCGTCGCGGCGCCGACCACGGCGCCCAACTCGTAGGCCGTCTCCGAAACCGCCGATGCCGCACCGGCTTTCGCGGCGGGCACCGACGCCACGATGGTGTCGTTGGACACCGTCTGCGAAATTCCGACCCCGAATTCCAGCACCACGAAGGACGCGATCACCGCCGAGACGGTGAGATCGTGCCGGAACAGCAGGATCAACGTGAAGCCGAGCGCCACGAAGACCAGACCGACGATCATCAGCGTCTGAGGCGCGAATCGCTTGGCGGCCCGCACCACACCCATGCCCGCGATCATCGAGACGACCGCGCCGGGCAGGGTCACCAGGCCGGCCGCCAGCGGGCTCAGCCCCAGTACCAACTGCAGGTGCTGCGAGGTGAAGAACATGAACCCGATGAGCCCGACGATGGACAGGAAGTTCGCCAGCACCGACGAGGTGAACGGCCCGTACCGGAACAACTCCATGTCCAGCATCGGTGTGGCACTGCGGTTCTGCCGCCGCACGAACAGCACGCCGGCGGCGATACCGAGGGCGAACGCGCCGGCCACGGTGACCGACAGGCCGTCATGGGCGGCGGTCTTGATCGCCCAGACGAACGGCAGCATGGCGACGAACGACAGCGTGACGCTGACCAGATCCAGCGGGCCCGGATTCGGGTCCCGCGATTCGGGAACCAGCTTGGGCGCCAGCACCAGCAGCGGCGCCAGGATGGGCACCGCCACCAAAAATACTGCTCCCCAATGGAAATGCTGTAGCAGCGCACCGCCGACGATGGGGCCCAGCGTGGTTCCCGCGGTGAAACACGAGGCCCAGATGGCGATCGCCAGCCGGCGCGCCGAAGCCTCGGTGAAGATGTTGCGGATCAGCGACAACGTCGAGGGCATCAGCATGGCGCCGAACACGCCCAGCACCGCGCGGGCCAGCACCAGCAACTCGGCGCTGGGCGCGAAGGCGGCCGCCACCGAGACCACCGTGAAGCCGCTGGCACCGATCAGCAGCAGCCGACGCCGGCCCACCCGGTCGCCCAGGCTGCCCATCGCCACCAGGAGTGCGGCCAGCACAAGGGAATACACGTCGACGATCCACAGCTGAGTGGACGCCGCCGGACGGAAATCCTCGGCGATCATGGGCAGCGCGAACGCCAGCACGGTGTTGTCGATGGCGATCAGCAGGACGGGCAGGGCCAGCACCGCCAGGGCGATCCAGGCGCGCTTGGCAGTGGTGGGTGTCTTCGATGCCGTGGCATCGAGGCCGGTGGACATGGAACTTCCTTAACGAGAGGTGATGGTGCCTTTGGTGAGGCTGGACATGATGGCGTCGACGACCTGGTGCCGCGGGATGCCGTCCTGCCTGATGGCGTCATAGCCGGCCAGGAGCAGCGCCCAGAACACCCGCCGGGCCCAGCCGGGCGGATACACCGGACCATCGGCCGTCGCGCGGGCCAGTACCTCGGCAATGGCCTCGTCTCCGGTGTCCAGGTGAGCGGCCAATTCGGGATCGGCCAACAGGGTCGGGTCGGTGTAGATGTAGAGCACGATCGGGCCCAGGTCGAGCTGACTTTCCACGACGCGCCGCAAAGCCGCGTCGACGGGGCCGCAGGCGGGATCGGCGGCGGCGATCGCGGCGGTGCTGACCGCGTGGACGTGCAGGGCCACCGCACGCATCAGGTCATTGCGCTCGGAGAAGTACCGGTGCAAGGTGCTGCGCCCGACGCCCGCGGCGGCGGCGATATCGCCCATGGTCGCGGCCGGATTGCCCGCGATGACCGTTACCGCCGCGTCGATGATCGCGCGACGGGTCCGGCCGCGTGGACCGCTGGCAGGTCCGGCGCCGGCGTCGGCCCAGGCAGGCATACTCATGCGCCAAAATATACCAGAATTGGCCCAAAATGGGACATAAGTGTCCCACTACGTCAGCCGGGAGGGGTGAACCCGCTGTTCGTCGGCGGTGGGGCCGTGCCGGGCGGCACCGGCGGCGGTGACGGTGACGGCGCGGATCCCGGCCGCGCCACCTGCAGCCGCTCCAGCTCGCGGCGGTGCCGCTCGGCCAGCACCGCCGCCAACACCAGCTCAGGCGGAGCGCCCGGCGGGGGTGGCGGCGCGATTCGGGCCAGCACCTCGCCGGCGATCCGGTAGGCCATCTGCTCGCGCATCCGCGGATCCAGCTGTGTCGTGCGGGACAGGAACTGGCGCGCCATCTCCGCCTGCGCCGACCCCAGGCCCGACAGCGTGATCGTGCCGGCCCACCCGGCCAGCGCCGGGGGCATCGGGGGTGGAGGGTTGAGCCGCGGCGTGCGCTCGCTGATCACCATGGTGCCGGCGAACACGTCACCGATGCGCTTGCCCCGCGGTGACACCATGCTGCACAGCACCGCCGGCGCCCCGGTGAACATCCAGATTTCGATGACGCCGGCCAAAGCGCGAAAGATTGCTTGGCGCAATCGTTCCGGGCTACCGTCATCGGAGACCACGCGCAACCCGAGCGCCATCTTTCCCAGCGATCGCCCGCGGGTCGCGGTCTCGAAGACCACCGGATAACCGAGGAGCGTCAATACCGTGAAGATGATCAGGACCGCTGCCGACAGCGCGGAATCGAAGTCCGCCAGCGTCAACGCCCATAGCGTGACGCCCAGGACGTAGCCGATCAGCATCACCATGAGATCGATCAACGCCGCGGCAGCGCGGACCGGTAGCTGGGCGATCGACACCTCGAGCACCACCGCATCGCCCGTCACCAAGGGTTCCGGCTGGGAGACCATGCCCTCGAACGCTACTAGGCTCGTCGGGGTGGATGTCGACGCGTTCGTGCTGGCTCATCGCGCGACCTGGGACCGGCTGGAGCAGCTGGTCAAACGCCGCCGCGCGCTGACCGGTGACGAGGTCGACGAGCTGGTCGATCTCTACCAGCGGGTCTCCACCCACCTGTCGAAGGTGCGTAGCGCATCTGCGGATCCGGTGCTGGTCGGTCGGCTGTCGGGTCTGGTGGCCCGGGCCCGCTCGGTGGTCACCGGAGCGCACGCGCCGTTGTGGAGCGAGCTGATCCGCTTTGTGACGGTGTCGTTCCCGGTCGTGGCCTACCGGTCCTGGCGGTGGTGGCTGGGCACGGCGGTGGCGTTCTTCGCGGTCGCGGTGGTGATCGGGGTGTGGGTGGCCGGCAACGCGGACGTGCGTGCCTCGATCGGGACGCCGGCCGAACTGGAGCGGCTGATCAATCACGACTTCGCCGCCTACTACAGCGAGAACCCGGCCGCCTCGTTCGGCCTGCGGGTCTGGGTGAACAACTCGTGGGTGGCGGCGCAGTGCATCGGCTTCGCGATTCTGCTCGGCATCCCGATTCCGTACGTGCTGTTCCAGAACGCGCTGAATGTGGGCGTGTCCGGCGGGCTGATGTACGGCGCCGGCAAGTCGGATGTGTTGCTGGGCCTGCTGATTCCGCACGGACTGCTCGAACTCACTGCGGTGTTCCTGGCCGCGGCGGTGGGAATGCGGCTGGGCTGGACGGTGATCGCGCCGGGCGAGCGGCCACGTGGGCAGGTGCTGGCCGAGCAGGGCCGCGCCGTGGTGGCGGTCGCCGTCGGGCTGGTGGTGGTGCTCCTGGTATCGGGCTTGATCGAGGCGCTGGTGACCCCCTCGCCGCTGCCGACATTCCTGCGGATCGGCATCGGGGTGGCCGCGGAGGCGCTGTTTCTGACCTATGTCATCCACTTCGGCCGCAAGGCGGCGCGGGCCGGCGAGTCCGGCGATGTGGCGGACGCGCCGGACGTGCTGCCGACCCGCTAGAGCTTGCCGGTGGCCTTCATCGCCAGATAGCGGTCGGCCAGCGCGGGGGCCAGCTCCTCGGGCAGCGCATCGACGACATCGACGCCGTGGCGTCGCAGCCGGGCCGCGATCTCGTGGCGGTCATTGCGTGACCGTTCGGCCGCCGCGGCGTCATAGACCTGTGCAGCGTCGGCCCGGCCGGCCGCCAATTCGTCCACCCGGGGGTCGGCCACCGCCGCGATCAACACCTGGTGCCGGCCGGCCAGTTGCGGCAGCACCGCCATCAGCCCCTCGTCCAGGGCCGAAGCATTGAGGTCGGTGAGCAGCACCACCAGGGCCCGTCGGCGGACCCGGCGTTGCACGGCCGAAACGGTTGCCGCGGCATCGGATTCGATCAGGGCGGGCTGCAAGGGTGCCATCGCCTGGACCAACTGGGCCAGCACCTCGGTGCGCGCGGCGTTGAACACCGTGGCCCGTGGAACCCGATCGTGGGCCAAGAAATCCACGTGGTCACCGGCCCGTGCCGCCAGCGCGGCCAGCAGCAGCGCGGCGTCCATGGACCAGTCCAGCCGCGGCCAGCCGCTGGGGTCCTGGGATGTCGGGTCCACCCCGATGCGCCCGGCCGAGGTGCGGCCGGTGTCGAGCACGATCACCACCCGGCGGTCGCGCTCGGGGCGCCACGTCCGGACCACCACGTCGGCCCGTCGTGCGGTGGCCCGCCAATCGATCGAACGCACGTCGTCGCCGACGACATATTCACGCAGCGAATCGAATTCGGTGCCCTGTCCCCGGATCAGCACCGGAACCATGCCGTCGAGTTCGCGCAGTTTGGCCAGCCTGGACGGCAGGTGCTTGCGGGACAGGAACGGCGGCAGGATGCGCACCGTGCCGTCCACGTGATGCGACCGCTGCCGCCCGGCCAGGCCGAGCGGACCGATGGAGCGAACCGTCACATGTGCCGGGTGCTGGTCGCCGCGCCGCACCGGCGCCAGCGTGGTGACGCTTCGGAAGCGTTGTCCCGCAGCGATTTCGAGCGCGTGGTCGCGTGGCGTCGCGCAGGCGCTGGGCGGCCAGGCGTCCCTGACCCGGCCGCGCAGCCGCCGTGACCCGCCGTTGTGCAACATCAGCTCGGTACGCACCGGCTGGCCCAGCCGTGCGGTGGTATCGCCGGAACGGTGTGCCTGCACCGCCCGCGGATCCGCGGCCAGCGCCGCGTCGACGCCCACCGCCACGGCCAGCAGGACCGCGAACAGGACGAATGTCGCTGCGGGCCAAGGTGACAGCACCACCGGCAGCGTGCCGATCACCGCGATCACGCCGGTGCGGCCGGTCAACACCACTAGCGCGGCACCGGTACGGAGGTCAGGATGCCGTCCAGCACACCGTCGGGGCTGGCACCTTCCAGCTCGGCCTCCGGACGCAGGGCGATGCGGTGCCGCAGGGTGGGCCGGGCCATCGCCTTCACGTCGTCGGGGGTCACGTAGTTGCGGCCCGACAACCAGGCCCACGACCGCGCGGTCGCCAGCAGCGCGGTGGCCCCGCGCGGGGACACCCCCAGCTGCAACGACGGCGACTGCCGGGTGGCGCCCACGATATCGACGATGTAGCCCAGTACTTCCCCCGAGACCAGCACCTGGCGTACCCCGTCGCGGCCGGCGGCCAGTTCGGCCGGACCCGCCACCGGTCGCACCGACGACAGGTCACGCGGGTCGAAGCCGCGCGCGTGCCGGTCCAGGATGGCGATCTCCTGATCGCGCGGTGGCAGCGGGACGTTCAGCTTGAGCAGGAAGCGATCCAGTTGTGCCTCGGGCAGCTGATAGGTGCCCTCGTACTCGATGGGATTCTGGGTGGCGGCGACGATGAACGGGTCCGGTAGCGGGCGGGGTTCGCCGTCGACACTGACCTGCCGCTCCTCCATCGCCTCCAGCAGCGCGGCCTGGGTCTTGGGCGGGGTGCGGTTGATCTCGTCGGCCAGCAACAGGTGCGTGAACACCGGGCCGGCCCGAAATTCGAATTCGGCGGTGCGGGCGTCGTACACCAGCGAGCCGGTGACGTCGCCGGGCATGAGGTCCGGGGTGAACTGCACACGTTTGAAGTCCAGTTGCAGGGCCGCCGCCAGGGTGCGCACCAGGAGCGTCTTGGCCACGCCGGGCACGCCCTCCAGCAGCACGTGCCCCCGGCACAGCAAGGCGATGACCAGGCCGCTCACCACGGCTTCCTGGCCGACGACGGCCTTGCCGATCTCGTTGCGCAGGGCGAGCAGCGCGTCGCGGGCGGCGTCCTGGGGGGAGGGCTGACTCACGACTGGGTGACCTGCCTTTCGATGTCGTCGAGCTGGATGGCGAGTTGGTGGAGTTCGGCGTCGGTTCCCGGTGGGGTCCCGAACAGGATGTGGCTCAACGTATTCGGAGACTGTGTGCAACGCTGGGCGAGGGCCTGGTTGACGGTGGCCTCGCTCGCGGTGCCGCCGAGACCCAATCGCGGCAGCAGCCGACCCAGGGTGGCGGTGCGCAACGCGGCGGCGGCATGTGCCCTGGCCCGCCGGGACCGGTACAGCCGGGCCCGGCCTTCGACGGTCTCCGACGCCCGCACCACCACCGGTAGGTCCTCGGCCACCAGGCGCCCCAGCCGGCGTCCCCGCCACCACGCGATCAGCGCGACGGCCAGACACATTTGCAGCACCGCCCAGTACACCCGGTCGGGGATCAGGTCGGTGATCGTCTTGGCGCCCTTGGTGCCGCCCTCGGTGCGCTGTGGCGCGTACCAGATCACCCGGTCGCTTGCGCCGGCCAGGTTCATCGCCAACGCGGCGTTGCCCTTGCCGAGCAGGCCACCGTTGGTCATGAAATTGCTGCTGCCGACGACGGTGACGGTGCGGCCCGCGTCCGTGTAGCGCGCCAGCGCACCGCGATAGCACCGGCTGACGGTGCGATTCCCCGCCGCCGCGAAGGTATCGCTGAGGCCGAGGTCGGCCTCGCCGGTGCGGACGGCCTCGGGCACATCACAATCGGGGGCGCCGCCGAACGGGGTGGCACCGTCGCGGCGGACACCGGGGGCGAGCCGCTCCCTGGTGGCCGACGTGGGGGCCACCACCAACCGGTCGCCGGGCAGGCCGGCCAGGGTCGCCAGCGTGTCGTCGTCGTAGAGGAAGAAGGTCTGCGCCACCACGATCAAGGTGTCGGGGCGGGCGGCACGGACCACCGCGTCGAGATCGTCGGCGACGATGACGTCGACACCGTGCTCCTCGAGGAGGGTGACCAGGGCGTGGGCGCCGTCGGGTGCGGTGGAGCCGGCCTCCATCAGCCCGCCGGGCCGCGGCGCGGTGAGCACCGTGGTCAGGACGGCGACGGCGATGACGGCGGCCACCGCAAGCGTGACCCAGCGGGCGGTCCGCCACCGACTCGCCCTCGGTGGAGCCGGCGATGTGGTCGGCGTCATCGCACCGGAACCCAGGTGTCGGGTGCGGCGCTCGGCGCGTCCGGCGGGGCGGCCGGGGCATGGTCGAAGTGGTCGTCGAGGTCGGCGATCACGCGGTAGCCGGCCTCGGTCGCCGGGCGGTCGCCGTAGGCCACGTCGTTGAAAATCTCAGCGGCCCGGGTCAATTCGTCGTGCAGAGCGGGCAGTGCGGCGGCCGCATCGCGGGCGAGTTCGGTGGCGGTGCGCCCTGGCGCCGGGTCGAGCACCGCGGTCTCCTCCAGCCGCCGCGCGACCGCACGGAGCCGGTGCCGGATGGCGGCCGCCCAATCCCCTTGCGCGGCACACTGTTGCGCAAGGGCGCGGTGTTCGGCGGATCCGAGCTGGTGGTTGTCGAACAGGGCGGCGTCACCGCCGCGCCGGGTGTGCATGGTGCGCATGGCCACCCGGATCGCCACCACGGCCGCGATGACGACCAGTAGCGACAGCAGCCCGATGGTGATCCACCCGCCGGGCACCGACGAACCCGCATTGAACACCTGGTAGAGCAGGTGCTCGAGCCAGGCCCACAGCTGGTCGGTCAGCGACGGTTTCGGGTAGATGGGCTTGCCCAGTTCGCGTTGCGCCGCCTCGTGGGCGGCGTCGCTGTCGATCTCGAGTCCGGACACGTCAGGGCCGGCGGATCAGCCAGAGGTGGTCGGTGCTGTCCGCGGGGGCGACCGGACCGGCAATGGCACCCGTCTGCAACACCAGATCGAAGGCCTCCGCGCGGATCCGGCGATCGGTGTACTGCAACACGACCACGCCCGCGGTGAAGGGCGAGGTGAGGATCTGCCCGATCGCCGCACCCACGGAGATCAGCACCAGTCCGGCCACCGCCGCGGCGGTGGTTTCCGAGGCGAACAGCAGAATCTGGCCGCCGAAGCTGAACGGCACCGCCACCGCGCCGGCGATGATGCCCGCCACCATGGTGGCCAGTAACCGGATGCCTAACACCCGCCAGAAATCGTTTCGGATCAACGCGAACGAGCGCTGCACCGCGGCGAGGATGGGTAGCCGCTCCAGCACGATGAGCGGCGGGACGAAGCTCAGCATGGTGCTGAGATACACCACCACGATGATCGTGCCGAGCAGCAGCGGAATGCCGACCAGGAATCCCGAGGCGGCGTTGCCTGCCACGACGGCCACGACGGTCAGCCCGACGGCGACCCCGATGAGCAGCACCGCCCCCGCCGCCTCGAGCGCGGTGAATCCGAGCAGTGCCCAGATTCGGCCGCGCAGCCGCTGCCAGGCCGCGCCGATGGTGATTCCCGATCCGAAGACGGCGCGGCCCACGATGACGGTCAGCAGCCCGGCCAGCACGATGCCCGACACCCAGGTGGCGACGGCACCGGCCATGGTGCCCAGGGTGGGGCCGATCAGCGCCACCGCCGGCGCGTCGTCGCCGGTGTAGGCGGAGTCCAGCGCACCGCTGCTGGCCAGCGGGGTGATCTGCAGCATCAGCGCGAACAGCTGGGCGATGACCACCACGATGGTGGTCAGTCCCAGGGTGGCTTTGGGGTTGGTCCGAATGTAGGCGAAGGCGCCGTTGAAGATGTCGGACAGGTTCAGCGGACGCAGCGCGATGATGCCCGGTTTGAGCTCCGGGGCTGGGCCCGGATAGCCGCCTTGATAACCGCCTTGAAAACCGAGGTGGTAGCCGTGACCCGGTGGGGGATAGCCGGGGTGGCCACCGTAGCCGGGCGGCGGGTAGACCGGGCGGGACTCGGCCCCATACCCACCGGGATCGCTGTACATGGCCACCATCCTGTAGTCGACTCGGGTAATTGACAACGTATCCAGGAAGTTCGGGACGGGCGTAGCGTCGCAGCCATGGCGGAACTGAAAGACCGGCTTCGTGCGGATCTCACCGCGGCGATGAAAGCACAGGACAAATTGCGGACGGCGACGCTGCGGATGCTGATCGCCTCGATTGGGGCCGAGGAGGTGTCCGGCAAGCAGGCGCGGGAACTGTCCGATGACGAGGTGCTCAAGGTGCTCGCGCGGGAAGCCAAGAAGCGGGCCGAGGCCGCGGAGATCTACACCCAGAACGGACGGGGCGAACTGGCCGCCAACGAGCACGCCGAGGCCCGGGTGATCGACGAGTACCTGCCGACGCCACTGACCGAGGCCGAAGTTGCCGACGTGGTCGACACCGCGATCGCACAGATCGCCGAGGAGATCGGCGAGCGGCCCGGGATGCGTCAGATGGGCCAGGTGATGAAGGCGGCGACGGCGATCGCCGCGGGCAAGGCGGACGGGTCGCGGCTATCCGCGGCCGTGAAGGCGCGGCTGTAGGTTGGCCACGGCACGGCGTTCGACCAGCAGGGCGATGTAGTCGCGCACGGTGCTGGCGACGAAATGCTTGTGGGCGTCGGCGACGGCGGCGGTGACGTGTTCGGCGGGCAGGCCGGCGTATTTTTCCAGTAGCCGCGTCGTCACGTCGTTCACCTGATCTTCCTCGGTGCGTCTACCCACGCTCAAGATTTTGGGGTAGGGCGGCCGCACCGGTCAACCTGGAGAGCACCGCGCAGCCGGTGACGCTCGACACCCGTTAAGGGTGCCGAAGCGCCGCCGCGCTGGGGGTGTTCATTGAGTTGACCCGGTTGGCCCCGGGGCCTCAGTCCCGGTGTTCGCCCGGACCTTCCGGAACCGGCGGCTGCGGGATCACCGGGTAGTCGCCGGTGTAGCCCATGCGCTGGGCCGCCATCGCCGTCACCTTGCCGCGCACCGCGTACCAGCCGCCGACCAGCATCGGGATCAGCACGATGATCGCGATCAGGTTCCAGACGTTCTCGTAACACATCAGTATGGTGACCGCCGCCAGGAAGACCAGCGTCGCATAGCCGGTGTAGGGCGTGCCCGGCAACCGGAACTTCGGCCGCTGCAGGATGCCCTTGCGCTCCCAGCGGTACAGCTGGAGCTGACAGGCCACGATCATGGCCCACGTCGAGATGATGCCAAGCGCCGAGAGGTCCAGCGCGATGTTGAACGCGTCCTCGGGCACGAACAGGTTGAGCACGACGCCGAGCAATGTCAGGGCGCCGGTCAGGGCGATCCCGCCGAACGGGACGCCGTTGCGGTTCATCTTCGCCGTGAAGGCCGGGCCGCTGCCGTTCATCGCCATCGACCGCAGGATGCGCCCGGTGGAGTACAGCCCGGCGTTGAGACTGGACATCGCGGCGGTGAGCACCACCAGATTCATGATGCCGCCGGCCGCGGGTACCCCGATCTTGGAGAAGAACGTCACGAACGGGCTCTCACCCTTGTGGAATTCGGTGTAGGGCAACAGCAGCGCGAGCAACACCAGGGAGCCGACGTAGAACAAGGCGATGCGCACGATCACCGAGTTGATGGCCCGTGGCATCACCTTGGGGGGATCCGCTGTCTCGCCCGCCGCGATGCCGACCAGTTCGACTGCGGCATAGGCGAAGATCACACCCGAGGTCACGACCACCAGCGGGAAGATACCGACCGGCAGCAGGCCACCGTTGTCGGCGATCACACCCAAACCGGTGGCCTGGCCGTTGATCTCGAAACGTCCGGCCAGGAACACGATACCGACGATGAGGAAGGTCACCAACGCGGCGACCTTGATGATCGACGCCCAGAACTCCATCTCGCCGAACAGCTTCACGGAGATGATGTTCATGGTCAGGACGATGCCCAGCGCAATGAGGGCGATCAGCCACTGCGGGACCGCCTCGAACATCCCCCAGTAGTGCATATACAGCGCGACCGCCGTGACGTCCACGATCGCAGTGGCCGCCCAGTTGAAGAAGTACAGCCAACCCGTCACGAAAGCGGTCTTCTCGCCGAAGAATTCGCGCGCATAGGAGACGAACGAGCCCGACGACGGACGATGTAGCACCAGCTCGCCGAGGGCGCGCAGGATGAAGAACACGAAGATGCCGCAGACCGCGTACACCAGGAACAAGCCCGGTCCGGCGCTGTTCAGCCGGCTGCCTGCACCCATGAACAGGCCGGTGCCGATCGCCCCGCCGATGGCGATCATCTGGATCTGGCGAGGTTTGAGGGCCTTGTGATAGCCCTCGTCCTCGTGGCTCAGGGCTGAATTGTCGTACGTCGATTCTGTGGTCATCCCGCTCCCCGTCGGTGACTGCGTGGTCGCTCGACCGTAAGCCGGGCGGGCGGTGTGCGAAAGTCGAGCTATGTAAACATTGCGCTACACGGCCCGGCGCGGCCTGCCTAACGGCGCCGCGGCAGCGGGACGTCGCGCAAGGTACGGGCGACGATATCGATGAAGCCGGCGCAGGATTCATAGCGGGCTGCCGGGTCTTTCGCGAGGGCCTTGGCGAACACCGCGTTGAGTGAACCCGGCAACCACGACCGGCGAGCGGTGATCATGGGGATAGGGTCGCGCAGGTGCGCATAGGTGATGGCGAACGCCGTGCCGCGCGGGAACGGGGGTGCGCCGGTGAGCCACTCGAATACGGTGCATGCCAACGCGTAGAGGTCCGTCGCCGCACTCAACTGCTGGCCCTGCAGTAGTTCCGGTGCGGCGTAGGCGATGGAGCCCCGGACCCGGCCGTTGCTGGCCAGCGTCCGCACGTCGTCGGCGAGCTGCGCGATGCCGAAATCGGTGAGATAGCTCTGGTGACGGTCGGCGGACAGCAAGATGTTGGCGGGCTTGACATCTCGGTGGATCACATCCATCGCGTGGGCATAGTCCAGTGCTCCGGCGATCTGCCCGGCCACCGTGACCACGGCTTCGACATCCGGTTCATGGCCCGCCGCCGGGACCAAGACCGAGGCCGACGGGCCGTCGACGTACTGCATGACCATCCACAACTGCGGTTGTGCCGATGCGGTTTCGCCGTGTTCGTAGGTGGCCACGATGTGCGGGTGACGCAAGGTCGAGGCGATGGCGAACTCGCGGGTCAGCCGCTCGCGCGCGAGGTCGCGGTTGGTGGCGTCGGTGTGGATGACCTTGAGCGCCAAGGGTTCGGCCTCACCCGTGCGGTGGACGCGGTACACGTCGGCCGCCCCGCCACCGCCGAGACACGTCTCGACGACGAAGCCGGAGATGACGTCACCGGCCTCGAACACCCTGCCAGACTAAGCGCTTCACGTCTCGTCGGCGATCTGACGGCGGCTCTGGAAGCGGGCCGGCGCGTCCGGGTCTTCGTTCTGCCGATCCAGCTGTTCCTGGAGCTCGCGTTGCTCGGCGGTGGCCTGGGTGGCGTCTTCGGGTGTCGGCGGGGGCGTCTGCTGCTGTTCCATGCGGTTCAGGGTGGCCACAAACGGCCCGCGGCAAACCGGCGGTTGTCAACGGCGCAGCCGTTTACGCCGGTAGAGGTCGTCATCGGCGCCGGCGAACAGGGCTCGCACGTGGTCGCGGCGGGGGTCCCCGGCCGCGACACCGAAGGAGACCGCCACCTGATGTCCGGCGGCGAGTTCACCGGCCAGCCGGCGGGCCGCCGCCAGGTCGTAGCCGGCGACGATCACCACGAATTCGTCGCCGCCGATCCGGCCGAGAACCCCGCGCTCGGGCAACCGTCCGGCCAACTGCTCGGCCACCCGGATCAGCAGGTCGTCACCGGCCGGATGGCCGTGCACGTCGTTGACCGTCTTGAAGTCGTCCACATCGAACACCATGACGGCCAACGGCTTTCGGGTACGGCGCGCGTGTTCGGTGAGCCGCCGGGCGTGCTCGTCGACACCCGTACGGTTCCACACCGACGTCAGCGGATCCCGGAAGGCCGCCTCGATCAGCGCCGAGGTGATGATCCCGAAGACCTCCTGCGCGCCCAGGATGCTGACGGCGTAGATGACCAGCCACAGCCCCGGCACCGGGACCGGGGCCAACAGCAGACCGCCGATGGCGGCCGCGATCAGCACCGTGGTGGCGATCCGCGCGGGCACCGCGGGATACCAGGTGCGGATGAAGATCGCGACGAACATCAGCGGCACCACCGACCACACCTGCGCCTCGAGCGCCTGATGGAACAGGATCGACAGGACCGGTGCGGCGGCCAGGCAGACCATGGTCGCCGCCTGCCTGCGGGGACCCGGGCGCGGCCGGGCGATCAGTGTCAGACCCAGGACCGCGGCGGCACAGGCCAGCAGTTCGCCCCGGCCGTCCGTGCGGGGGACGTCGACCACGTACGAGCTGAACGCCGCCAGGCCGTAGAGCAGTAGCAGAGCCGTGAACGAGCCCAGCAGCATGCGGCGCTTGAGCTCACCGCCCTGGCCGCCGACCAGCGATCTGGCCCTCCACATCGCGTCCTCCGCATGCCCGCCATTCGATGAAGAGAACCTACCCGCAATGCAAGGACACGCTGATGGGCCGGGCCGAGTGCAGAGGTTCTGGGTGCCGAGCGAGCACGATTGCAGAGCAGCGTCAGCGGTATCGCCTGCGGTACTGCTTCATCGAATCGTCGCGGACGGCGGCTGCGAAGTCCAGGCGCTCATCCTCCACGTAGCCGACGACGCCGAGGGCGGTGGTGACGGCACCAGCCGCCCAGGCCACCCATGCCAGCTTCTCCCCGGCGAACCCGGCAACCCAGGGCGACAAGAAGAGCGCCAGTCCGATGATGGCGAGCGTCAGGAAGTTGTGGGTTGGCTCGGAGGCGAGTAGCGACCAGACGGCGACTACGGCGATCATTCCGCCTAGGCCGATGGTGACCGCCGCCCCGGCTGCCGTCGGGCGAAACGCGATTCCCAATAGCACGCTGGCGAGCCCGATGCTCAGCGCCATCCGCCCGATCCAGTAACTCCAGGGCTGGCGTAGCCGTTGGCTGTCACCCAATTCGGTGATGCCGTACTCGGTCGGCGTGCGGTCCTGCGTCCAGGCGAACCCGCCCAGGATCATCGCGAGGCCACCCGCCACCCAGCAGGTCCAAGAGGCCCACCGGTCGTAGCTGTAGCCGTTCCCGACGAAGGGAACGACGAACATTGCCGCACCCACGACGAACAGCCCCCAGTGATCGGGGGCCCGGTTGTGGGCGAGGAGTGTCAGCGCCCCGAAAAAGGCGACGAATGCGCTGAAGCCGAAGACGAACCCCGACCCGACGCGAGTCGAACTGAACGCGAATGACGCGATCGCGGCGCACACACCAATGGTTACCGCAGCCCAGCCGGTCCAAGTCCTCGATTTCATACACCACACTCAAACACCGTCGCGATCAGGGCTCTAGGGTCTTACGGCCCTGGCCCGGCAGACATAAGGCTCCGGCGCTCACACACCGGACACTGACGCTGATCGGTTTCACTGACGGGGTGTGCGCTGTTCGTGGATGGCCACCCGGTAATCGGACCATCGGGACGAGGCAGCGACTCTACAAAGTCCTATTCACCTTGCTCCACGAAATCGCGCACATCCTCTGGGGACACGTCGACGACACCCCAATTGCCTCTGCCGTCATGCTGAGCCGAAGACGACAACGGCCCCTTTGTCACGCCGGCGCGGGAACGGCCATGAGTCTATTGAGCGGTGCTCTCGGTCCAGGAGTTGAGGAATTTCAGAGCCTGATGGGTGGGACTGTGTGGAGGTGCGGTCATGGTCATGAGGCGTTGGTCATGGTCGGTGTCGCTGAGGAAGGTGTTCCACTCCAGGGTCAGTTCGCCGGCGATGGGGTGGCGCAGGACGGTGGTTCCGCTGCTGGAGTCGACGACTTCGTGGGCGGGCCACCAGGTGCGGAAGACCGCGTTGCGGGTGCGGAGTTCGTCGACCAGTGTGAGTAGGCGTGCGTCGTCGGGGGTGCGGGCGGCGGATCTGCGCAGGCTGGCTACACAATCGCGGGCGACGGTGTCCCAGTCGGCGTAGAGCGCACGGACGTCGGGGTGGGTGAACACCAGGTGCACGTAGTTGCGCTGCTTCGGCGGTATGCGGCTGAAATCGACGTAGATGGCGGCGGCCAGCGGGTTCCACGCGAGGATGTCGAATCGATGGTCGAAGACGAAGGCGGGAATCTCGGTCATCGCGTCCAGTAGCCGCTGAAGTTGGGGCCGCACCCGGTGCTGTTCTGACGTCCGTCGGCGAGGGACCGGTTTGCCGGCAAGTTCGTAGAGGTAGGCGCGTTGTTCAGCGTCGAGGCGCAACACGTCGCTCAGGGTCTTCAGGACCGCGAGTGAGGGGGCGATGCGACCTTGTTCGAGTCGGGCGTAGTAGTCGTGGCTGATGGCGGCGAGGTGGGCGACCTCTTCGCGGCGCAGCCCGGGAACGCGCCGCCGGGCCCCGAGCAGGGACAGCCCCACCTCGGTGGGGTCCAGTCCGTCGCGCCGAGCCCGCAGGAAGTCCCCGAGGGAACCGGCGGGGTCCGGGCGACTGGTCATCGATCAATTGTTCCAGCAGGCCGACGATCGGAGGGAGGGACTGATTCATCCCAGGTTGCGCTGAACCGGGGACGGAACTGACCGTTCCGCGCCGCAGGTCGGTACGGCACCGTGGACGTCATGACCACATCGGATGCGACCCACCAGACCACCACGACCGCCGACCCCAGTGCCGTGGTGCGGCAATTCCTCGAGCGTTGGAGCGGCTCCAAGGCCGCCGTGTTGGCGTCCTTCGAGGAGTTCTTCACCCCGGAGACGGTGTGGGAGAACGTCGGCATGGTGACGACCGTGGGCATCGACGAGGCCCGAGCCCTGGCGGAGAGCTTCCCGCCGGGCTTCGAGACGATGACTGTGGACTTCAAGTTCATCGAGTCGCGGGGCCGCTTCGTGTTCACCGAGCGCGTCGATGACTTCTACAGTGCCACCGGTGAATTGATCGTGTCCGGGCGCGTTGCGGGCGTCGCCGAGGTCGTCGACGGGCGCATCGTGGAGATGCGCGAATACTTCATCCTCACCGAGGATCCCGCGGAGCCGAGCCCCCCGGCGACCTAAGACGAGAGGGACGACGTCAGCGTGACAGGCCCCAGCACGTGCGGCGGCGATGGCGCGGCATCGCGACGGTTCGGTCACCTCCGCCGACCTGTTCCCGGATGATCTGGAGCTTGTTTCGGCGGCTCTGGACGACGCCCGAACCAGGTCGCTGGAATCTACTGCGGACTGGAACGGAAGAAGACCCCGAACCGGGTAACCGGTCAGGGCCTCTGTCCTGCGATCACACGAGTCGGGGTATCCGACGCTGCGCGCCGTCAACCCCTTCCCTCGCCTCGGACGAACGAGCAAGCTCGCTCGTCTCTCGGCTCAGTCGGGGTGGCGGGATTTGAACCCACGACCTCTTCGTCCCGAACCACGCCACCTGGGGTTTTGATGACGTTGGGTACGTTGGCCCGCGTAAGTTTCCCAGCTCAGCTGTATTGGGTGGGTTGGCGCGCGCAGGAGTCGCGAAAATCTACTGCGGACTGCCTGCGGACTGAGACACCTTGGTGGTCAAGGCCGCTTCTGATCTACCGAGAGCGGGAACCTTGAAATCAGGATGTCAGTTTTCAAGGTTGAGGCGCTAACCTTGAAATTGCACTCCTGGAATTCAAGCTTGGCGAGTTGAGGTGGATCCGATGGATATCGAGGCGCTTCGTAACAGCCCGATCGGACGGTTGGTGCCAATCGGGGGTCATGACCCCCGATTAGGTGAGGCGTACGAATACGTCGCCTACGTGCCGGACCCCCTTCCTGCGGACCTCAAACTGGAAGCTCAGACCTATGCCGCGGTGATCGACGCCGCGGCGGCGATGGCACGTGCCGACCAAGCGTCTTCATTGCTGCCGAACCCGAGCCTGCTCGCTCGGCCGGCCACTCGTCGGGAAGCGGTAAGTACCTCCGCGCTGGAGGGCACCTACGCGTTCTTGGCGGACGTTTTCGAAGCAGACTTTCTCGAAGCTGAGGAGCTCACCAGTTCGGTCAGTGAGGTCAGGAACTACGTCACCGCAGCTGAGCGGGCATACGAACTCGTGGCCGAAGGGCAACCGATATCGGTTCGGATGCTCGAGGATTTACAGCGCGAACTCCTGCGTGGGACCGCCAGTGATGGCTCGCACGCGGGCAGCGTCCGCACCACTCAGGTTTTCATCGGACTCGGCAATCGGCGTGTCACGTCGGCTCGGTTCGTGCCGCCTCCGGCTGATCATCGGCTGCTCGACGGGTTGCGGCTGTGGCAGGACTGGATCCGGGAACCCAGCGCAATACCGACGATCATCCGAGTAGCGGTCGCGCACTATCAGTTCGAGACCTTGCACCCGTTTCATGACGGCAACGGCCGGCTGGGGCGTCTCGTCATGGCGCTGCAGTTGATGAGTGCTGGTGAACTGCGTTTTCCGGTCCTGAACATCTCACCGTGGCTGGAGCAACACCGCACCGAGTATCAGGACGGATTGTTGCGCGTGTCGCAGACCGGTGGATGGGACAGCTGGGTGTGCTTCATTTCCGCGGCCATCCATGCCGAGGCCTTGGAAGTCGTTGAGCGAGTGGACAAGCTCCTGGCGCTCCGTGAGGAATTTCAGGTGATCTTGCGCGGAGCCAAAGGGGTCTCGCTCAGGATCGCTGACGACCTGATCGGTTACCCGATGATCACGGCGTCGGCTGCGGCAGCGTTGCACGGTGTTTCCTACCAGGCAGCGAACACCGCCATCACAAAATTGGTGGACAAAGGAATTCTGCGCCAACGAACTTCGGGCCGGTACGACCGAATATTTCAGTGTGACGGTGTGCTCGCGGCTCTAGAATACTGAGCATTCGTCGGCGTGCTGGCGCGATTCACTGGCATGGAACGGCTGGTCGGACCCCCTATCCAGGTGGGCTACCAAGACGATCCAGTCGGCTATGGGCGGCGCCTGAACGCAAAGCTGCAGCAGTTCATGGACGCTTACTCGACGGGCTTGCAACGCCAGATTCCGACGGATCCGCAACCAAAGATCACGGCTGTGAATGGCCCTCGCATTCCTCGCTTCCACTAGTAGTGCGTTGCTCATTATTTCTGCGTGGCGGTGTCAGCTACTGGGGTCCGCGTTGCTTTGGTGGGCCACCAACTGGCTTCGCGTAGGAGTGTGGCGATCGCGGGCACGGTGAGGGTGCGCACGAGGAAGGTGTCGAGCAGCAGTCCGAAGCCGATGATGAGGCCGGCTTGGATCATGATTGCGACTGAGCCGACCATGAGGCCGAACATGCTGGCGGCGAATATCAGACCAGCTGAGGTGATGACGGCTCCGGTGTTTGCCACGGTGCGCAGGACGCCGACGCGGATGTTGGTCCCGGATTCTTCGCGGAGCCGTGAGACGAGCAGCATGTTGTAGTCGGCGCCGACGGCGACGAGGATGATGAATGCCAGTAATGGTACGGGCCAAGCGATTTCGTAGCCCAGTCCCCATTGGAATACCACAACGCCGATGCCGAGCGAGGCGAGGTAGTTGAGCACGACGGTGCCTAAGAGGTAGAGCGGTGCCAGGAGTGCGCGCAGCAGTAGGACCAGGATGACGCCGACGATGATTATGGTGGCGACGGCCAGTTGTGCGAAGTCGGCCCATAGGAATCGTTGGATATCGGAGTTGACGGCGGGGAAGCCGGCGACGGATACGGTGGCGTCGGCGAGCGACGTGTTGGGTCGTGCGGTGTTGGCGGTGTCGGTGATGCGGCTGGCGAGCTCCATGGCTTCGACGCTGTAAGGGTCGTGGCTGCTTTCGATCATGAACCGCGCGGTCTTGCCGTCCGGTGAGAGGAATTGCTTGGCAACATCGGTGAATTGCCGGTTCTCGAATGCATTAGCGGGCAAGTAGAAACCGCTCGAGGAGTCGGAGTCCGCCGCTGCGCGTGAGGAATTCTGTAGTTGGGTGGCGATCTGGCTCATACCGGACAGCATTTCGATGTTGCTGTCGGCGAGGGTGCGGACACCGGTCGCGAGTGCTTGAGCGCCGGAGGCGAGCTGTCCGATTCCCTCCTGCAATCGGCGGAGATTGGTGGCTAGGTCGGCGGGGTCACCGAGGGCTCCGAATGCCTTGTCCAGCGAGGCGACTGCGTTCTGGACGTTGGAGAGGGTGCCACCAACGGTGGCATTGGTCGCGGGATCGTAGCGGTCCCCGAGGTCGGCGATCTGGTCGAAGAATCCGCTGTCGCGCAGGCTGACCAAAATCTTCACCTGGTCACGAATTTGGGCGCACTGCGGGGTGGCGGCACACCACGGTGAGGTGTTGAGCGCGCCCACGAGTGGATCGAGCTGGGTGATCGCGTTCTGCGCCTGGTTGGCCAGCGGTCGCAGTCCTGGGCCGGATTGGATGGCTTGGTCGACGGCGGGGGCGGTGGCGGAAAGTTGTTGCAGCAGTGGGCGGAACTGGTTGACCTGAGTTCCCGCGGATTGAGCTTGGGTGAGGATTCCGGCCAGTGGCGCGAGGGCGGTGCGCACCGTGCCATCGAGTTGGGCGAGGCCGTCGGCGAGCTGGTCGGCGCCGCCGGTGAGTTTGGCGAGGTCGTCCTTGCGTGAGTTGCCCTCGGCGACCGCGCCGGCCATTTTCTCGCCGATCTGGCCGTTCTGCCAGGCCAGTTCTGCTTGGTCGAGGCGCTCCCCGGTGGGGCGGGTGACTCCGGACACCCTGGTGACGCCGGGGATCTGGGAGACGCGAGAGGCCATCTCGTCGAGATCGGCCAGCCCCCTCCCGGTCCGCATGTCGGTCGGGTTCTCTACGACGAGGAACTCGCTGATGACGACGTCCTTGCGGAAGTGGCGGTCCAGAAGTTGGTAGCCCTGGTTGCTGGCCGTGGTGTCTGGTTGTCCCTTGCGGTCGTCGTAGCTGATTTTGATGGTCGCAGCGGCTGCCGACAGGGCGAGCAGGATGGCCAGGCTGACGATCAGCAGTGGCACCGGACGGCGGACCACGGCGACGGCGACGCTGTTCCAGTAGCGGCGGGTGCGATCGGATTTGGGTTCACCGATGCCGCGTTTGGCGGCTAGCGACAGCACGGGTGGCAGCAGGGTGACGGTCGCCAGAAATCCGAACAGCACGGCGATGGCACACGCGGGGCCCAGGGCGGCGAAGACGCTGAGCCGCGCGAAGACCATGGCCAAGAACGCGAGTGCCACGGTGGCGGCGGACGCCAGGATGACGCGCCCGATGCTGGCGGTGGCGTGGATGATCGCCTGATCGGCGGGTACTTGGGCGCGGCGCTGCTCGTGGTACCGGCTGATCAGAAAAACTGTGTAATCAGTTCCGGCGCCGAGCAGGATCGCCGTCATGAATGCGACGGTGAACTGGGAGACCGGCATGCCCATCTCGCCGAGGGCGGATAGCACGCCGCGCCCAACCGCCAGGCTCAACCCGATTACCAGCAGTGGCAACAGCGCGGTGAACACTGACCGGTAGACGATCAGCAAGATCAGGGCGATCACGCCGGCGGTAGCGATCGAGATCAACAGCAGGTCGTGCTCGGCGGAGGCGATCATGTCGCTGAAGGTCGCCGGTGGTCCCGTCACTTGGACGGTCGTGGTCGATCCGGTGAACACCTCCGCGGCGATGTCGCGCACCGCGTTCAAGGATTCGGCTGCCGTGGGGTCTCCGAGGGTGCCGGTGACACCGACGGGCAGATACCAGGCTTTGCGGTCGGCGCTGACTGCCTGAGCTTCGGTAATCGGATCGGCCAGCAGGTCCTGCACCAGCAGGACGTGGTCGCCCTCGGCCTGCAACCGGCGCACGAGTTCGCCGTAGCGCTGCCGTGCAGTTGGAGTCAAGCCAGTGGGGTCTTCCATGGCGACGAACACCATGGTTTTCGAGCCTTCTTCGCCGAACGCGGCGCTCATGCGGTCAACCGTCTGCAAGGACGGGGCGTCGCGAGGAATGAGGTCCACCGACTGTTGGCGCACCACGGTTTCCAGCTGTGGGAACAGCAGCGCGAGAACCACCGCGGCGCCTAGCCATACCCCGATGACGAGCGCTTTGTGTCGGAGGGTGAACCGGGCCAGGGTCGCCAACCGTTCGCTGTACTCGCGAGTGTCGGCCGGGTCGGTGGATCCGTTGGCGCGCCGACCAGGCCGCTTGGCCTGGCTTGGGGCATCTGCACTGCCGTCGGTCACTTGGCCTCCACTGGTAGCGATACTGCCGGTATCGGTACGCTACCGCACGTAGTGCAAGTGGTGACGGCGACCGGTGGGGGCCTCGCTCAAGAGCGTCATGAGTCGACTCCCTACGGGATTGCGGCGGGCCAGTCGGCCGCGAATACCTGCACGGCGTGCAGGGCGCCTCCTACCGCCACCGTCGCCAGTGCCGCACGATCACTGCTGGGGGCGGGAATGACGACAGCCGCTGCCACGTCTCTGAGAACTCGAAGTTTGAGCGTTCTGATCGTCAATCGCTGCCCTCCGCGGAGTCCTATGGTGGCACGCGCCCCCATTGGGGGCGGATGCTACCAAAGTGTTGCGACCTACTGTGGCTTGCCAAGATGGACATGTGCGGACGCGGTCGAAGAGATGGGGCGGGCGTACCGGTGCTGAACGCCGGGCGGAGCGCCGTCAGCGCCTCATTGATGCCGCGACGGAAATCTGGAGTGAAAGCGGTTGGGCAGCAGTCACGATGAGAGGAGTGTGCGCCAAAACCGGCCTGAACGACCGTTACTTCTACGAAGACTTCAAGACCCGCGACGAGTTACTTGTCGCTGCATGGGACGGCGTGCGCAACGAGATGCTCGGTGAGGTTTCTGCGACGCTCGCAGAACGCATCGGGCAGCCGCCGATGGAGACCATCCGCGTGACCATCGCCGCGGTGGTCGACCGGATTGCAGAGGATCCGGGCAGGGCGAAGATTCTACTGGCTCAACACGTGGGCAGTTCCCCGCTTCAGGATCGGCGCGCTGTCGCACTGCAGGAGGCGACACACCTGGTGATCGCAGCCAGTGAGCCACACCTGAGGCCGGAAGCCGATGAAACCGCCCTTCGGATGGACACACTGGTGGCCGTTGGTGGCTTCGTCGAATTGATCACCGCATGGCATGCAGGTTTGCTTGACGTCATCCAGGGGGAGATCGTGGAGCACACGAGTCGGCTTGCCGAGACGCTCGCCGAACGTTATTTGGTCGACGACGCTGGCCTCTAATGTTGTACAGCGGCGTTCATGTGTTCAGTCCGGAATGAAGCAAGCGGAGGCACCTCGACATTCGCGAAGCGCGGCCGGGAGGCGCCAGAAGCTAACTCTGAGGTTTGGCTTTGGTCGTGGCCGACTCGACTGCGTTCTGCAGCAGCACATAGCTGCCGAGGCTGCCCAGGAAACCTGCGCAGTGCTGAACGAGTTCATCGGTGGTGAACTCGAGTTCTCCGTCGAGCCAGCGGCGCAAGACTTCGAATAACCCACCCACACCCAATGTCGAGGCCAAATGGGCAACGCCCACTGCGGAGTCGGCGATGTCAAGGTGAAGTCTGGCCTCACGCAATACGAGGTCGGTGAAACCGGTCATCATGTCGCTGCGTAACTCCCGAAGCAGCGGCTCCGTTGCAGATTCCACGAACAAGATCCGACCCAGTCGAGGATCATTGTTGATCATGCTGACCAGCCCGCGGATCGGCGCGTACGCGAGCACCTCGGGTGGGGCGCCGGCATCGGGGATCGCGTCAACTATCACCTCCTGGAAGGTTGCGTAGAGCTGCTGGTAGACAGCTCGCAAGAGGGCGTCTCTGTCAGGGAAATGCTGATAGAAGTAGCGTGACGTCACGCCGGACTCAGCGCATACGGCAGTCACCGTGGCGGCGGCAACGCCGTGCGTGCCGATCAACTCCATCGCGGCCTCGATGAGACGCGTGCGCCTGTTCCGGTGACGCTCCTCGGCGGACATCCCGCTGTACACCCGCACCGATCGCACAACGCATAGCTTGCCATCTAATTCTGACTAGGCGTAAAGTCAGATCATCAGTGCCCATGACAACAGGAGAACAACATGAGCGACGATTCGTCCACACGGCCCACCACGCGGGTCGTCCCGAAGCCCCGCCGTGTCCGATTCGACATGCCTGCTGAGACCAGTCGGCAGCACTTCGTCGATGGCGACTTGGTGATGAGCCACTTTGTGTCCACCTTGTCGGCCACGTTCCCCGAAGGCGAAGACTTCTTCATCCGGTCAGTCCGCGAGTACCGGGACCACATCAGCGACGCTGACCTGAAGGAGGCGGTCAAGGGATTCATCGCTCAAGAGGCCACCCACCGGCACCAGCATCGGCTGCTCAACGATCGCCTTCAAGCGATGGGCTATCCCACCGAGGGGATCGATCGGCATATCAAGAAGTTGGTTGGCCGACTCGAGAAGCGTTTTTCTCCCAAGATGCGCCTGGCTGTGACGGCAGCCCTCGAGCACTACACGGCGACATTCGCCGAGATCATTCTCACCAGCGACGAAGCTCAAGAACTGATCGGCTACACCGAGGTGCGGCCGATTCTGCTTTGGCACGCACTGGAGGAATGCGAGCACAAGGCCGTCGCTTTCGATGTCTACGAGACGGTCGGTGGAAGCGAACGCACCAGGGTCTGGGGAATGCGGATCGCCAGTCTCCTATTGTTCACCGAGTTGGTCATCCAGACCACCCGCTCTCTGGCCGGCGATCGTGCCGCCTACAACCCGGTGCGGTTGCTGCGCAGCCTTCGAGCCTTCCGTCATAACCCGCTGTTCAGCCGAGCAGCGATTGAGCGCTTCCGTTCCTACACCCACGCCGGGTTCCATCCCGACGACTGGGATAGCGCAGAAATCCTCGAACGTTGGACCAAGGAACTCTTCGACGCCGATGGCGGCCAACAGCTACGGAGTAACGTGTAGGTCGACAAGTACTTTTGTGGTGAAAGCCGCCATATGGAACGACCTCTTCACGAAGAAGTGCGTTGCGCCGTGGCCGCATCGCGCGTTCAGGCATTCCGCTGATGCGGGCGGAAGGGCCATTACCGCCGTCCCGTCAGCGTCCGAAGACGTCCCGGCAAATCTGCACACAAGTTGGCGCCGTGTCAGCGAGCGCGCATGTCTTCTACGAATTGCTGTCCGGAGTTGCGATGCCGTTCGCGTCGGTGATTGGTCCGGTGCCGGCAGCGACGGGTTGGGGCATGAGCACCGCAGTAGTACTTCGCATGGCGGAACGTGCCGATAAGCGTCACGAGGCTGTCCTCGGTGTTGTGAACGGCCTGTTCCTGACGACCGTGTTGGCTCACTTCATACACTGGCCGAAGCGCTGGAGATTTGGTGTGCCAAGCCTGTCCGAGTGCGAAGGACTATGCGGCCCAATCCTGGTGCCTTACAACGGTATTCTTTACATTTCGGGGCTCAGTGCTGTAGCCGGATTGCTGGAGAATGGTCGCCGAGGTGCGGTCCGTGGTGCGATCGTCCCGCTGCTGGGTGTTCCAGTTCTCCTTCGACTGCAGCGGATGGAATTCCGTCGGCTCAGTCTTCAGGCCCGGCGCAATCCTCGGTGGTGGAATCGCCGTCTGCAGATGCAACCGCCCGACCGTTCGACATCGTCAGATCCCGACCAACAGGTGCTAGGGGCAGAGTCATAGCACGGAGTCGACATGGCGAGCCGATCACCCGGGACTGCCCCGAGTTCAGTTGACTCGCGGGGTGTGAATTTCAGGCCGCGGTTGCGACTGGTGTGTGGAGCAGTTCGAACTCTATCGGGGTGAGCCTGCCGAGGGCGCGTTGGCGCCGGCGGCGGTGGTAGGTCCGCTCGATCCAGATGACGATCGCCATCCGGAGTTCGGCGCGGGTTGTCCAGCGTCGTCGGTCCAGGACGTTGCGTTGCAACAGGGCGAAGAACGACTCCATGGCTGCGTTGTCTCCGCAGGCACCGACACGGCCCATCGATCCGTGTAATCCGTTGTGTGACAGCGCGTGGACGAACTTTCGCGATCGAAACTGGCTACCCCTGTCGGAGTGGACAATCGCCGCAACCGGTGAGCGCAGCGCCACAGCGTGGTCCAGCGCCGCCACGGCCAACGACGACTTCATTCGGGAGTCGATCGAGTAGCCGACAATCCGGTTGGAGTAGACGTCTTTGATGGCGCAGAGGTAGAGCTTGCCTTCATCGGTGCGGTGCTCGGTGATGTCGGCCAGCCAGACCTGGTTGGGAGCGTGGGCGCTGAACTGACGTTGCACGAGGTCGTCATGCACGGGCGGCCCGGATCGGCGGTTCAGCCCTCGCTTCTTGGCGAAGATCGACCAGATCCGTTCCTGGGAACACAGCCGTGCGACACGGTTCTCGCTGGCGGTGATCCCGCGCCCAGGCAACTCATCAGCGATGAACCGGTACCCGAAAGCGGGATCATCAGCGTGGATCTCGCGAGCCGCGTTGATCAGGTGCGCGTCGTCCCAATCCCGCTGTGACAGCGGTGCTTTGCGCCACTTGTAGAACGCCTGGGTGGAGAGAGCAATGATCAGAACCTGTGGATGAGCCTCGGCGAGGCGGCGTGAAAGTGGGCGCACCTTCCCGAGGATGATCTGA
>NZ_LQOL01000051.1 GCF_002101555.1 Mycolicibacterium canariasense
TCCGGTCCGGTGATCGAACCAGCAAAAATGCGGAGAATTAAAACCGAGTCCTGGTTACCGATCTCTGACGCGGAAGGGATGTCCGTGGCGCTGACGAAAATTGGTTGAGGCCTGGTCTGTGGCGGTGGGCTCGAGGGTTGGGAAACGTGACCTAGCGGATTTGGGAACGTGCACACTGTCGGCTGGGGAATCAGCTCGCGGATAGTGCAACTTTTGGGCGCGTCAGGACGACGCAGAGTCCAGTTCGTGCAATTCGGGCCCGGACGGGTCCCACAACGCAGCCGGTACTGAGCGTTCGTCGGGTGTCCCTCAGGTAACGGATTGGAACGGATGCCGTGCACTGTCGTCAGTGCTCGGCACGCAACGCCGCGATGCCGGTCACGACGACGCGCTGGGGTGTGAAGGTGACTCGTCGTCCGGTTTGACTTTCGTCGCGCGGCCTTTCGTCCTCCCACACTAACGTGGCTGTGCCGGTTAGTTGCAGCGTTGTCCCCGTGGGGAAGTCGATGAAGAGCAAGGCTGTGGTCGGGTCGACCGTCACATTGCCCAGGCTGTTGAACAGGTTGTTGCCCGGGTAGTCCGGCCACCAGAGGCGATCGTGCTCGATGTGGACGAAGCCGGTCGGCCCGCCTCGATGGGAGGCGTCGTTGCCTGACGTCGGATGGCTGGTGCCCAGGAAGAATGTGTCGGCGTGTTCGATCAGCCGACCGTCCTCCGGTCGCAGAAGTTCGCCGGTGAAAACCGGTGTGCGGTCTGGGCCGGAAGCGTTGGCGGGGAGGCGCAGGTGGCGGTTCCGGATGAATTTCGGGCAGTTGCCGTATGCCTGGTCGACATCGATTGTCAGACCGCCGGAATCAGCCTGGGCGAGAACGCCGTTGATGCGCACTCGGCGGCGGGTGGCGAAGTCGATCACGATAAGCCCCGCGGGCTGGCGGGCCGGTAGGTCGTGGAGCGGGTCGGCGTCGAGAAAGGGGTCCTCGATGTGCAGTGTGGTCGGTGTCGCCGCCCGGAGGAAGCCGGGTTGTCCCAGCAGCGGTGAGGTCCACAGTCGGCCTGCGGCGTCGCGTGCGGTCAGGACCGCCAGCTGCGCCGCCGCCACGAAGTCAGCTGTGGCGGTGCGGAGCTGGCCGCGGGCCGCCATCGGGGCCAGCCGCTCGGCACGCGTGCGCACTCCGGCGCGTGTCTGGACGGCCAGCTCGCCGCTGTGGAATCCCACAGCGGCGGGCCGGTTTTCGTTCGTCATCTGCAGGGTCACAGGGGGTTACGACCGGCGAAGGCGACGACTCGCTGGGTGGGGGTCGCGTCCGCGCCGGCCGCGACCTCCGGACCGAAGAGATCTTGAGGTCGCAGCGCCGGGACGAGCTGCGATCCGACCGCTTCGGCCAGGGTGGCCTCGGCCTCGTCGAAGTGGATCGGCTTGCCGATGGCCACCGCCAGGTCCCAGCTGTGGATCAGCGTCGAGTAGGTGATGATGCCGATGGCCTGGCGGGCCGGCATCTCCCCGATGACGGTCAGGATGGGACGCTCCCAGTCGGTGATGGTGGTCCACGCTTGCTGTGAGCGGTCGACGGACTTCTCGACGACCGTGAGCGGCGCTGAACCGAGGATGTCGGCCCCGCTGAAAAGTTCCTGCTCGGTCGGGCCGCCCTGTCCGTCGAGGGCCGCCGCAAAGGCGTCGATCGTGGCGACAGTGTGGCTGAGCAGCGACCGCACGCTCCACCCTGAGCACGGACTGGGGGCGTCCAGATTCGACACGCTCAGAGTGGAGACCAGGTCGACCAGGCGCTTATCGGCCTGTTGCAGCAGGTCCAACGAGTTCATCCGAGTTCCTTTCGTCAACTAACGTTTGACAGCAATGTTTACCGTTAGATTTTGTACTCGCGCTGCCTAACGTTGTCAACATCTTGATAGCATTAGTTAAATGAATACCGGGTCACGGCTCCAAAGGGCGCAGGCGGCGGGATTCGTCGTGGCGGGAGAGCCCTTGGCTGTGGACTTGGCCGACACGATCATCACCAGTCGGGATCCAGTCGTCGATCTGCTTGCCGACGAGGCGGCGTGTCGGTTCTGGTGGGGCCTGCAGCAGGATCGACTACCCGACGGGACGCCGGCTCCGTCACTTGCGCTCACCATTGAGCTGCGTCAAGCAGTTCGCGAGATACTCGACGCACACATCGCCGGGATCAGTCCCAGCGCAGCGGTCGTCAATCGCGTCAACGACATCGCATCAAGCGTGGCCTGCACCCGGCAGCTGGTGCAGACCCCAGCCGGGTGGGCCGCCCTGACCACTCGCCATCCACCGGCCGACCGGTTGTACGAACTCGCGCTAGCTGCCGTCGCCGAGAGCCTTATCGATCTGCTGGTCGGGCCTGCGCACAATCGCCTGCGCAGATGTGAGAACCCGACCTGCAGCATGCTCTTCGTCGCCTCCGACCCCCGCCGCAAGTTCTGCACCCAGAACATCTGCGCCAACAGGACACGAGTGGCCCGGCACTACCACCGCCACCACCGCAACTGACCCGGGCCCCGGCCAACCGCGCCGATGCCAACTTCGCCGGCCGCGCATGCCGAGACGCCACCGCGAACACACTGCTTGTGCTCAACACGAAGTCTCGATGACTCATCGGGCGGCCGATAGCAACCATATCGTGAGAACCCGCGATGTCCGCCCGCGCCGGTCTTTCGTCCGTCGCGGGTTGTGGGCCGATCATCGCGGCTTGGACACCTGCGCCACCCATCGTGCGCCCACGCGGTGGGTATGGGTCAAGGTCAGGCCCGCTCGCTCGGTCAGCTCCGAGGCGCTGTCGAGGCCGACCGAGGCCCAGTCAAACCAGCGACCCATCCCGCTGTCGGATTCCAGGCGAACCCGTCGCTGCTTGACACCCGATGTCGCCGGGTCGAACTCGACAAGGCATTGCCCGCCGGGAGCGAGCAACCGCGCGGCGCGGGCCAACACCCGCACGGGATCGCCAGCGAGGCCGATGTTGCCATCGACAAGTAGCACGGTGCCCCAACCACCCTCGCCGGGCAACGCACTGAACACGTCGCCGCGCAGGGCAGGCGCGCCACGCTGGTTGGCGATCCGCACGGCGGTCGCGGATTGATCGATTCCCAGTGCGGGTAGCCCGCGTCGAATCAGTTGTGCGACCAGACGTCCAGGTCCGCAGCCGAGGTCGATCGTCGGACCCGTGCACAAAGACACCACCGTTTCGTCGAAGGAGTGGTCCGCGCCGTGATGGCCGAGCCAGAGATCCACCGGCAGCTCTACGCGTTCACCGTCGTCGTGGCGAAGCCAGCAGCGCTCCCCCAGAAGCGCGCGCTCGTACTGCGGTCCCAGCATCCACCCTCCAGGTACGAGTAGAGGGCGTGGCACGCCCGTGGTGTTGAGTCGCCGATCGGTCGTCGGCTCGGGATGCGTCTGCACCCAATCGCGGTGCCTGACGCGCACGGTCATTGTTATGTCCGGGTGGCGTTGGTTGCCTGGCGAGCGCCGGGCATGTGAGGATTCCGTCAGCAACGGTCGGTATCGCGCGCGGGCGGCAGTCTGCGCGCTCAGCGTTCGGGTCGTTGATGCGCGACACCTCCGCTGCCGGGGACGATCACCTCGGTGACGGTGCGTTGGTAGGCGTCGCGGCTGGCTGTGTCCCCTGAAACCTTCACCGTTCCCCAGTCGACCTCTGGGTGCCCGACCAGACGGCTGGGGATCTCGTAGAGGTTCCCGAACTGGGCGAGCTCGGTGAAGGTGCCCCCGACGTCGGGGTCTCTGTCCTCGGTGAGCCAGGGTCGTGGTGACTCGATCACCACGACGGGTGTCTGGGCGACGCCGCCAGAGATCGTGGCGATGTCGCGCACGCACGGAAACACGAACGACTGCGGCCAGCTGAGCAGAACCGGTCCGTGGCCGGCAAGAAACCGGTTCAAGGGCACGATCGAACGCAGCCGCGGTCCGGTGAACGCCAGCCAACCGAAGGCGTCGGTGCGGGCGTCGACCGCCCGGATCCGTACCCGGTCAGCGCCGCGGGGCACCTCGGCGGCATCGACACCGATCGTGCGCCACAGTGGATGGTCGGGATCCTCGCCGGCGGCCGGCCGGTCGTTCGGGGCGCGGTCGCTGAGCACACTGACCTCCGCCCCCTGGCTGCGGCCGAATTCGAAGGCGAGCGCGTTGCCGCCGTTGGTGCGCCCCGAGACCGACACCGCGATGCCGGCGTCGGGCGAGAGCACCGGCAACACGAACCAGGGGCTGGTCATGGCTGCCGTGGCTGCGACACCGGCCGCGCGGCTACCCCACAGGAAAGTCGACGTGCCTCGCCCCGGGGGGTCGGGCGGCGGGGCGCCGGGCACGAAGCCGCCGTGGGCGGTGAATCCGGCGATCGCGCCGCCGGGGTCGGGCGCGGTGTCCAGGATCGCGCCGTCGGGCAACACTTCGATGTCATCGGCCAACCCGCACGACCGGCTGCCGCCGATCCAGTGCGTGTTCATCAGGGCCAGTGAACCGGCCGGACGGCGGATGGGCGCCGCGACAAACGAGCCAACCAGCAGGGCGAGCGCCATACCGACAGCGGTCACGGCGATCATGGCGGGACCCGCGACCACCACCCGCAGGGCACCCGGCCGTCGAGCGGCGATCCCCGCTGCAGCCGACAGCGCCGCGACCAGCCCAAGCCACAACACCGGATGAGCCAGCGGCAGGCCGAGCGGTCGGGGCGCCGTGTCGGCCCACGGGACGTCATAGACCGCAGGCAGCCACCAAGCGTTCGGCCCGGCGAAGGCCAGCGCCGCCGCTCCGGCGGCCAGCGCCGATCCCACAACCCCGGCAAGAACGCCGTAACGATCGGCCGCAGCGACTCGCTGGACGAGCATCACGACGCCCACAGTGAGCAGCGCGGCGAGTAGTCCCGCCGCTGACCCCAGGTGGTAGGACCACTTCGACGGTGACAGCGCCAGCAACGCAAGCGCCGTCGCCACCACCCCCGCCAGCCGAGCACCGGGCCGGCCGATCCGATCGCCGCGGCGCAGCCCCGCCCACAAGGTGATCGGCACCATCGCGACGGACAACAAGACGGGCAGCCGCTTGGCGAAGCTGCCCTGCTGGTCGGACCCCAACAGGTACCGATAGCGCAGTGGCTCCTCGTGCCACCGCAGCGACGGCCCGAAAAAGTTGTGCCAGTCGGTGGCCACCACCACGCCATCCCAGGTTTGATCGGCGAAGACGACGGTAAGAGCCACAGCCGCGACGCAGCACAGCATCGCGACAACCGCCGACAGGTGCATGCGAGCGGATGCCGCGCGCACTGCCGCGATCAGCCGCGGGGCGAACACCATCATCGGGGCCACGACCAGAAGGCCGTTGGCACTGATCGGCACCGTGACTGCGACGACCAGCAGCAGCCAGCCCACACCGGCCGGACTGCGAGCGCGTATTGCCAGCGCAAGAACCGCCGTAACACCCAGCGCCACATACGGTTCCGGACGGGTACCGAGGTTGAACGGCAGCCAGGTCGCCAGCAGGAACAACGCCGCCAAACTGCGGACCCGCATGCTCGCCGCGACCCCGGGCAAAGCCGCGCGTAGTACCCCCCGCGTCAACACAAACCAGGTCGCGATCGCCAATGCGGTGCTGGGGCCCCGCAGCCAAAACGGCGCCACGCTGACCCCAGTCAGCGGTGCCAGCAGCTGCTGGCTCAACGCGAACGGCGCCTCGGCGGCGTTCCACCATCGATAGTAATTACCCGGGTTGCCCGTCTCGGCCTGGTTGCGCGCGATCATGGCGGCCCAGCCGTCGTCGACGGCCAGCGGACCGATCACCGCCCACCCGGCCAGCACCGCCACCACCGCGACGTCGACCCACCACAGTCGATCCCGCTGCCGCAGCCACCGTCGACGCGGCGCGGTGGGTCGCGGCAACAACCACAGCGCCGCGGCAGCCGCGATCAGCTGCACCCCGATCAGGGCGTTCTTCAGTGGACCGGGAGACGTGGTGAAGGAATCACCGACCTCGAGGCGCACCTGCATCCCGGTCGCATCGGCCGCGTCGAGGTCCGTACGGAACCCGAACACCTCAGGAACCGGGTGGCCGGGCAGCTCGATCGTGCGCCCGGAGTCGGCGTCGCGCACCGACATCCCGGCCGGTCCGGCTGCGACGTGCACGTCACATGCGACGTCGTGGCGCGCGACCGGCAAATGCACGCTGCGCCCGTCGGCGGCAACACTGATCCCGGTGCGATCACCGCCGACGGTCAGGCCTGCAGGCCCGGTACCGGTGCTCAGCGCAATGACACGTACGGCAGATGCGGTCGCGGCGCGCAGGGCCGCGCAGGGGATCGTCGCCTGCAGGTGCAGCGGTCGGTAGGGCACCACGATCGCGCTGCTGGAGACGACCGGCTGGCCGGGCACCGGCCAGGTCAGCGTCGTCGTTTGGGCCCGCACCGGACAGAATGGCAGCGCGAGGCCGGCAACGATGCCCACGAGGCCGACAAGCAGAGCCAGCCAGCCGGGAGTCGCCTCGCGTGCACGCTGTGACTCCAAGTCTGCAGTCCCTTCGGGATCGGGCCGACAGGGTTTACACACAAGGGTGTCGGTCCGTCGTGGTGGCTCGCTCGCACACCGCTTCGACGTCACGGTGCGGTCACCATTGAGCATCACGCCCGCCATCGGTCCCCCACCACAACGCCTGCACCCCGGCGCGGCAGCTGATGCAAACCCCTGATGACCTTCTGGCCATCGGCGAGGCAGGACCGCGGCAGTGAATGTTCTGCCGGCCAACAGCAAGACTCGATGAGCGAGCCGCGCGTCGGCCACAGCGGCGCGATACGTTCACCCGGTGATCGGCTCTGGACCTGCCGAAAATCGGTCGGCTAGCCGGCAGGCAGCCGGTCGGGCGACACGATCTGCAAGTTGTCCTGGCCGACGGGGTGGCTGCCGGTGATCAGCACGGTGCCTGAAGATGGATCCACTGCAACAGAATTGGGCTGTTGGACGGTGGGGACGTCAGCGATGATGCGCGGCGTCGCGGCGTCGGTCGTGTCGATCACGCGCATCAGGTTCGATGCGGTCAGGGTGACATAAAGGCGGGCACGGCGCGCATCGTAGGCCAGCCCGTACGGGTTGCCGGGACCCTCGATCCTGGAGACCTGCGAGATCTGCGGCTCGATTCGCTCGATCAGTACCGCACCACCGTCGGTGTCGGCGAGTGCAACCAGATCGGTGGACAACCCCACCACGTGGGTCAGTTTCACACCGGCCGGGCCGTGCGCGGCCAGCCGCTGCGCGGCGCCGTCGTAGACCCATAATCCGTTTCCCCGCACATCGGCGACGGCCGCGTACTTGCCCACGCCCGCAACGCCTCCCGGCTGCACCGGGCCGCCAGGAGCCGAACCGATGACCTGGCCGTCGCGGACGAAAACGACACCGCCGCCGAGTTCGTTGGTGACCACGATGGTTCCATCCGCGGTCTGAGCGGCGTCGTGCGGCTGGTGGCCGACTCCGGTCGTCCTGGCAACAACCGCGCCCTGCGAAAGCGACACCTGCAGCAGCTCGTTGGACCCCTCCATCGGCACCAGGACCGGCCCGTCCGGTCCGGCCAGACTTAGGTGCCGCGCCGCTGCGGTGGTCGAGATCCGTCGACGCACCACACCTGTCGCAGCGGTGAACAACACCACGCCATCGGGATTGCGCACCGCCACGGCCCCGACTCCGGACCGCCCGACCACGATTCCTTCCGGCGCAGCTCCGATCGACACCACCCGGCCCGCGGGCGGAGTGCGCAACTGACCCGCGGTCGCGGGCTCAGCCGGCCGCGCCGCGCCCGATGTCGGAGGCGGACTCGACGTGGACACCGGCGAGCCGGCATCGCGGCCACACCCGACCGTCACACCGACGGCCAGGCCGACGGTCAATGCGATAGATGCTATGTCCAGCGAAACCCGCATTCGTCGAGCCCGCGGCCTCAGTCGGGGTCTGCCACCGCGGTGTGCCGGACCGAGTGCTCGACACCACCGACGATCGCGGGCCTGCCGTCCGGCGGCTGTGTCGAGTCGGCGGCCCCCGCCCGCGGGTGTCGCCGCCGGCACCGCAGCGTGAGCACCGCGACGGCCAGCACGACCAGCACCACGACGGTGTCGGGAACGTGAGCGGCCAGAGCCGCGGCGGCCGTCTCGCCCCGCAGTGCGATCCTGGGATCGACGGCGGGGATGCCGGTGCTGCCACCGAAGAAGACGAATACCGCCCCGGTCGCGACAAACAGCAGCCCACCGATGGCAGACGTGGTGTGCAGGTGCAGCCGACCGACCTGAAATGCCCTCCCACGCAACCATTTCCGATGCCCGAGGTCGAACCGCTGCCACGCCGCAGTCAATAGGAACAGCGGCGCGGTCATACCGGCGGCGTAGACGGCCAGCAGCACGCCACCGCGCACTGGGGCCGCGCCGGCGGCCGCCACCGTGAGTACCGCACCCAGGATTGGGCCGGAACAGAAGCCGGCCAGGCCGTATGCCGCTCCCAGGCCGGCGGTCGATATCCAGGTGCTGCGCTGGGCCATTCGCGCCTGAAGGCGAACCACCGGCGCCAGAGTCCACCCGCCGCCGAGGATCTGAACCAGGCCGAAAACGATGACCACCGTCCCGGCAGCAACGATCAACACCCTCCGATGCTCGGTGAGGATGGCCGCCAGTCCGCCTGTGCCCGCACCCAACGGGACCAGGACCGCGGCCAGGCCGAGATAGAAGACACCGGTGCGCGCCACCATCATCGTCGGACTAGAAAAGGCGTACGCGAAGAACGACGGCAACAGCAGCGCGTTGCACGGGTTGAGCAGCGCCAGCACCCCACCCAGAAACGCAGCCAGGTAGCCGATGTCGAGCACGTCAAGGCGCCTTCACCGCGGCGGCATCGATGACCCGACGAAGCGTGTCCAAGGATTGCGCACCGATGAGCAGCTCGTCGTTGACCAGGAAGGAGGGCACGTGGGTGATGCCGAGCTGCCGTGCGTCGCTGCGGTCGCGCTCGACCGCGTCGGCGATGGCGGGGTCAGCCAAGTCGGCGACGAACCTGTCAACGTCGAGTCCCGCGTTGCGCGCCATCGCCATCAGCGATTGCTCGGTCACCGCCCCGCTGTTTTCCGGGGCCTGGTCGCGGTAAAACGCGTCGTGAAACGCCCAGAACGCCCCTTGGCGCGCTGCTGCGCGCGCGCCGCGCGCGGCCAGCACCGACTCCGGACCCAACTTGGCCAGGTCATGCCATTCGAAGCGCACCTTGCCGGTCTGCACGTAATCGCCGATCAGCACCGGCTGGCTGTCCAGATCGAACGCCCGGCAAAACGGACACTGGAAATCACCCCACTCCGCCACCACGACCGGCGCCGACACCGATCCCCTCGCGAGGGCATCGCCCTCGGACGGCTGATGCGCGCCGCGCCACGTCTGAATCGCCGAGGACGCGGCGGTGGATCGTGACGCACCGTGCTGCGTCTGTGGTTCGGACGAATGGTGGATACCGGCCACAGCAAGCACCACCACAACCGCGACCACACTCAACGCACCCAGCCACCACCGTGCACGCCCGGCCAGCCGGCGCCCAAGGGTGCCCGAGGCTCGCGGGCGTCGCGCAGCGGAAGCGCCCGACGAGTCGTTCATCATCAGATCATCCATGGTTCACCGATCGGTCAAAGTTGGATGTCGGCTGAGGCAGAACGTCTTTCGGGCATCGCGAGCACACTCGTCTTGGAGCAAGCGATGCTGACGCGAGGGTATGCATGTCCGTAACTCCTTGCAGCCGAAGGAATCTGATCAACTCACTGATTCGAAAATCGTGCTGTCTTGAATCGAACCCTACGCGCTCACCACCGGTCGAGACTTGGCGGTCACCGTTCCGTCACAATTGGCGTGATCCAATTGCTTTGCCGCGGTGCGACAATCAGGGCTGCTGCCGAAGGCGCCGGCCCCAGCGCATGCCAACCAACCAACGCATGCCAACCAAGGAGGTTCCCTCATGAATCGAATCGCATTCTCCATCGTCGGCGCCAGCCTGCTGGCCGTGGCCGGTGTTGCCACAGCCGGACCCGCGGGGGCGACGGCCGACGACACCGTCAACTCGTTGAAATCCGAGGGCTACAACGTGCAAATCAACGGGACACCAAGCGCCAACCTCTCGGCGTGCACCGTCACCGGCGTCAAGAAGGACGCTGGGGGCGCCAACCCGACCGCCTACGTCGACATTTCTTGCCCGACCGGCTGCTGACGAGGCCGCCAACCGCACCGGACGCTACGGTGCGACGGTATGCAGCGCCCGGTAGTGTACTGTCCAGTACAGGGTAGGCTGAGATGAACGGATCCACAGGATAATGTCGCTTGCCGTCGAGCAATTATTGGCCGGGTACCGGGCATCGGGCAGAGAGTTCACCGCCGCCGGGGTGCGCTCCTTTGCCCTCGATGCCGGTGCGCCGGACGCCGAGCCGGTGGTGTGCGTGCACGGGGTTCCCGCGTCGAGCTATCTCTACCGCAAGGTCGTAGCGGCCGTGGCGCACCGGGGTCTGCGCGGTATTGCCGTCGACCTGCCCGGGCTGGGTTACGCCGAACGTCCGGCGGACTTCGACTACACCTGGACCGGCCTTGGCCGCTGGTTGCTCGCGGCCGTCGACGCGTTGGAGCTCGAACGTTTCCACCTGGTGGTGCACGACATCGGAGGGCCGATCGGGTTCGAAGTCGCCGCAGCACAGCCTGACCGGATCCGGTCGTTGACCATGCTCAACACCACTGTGGCCGTTGAGAGCTTTCAGCGCCCGTGGATGATGGAGCCGTTTGCACACACGGGCGTGGGCGAGGCGTGGCTGGCGTCGCTGCAGTTGCCCGGTGTGTTCCTGTCGTTGATGCGCTACACGGGTGTCAGCCGCAAGGTTCCGGCGGCCGAAATCGCCGCGTATGTCCCGCTGTTGCTCGGCGACGACGGCGGGCGGGCGTTCCTGAAGATCATGCGAGGCTTCGAGCCGACCGCCGACAAGCAACGGCGCTACGTGTCCGCCGTACGGAACACCCCGTATCCGGTGCAGATCGTCTGGGGCGCCCGAGACCACGCCCTGACATTGCGCCACGACGGCATTCACGCGCAACTGGCATCAGGCATCGACGACCCGATCCTGTTGCCCGCCAAACATTTCCTCCAAGAGGACTACCCAGAACAGATCGCCGACGCCGTCTGCCGTCTCGCTTCGGCCGTTGACGGACAGCGTCGGTAAACCCGACACCGTTGCGAACCTGACAGTCGCCACGAACAGCCGTTACGGCGCCCGCGTCCACTCCTTGTCAAACACACAGGCAGCGACCACGCGGACAGGCGCCTCGCGCCTGAGTCGTAGTTGACCATTCGGTCAACTTGGAGCCGAAACCCTGTTCTGTGTAACGGAAGCCGGGTTGGCCGACACCACACCAACGACAGCAGACTCCCGTTTGGAGGTTAAACTCGTGGCTACCAACAATGTCCTGACCAATCCGGGCATCCACGCGAGGCTCGAAGGCCTCGCGTCTTTCGTCGCCCGCTACGGCCTGGTCGTCGTGATCGCCTGGATCGGTGCGCTGAAGTTCACCGCCTACGAGGCCGAGGGCATCCAGCCACTGGTCGCCAACAGCCCACTGTTGAGCTGGCTCTACAACCTGTTCTCGGTGCAGACCTTCTCCAATCTGCTGGGGGTTTTCGAGATCCTCACCGCGATCCTGCTGGCCGCCAAACCCATCGCGCCCAAACTCTCGGTGCTCGGCAGCGTCCTGGCGACGCTGTTGTTCCTGACGACGATCAGCTTCCTGTTCAGCACCCCCGGCGTCGCCGAAGCGGCCGGCGGCGGATTCCCCGCATTGTCGTCGACCGGTCAGTTCCTGCTCAAGGACGTCGTCCTACTCGGGGTGTCGCTGTGGACCCTGGCCGACACCCTACGTGGGTGACCCCCACGCGATCGACGATGGGCGCCATGGTCGACGCCGACTCGGCACGCCACCACCGAAGTGCGATTCGGCCCTGGGCGGCAAGCATTGTCGTACACCGTCAGGTCATGGTGACGAAACGCCGACAGCCGCGAAATCGCCCATTACCCACCGCAGCCTCGACTGTACTGTTTAGTACACTATCTTTGTCACTTGCGGGCCCGCCACGAACTTTCTGAAAGGCAGTACTTCTCATGAGAAAAGCCAACGTCGTCGGCCCGGGCACTGTGGTGGCACCCCGGGAACTGGTCACCGTATCCGGAGAGACGGTGCGCATCCCGGATCCCGACCGCCTTGTCCATCTGCAGTTGCGTCGCTTCGCGGGCTGCCCGATCTGCAACGTGCACCTTCAGTCGATGGCGCGGCGTTACGACGAGATCGCCGCGGCCGGCATCCGTGAGGTGGTGGTGTTCCACTCCAGCGATGACGAACTGCGCCGCCACGGGGTCGAGCTGCCGTTCGCGGTCATCGGCGATCCGGCCAAGCTGCTCTACGACGAGTTCGGTGTGGGTTCCTCGCGGCGGGCCATCCTCGACCCCCGCGCCCTCGCCCCGGTCGTGGCCCAGCGGATTCGCCAACTCCTCAAGCGGGGCGACCCGACCCCGACACCGGTCTACAACAACGACCCGATCGGAGGCACCCTGGGGCTGCCGGGAGACTTCCTGATCGGCTCGGACGGCAAAGTGGTCGCCGCCAAACGCGGAATCCACGCCTACGACCAGTGGTCGGTCGACGAACTGCTGGCCCACGTGCGGTGACACCGGCCGCGGTCGCGCCGTGCCGGTCGGCCAGGGTTGCTTCTATATCCTTTTCGGGATGTCCGCATTGCGACCGACCGGCACGGCGCGCCCGCTCCCAGCGACCGCGCGCGGTCAGCGTGCGCGCGCACAGATCGTGGACGCCGCGGCCACGTTGATGTATCACAACGGCGTGAGCACCACCAGCCTCGACGACGTGCTGACCGCCGCGGGCGCCGGCAAGGGCCAGATGTATCACTATTTCGACGGCAAGGCCGACCTGGTGGCCGCGGTGATCGAGCGGCAACTGGAGTTGGTGCTCGCCGCGCAGCAACCCGAACTCGACCACACCGACTCCTGGCAGGGCATCGACGCGTGGATGGCCCGCATCGTGCGCGAGCAATCCCGAAGGGGCGGCCCGTTCGGGTGTCCGTTGGGAACGATCGCGGCCGAGTTGAAAAACGATGACACGTTTGGCCCCAGCCTGGATGCCGCGTTCGCTCGGTGGGAAGCCCCCCCTGGCGCGCGGGCTGAAGGCGATGAAGGATCGCGGCGACCTGGTGCACACGGCGAAACCGGCGCGCCTGGCCGCCATGGTCATCGCCGCCCTGCAGGGCGGGATGTTGCTCGCCCGTGTGCGCGGAAACGTCACCGTGCTACGCGACACCCTCGACGGCGCGGTCACCGAACTTCACCGCTGGGCGGCTACTTCAGCACCCGCCAAACCCGGATCGGCCCGCCGCAAGCGCCAAACCCGTTGAGCCGTCAGAACTCTCGCTGGCCTGCGCTGAGGTAATCCTCAAGACTTTGACGGATCGCTGCGCGTCCGCGGTGCAGCAGCACCCGTTGATTGCCCGCGGTGATGTCGAGCACCTCGCAGACCTCCGCGGCGTCGAACCCGAGAAGGTCGCGCAGGGTCACCACGGCGCGTTGTCCCTCGGGTAACTTGTCCAGCTCACGCCGGGCAACCTCCAACAACTCGCGATGCAGAACCGAGCCCTCCGGGCTGTCCGGGAACGGCGCCGGCGGCTGTTTCCACGAGCCGGCGCCGGGCTCGCCGGGACGGTGAAAGCGCGCTGGATCCACGGTGGCCGCACCGAAGTCGGTGAGGGTCTCGTTGCGCCGATGATCGCGAACCCCGCGCTGCTTGGCGATGTTTGTCAACACCGCAAAGAGCCACGTCTTGAGCGAGGATCGGCCCTCAAAACCCCTAATGCCCTTCACCACGGCGATCCAAGTCTCTTGCACCACGTCCTCGGCTGTCGGGTGATCGGAGACGTAGGCGCGTGCGACACGCAACAGGGCGGGCGTGTGCTCGTCGACCAGTTGAGCAAAGGCACGCTGATCACCCGCGCGAAGCCCCGTGACCAACGCCTGCTCACCGGCGATCCGGGTTACCATGAGCCCGCCGTCTCGGCGAAGGCGGCCAGCAGCCGGGCGCGGTAGACCGGATCGAGGTGCTCCTCACGGATGCCGCCCAGAGTGCCGACCGTGGCGTGCAACTGGTCCAAATAAGCGGCGCAGCCCTCACATCCGTGCAGATGCGTCTCAAAGCGCGCGCGATCGTCGGCATCGAGCGCGTCCTCCAGATACGCCGTGACCAGCTCGACCATCTCCTCGCACCGCAGCGGGCGCGACCGCATCACCCCGCGCCGCCGCCACCACCACCGCATCCGGCCAGCCTTAGACGTCATTTCTCGCCCTCGACAATCATCGGGTCCCCAGATCCCCGGTCGGCGCGGCGGAATGCCGGGCCGATGAATTCAGCGTGACACGGCCAACGGGTCGTTGCCACCAGCCGTCACACTTTCGTCACGGCGCCACCTTGAGCACCTCGTGGGCGAGGAGCTCGCCGCGATCCTCCTGCAGGAAGTGCGATGCGCCTTCGATGCGCACCTGATCGATGGCGCCGGGGATGAGGTCACAGAACACCTGACCAGCTCGGGGGAAGGGGAAGATGGGGTCCTGGTCGGAGAACGCCACCAGGGCCGGCTTCTGCCACCGCGACAGCTGGTCGATGACCGCCCGCATCTCGTTGGCCCCGACGTCGTCGCCCGTGATGGGGACAAGCAGCGGGAAGCGGGCCGCCCCGGCTTTGGACTCGGGCGTGGGGAAGGGCGCGTCGTAGGCGGCGACGACGTCGTCGGCCAGGTCGGTGGCCGTCGCACCCTGGATCACCATTCCGACCGGGAGGTCGGGGTTCTTCTCGGCGAACTCGCGC
This sequence comes from Mycolicibacterium canariasense, assembly GCF_002101555.1. Lineage (GTDB taxonomy): Bacteria > Actinomycetota > Actinomycetes > Mycobacteriales > Mycobacteriaceae > Mycobacterium > Mycobacterium canariasense. The sequence continues at coordinate 14,928 of NZ_LQOL01000051.1, forward strand.
CAGGACAGGAACCCTTTGGACACCCGCCCCGTGAACAGCCCGGTGTTGAAGATCGCCAGTGCAGCCACGCGATCGGAGTGCTCGACGGCCCAGCGCAGGCCGATCGGGCCGCCCCAGTCCTGCACCACGGCCGTCGCCTGCTGCACGTCGAGGCGATCGAGCACCGCGCTGACGATCTGCACGTGCCGGTCGAAGGTGTACCAGTTCGGGTCAGTCGGCTTGTCCGAGCGCCCGAAGCCGGCGTAGTCCGGCGCAATGACACGGTGGCCCGCGGCCACCAGCGGGCCGATCATCTTGCGGTACAGGTAAACCCAACTCGGCTCGCCGTGAAAACACACGATCGGCGTGCCCTCGCGCGGGCCCTCGTCGAGGTAATGGATCCGCAGACCGTCAACGTCGACATAGTGCGGCGTGAAGTCATAGCCAGGCAGGTGGGCGAATCGGCCCTCCGGGGTCCGAAAAACTTCAGGCAGGCCAACGCTCATCGGGCAGCTCCAGGTGTGAGGCAGGTGATCGTGATGTAGTGTACCGAACGGTAAAGTCAGACTTTCGGCGGTCGGAGCGGCGATGACACGGACGGATCGGGCCATTCTCATCACGGGCGCGAATTCCGGGATCGGCAAGGAGATCGCACGGCAACTGGCACTGCGCGGCGCATTTTCGACAATCTTCCTCGCGTGTCGCAACCTCACGCGAGCCGCGTCGGCACGATCCGACCTCGAGCGCGCCACGAACACCGCGCTGTTCGAAATCCTGCACATGGACGTCGCCGATCCCGGATCTGTGCAATCGGCCCTCGACACGATCACCAAACCGCTGCACACCGTCGTCTTGAACGCTGGCGGCCTCGGCGGGCCAAAACCATTGGCGCTCAACGACCATGGTGTCACCGAGGTCTTCGCCGCAAACGTGCTGGGGCACGTGATGCTGCTGGAGGCGCTGATCCAGCGTGAAATGTTAACCGCCGCCGCCGTGCTGACCGGCAGCGAGGCTGCCCGTGGTGTTGTTCAATTGCGCATCCCACCCCCAACCTTCGCCCACCATTCCGCCGACGAGTTCGCCGGCGTCATCGACGGATCCTTCTACACCGGCAGGCGCGCCACCGCGATGCTGGCTTACGCCCACGCGAAATATCTTGGTGCACTGTGGATATCGGCCCTGGCACGCCGCCATCCCGACCTTCGTCTGCTCACCGTGAGCCCGGGCAACACCGCAGGCACCAACGCGTTCGAGCACACCAACCCGATAGTGAGGACCGTCATGAGCCGCGTCGTGATGCCCTACATCGCACCGCTGTTCGGCCTTGCGCACAAGCTCGACGTCGGCGCGCGACGTCTGGTTGACGCAATCGTCGATGACTCGTACCGCAGCGGAGTGTTCTACGCCAGTGGCGCCGGGAAGCTCACCGGGCCCGTCGTCGACCAGGCGACGATCCTGGCAGACTTCGCCGACACCACGATCCAAGATCGCGCCGACGAAGCCATCCACCGATTTGTCGCCGCCGCTCGCTGACTACCGATCATCGGTGACAAGCGCCGACGGGTCGGCTGCCACGATCGCCTCCACCTCGATGCGCAGCGCGTCGAGGTGGTCGCGGGCGGCCCCGTCATAGTCGCGTGCGTGGTCATCAAGAACACACACCGTCCCCACCACGTGCCCGCCGGCGTCTCGGACCGGCATCCCGAGGTAATTACTCAAGCCGAACTCGGTCTCATCCTCGTTGCCCGCGAAGGTGTCATCGAGGCGGGAGTCACGCACGAAGATCGCCTCCCCGCCGTCGACCACCCGTTCGCAATACAGCGGCACCCGATCCGGTGCGGCGCCGGCCTTGGAGCCTGCGGCGCCCACCCGATAGAAGGCGGTGCCCGGGCCCGCCGTCGCCGCGACGACCATGGAATCGGGGTCCGAGCGCATGACCAGAACGGACTTGACACCGAGTTCGTCGGCCAGTTCTTCCAGGCGGGGCGCCACCGGGGCAAGAGAAGGTGTGGTCGCCGCTGACGTGGCCGCGCGGCCAAGAACACGGTCGACCGCCGCCAAGATGTCTTCAGGCTCGGTGCGCGTGGCGTAATTAGGATGCACGTCGATCCACCGCAACACCGACTCGGCATCGACGATCGCCACCGTGGGCATCGGCAGCGCAACGGTGCCGTCGGCGTTCACCGCCGCAAGATCAAGCCCCAGCTGCTTCTGCGCGGCCTGCGCTTCGTCGCTGGGCGCGATAACGATGCCCAACGCGGCGGCGATGCGGTTGCCCGGATCGGAGAGCACCGCGAAGCTCAGCTCATTGGCCTGCTGCATCGACACCGAACCATCCGGGCTCTGCGGGCTGATGGCCACCAGACGAACGCCGCGGGCCTCCAGCGCCGGCACCAAATCCTGTTCGTAAACGCGCAGCGCGATGTTGCAATACGGGCACCACGCCCCCCGATAGAAGACCACGACCGTGGGTGCTCCGGCCAGCACGTCGGCCGACGAGACTGACGTCCCGTCCGCCCCAATGAGCTCAGCGATCGGGAATCGCGTCCCAGGCACGGCCACCGACGCCGGCACCCCGGCCGCCTGGAGCTCGCGCTGGTCGGCGGCGAAGACCTCGAGCACCTCAGGCGGAGCCACGCCGGCCAACTGCTCCGCCAATTCTGCGACCTTCTCGCTGAAAGTGGTGAACTTAGAGCTTGTCATAGCACGCCTTCCCCGTCGGTGGTGTCATCGAGCCTGTCGACAGCGATCTCGCCTAGTGTACCAAACAGTACAGACGATGAACTCGCTTGAGCACCAAGCCCTGTCGGGTCCGAACGCACAACTGGCGGGGACTCGAGTTTCGTTGTCCCCCGCGCAGCCATGGGCCATCATCGGCGGCATGCGACGTTCGGGGGCATCGAGTTCGGCGTGGATTTGCACACGATGGCCCTAGCTACGGCCCCGCCGTCGCAGCTCGGCGACCAGAGCGTCGAAGTTCGCCGGGCGCACCTGCACCGCGTCGTCGCGCGCGGCGGCAGTGATCTTGACGGTGCGGCGAATCTGGTCGATGAAGACTCGGCAGGCTTCGCAGCCGCGTCGGTGTTGTTCGAACCGGCGCAGGTCTGTGTTACTCAGTGCGTCATCGAGATACGTCGTGACCAGCTCGATCACGTCGCTGCACGCCAGTTGCAGTTCGTTGGTGATGAATTCGTCAGTCATCGAGATACTCCTCCAGCGCAGCCCGCAGGGCGGCGCGCCCACGATGCAGCAGCACGCGTTGATTGACCGCCGAGATCCCCAACGCGTCGCAGATTTCCTCGCTCGTCCAGCCCTCGACGTCGCGCATCGAGACCACCTCGCGTTGCGCGTCTGGCAGTTTGGCCAAGGCGTGCGAGATCAAGGTGCGCACTTCGCGAGAAAGCAGTCGTTGCTCTGGCAACAGGTCCCACCTTGCGGGCACGTCAGACCAGTGGTGGGCACCCAGTTCGGCGTGAACCATCCGGTTGGGATCTACCGACGGGTACGGATCCGCCTCCGGACCTGCGACGGCAAATGGCACGGTGCGCCCCTGTGTTCGGGCCAGCGTCCGTATTCGGTTGAGCATGATGCGGAACACCCACGTCTTGACCGTCGAACGACCTTCGAAGCTCCCGATCGTGCGAACCACCGACGTCCACGTGTCTTGCACGGCATCTTCTGCAATGGACGCCGACAGGTAGATCCGCGCCATGCGGACCAGGGGTGCATGCATCGTGTCGACCAGTAGGCGGAATGCTTCGGTGTCCCCGGCCCGCAACGCGTCGACGAACTCGTCCTCGCTAGCCCACCGGTCGTCGACGACCGTGCGGATGTGTTCGCCCATTACCCAGCACCGCTCCCCAGCCGAAATTGCGGCCCGTGTAACAGATCAGCTGCACGGGCGTCTAACCAGTGGCCTCATCGATCTGGCATGCGGTGTAAGGCCATCAACCCGAACAATACTGGAGGAGAACCAATGAGCACGCTGTCCCTTGTCACCGACGCCGACGCGACCAACGACCAGGCCGAGGCGTTGGCCTCCGTGCAGCAGGCATTGGGCACGATTCCCAACCTCACCCGCGCGATGGTGCACAGTCCGGCGCTGCTGCGCGGATATCTCGGTTTGGCCGGCGCTCTCGACCGCGGAACGCTGCCGGGCTCCACCCGCGAACGCCTCGCCATCGCCATCGCACAGGCCAATGGGTGCTCGTATTGCCTGTCCGCACACAGCTACCTGGGTGAAAAGGCGGCGGGACTCAGCGCCGATCAAATCGGGTCGGCGCGCAAAGCAGATGCGGACGACCCCAAAACCGCCGCGATCCTTGCATTCGCGGTGGCCGTCAACGAACACCGCGGCCACATCGATGACGCCGATCTGGAAAACGCGCGCCGCGCAGGTCTGACCGACGCCGAGATCGCCGAAGTCATTGGCCACGTGGGCCTTAACGTGCTGACGAACTACTTCAACAACGTCGCGCACACCGAAATCGACTTCCCAATCGTGCAGCCGTGAACCGCACGGCCTGGCGGGTCACGCGACCGCGGCCCGCCAGGCCAGCCGTCACACGACACGTGCGGTGCCGGGGTCATCCTCGAAGACCGCGGCAGGGCGGCCTCTCCGATGTGAAACGGAGAGGCGCCAGAATCCGAGCCCGATACTTGACGGCGACGGCTATCACGCCCACGTCGTCACACGTCCATCGTGTCGCGGCGAGTGGGCCTGAATACCCGCTCCATGACGGAAGCGACTGCAGCTGAGGCGATTTCCGGTCAACCTGGCGGGCGCCGCTGTGGTCAGCGAGGCCAACACCTTGTCCTGACAGTCGATCACCAGCCGCCGGGGATCACCTTCGGCTGTAGGCTGTTCACCTTCGGTTCGAAGGGCAGCTGCGGGAACAGCGTCTCAGCGACCCGGTAGCACTCCTCGAGGTGCGGATACCCGGAGAGGATGAACGTGTCGATGCCGATGTCGTGGTACTCCATGATCCGGTCACGGACCTCCTCGACACTGCCCACCAGCGCGGTGCCGGCCCCGCCGGTGACCAGACCGACGCCTGCCCAGAGGTTGGGGCTCACCTCGAGGTGCTCCCTCGAGCCACGGTGCAGGGCCACCATGCGGCGTTGGCCTTCCGACTCAGAGCGGGCCAGCGCCGCCTGGGAGGCGGCGACGTCCTCGTCGCGCACGTAGCGGATCAAGTCATCGGCGGCCGCCCACGCTTCTCTGCTCGTTTCCCGCACAATGGTGTGTAGCCGGATGCCGAAGGTGACTCGTCGCCCGGCAGCGTGTGCCTTGGCCCGCATCTCGTCGAGTTTCGGCTGCACCTGCTCCGGTGGTTCGCCCCACGTCAGCACGGTGTCGATCCATTTCGCGGCGAACGCTTGCCCAGCGCCAGAGGAGGCGCCGCACATCAGCGGAGGGTGCGGCTCCTGCAGGGGAAGGTAGTGAAGCTGCCCCCCTTCGATGCGGACATATCGGCCGTTCATGTCCACGGTCTTGCCCTGCAGCAGGTCGGTCCACGCCTGGATGTACTCGTCGGCCTGCTCATAGCGTTGGCCATGCGACAGGAAGACACCGTCGCCGGCCAGTTCGACCGGATCGCCTCCACAGACCACGTTGACGGTGAGCCGACCCCTGCTGTAGCGGTCGAAGGCCGAGGCCATTCGAGCCGTCATCGACGGGGTCGACTGCCCGGGCCTGACAGCGACGATGAATCGCAGGCTCGTGGTCTCGGGTGCCAGAAACGACGCGGTGATCCATGCGTCTTCACACACCGAGCCCGTCGGGACCAGCACTCCGACATAGCCCAGATCGTCTGCGGCCTGCGCGATTTGGGTGATGTAACGCAGGTTAGCCGCCCGCGCCCGGTGCATCGTCGACAGGTGTGGGCCGTCGGTGTGGGTGGGGATGTACCAGTAGATGTCCATTCCTGCCTCCTTGATGCAAAACAGTGAGGATCTGGGCGCGGAGGGCCTGAAGTGCTGGGTCCGCCACGTCCCGCGGGCGGGGCTGGGGGTGCGCCATGTCGGCGATGATCCGTCCGGGTGGACCAGCCATCACAATCACCCGGTCTGCCAGTAGCACGGCCTCGTCGACGTCGTGGGTCACCAGGATCGCGGTGAGCGCCTCGTCGAGGATGATCCGCTCGAGTTCGGTTTGCATTTGACTGCGCAGCAGGCTGTCCAGCGCGCCCAGCGGCTCGTCGAGCAGCAGGATCTCGGGAGTGGTGACCAAGGCGCGGGCCAAGGAGGCTCGCTGCGCCATGCCGCCGGAAAGCTGATTCGGCCACGCCTTGCCGAAACCGGCCAGCCCGACCAGGTCGAGCGCATGGACGACTTGCTTTTCGATTTGGGCGGCCGGTCTCCGGAACGGCAGCGCGTAGGCGACGTTGTCAGACAACGACATCCACGGCATCAGTCGGTGCTCCTGGAAGACCAGGCCCCGGTCCCGGCCGGGTCCCCGAACGAGTCGACCGAAGGCCCGGATTTCGCCAACGAACGTGGTGTCAAGGCCCGCGATCGCGCGCAGCAGCGACGTCTTGCCAGCTCCGCTGCCACCCACGATGCCGACAACCTCTTGACGGCGGACGTCGAAGTTGACCTCGCTCAGCACATCCAGGGGACGCTTGCCGACCGTGACCCGTTTCTCGCGAATTCGTACTTGCAGGGCCGGCACCTCCGCGCCATTCACGTCAGCCACGGTAGGAGCGGTCCCAGCGGGTGAGGTAGCGGCCGAAGCGGGCGAGAAGCCCATCGGTGGCCTTTCCGAGAATGCCGATTGCGAGCATTCCGGCGATCATGGCAGCGGGCCGTGCGAAGTTGCGCGAATCCCAGATGAGCCATCCCAACCCGTTAGCCGACGCGATGACCTCCGCCGCGACCAACAGTGTCCACGACAGCGCCATCGCAACGCGCGCCGATGCGACAATCGACGGAGCCGCCGACGGCAGCAACACCGTCCGCAGCACTGTCCAGCGCGACTTCTCGTAGAGCTGCGCGACCTCCACGAGATCTTGCGAGGCAGAACGAATCCCCGCAGCGGTCGCCAGGATCAGCGTGGTGGCGGACCCGATCGCCACCAAGGTCACCTTTGAGAGCTCTCCGATGCCAAACACGATGACCAGCACCGGAATCCACGCCACCGCCGGGACCGGAATCAACGTCAAGGCGGTGGGCTCCAGGATTTTGGCTGCCAACGGGCTGGTGCCGATCACCGCCCCTGCCAGAATGCCGACCGTGCTGCCGATGGCAAAGCCAATCGCTATGCGGCGCACACTGACCCACGCGTGCTCGATCAGCGTTCCATCCATCGCCAGCCTGACGAACGCTTCGAGTGAGTCGAGCGGTCCAGCAACGAGCGTGTGCGGCAGGACGCCGCTGACCACCGCGACGTGCCATGCCACGACCAGTCCGATCGGTACGGCCAGCGCAAGTACGCAGCTTGTCAGACGATCGAAGAACCGCCGGCGTCGACGGGGCGCATTTGTCGCCACGGGCGCAGTCACCATCATCGTCATCGCGGAGGTCCGACCAGGTCCTTGACATCGACCTTCTGCTGAATGAAGCCAGCATCGGCCAGGAAATCGGCCTTCGCCTGGATGTCGGCAATGACCTCCTGAGTCAGCGTGGCGGTGAAGTCGTGGCGCGGCCAGGCCAATTCGACCACCTCCGGATCGACCCGAACTTCAGTGGCCACAATCGATTTCGCTTCTGCCGGTGATGCGCGGATGAACTCCTTTGCTTTGCCGATGGCAGCGACCAAAGCGGAGTAAACGGCCAGTGCATCTTCGGCCAGCCCGGGCCGTGCAACCGCGATGGACTGGATCGCAGCATCGCCTGCCGGTAGCAGCCTGGCGGTCTTCTGGACAAGCTGCTGCTGCACGAACGGCGGCCACACCGCCCACGCATCCAGGTGACCTGATTCGAACGCCGCCTTCGCGTCCGGCGGGGCCATATCGATCACTTGAATTAACTTGGGATCGACGCCGGCATCCTTGGCGATCTTGATCAAGGCGTAATGCGACGACGTACCCGCTAACACACCGACGCGCGCTCCGCCCAAATCGGCAGCGCTCGCGATCTTGCTGTCGATCGGTACGAGGATGTCCTGGACCAGGCTCGCGCCCAGAGCCACAATCCTGCAATGAACTCCCGCCGCCGCGGCGATTAGAGCCGGCGGCTCGGCCATGAAGACCATGTCGACCCGGTTTGTCGCCAACGCTTCTGTGACGGCTGGCGCCGAGTCGAATTCCACGTAGTCGACTTTCGTGCCGGCGCCGACGGCGGATTCGAACAACCGTTGCTTGCGCGCGATATAGAACGGTGCGTAATCGACTGCGCTGGCGAAAGTCCCAATCCGGACTGTATCCGGGGCACCACCGCCCCCGCCACAGCCACCTACGAAGAGCACGAGTGCCACAACAAATCCAATGCGGCCGACCAACCGGGCTAGCCGGCCGCCGCGAACTCGGAGCGTCGACATTCTGCAGACTCCCTTGCTACCAATCTGTCGCACGATAGATATTCCTGGTTATGGATCCATTACGTAGCTGTAGCGCACTCGTATCGCTGAACCGGATCAACAAGCCCGGCTCCAAGGACTTCAACCCTCCGAGGCAGACGGGTCTGCGCAATCGGGTCTGCGCAATGAACTGCGCCTGCTGGCACCGCATTCCCGTCCCGCACAGCGCTCGATGACCTGATAGACGATCCGGCCACGCGGACGTCGCAGTGCGGTGGGTATCGATGTTCTCCTGCATCGTCAGAGTCCATGCGCCCACCCGACAACAAACCGTGGCGCCCGCACAATAAGTTTGCAGTTCCTGTTGCGAGCGGCCACCGTTATGATCACCGCGAGTCGAAACCCGGCCTCGTCCACCGCCCTGCACTGCCCTAGAAATCTGCGGGGTTCGCCACCACAAGCAACACAGACGCCCCTCCCGCAAGCTTGAACAATGTCTTACCGCGGGCCTACGGAGAAGCGGAAGTAGTCGGGCTGGTATCGACGTTCACCGAGTCGCCCCCAGACACGCCACCACGGCCAGCCCGGCCTGGCTTGCCGGGCGAACGACAGCAACAAAAGCGCCAACACCGAGGACAGCATCGGAATCCCGACCGCCGCCTCCTTCAGCTGAGCGCGAACGTCCGCCGTCCGCTGACCATCATCACAGTGGCTTCGAGTGGGATGCGGTGTGAACAGAACGCCTGTGCCAGTTCGATATCCGAATCGGACGTGCACATCGTGACGGTGACGCCGATGACACGGTGGATACTGGACTTCGCGGCAGCCGCGGTATGGTCTAGCGGCACAAGGAGATTGGTCTCGGAATCGGGATGCCGCGGCGTTGCCCCGTGCAGGGGGGAATAGGCGACCACGTTAAAGTCCTTCGCGCCGCGCTCCTGCAGCTGGCCGTCGCCGTTTGCGAACCCGGACGCTCTGTCGCCGTCTTCGACTGCCGAAAAGCCATGCTGTCTGCAAGATCGGCCTGTCGGCCGCGACCAAACATGCTTACGCCCGCTTGGACACCAGCCCCCTGTGCGACCTCATCCGCTGTTCGTTCAAAAATGTGCACGCCGCCAACTCGCCAGCGCCGACGGCACAATCAGCGCATCGCGCCCGACCGCTAAGGATTTTAGGAGCGCCAGTACTTTCGGCCCCAGCAGTCACCACCACGGCGGCGACACAGCCGTTGGGCGTGAGGACTTCAGACGGAATCGGCGCCGAAACGATGAAATTACACCCTTGGGTTCCGCGGTTTTGCGGCCTTGCCGCTGCAGGACCCGGCCGGGGCGGCGGTCGAGCTGGAACGCTGCGTGCGACAGCTCGGGTTGTCCGGGGCGCTGGTCAATGACTGCATCCACAGACCGGGCGGACACTGCCTGGATGCACCCGAGTACGACGAGGTTTGGGCCGCCTTGGAAGCGCTGGGCGTAGCGCTGTATCTGCACCCGGGCGCCCCGCCGGCCGATCGGTGGCATGCCCTGGACGGTCGGCGCGAACTGTATGGCCCGACGGGGAGTTGGGGCGCCGCGGTCAGCGGCCACGCCCTGCGGATACTCTTCGCCGGAGTTTTCCGACCGCCATCCCTTCGGCCACCCTGATCTTGGGCCACATGGGCGCGTTCTTGCCGTTGCAGCGCAGCAGGCTCGACTCGCGTGTCCGCACCATCCAACCCGGCACACCGCTCAAGCAACCACCATCGGCCTACATCGGCACCAACATCGTGTTCACCACCAGCGGGGTGTTCTCGCCGGCGACCCTGACCGGGGCGGTGCTGGAGGTGGGCGCCGATGCTGTCATGTTTTCCGTGGACTACCCGTATGAGTCCTCGCAAGAGGCCGTCGCCCGGCTGCAGCGAACAACGCTCAGTGCCGGTGACCGGGCAAAGATCGCCCACGCCAACGCCGAACGCATCCTCGCGATCTCAGCCCGTTGAGCCGCACCTATCCATCCAAGACGGTCGCGGCACAACAGCGTCGGGTTGGCCGTGGCGTCGCTGCCGATCCGAACCAGCCTCTCGGGTGGGGCCGCCCTGCCGGCGAGCTGACGTCGACTGAGTCGCAGGCTGCTGGCTGATCAGCGCCGTCGCGCCTATGGGTTGCGCCGGTAAGCACTGACGTGCCCGAGCGCCATGTTCAGGGCGAGTTCGACGGGGCGGGCGCTGCGCATGGTCTGCGCCATCAGCAGACCGCCTTGCAGCGCGCTCATCATTGTCAACGCGAGCTCGGCCGGGTCGGCCTCGGCGGCCAGTTCGCCGTTGTCGCGCATGGCCACAAAGCCCGCGGACAGATACGATTCCCATTCGGCAAAGCACTGCGCGAGCACGTGTCGCGCAGTCTCGGATCGCTCAGCGAGTTCACCGACCAGCGAGCCAAGGGGGCAGCCGCCGACACCCTGCCTCGCGCGGGTCATGGCAACGAGGTGATCACACCAGCGCTGCAGACCCTCCCACGACGAGACCTCGCGAAGGTCGGGCTCCTGGGCGGCGATCACGCCGCCGAGCTGGATGGTGATCACCTCGCGAATGAGCGCGTCCTTGTTGGCGAAGTAGTGATACAGCTGCGACTTGCTGGTGGCGGTGACGGCCATGACATCGTCCAGGCTGGTTCCGGCCACCCCGTGCTCCTGCACCAGCGACGCCGCCGCCGCGACGATGCGGGCTCTAGTCGCCGCGCCGCGAGCCGTCAGCCGCGAACCAGCAGGGCCCTCCGTTGACACCATGACCGCAGCCTACCGACACTGGACTTGCCAGTCCACTCCTATGTCATCATGATGGACCGAGTAGTCCACCCAACCCCTCGGAAGGATGCCGATGTCCCGACTCGATTATGGTCAGCTGTTTCCCCGGATCGAGGTTCCCGCCGTCGGCGGCGCCACGATCTCCCTGCCCGGCGATCTCGCCGGGTCCTACGGCGTCATCTTGATCTACCGCGGGTCGTGGTGCCCATACTGCAATGCCCAGCTGGCCGGGTTCTCCCGCGCGCTCGACACGCTCAGTGAACTCAACGTCAAGGTGATCGCCTTGTCGGTGGATGATGAGCAGACCTCGGCTGCGCTGGTCGCCAAGCACAAGCTGCGTTTCCCGGTTGGCCATAGCGCCGACGCCGACGCGATCGCTGCGGCGACGGGTGCCTACGTCAACGACCATCCCCGTTATCTGCAATCGACGGGCTTCGTGCTGGCACCTGATGGGACGGTGCGGCTCGCGGTGTACTCGAGCGGGGCCATCGGGCGGCTGGTTGCCGACGACGTCATCGGTTTCGTCCGGTACCTGTCCGAGCACCCCGACGCGCGATGAGCAACGCCGCACACCGCTGCAGGCCGCTGCCGTGCCGCCAGACCAGCCCGACGGAACACATGCAGCCGAGCCGCCTGGTGCCCGCCGCCTCTTCCCCGGCCAAGCGGCGCGGGCGGTGAGGATGTCGAGCCCGATCCCGGCCAGCATCCGGGTGCTTATTGACGGACCGAATTACGCGCACCTGTCCACAGTTTCGGCCGGCGGTCATCCCCGCAATTGGGTGGTGTGGGTCGCGCGCGAGGACGACAACGTCCTGATCTGCACCCATGCCAAGGCCCCGAAGGCCAAGGACATGCGCCGCGACCCTCGCGTCGGCCTGTCGATCACCGCGTTCGACAACCCCTACCGGATGGCCGCCCTGCAGGGCAGGGTCATCGCAGTCCGCGACGACGCCGCCTGCCACTACATGGACCCGATCTCAATCAAATACACCGGCGCCGCCTTCCCGAGCCGCGGCCCCGGACGCGTGTGCTTTGTCATCGCGATCGACAACGCCAACCAGCACACGCTGGACTTCACCCACAACCCAACGGAAGCCGGATGAGCACCGCAACCAAAGCAACACATCGGGGCAAGACACATCGAAGTGCGGTGTGGCCCTAGCGGAAAGGGGCCGGGTCCGAACGTGGTCGACGACGACGACGCGGGCGTGGACCCTCCGGCCCCCCAACGAACTCCCCGCCCGGCACACTACGAGCCGACGAGGCGAGTGAACGCCCGCCGGCACCGAATTGATCGTCGACGGTGGGCATCTGCTCGCCCGACCTGACCATCGGCCCATCAGTAGAAGGAGATCATCATGGCCCGCACGGCCCCAGCACGATCCAAGCGCGTCACTGTCGGCGAGCAGTTCCCCACCCTGCTGCTTAGGGGACTCAACGACGAACCCGTACAGATTCCCGACCCCACGGGCGCGCTAACGCACCTGCAGTTCCGGCGTTTCGCAGGCTGCCCGGTATGCAATCTGCACCTGCGCTCGATCAGCGGACGAATCGAGGAGATCAACACCGCAGGCATCCGCGAAGTGGTGGTGTTCCACTCCACCGCCGCCGAGCTGCGCAAATACCAAGACGATATGCCCTTTGCGGTGGTCGGCGACCCCGACAAGGATCTCTACCGCCGATTCGGGGTGGAAGCCTCGACAAAAGCCCTCAGACTCGCGGCCTGGCGCGCGCTGCCCGGCGGATACTGGCACGCCATCAAGACCGCGATCGCCAAACGCCGCTCACCACTGCCCGCCTCACCGACCAACGGCAACCTCGGACTGCCCGCCGATCTGCTCATCGGGCCCGATGGACGAATCCTCGCCGCCAAGTACGGCAGCCACGCCTACGACCAATGGACGGTGGACGAAATACTCGCCACCGCACGCCAACAGTGATCGCCATCAACAACGCCCACCGGGCGCGCAGGACTTCACCCACAACCCCAAGGAAACGCGATGAGCACCCAAGCCGACACTTCGCCACGCTTCAGCGTCACACGCACCACCCCTGCACTGTGGCGGGTCACGTTCGACAACCCGCCCATCAACCTCGTCGACCCGCTGATGGTCGTCGAACTTCACCAACTCCTCACCGAAATCGAACAAGACCACCACGTTGCCGTCATCGTGTTCGAAAGCGCCAACCCCGACTTCTTCCTTAACCACGTTGACGTCGCAGCCGACCCCTCACCACTCACGGCGCTGCCCACCGCGCCCTCGCCGTTTCATCACTGGACCAATCTGCTGATCCGGATCAGCAAATTGCCAGCCGTGACGATCAGCGCCATCCGCGGCCGAGCGCGTGCCGCCGGCAGCGAGCTAGCGCTGGCCACCGACATCCGCTTCGCCAGCCGCGAACGGGCGATCCTCGGACAATTCGAAGTCGGCTTCGCCGCCATCCCAGGCGGTGGTCCATCCAGCCGGCTACCCACGATAGTCGGCCGCGGACGGGCCCTGGAGATCCTCCTCGGCGGCCACGATTTCACCGGTGAGCTGGCCGAGCGCTACGGATACGTCAACAGGGCCATCCCCGATGCCGAATTCGACGCATTCGTCGACGCATTCGCACATCGGGTGTCACGCTTCGACCTGCTCGCCCTCGCCGACATCAAACGGTTCGTGAACAACGCGTCACTACCTGCCGACGCGACCCTGCTCTCCGAAATGGACACACTCATCGGGGCCTTTGCGCGCCCCGCCGCCGCATCGATCATCGCCCAAGCACTCAAAGACGGCTTCCAACAGCCCGGCCCACTCGAGCTCACACTCGGCGACTACATCAACGACGTCCGCGCCGCGCCGGGCACACTGCCAACCCGGTGACCTGTAAGCTCCCAGCGGAGATCGAGCATCGCGGCGGGCAGCTTGGGGCTGAGGGTGAAGTCGAAGTCTTCGAAGGTGTTGTGCTGTTCGAAGCGAGCGCGACCGACTCGCCGTGCCAGGGCCGCGGTCATAGGACTCGGGTGCAAAGGTTTAATCAATAGTGGAGTACGAAAAGGAGCCGTGACGAGGAGCTATGTGACGGCGAGGCCGCCGTCCACGGCGAGAACTTGACCGGTGACCCAGTCCGAACCGGGATCGGTCAGCTTGATGATCCAGGCTGCGACGTCGTCGGGGACGCCGCGCCGCCCCAGCGGAATGGTTGCCGTCTCCAGGGCTTTGACTTCCTTTATCGCGTCCTCGCTGAGTCCCATCCTTTCCTTTAGAAATGCCGTTTCGACAGGCCCCGATGCGATCGCATTCACCCGGATGCCTGTGGAGGCCAGTTCAAGCGCCCAGCAGCGCGTGAGATGCTCGACCGCGGCTTTACTTGCCGCATAGTGAGACAAGCCAGCAGCAGGTTTCGACCCGTATGTACTGGACACATTGATGATGCTGCCGTGTGATCGGGCCAGATGCGGAAGGGCCGCCTTAGCCATGAGAGTAGGGCCGATCACGTTGATTCGGAATGTGTTGAATATTGCTTCGATCGAAACGTCGGCGAGCGCGGCGAGGACGCCCGCTCCGGCGTTGTTCACGATGACGTCTAGGCGCCCCCACCGCGCCATCGCGAAATCGATGGTCCGATAAACGTCGTCAGCATCGCCAGCATCGGCGACGAGCCCCACGATGGCTCGGTCATCGCGTGCGATGTCGTCGAGTCTGTCCTGTCGGCGGCCGGTGATAAGAACGTTGGCCCCCTGGGCGGCGTATAGTTTAGCAGCGGCGAGACCGATGCCCGCGGCGCCACCCGTGATGATCACAGTCTTCTCGGAGAATTTCGGCATAATACTTTCCCATACTTTCGAAAGTGCAAGTCCAACAACAGACCAAGCGCTGACCCCATGGTCGCGACCCGCGCGGTCGACGAGGTGATGAATGATTCAGTGACCGCAACGTTCTCGCCAGGGGTCGGCACATGCCTAACCGACCATCGGTTCCTCCATTCCGCACCGTCGACGGATCACGCATTAAGTCGAGCGTCCATGGCTCGAGATATCTGATCGACATCGAGTTCCCCGGGTTGGGAAGGATCCTGGTGGTTCATGCTCCTCCATGACGATGTTGCGGAGCTCGCTTTCCTTCTTCTTGGTGTGCTCACGCAACGGGAACGCGGTGTTGTCATACAGGCTCATCGAACCGAACAGCGCGCCGTCCTGGAACATGACGCCGAACAGTGTGCGGATGTCGTAGAGCTCCTTGGCCGAGCACTCGATGATGTTGGTGCCGTCGACGATGATCTTGCCGCGCTCGGGGCGCAGCAGACCGATCAAAGACTTCAAGTACACCGATTTACCGGTACCCGAGCCCAGCAGGACGCTGACCTCACCGGCGGGGATCTCCATCGTGACGTCTTCCCAAATTCGCTGGGCCCCAAACGACTTCGTCAACCCCTCAACCGAAACATCAATACCCACCGGACATCCCTTCGTGCATGGCGCCTATCCTCAACCGCCTTACCACCAGTTGCCTTGTGTGCTCACCCGTGAGCCACATCGGCGATGCCGATGGTGTCGCCGATCCGGGGACGACCACCGGCATATGTGGCTCTTCCTGAGTCAGATCCACGTCGTCCTCCAGTTCCGGAACGATTGGTATGAACTGGCACAAGAACGTCGCCGCCAACGAACACGGATTATCGGTGTCGGCGCGTGCCGTAGACGGCGCCGCGCATGTGAGAATCGTGGCGAGCGCACCTGCGGTAGTGGCGGCCGGAGTTCGTCCGCGCCGGAGTACTTGGGCCGCCCGGTTGCGATCGATGGTCATCGGATGGTAGCGGTCATGTCGGGGGCCATGGCTGCCAGCTGGGGAGCCCAGCTGTTCCAGTCGTGTTGCCCACCCTGGGCAATGTCAAAGTGCCCGTTGCGTCCGCCTGCGCTGCGGTAGTGGTTATAAAAGGATCGATTCGAGCCCTGCGCCTGATCGCAATGGCCGATCATCGCCGCCGGATCACTGCATGTCAGAGTGGATGGGCTGTAGACCCACAACCGGGTGTCATTGTCGACAAGCAGCGGTACGTGCACGTCAGGGTCATGCCACTTCCAACGACCTAACTGCGCGGCCCCCCACATGGCCTGGTGTTGGACGTCTCGTCAGGTGATGACGGTGGAGGGGTTTCTCGTCACTTGTGCTGAGGATGTGGTGGGAGAGGGGGCGACCCTCAAACCCGCGTTGGACAAACTCAACGGCGTACTGGCGACGCTGGACAACCGAAAAGCTGAGATCCAGCAGTCGATCAAGGGACTGAACTCCTATGCGATGAGTTTCGGCGAGGTGTTGTCCGGGGGGCCCTTCTTCAAGGCCTACATCGCCAATCTCATTCCAGGCCAATTCATTCAGCCATTTGTCGACTCCGCATTCTCCGACCTCGGGTTGGACCCCAACGTCCTGCTGCCGTCGCAACGCACCGACCCGCAGACGGGTCAGCCGGGAACCCCGGCTCTTCCGGCGCCCTACCCGCGCACCGGGCAGGCTGGCGAACCGCGGATGACGCTGCCCGACGCGATCACCGGAAACCCCGGCGACCAGGCATGTGGTCCGCCCGCAATTGCGCTACCTGGTCCCGGCTGCTATCCCTACCGGGAGCCGTCACCCGCGCCTGCGCCTGGCGGTCCACCTCCCGGTCCACCGGCGAAGCAGGTACCCGATCCCAACGCATCAACGCCGCCGACGCCAAGCCCGGTGTTCGTACCCGCACCCGGCGAACCGACGGCCTCCAGTGAGGCGGGCAATGATCAATAACCGCAGAGTCAAGGCAGCGCTGACGGCGGCGCTGGTCGTCCTCGTCGTGGTCGGGGGATACGTTGTCGTGCAATTCATTCGAGCTTCGAATCGCACGCATGTCGTTGCCTATTTCGACAACAGCAACGGCATCTTCCCCGGTGACGATGTCCGCATCCGTGGTGTCAACGTCGGCAAGATCGACAAGATCGAGCCAGAACCCACCCGGGTGAAAATCAGCTTCTGGCTGGACAGCGAGTACGCGGTTCCCGCCGACGCCAAGGCCGTGATCGTATCGCCGACGTTGGTGACCGCACGTGCCGTCCAACTCACCCCGCCCTACACCGGCGGCGCCACCCTGCAGAACGACGCGGTCATCCCCCAGGAGCGCACCGCGGTTCCGGTGGAATGGGACGACGTCCGCGTTCAGCTTGAACGCCTCACCCAGGCGTTGCAGCCCACCGAGCCTGGCGGCAGCAGCACCTTGGGAGCGTTGGTTCACACCGCCGCGGACAATCTCCGCGGTCAGGGCCCAGCGATCCGGGACGCGGTCATCAAACTGTCCCAGGCACTTTCGGCGCTCGGCGATCACAGCGGCGACATCTTCACCAGCGTCAAGAACATCGCAACGCTGGTGACCGCGCTGAAGGACAGCGCCGGACTGCTCGAGACCCTCAACGGAAACCTCGCTTCGGTCACCGGACTGCTCGCGGACGAGCCCGGCGAGGTCGCCGGCGCCGTCAAAGACCTCAATGATGTGGTCGGCAAGGTCAGCAGTTTCGTTGCAGACAACCGCGAAGCGCTGGGCACCACCTCCGACAAACTCGCATCGGTTTCGACTGCTCTGAACGAGAGCCTGGACGACATCAAACAGCTCCTGCATATCCTGCCGACGACGGCGGCCAACGCCGCCAACCTCTATCAGCCCGCACAAGGCAGCCTCACCGGCATCGCCGCGGTCAACAACTTCGCCGACCCCATCAATTTCCTGTGCGGCGCCATTCAGGCGGCATCACGCCTGGGTGCCGAACAGTCGGCGAAGCTGTGCGTGCAGTACCTGGCGCCGATCGTGAAAAACCGCCAGTACAACTTCCCGCCGCTTGGCTTCAACCCGTTCGTCGGCGCCACGGCACGCCCGAACGAGATCTCCTACAGCGAGGACTGGATGCGCCCGGATTACGTTCCGCCGCAACCGGCTCCAGCTGCGCCGCCCGCCCCACCCGGCCCCCCGTTGGCCGCCGAACAGGCAGCACCCACAGATGCGGCGGCCATAGTCGGCGGGCCGGCGCCGCAGACCACCGACCCGGCAGCCGGGCTGGCGGGAATGATGCTGCCTGCGGGGACGGGGTCATGACGATGCGCAGCTGGCGACGGATACCGGCCGCTGTCCTGACGTGCATCCTGGCGGCCACCGCGGTCGCAGGCTGTGGGTGGCGAGGGCTGAATTCCCTGCCACTCCCCGGAACCGAAGGCGGTGGGCCCGGGGCTTACACCATCCAGGCGCAGATGCCTGATGTGAACAACATCCAGCCCAATTCACGCGTGCGCGTCGGTGACGTCACGGTGGGCACAGTCACCAAAATCGAGCGCCAGGATTGGCACGCGCTGGTGACCATGAAGCTCAACGGCGATGTCACGCTACCCGCCAATTCGACAGTGACACTGGGCCAGACGGCATTGCTGGGATCGCTGCACATCGAGCTGGCGCCGCCGACCGACGAAGCGCCTGAGGGCAGGCTTCATCAGGGCTCGCTGATACCGCTGTCATCGGGAAAGGCCTACCCATCGACCGAGCAGACACTGGCGACCGCCTCGTTGCTGCTCAATGGCGGAGGTATCGCCAAGGTACAGGACATCACCACCGCGCTGAGCACCGCGTTATCCGGGCGGGAGGGAGACCTCCGCAGCCTGATGGATCAGTTGAACACATTCGTCACCCGGGTCAACGATCAAACCGGCGACATCATCGCGGCCAGCGACAGTCTCAACCGCCTGCTGGGCCAATTCGCCGAGCAGAAGCCGGTTCTCGACAAGGGCCTTGACACAATCCCCGACGCCCTGGCGGTGGTCAATCGAGAACGGGAGAATCTCATCGACGCGGTCGACCAGTTGGGCAAATTCAGCGCGCTGGCTGCCGATTCGGTCAACAAGACCAAAGCACCGTTGGTCCAGGAACTCAAAGACCTTGGGCCGGTGCTGGAATCACTGGCCAACGCCGGCCCGGCGCTGACACATGCGTTGGACCTGATACCCACGTTCCCGTTCCCGAAATCCACCTTGACCAAGTGGTTCCGCGGCGACTACGCCAACGTGAGTCTGGTCGTCGACCTGACGCTGAGCCGGATCGACAGCTCCATCTTCACCGGAACCAGATGGGAATGCGATCTGACATGGCTGGAGATGCAGTGGGGCCGAACCATTGGCCAGCTGCCCAGTCCGTGCACCAACAGTGCGCCGCCCAACGGCGCCGGTAACCCCCTACTGGCGCCCTACCGCTACAACCAGGGACCGTAACCGTGTATCTCAGCAAGCTGGTCAGACGCCAACTGTCGGTCTTCTCCGTCGTCGCAGTCGTCGCCGGAGGCACGATGGCCATCGGATACCTCGACCTGCCCAAGGCGCTGTTCGGAATCGGCCACTACCAGGTGACGGTGAACCTGCCATCGTCTGGGGGGCTGTACAAAGACGGCAACGTCACCTACCGCGGGGTTGAAGTCGGCCGCGTTGAGGACGTTCGGCTCAACGGCGGCGGAGTCGACGCGGTGCTGTCATTGAAGTCTGACACCAAGATTCCCGCCAACGTCGACGCCAATGTGCACAGTCAGACAGCTGTCGGCGAGTTGTTCATCGAGCTCGTCCCCCGCTCCGGCGACGGCCCCAAGCTCAAGGACGGTGACGTCATACCTGCCGACCACGCAACGCTGCCCCCCGATATCAACACCCTGCTGGCTCAGACCAACGCCGGACTGCAAGCCATCCCCCACGGCGATCTCAAGACTGTGATCGACGAGTCCTACACGGCGATAGGAGGATTAGGGCCAGAACTGGCGCGCATCGTCAAGGGGGCAACTACCCTTGCCGCCGATGCGCGCGCAAACCTCGACTCGCTGACCACCGTGATCGATCAATCCAAGCCCGTGCTGGACAGTCAGATCAACTCCTCGGACTCGATCCGGGCCTGGGCGGCCAACGTCGCTGAGGTCACCCGCCAACTGCAAGAACAGGATCCCGCGCTGAAAGGCGTGCTGGACAGAGGGCCTGCCGCAACAACCGAAGCACGCCAGCTGATTGACCGGCTCAAACCCACGCTGCCCGTGGTCCTGGCCAACCTCGTCAACCTCGAACAGGTGGCAGTCACCTACCAACCCAGTCTCGAACAGATCCTTGTCCTGTTCCCCAAGGACATCGAAATGCTCCAGGCGGCCCAACTCGCCAACCGCGATACCAAGCAGGACTACAAGGGACTGTTCCTGTCGTTCAACCTCAACGCCAACCTCCCTCCGCCGTGCACCACCGGTTTCCTCCCCGCTCAACAGGTACGCTCGCCCAGCGAAGTGGACTATCCCGAACGGCCGGCGGGCGACATGTACTGCCGGGTGCCGCAAGACTCGGCGTTGGACGTGCGCGGTGCGCGTAACGCCCCATGCATCACACGCCCAGGCAAGCGTGCACCCACCGTCAAGTTGTGCGAGAGCGACGAGGACTATGTGCCTCTCAACGACGGCTACAACTGGAAGGGCGACCCGAATGCCACGCTGTCCGGCCAGTCGGTACCCCAGCAGCCGCCGGGGACGCCGCCACCAGCCGGTCCCCCCGCACCGCCACCCATCGCGGTCGCCCAGTATGACCCCGCAACCGGCACGTACACCGGGCCCGACGGTAAGCAGTACACGCAGACCGATCTCGCTCGGGACGGGCGGCCGCGCGCGTGGCAGGACTTGCTCATCCCACGCGGTGGTGACTGATCGATCCGACGTGGAGCGCAGCGCATGCGAGCTACACCAATGTTCTAGGTAAAAACGTGAGATGTGTTGATGGGCATTAATACCCAATCGGTCGAAGACGCTCTTTGGACGCCGGAGGTGGCTAACCGATTGCAGGTCGAAACCCTGACCGGCACCCCTCGTCTAAACCTACGGCCACATCAATCCCACACGATTCCAGATCGGGTAACCCCTTGAAAAGGACGAGTAAACCATGAGCTATGTCGCCGCGGCCGGCGAATTCAATCGCGACACCAACTACATCAGCAGCCGCATCACCGCTGACGGCCGCGACGGCTATCCCGTCGAACCAGGCCGCTACCGCCTGATCGTCGCGCGGGCCTGTCCGTGGGCCAACCGCACGATCATTGTGCGACGACTGCTCGGCCTGGAAAAGGTTCTGTCTATTGGCTTTTGCGGACCAACGCACGATACACGCAGCTGGACCTTCGACCTCGACCCAGGTGGCCTCGACCCAGTGCTGAAGATCCATTTCTTACGCGACGCATACAACAAGCGCATACCGGACTATCCGAAGGGAGTCACGGTGCCCGCGATCGTGGACGCGCCGACGGGCGCAGTGGTCACCAACGACTTCGCCCAAATGACCGTGGACTTCTCGACGCAGTGGACCCATTTCCATCGCGAGGGCGCCCCCCAGCTCTATCCCGAGCGACGGCGCGACGAGATCGACGACGTCGCTCAGCGCATCTACACCGAGGTCAACGACGGCGTCTACCAATGCGGGTTCGCGAGCTCACAGGATGCATACGACAGAGCCTACGACCGATTATTCAGCGCACTCGATTGGCTTTCTGAGCGCCTACAGACCCAACGCTATCTCGTAGGCGACACCATCACCGAGGCAGACATCCGGCTGTTCACCACACTGGCCCGATTTGACTCCGTATATCACGGCCACTTCAAATGCAATCGGTCGAAACTCACAGAGATGCCGACGCTGTGGGCCTACGCGCGGGATCTGTTCCAGACACCGGGCTTTGGCGACACCATCGACTTCGTGCAGACCAAGCAGCACTACTACATCGTGCACACGGATATCAATCCGACACAAGTCGTGCCGAAGGGTCCTGACCTGTCAAACTGGCTCACGCCGCACGGCCGGGAAGAGTTAGGCGGTAGGCCGTTTGGAGACGGCACACCACCTGAGTCGACTCCCGAGGGGGAACACATGCCCGACGGGCCCGAAGCCCGATAGTGTCAGACGGTCTCGACACACCAGACAGCACGGCGTACCTGCTCCAGCTCACAGACCTCGTCCTCGCACATACAGTCCTCGCGGCCGCGCATTCGAGCTGTCTGAGTCGCGGTCATAGCGCTTCACTGCCACCACACACTCCTCGGGCGTGGTATGCCAGCCACCGTAAAGCGTTAAATCCCAGAGCCCACCCGCGAATGGGATGCTCTTGATCCGAATGGGATGCTCTTGATGTTGTCGGCGTTCCAGTCCTTGGCTACCTCATCGGCCCTGACCAGTCGGGTGACACCGGGCTCCACCGAGAAGTTGACGATGTCGGCGGGCTTGCGGTCGACAACGGCGCGCGGCTGATCACCCGAGGCGCCGTAGTAGAACGTGGTCACGGCCACTCCCCTGCCCTCCGGCGTGGCGGCGAAGGCGTGGATGGTCTTGCTCCAGCCGGGCTTCGGCGCGGCGTGGGCACCACGCGTAGCGTCGTCTCACCGGTCGGCCGCTTGTCGCCACCGGCGACATCACCTGGCGGCCCCCCGCCGTATCCCGCGAGCAGGGTTGCGGTAACGGCCAATGCGGCTGCGCTGCCCCATGACTTGCTGATGTGCCTCATGAACCGCTCGATGTGGTTTAACGGCAGCGGCCGCCCGCCGCGTCGCGTGCCCGACAGCAGCAAGGTTATTCGGGGTAGGGCAGTGATTCGGCGGCACGTTCGATCTGCAGCAGGCTGCGGCTGGTTGTCATGCGAGTCGATTCCTCACTGCTGAGCGCGCGCACGGTTTCGATCTGCACCTGCACGACCACTCCCTCCTCGGCGGCCAGCCGCGCGGCGGCGGCGAGGGTGTCGGGGTCGCTGACGTTGACCGCCAGAGGGGTTTTGGTGCCTGACGGGGTGAGGTATAGGCTGCCGAGGCTGCGGCGGAAACCGTCGATGGTGCCGATCGCCCATCCGCGTTCGCTGTCGTAGTTGTAGTTTTTCAGTTCGCTGCCAAGCAGCGCGGCTCCGGCCTGGGTGAAGGCGACTTCGGTAGATCCGAGGCCGCGCTGGCGTATCTGTCCGGCGATGTCCCATCCAGCTGTTCTCATTGCGGATGTGGAGCGCAGCAGGCCTCGTCGCGCTTTGATCGGTAGGTCACGCACGTCGCTGCCGACTCCGGCGGCACTGGAGCTAGCGTTGGTGAACAGCCGGGCGATTGTGCGCAGCGCCTCCGAATCGGGGCTTGAGGCGAATTGGCTTGTGCCGCCGAGTGGTACATGCTTCGCATCTCCGTCAAGTGGGGCGTCGGCGCGCAGCACAACCCGCACCGAGCCGGGACCGAGCCCGTGTATGAGAAGGTTTCGATTCAGCGCGTTCAGTTGAAGTCTCTCTCGAACGATCGCTTTGGTGGCGTCGTTGACTCCGGCGACGAAGGTTGCGAGTTTGTCCGCGCGGGTGGCATGGCCCCGCACCCCGGCGCCCTCCAAGTGCAGGTCGAGCTCGACTTGTTCAGGCGCGGTTTCTTCGGCCCAGACGCGTTCTGCGGCCGGATCACCTTGTACCGTGCCCGAATACAGCTGGCCGAGTGCGAAATCCGCGGTGTCGGGGAAATGCTCGTATTCATAGCGGATGGCGGCTCGAAGCAGGTCGTCGTCGCTGAGGCCGGAGAGGTGGCCGAGACCGGTCATTGATCGATCACCTCCACGAAGCCCTTTGTCGCACTGTCGATTATCTCACCATCGGGGCCGATCACCCGTGACCACCACCGGCGTTGCCGCTCAACGGCATATGGGTTGTCGCGGTTCACCACCAGGGCGTCGGTGAGCCCGCCCATGCAATGCAGCTTGTCTGTCTGCACAACCAGGTCACTGTGCCCGAGGGTGCCGGTGACCGAGCCGAGAGTCCACAGCGGCAGTGCGGCATCACCGTGTACCTGCTCCAACGCGTGAGCTGGCACCAGACAGGCGAAATCGCCGTCGCCGGGCGTGTCGTCTTTATAGGTGCAGAAGCCGCCGCTGAGCCAAATCGTGATCTCGTGACGATAGAACAACTGTCTGACAAGGGTGATGTGAATCCGGATCGCATCCAGAATCAAGCCACGCCGCTCGCGCGTGTGATCGGCAGCGTCATCGACGAATCGAGAGCGTACCTCGTCCAACGTCGCCCGATGGATGCCCGGCGGTAGTGTTCCGTGCTCGCCCATGCAGCGCGGAAGCATGTCTACCCCCCGTCGACGTCGATCCGCTCCTTCGTCCTGGTGCGAATGTACGCAGGCCAGGGGTCCCCGGCCGCGGCGGCCTCGTCCAGTTCGGCGTCGGTCATCTCCTCCGGCGGCTTGCCGTGCCAGGACGGAGGCATCGCGCTGGTGTTGCTCAAAATGTCCAGCGTCTCGTCGATGCAGCGCATCGCATCCTGTGCGGCGGCCACG
This sequence comes from Mycolicibacterium canariasense, assembly GCF_002101555.1. GTDB lineage: Bacteria > Actinomycetota > Actinomycetes > Mycobacteriales > Mycobacteriaceae > Mycobacterium > Mycobacterium canariasense. The sequence continues at coordinate 39,485 of NZ_LQOL01000051.1, forward strand.
AGTTGGCCCGTCGCGGGCTGAGCAACGTCGACCGCGCTCAACGCGGCCCCAAGCCGTTGCCGCGCATCGACGAGGTTGGTCAGGTCGCTGCGGGTCGCCACCGCGCCGGTGTCGTCGGCGATGAATGCCCGAATCAGCTCGTCGATCGCCTTGCACTGGCGGGTGTTCATGCGCTGGGCCTCAGACGGCGGCTCATACCCCACCGCACCCGGCGCCCTCACCCCAGCCGCCGCGAACGCGGTATTCTCCGACACGTCGGCCAGGTAGGCGATCGCCCGAATCGACGCATCCGAGGGCCGGGTGGCATACGTGCCCTGCCGCAGCCGGTTCAGCGTCGCGTGCGAAATGTCATGCCCGCCGTGTTGCGCCAGCTCGGCTAGCCTGCGCCCGGACGCCCCACCGTAACGTTGCGCGGCGACGTCGATCAAATCGATCAGCGATCTGCTGGTCTTACCCATAGTCAGCCCACCGCCCATTAGCTCGGTCTGTTGACGCGTCTGTATGTTCGCGCGACACCTAGTGTTCTGCCACTTGTAACGTGAGTCAAGCGCAACACACCGCATCGGCGGGCCTGCAATCGAACTACAACCCTGTAACCTGCCTCACGTGTCAGACGCCACTCGCCTTTCGGGTGGTCGCTCGGTGCTTGGAGCGGGGGCGGCTTTGCACGTCGTCACGTTCGGGCCACAGCCGTCGGCCCAGGGCCTGTTCCAGGCGGGCCAGGGAGCCGATGTCGCAGAGCACGGTGCCGGCCAGGATCCGTCCGATGGTGGTGTGGGCCACTCCGCTGGTCGCCGCGAGTGCTCGCTGGCCGGTGGCGGTCTCGGTCATGGCTGCGCGCAATGCACGCGCGAGCTGCTGCGCGGCAGGTGCCGACGGTGGCGCGTCGGGGTCCAGGTCGGCGTCCGGCCAGAACCCCCGCAAGACGTATGCGCTCGGTGGGCGGTCACCATTGCTGCGCGACACAGGCCCACGATATCCCGCCCCACCGTCGCCGCAGGCCGACGTGTCGGACCCCTCTGCTCCAATGGTGCATACACGCACCACTTGGGAAGGGGTCACCATGATGATCCAGCTGTCATCAACGGCGGCGCCGCATGCTGAGGCCCGGGGTGCAGCTGCTGCTGCCGCTGCAGTGGGGGCCGGCCATGGCTGACGGGAGCCTGGCCGCGGCGGTGCAGGCGGTGACCGGTGCGTGGATCGCCGATGGGGTGCTGGCCGCGCAGACGCTGGACAAGTTCGGTCTGCTGATCCGCCGATTCAGCCGATTCGCCGCAGTGCACGACGTCACCACCCTCGCCGCAGTCGATCACGCGCTGGTCGCGAAATTCGTTGCGGCCAAAGGCCGTACCCGCCACGGTGTCGTATCGGACGCGGCGGTGGCGACCATGCACAACCGCCGTGCGGCGCTGCGCGCGTTCTTTCGCACCGCGCGCCGGCTGCGGCTGACGCTGGACGACCCGACTATCGACATCGCCGTCCCCGCCCGACAGTCGTCCTGCCAGCGCCCACTGTCCGAGGATGAGGCCGCGCTGGTGCGGTTGTTTTCCGAACGCACCGCCCCGACTCGGCACGCCGCGACCGCGGCGTTGCTACTCGCCGGCGCGCACACCTCCGAGCTGGGACACATCACCGCCGCCGATCTGGATCCACAGGCCGCAACCGTGTGGATGCACGGCTCGAGCAAGTATCGCCCCCGCACACTGACGCTGGACCGCTGGTCGATGCGAGTGCTTTCCGAGCGCGCCGCCCACCTCACCCGCCCGCTACCCAGCCCCAAACCCTCGCCGGTGTTGTGCACCGGCGCCGGCGGAAGCGACGCACATAAGCAGGCCCGGGTGTGCGTGACCGTGCGCGAAATCCTCTCCCGCGCCGAGCTATCCGACGACTCCGGGGTGCGGCCGGCATCGCTGACCGCCTTCGCGGCGCGCCGCGAGTTCGACCGCACCGGCCGCATCGAAGACGCCGCGCGTCTCATCGGCTCACCCTCGCTGGACACCACCGCCGCCCTCATCGGCTACCACTGGCATGACCGGGCGGGCCCGTTATGAACCCCAAAGACCGGTCCCGTAAAAAGGCCGGCGCCTACGGCGCCGAACGCATCAAGCAACGCGAGCTGCGCCGGGTCGAAACGCCAATGGATCTCACGCTGCTGGAGATCGACACCATCGAGGCGATCGCCTCCCACGAGGTCATCTATCAACTCGCCGCGGTCCTGCCCGTCCACGAGCCGGGAACCCCGGGCCGGCGTCCGCACTACCCCCCATGGGTGCACGTGCTGCACAAGGCCCTAGCCGGGGTGCTGGGCTCGCACAGCAAGGCCGCCCGCGCGATGGCCCACCCCACCTACTGGCGCACCATCCGCCACCGGGCCGCCAAACATCAGCCACCAAGGGCGCCGCGGCGCCCACCACAGCGCTGGCACCACAACTACGCCCAACGGCTACTCGACGAGTACACCGACAAGCTGCTTGACACGTTTCGCCTGCTCGCGCGGCGGCTCGCGCGCGAACTCGGTTGTCTCGACCCAGACGCTGGGGTGTCCCACACCAGCCCGGCGCGCGGGCAGTACGTCGTCGGCGATGGCACCGTTGTCGCCGCACCAGTGCGCAAGGCCACCGCCGACCACTGGGCCGAACAAGGCGGACGCCACGTGCACGCCGGCATCGAAGCCCAAAACGGCGACAGCGACACCGAATTCCGCTACGGCACCAAGTTCGCCATGCTCAGTACCCGCCCCGACACCATCCGCAACAACAGGGTCATCCTCGACGTCGACGCCGTGCCAGCGGGCAAGGGCTACGGCGGTGAAGCTCGTGTCGCTCTCGACATGATCGACCGCGTCGTCGCCGACGCCGACGTACGGTGTGACGGCGTCTGCTACGACGGAGCGTTCCGCGGCAAGCACATCGACCGCGCCATGAAGCTCGGGTTGACCGTGCTCTCACCGATGCACGACAGCACCCGCGTACCCACCGCATTCGCCCGACTCGAGTGCTCGTGCGGCGACGTTCATGACCTGTGGACCGAAGATGGACGGATCTGCGAACGCCAGATCCTCGACGCCGGCGACAGACACATGCAGCCCTGCCCGGTGGCCAAGATCTACCCGCGCGGCAACGCCGACGACAGCCACCGCTGGTACATCGAGTTCGCCACCCCATCCTGCGGCACGGTGCATCGTACGCGTATCGACACCACCGACGCCGACCGCAGCTGCGGCTACAACCGCGCCGAGCACCTACGCCAGCACGTCAAGACCGACGACCGCGGCAGCGTCTACGACCGTTGCTATGGCTGGCGCGAAGACAGCGAAAGCCTCAACAACACCCTCGACCGCACCCTCTATGGCGGGCGGATGATCGCTTTTGCTGCGGTTCGCCAGTTGACCGTGATGCTCGGATTCGCTTTGGGCCGAAACGCAATAGCGGCTTACCTGCACCGCCGACGACACCCCGAAGAGCGAACCGCCTAACGCCGCCACCACGACAGCGAGGCTCACTCAGGCCGGCCACGGACGCCAGCGCGTCGCGTGGCTATCGTCGCGCCCGCTACACTCACACCCGCTACTCCCCGACGACCAGCTAATTCGCCGGGAACAACACCAGGACGCCACGAACACCGCCGAAAACCACCCCGCGCTCCCACCGGCTAGGTTTTAGTCAGGTATCCAAAGACGTCCCTTCCACGACTGTCTGAGTTGCGCATGCAGGCAGGCGCCGTTGCCCCACTGCTTCGTGCCCGGTCGCTGTCTTAGCCGCCGAATAAGAGGTAGAGCCCCACGAAGGTGTAGCCGACCATAGTGAGCATCATGGCGAGTTGACCGCTGATTTGATGCCGCACAGGGAGGACCTGCAGCGCCTTGTCGTGTGCAGCGATGACCGCCACGATGTGGCCGACGACCACGCATGCCACTTTGATGGTCCACAGCACCGAGGGGTGCTCAGAGAGCACGTACCAGACGTCGGTCCTGTCGAGACCAAACAGATGCCATCCCCGTCCCAAGGGGTCAGCGAGCCGAACCACCGTTTCCTGCCCGCGCTCGACCAGGTACGACAGATAGTGGGCGAAAATGTAGCCAACAACGATGGGGATCAGTGAGTGGGCCAGTTGTCCCGGCAACTGCTGACGCTGCTTCCGATCGACCCCACCTGTAGCCCGTGCGGCACCGCAAAATGTAACTCCTACAACCGAAACGAAGGTGAGCAGTCCTACGGTTCGCACCAACGAAGCCCCTGCGCTGTCGCTGAGTACCGGTAGCGAGGAAGCATGGCGATCGACGAAGTTCCTGAAGGTCGGTGATTGGGAGAAGCTGTCGAAGGCAGTCGACCCGAGCAGCACCGCTAGGACCGCCACTGTCCCCGGCCGGACGGGCATTGTGGGCAGGTGATCGAGGGGGTTGATCAACGAGACCCGTCCTGTACCGGCATTGCGGGCAAAAGGTGCGAGCCGAGAGACCGCAACGCTGTACACCTCGAACGGATCTGCTCGCGAGAACCACTGCGAGCCGTACACGCATGCCCCGAGACCCATGACTAGGGCGTAAATCAACAGCCAGGCTTTGATTGCCGACGTAGACCCCGGATCGGGGGCGGCTAGTTCTAGCCAGACGAACGCGAATAGCCCCAATACCGCTGGCCAAAATCCCCATAATTCTGGGTATTTTCGCCGTGGCAACGACTCCCCGTTTCCATGGCGCGCCATGCCGGCCAGACGATAAACGGTGCGTACCGGCGAGATGATTCGCCACAAAGGTCCCACGCACACCGAAATGGCGACCAACCCAACCCACAGAAGCACGTAGAACACACCGGGGAGTGGATTGCCGCTTCCTGTGGGGCCCCATACCGACGACGCGGCCACCCAGATGGTGAACAACAGTGCCGCCGTCGCCGCGGTCCAGCGCACTGCCGCGGAGTCCACGACGCGGGTCACCCATGCAGGCAGCTCATGTCCAGAATGGGCGGGGTCAAAGCGAGGTTTTCTCCATGCCAGCGCCACGATGGCGAAAGTTGCGGTCAGGGCCCAGGCCGCGCCGATCAGGGCGAATGACAGTGGCACCGGCAGATCGGTGGAGCCGCCCACGCCGTGCGCGAGCACGGTAACGCTTTGGCGCACCGTTATGGCCGGACTTCGATCGTCAAAACCGTGCGATCAAGATCGTGGAGTTCTACATCTACCCGGCCGGGAACATCGACGGTGAACTCGAACTTCTGTCCGGAACCGGCCTGGATGTCAAAGGTGTACTCCGGCACCGAATGCACGTGAAGTTGATCTGCGACGTCGCTGTCGATCATCAACACGATCGGTCGACCGGCAACAGCTTGGGCCTGGCCATTCGTCGGAGTCACGACGCCGCCGGCAATGCCAACATTGATCACGGTGCTAGCTGTGTCTTCTGCAGCTGCCGAAGCGGTGGCGGGACCCTGGCTCGACTGCGTGACCGTGGTCTCGCCGGGGGTCGGACTGCCCGTCGTCTGAGAGGCTTCCGGTGGTGCGCCGCAACCAATTACGAAGGCGCATGTCGTCGCGGCGATAGAGCTGCGGAATTTCTGTCGGCGATTGTTCATCACTGTCCTTCCGCCGCTGAGGGCGGCGCTTCCGGCACGAGTGGATCCGGCGGACGGCGGCGGTCACGACGGATGACGAAAGCAACCACGCCGGCGACCACAAATGCTGGGACGAAGGCCGGCAAGGCCATCCACAGACCCACGTCGGTGGCCATCAAAATGACCGGTGGTGCGCTCATCGTGGTCCTCGGGCGACGAGCCGGCGTGGAACCGCCCAACCGGGGCTACACCAACTGGCCCTTCCCATGGAATTGGCCTCCGCTCTGTTCGCGCCGCCAGCGCCGGTGCCATCTCGTCGGTACCGACTATCGGTCGAACTTGTCTACCACCGACTACACAGCAAAGCGATGACCTACCCGCGAGGTTTGCAGGAAAGATACGCAGTACCGCGGGTGGCCCCGGTTTGGCAGCGGTTTATCTGCCAGGGGTTCGGCGGGCAGGAGTCCACACCCACACCTCAGTTACCCAACTGAGGTGTGGCGCTCGACCGGCCGTCAGCAGGTCGAGCCGATTGATCGTCGGCGTCAGCCACGAAGTGGCACGCGCCGCTGGCACGAAAAGGCTCGGCAAGTTGCGCGAGGTAACCGACCGGGTACTTCGGCTTGGCAGCGATACCGAGATCGTCGGCGCGGAAAAGGCGGCGCGGATCGTATGAAAACGTGTGTAGCAAGTGGTCCCACATCAGGGTGAACAAGCCGAAGTTCACATCGCCGACCCCTGCCCACTTCAGATGGTGGAAGCGGTGCCCCTCATTGAGCGCCAGGACCTTTCGTAGAGGCCCAACCCGGTAGTCAGCATTGGAGTGCTGCAAAAGCAGTTGGACAGCAATGCATACCGTAAGTGCTTCGGCGACCGCCTTGGGCATACCCAGTATGAGAAGCGGCGTGGTGGCGACCGCCAACTCGAGCGCTCCGTGGAGCGGATGTTTCATCAGACCGTTGAACCCGTAGAACCGCTTGACGCTGTGATGCACAGAGTGGAACCGCCACAGCCAGCCCACCCGGTGGCTTGCCATATGTACCAGCGTTACCCCCACGTCGGTAACCACGACAGCGAGCAGCACCTGTACAGGAAAGGAAACCGCAGCCGGCCACGCAACACTGAATGGCGAGAGCACGGTCAGCACGGGAATCACCAGCACAGTCGCAAGCAGCGCTACTTCGTTGACCATCGCGTGTGCTACGTCGCGGCCGCCATCACCGACCGTGTCGTTCCACTGCTCGTTGTAGGGCAGGAGATGCTCAGCCGCGAACGACACCGCAATCGCGAACAAGATCAAACCTGCCATCCACAGCTCAGCCCACGGGGCCTGCGCCAAACCAATCGCGGCCCCGTTGACCCCCAACAGCATCAGCGGCGGATAGCCGTACCGAACAATAGATTTCACCATGCAAGCAGTGTTTCGCCCACAGCCACTATCCCGCATGTACAGATCCGTCGACTTCAGCTCGGCGCAACCCGTGCTAGCCGTAGCGGAATCCGACACGCCATACTGAGCCGCATGCAATGGTCCGGTCAGGCTGTGATCGAACCGGGTCGGCTGATCTATCGTGGCCGCTTGGGCACAGCGCATCATCACGCCCACGCGGCGGTACAGATCGCCGTGGCCACAGACGCCACTCCGCTTCTCTTCACCGATGCCCGCGGTCAGCGCGCGAGCGCCCTAGCTGGAATCATTCCCGCTGGTACGGCGCACGCCCTCGATGCCGCAGACACAACCGGCCTGATGGTGTATCTAGAACCCACCACCTCCGTTGGGCGCTCAGTGAGCGCGCTCGTCGACAAGCAGACGCGCGCGTCCTGCTCGTCCTGGACCACCGCCGCTGCAACGCTGAGCCCGAATAGTGCTGTTCAAGAACATCTTTCGGGCGCCGCCGACGCCGTGTTGCGAACACTGCTCGGCCATACCCGCACCAGCGCGGCCCCGGATGAGTTCGTTCACCCCGGTGTGCAGCAGGTTGTCGCACTCATCCCACAACTGATCACCGGACCGATACGACTCACTGGAATGGCCGCTGCCGTGTACCTGTCCCCCGACCGGTTGGGCCGTCTGTTCGCCCGCGATGTCGGATTGTCGCTTTCGGCCTATGTGCGGTGGGCTCGGTTAATCCGCACGATGGAGGTAGCACGGAACGGTGGCACGATCACCGATGCAGCTCACGCGGCCGGGTTCAGCGACAGCTCGCATGCCAACAGGGCCTTCCATGAGATGTTCGGTATCGCTCCCATCAGCGCTTTCCGCGGTGTCAAGCTGCAATGACAGGCAGGCGTGGCGCTCTGCTGACCCTCGCCGTTCGCCTTCAGGCGGGTTCAACCTCGTGGCCTTGATCTGGCTCGTGTTTGCGAAGATGGACTGGTGACCGGACCGAACGCTCTGCCCCACGAGCAGTCCGAGCCCGCGCCCCTACCGAATCTGGGTTCCCGCGCCGCGGCAGCGCTGGTGGTCATTTCGTCGGCCGCAGTGTTGGTGGTCGAGATCACCGCCCTGCGACTGCTGGCCCCCTACCTCGGCCTCACACTGGAAACCAGCACTCTCGTCATCGGAATCGCGCTCGCAGCAATAGCTCTCGGATCCTGGGCAGGCGGACGCATGTCCGACCGCACTGACCCGCGCCAGCTCATAGGACCCGCGCTCGGCGCATCTGGTGCCGTCGTCGCGCTCACTCCCGCAGTGCTGCGCATGGCGGCGGAGTGGGCGCCGCCACTGCTACTCATTGTGGCGGCGATGACCATCCTGATTCCGGGCGCCCTGCTGTCCGCGGTGACACCGATGGTGACGAAGCTGCGCCTGACCACGCTGGATCAGACCGGAACGGTCGTCGGACAGCTTTCCGGACTCGGCACTGTGGGCGCTATCGCCGGCACAGTGCTCACTGGGTTTGTCCTGATTTCGCGGTTGCCGGTCAGTGCCATCCTGATCGGACTCGGGTCGTTATTGGTTCTGGGCGCAGTCGTCGTCGAGTGGCGAATGCGCCGCCGCAACCGCGCCAGGACTGCCGGGCTCGCGCTGGTCCTCATCGTCGGCGGTCTCGCCGACTACGTCGCTCCCGGAGGCTGCGATGCGGAAACCCAATATCACTGCTTGCGAGTGGTGGCCGACCCCGAACGCGACACTGGCCGAACTCTGGTCTTAGACGGGTTGAATCACTCCTACATCGATCTCGATGACCCGACTTACCTGCAATTCATGTATGTACGCGGGCTTGCCTCGGTGGTCGATGCCGCGTTCCCTGCGGGTGAGCCGCTGACGGCCTACCACCTCGGAGGCGGCGGGCTCACCTTTCCGCGGTATCTCGCAGCCACCCGGCCCGGGACGCGCAGCCTTGTCTCTGAGATCGACGGGGGCGTGGCGCGCGCCGACCGCGACGAGCTCGGCCTGAAATCCGATACTGGCATCGATGTCCGCGTCGAAGACGGCAGACTCGGAGTCGGCCGGCTTGCTGCAGGAGGCCAAGACCTGATTGTCGGAGACGCCTTCGGAGGCGTCAGCGTGCCGTGGCATCTCACCACCGCCGAGGCGATCGCTGATGTGCGCACGGCACTCAACACCACAGGGATATACGTCGCCAACCTCATCGACTATGGCGAGTTGTCTTTCCTGCGCGCCGAAATCGCCACCCTCAGTCAAGCCTTTGATCACATCCTGCTGGCTGGCGAACCCCGCGACCTCGGTCTGGATCTGACGGCCGCACCCGATGGCGGCAACTTTGTCGTCGCCGCCTCCCATCGAGCCCTGGACTCCGACGCGATCCAAACGGGTCTCGACGCTCGAGAAACGCCATGGAAAGTCATGCAAGGAGAAGCTCTGCGCCAGTGGGTGGGCGACGCCACACCGCTCTCCGACAACTACGCCCCCGTCGACCAGCTTCTCGAACCGTCCCGCACGCGAAGCACCGGTTAGCAACCTCCACCGACCGCCCACCGCCCGCACAGTTCAAAAAATGAGGCCGCCGACGCCGGTGAAAAGGACGCGACGTCGACGGCGGGTCGCCGCGATGGCCACCAACCCGCCGCCCATACATCGCCATTAACCGGTTATCATCGCCAGATGACGATGAATAAGGAGAGTGCCTGTCTGTTCGGCAGCGGCGGCTCAGGAAACACTTCGAGTGTCGATGCTGCGGTGGCGTTGTTTCGCAGTCTCTCCGATACGGCCCGGCTGGCCATCGTCCGCCGCCTGTCGGACGGTGAGGCACGGGTGGTAGATCTGACCGGCGAGCTGGGCTTAGCCCAATCCACGGTCTCAGCCCATGTCGCCTGCCTGCGGGACTGCGGCCTGGTGATCGGACGTCCCGAAGGTCGACAGATGTTCTACTCACTGGCCCGACCCGAAGTCATGGACCTGTTGGCCTCAGCAGAGACGCTGCTAACAGCGACAGGGAACACCGTTGTGTTGTGCCCCCAGTACGGAACCGATAGCGCCGTTGTGATCGATACGCGCATCGACCAAAAAAACGATGCGCCGACCCGAGGAGAAGGCACCGCTGCCACGGACGCACCGGCATGATCCTGTCGTCAGTTTTGCCGGCCATCGGCCTGTTCATTGTCACCAATATCGACGACATCATCGTGCTCTCGCTGTTCTTCGCCCGCGGCGCTGGGCACCGCGGCACCACGGTCCGGATTACCGCTGGGCAGTATCTGGGCTTTGCGGGCATTCTGGGTGCGGCCGTCCTGGTGACACTGGGTGCCGGTGCGTTTCTTCCCGCACAGGTCATCCCGTACTTCGGCCTGATCCCCCTGGCCCTAGGTCTACGGGGGGCATGGCAGGCGTGGCGTGGCAACGGTGACGACGATGATGATGCGAGCGCCACAGGCAGAAGCGTCGGCGTGTGGACCGTCGCTGCAGTCACTTTCGCCAATGGCGGTGACAATATCGGCGTCTATGTCCCTGTCTTCCTCAGCGTGGGGCCTGCTGCGGTCGTTGCCTACTGCGTCGTGTTCCTCGTACTCGTCGCTGTCCTCGTCGTTGCCGCCAGGTACGTCGCCACCCGCCGGCCGATCGCCGAAGTCCTCGAACGCTGGGAACACATACTCTTTCCGATCGTCCTGATTGGTCTTGGCATCGTCATCCTGGCTAGCGGTCTCGTCTCCTGAAAGCTCAATGGCTTCGCTCGCTCGGCAGAATGCCACACAACGCTCGTCGTACTGGACGCGAACCCCGAGGGCGCCGCCTGAACCTTGCTTTCCGCAGAGGAGCGCTCCCGCATTTGCGAGTCAAAAGGTCATGGCCCTAAGAGGATTCGCGACAGCTCGGTGGTCGTTTCGACACCGTCGTCGTAGCCGCCCTCACCATCGAGGCCGTTCATGATGGCCAGGGTGTAGCGCTGGCCCGGGCCGGCGAAGCCCACGGAGTTGACCACCCACCCGCCCTGCTCCTGCGACCAGCCGTTCTTGTTGCCGGGACTCATCGCGGCCCCGGCGCCCCACACCCCCCACTGCTGCGAGCTGTCCACCCGCTGCATCTCGGCCACCACTGCCGCCGCGTTGGCCGGCGTGAGACCGGTGAGCACATAGTTCATCAGGGCGTCGAAGTCATCGGCGGTGCCCTTCTGAAAGCCCCAGTACGGGTAGACGTCGCCGAACCCGCGTTGCGGTTGCACGCTTGTCATCCCGTACCGAACGAAGTTCGCGTTGAACACATTGCTGGTCCCGCCGTACCGCGACCACAGCGAATCGGCCGCATCATTGTCCGAATTGCGCAGCATCGCAGCCATCTGTTCCCGGTCAGCCGCGGTCAGACGCAGCGTGCCGACCTGTTCGCGGCTCAGCAGGTCAGCCACCATCGCCAGTTTGATCGTCGATGCGGTCCAGATCGGCGTCCCGGCCGCGGCATTGCGGTAGCGCGCGCCGGTAACCCGGTCACGCAGCACGAACCCGACCGTTCCCGGACGGGTGGCCACGTATTTCTCGGCGGCCGCGATGCGCTGTTGCAGCCCGCACTGCGGGTCCGCAGCACTGCAGCTTGCCGAGGCCGACGGTACTGCGATCATCCACGACCACAGCATCGCAGCGCCGACCAGGAGGCGAAGCCCTCGGCGCACAGGTGTTTTCATGTGTTTCAGCTCTAACAGGGCCCGTAAACCGTCGGCCGCATGACATGGCCGTGTGTCGCACTTCGTCATCAAGGTGTGTTCTGTAGCGCGTCCTCGACGGCGGTACGCAGATCCTCGGCACGACGCAGGGCAATCTGCTGGCCGTTGACGAAGAAAGTGGGTGTGCCCATCACACCGAGCTTTTCTCCGTCCTGCTGGTCAACGCGGATGCGTTCCAGCGTCGCCGGATCGTTGTAGGCCGCGTCGAACGCCGCCATGTCCAGGTTGAGGTCGGTGGCGAAACCGCGGAAGACGTCATCAGCCGGCACGCGCTGCTCGCCCCACTCCGATTGTGTCTCGTACATTTTCCGGTACATCGCTTCGAGTTGACCCTGTTGTGCAGCGGCCTCCACGGCGCGTGCGGCACGCTCACCGTTGAAATGCCCCGACAACGGGAAGTACCGGATCACGAACTCGACACGATCGCCGTACTGGTTGCGCAATTCCTCTACCAGGGGGTACGCGGCGCGGCACCCTTCGCACTCGAAATCCAGGAACTCGACGAGAGTCACCTTTGGATCCGGCAGGTCGTTGAGCCGGTGGCTGCTGTCGCGCACAACCTGTACCCCGCCGGCATCGGCGGTGGGCGCTGCTTCACTGCGGTTAGCATCGTCACCCTTGCTACCGCTGTTCATGAGCAAGACCACGCCAACCGCCAGGATGGTGATGACGGCCAAAGCGGTCAGCCAGGCACGGCCAGCGCGCGTTGTCAGCAACAGTTCACTCCCTAGGTGGCGCTAAAGCGGCATGGTTCCCCGCTGACGTGCATATACGTAGCAACTACGTAGGATGGTAGCGCAACGGATTCTCGGCGACGGACAGGACGGCTTTGATGGGGCGGGCGATTTCCACGATACGCATGCGAGGCACTGCGCTCACCACGCTATTCGCGCTCCTCACGCTGGTGGCGCTGGTCTTGGGTTTGAGCGCCTGCAGCTCGCCGCAAGGCACCCCGCAGGCGCAGCCGATCGAGAAGGGCACGCCATACAGCGACCTGCTCGTCCCTAAATTGCAGGCTTCGGTCACCGACGGCGACATCGGGGTCACGGTCGAGGAACCAGTGACGGTGAGTGTCGAGGCCGGCGTGCTCGGCGAGGTGACCCTGGTGAATGCGCAGGGACGGGTCGTCGCGGGCGAGCTGAGCACCGACGGCGTTTCTTGGCGTTCGGCCGAGCCGCTGGGCTACAACAAGGAATACACACTGAACGCCGATGCCTATGGATTGGGCGGGGTGACCCACACCAGTGCCACCTTCGAGACGCACTCCCCGCAGAACCTGACGATGCCCTACGTCATGCCCGATGACGGTGCCGTGGTCGGCGTGGGCCAGCCCATCTCGGTGACCTTCGACGAGCCCATTCCTAACCGCCTCGCCGCCCAACGCGCGGTCACCGTGACCACCACTCCTGCGGTGGAGGGCGCATTCTATTGGCTCAGTGGTCGTGAGATGCGTTGGCGGCCCGCCGAGTATTGGAAGCCGGGCACCACGGTGGAGGTACAGGTGAAGACCTACGGGGTGGATCTGGGCGACGGTCTGTTCGGACAGGACGATGTCACCAGCCGATTCACCATCGGCGATGAGGTCATCGCCACCGCCGATGACGCCACCAAGACCCTGACCGTGCGTGTCAACGGTGAAGTGGCCAAGACGATGCCGATCTCGATGGGCAAGGATTCCTCACCCACCGACAACGGCACCTATATCGTCGCCGAGCGCCTTGCGGACATGGTGATGGATTCGTCGACCTACGGCGTGCCGGTGAACTCACCCGACGGGTACCGCACCGAGGTCAAGTGGGCCACCCGGATGTCCTACAGCGGGATCTTCGTCCATGCGGCTCCCTGGTCGGTGGGCAGTCAGGGGCGGACGAACGTCAGCCACGGCTGCCTCAACGCCAGCACCGAGAACGCGAAGTGGTTCTACGACAACACCAAACGCGGGGACATCGTCGACGTGATCAACACCGTCGGGCCCACGCTGCCCGGCACCGACGGTCTCGGCGACTGGAACATCCCCTGGGAGCAGTGGAAGGCGGGTAACGCCGCAGCTTAGCGCTACCGCGAATCGACCTGACGTAGCGCTTTGCGCATCTGCGCGGATTCGTCGGCGGACATTTGCGCGAAGAGTGAGGCGAAGACCGCGTCCGGATCCCCCCCGGCTTCCAACGCTGCCCGCATGAGATTCGCGGAGCGCTCCTCGCGAGTCATGGTCGCCCAGTAGCGGTATGCCTTGTGTTCGCGGTCGCGTCGGACCCAGCCTTTGCGGTGCAGATTGTCGAGGGTGGAAAGTACCGTGGTATAGGCAATTTGGCGTGTTGTGGACAGTTCCTCGAACACTGTACGCACCGTGACGCCCTCCACACTGGCCCACACACGGTCCATCACCGTGGCTTCCAACTCGCCCAATCCCCCAAGCTGCACGCTGATCGTCCCCTAGAGCTGCGGCCTAGTAGCGCCGTGCGTTGTAGATGGGCGCCGACGATATCGGCGCTACCTTCACCGGCGTGCCGTAGGTGGACGCGTGCACCATGTTGCCCTCGCCAATGTAGATGCCGGCATGAGAAGCATCTTCGTAGAAGGTCACGATATCGCCGGGCTGCAACGCGTTAATCGCCACGTCCTGGCCACCTGCTGCGAGAGCCTGACTGGAACGCGGAAGCGATTTACCTTCTTGCAGGAAAGCCCATTTGATCAATCCGGAGCAGTCGAACGCTGCCGGCCCGGTGGCGCCCCAGGAGTACGGAGAGCCGATGCGGCTCATGGCTGCCTGCACCGCCACGGTTGCGCCGCCGGGAGACGCTGGCGGTTGGGCCGCCTCGGGCATCGCAAGGATTGCCGGATCAGGCCCAGGGGCGGGGGGCGCGGCAACAGGCCCAGGGTCGGCCAGCACGACTCGCTGTTGTGGAGTCAGGGCCTGGTATTGGGCCTCCACTGAGGTGATCTTTTCTTTGAGGCGACTCTGTTGAGCCTGCACATCGGCCCGGACCGCGGCCGCCTCAGCGGCAGCCGCGCGCGCTTGCACAGCCGACGCTTCTGATGCCCGTACAGCAGCATCTGAGCGCAGGATCGCATTGCGGTGAGCGGTCATTCGGTCCCTCATCTGGCCGGCCATCAGAGACTTCAGAGCGAGGTCATCGATCATCCGTTGCGGCGACGGCGCGACGAGAATTGCCCCTAGAGTGCTTGTAGATCCGGCCATGTAGGCGGCCGCAGCCACTTCATCGACCGCGGCCTGATAGCCCGCCAGCTCGCCTTGGGCGGCACTGGCGGCCGCCAGATCGACACGGTGGCGCTCTTGGGCTGCGCGGTGCGCGGCGGTCTTCGATTCCAGGTCGATCTCGGCGGTGTACATCTGCTCGGTCAGCCGTTCAGCCTCCCGCGAGAGCTCGTTCATACGCGCAAGCGCGTCGGCTGCGGGGTCAGCGCTGACCAAACTTGCGCCGGCGAGCATCACCGCGGCCACCAGGGCAGACACGACCACCCGAAACCAGATGGTACGAGACGCCGGCTGCGCGTAGCTGTACCGCACGTCGACTCCTCCTTGAAAGTCTTAGAATATACGTATTTACTACGTAGATCACAGGAAGGTTACGGAAGTTTGGCCCACCTGTCCACGCGTGGCGGTCAACACCCACCCGAGGGCCTCGCGGAGCACTTCGACACTAGAGCGTCCTGGCAGGATCAACGTTATAGCGACACGATGGGCGGCTGTCACGCCACCGCGGGGAGACGCAGTTGGCGAGCCGCCGACTCTATGCCATAGTACGTACTTAATACGTAGACCATGAAGTCGGCCATGCCGTGAGGAACACCATGACAACCGGAACTGCCATCACGGCGAAGGTTCACTCACTGAACCGACCCAACATGGTCGCCGTCGGCACCATCGTGTGGCTGTCGAGTGAACTGATGTTCTTCGCTGGACTGTTCGCGATGTACTTCACTGCGCGTGCGCAAGCCGACGCGTGGCCGCCAGAGCCGACAGAACTCAATCTGGCGCTCGCCGTGCCGGTGACGGTGGTATTGATCGCGTCATCATTCACCTGCCAGATGGGGGTCTTCGCGGCCGAGCGCGGCGATGTCTTCGGTCTGCGCAGGTGGTACGCCGTCACGTTGTTGATGGGGCTGTTCTTCGTTTTGGGCCAAGGCTACGAGTACGTGAAACTTGTCGGCGAGGGAACGACTATCTCCGGCAGCGCCTACGGGTCGGTCTTTTACTTGGCGACCGGTTTTCATGGGCTCCATGTGATCGGTGGACTGGTCGCCTTCGCGATGTTGTTGGCGCGCACTAAAATGAGTAAGTTCACCCCCGCCCAAGCAACAGCAGCGATCGTCGTCTCGTATTACTGGCACTTCGTGGACATCGTCTGGATCGCATTGTTTGCCGTGATCTATTTCGTGCGATGATGCCGCGCTCGGCTGCGATGCCTGTCGTGATCGTCGCCGCAACCGTCCTTCTCTTCGCCGCGCTGTCGGTGCCGATTCACGCCGACGCAACGACGTCGCCCGCGCCCTCTCCGACGATCACCACCCCGACGACTCATAGCTACGACGATTCCCACACCGACCAGCAAGCGCCCGGATCGAATCCCGCCTTCTGGATTCTTGGCGCCGCGGCGATCTGCCTGGTGGTCATCGCGACGATCATGTTGCGCGCGGGCCGGCCGGCTCGAACTCATCTTGATCGCGGTGCGCACCCGCCTGATCAGCGGCCCACGTAAACGACTCCGGACGTGGGTTTTACGGACGCCTAGCCGGCCGGCCACCATGACCTACTGCCTTACTACGTATATACTGGGGTTTGCGGCCGCTCGCCCAGCCATGTGTGGCGCGATAGCGGTCGCCATAGACAAAGGATGTGCGCCGGTGGCCCCTCTCACACGACTTCTGTTGACCGCGTTCGTGGCGTTCACAGCGATCATCGGCGCTGGTGTCTACCTGTCAGTACGGGACGCGTCCACGACGACCGCTCAGGAAGAGGTCGTAGATGCCGGACAACTTGTTCGAGAGAACAGCCGTCGCCTCAACACAGCTCCCGGAAGTGACGTCAACTTCGTTGAGTTCCTGGACTTCGAATGTGAAGCGTGCCGCGCCGCGTTCCCCCTTGTGGAGCAGCTGCGAACCGAGTACGCAGACCGAGTCAACTTCGTCGTCCGATACTTTCCGATCCAATCGCATTTCAATGCCGAACGCGCAGCACGTGCCGTCGAAGCTGCCGCTCAGCAGGGCAAGTTCGAACCGATGTACAAGAAGATGTTCGAGACGCAGAGCCAGTGGGGTGAACAGCAGGTGCCGGCGGACGCGACCTTCCGCGGATTCGCCGTTGAACTCGGCATCGACATGCTGGCCTTTGATGCCGCCTACAACGATCCAGCCACCGTTGACCGCATCAATGTCGATGTCGCCGACGGGGAAGCATTGGGTGTCAAGGGCACTCCGAGCATTTTCCTCGGCGGTCAGCAACTGGACTTCCGAACGTATGAAGATCTGTCCGCGGCGGTCGATCAAGCGTTGGCCCAATAGCGAGAGAGCGACGAAGTCAGTGCATTCCACGCGTAGACCATTCACCGCGATCATCGCAGCCGGGTCAGCGGTCATCGCGATAGCGACGAGCGCGACTGCCTCTGCTGAGCCGATGGACCCGACCCCACCCACTGTCCCGGGTGAGCCGTTCGCGATGCCGACGCCTGTCGGTGAAGCATCCGCGGGCCAGAATCCGGCGCCCTACATCGGGGAGCCGGTATTCGCGCCACCGACATTCAACCCAGTCAACGGCTCGCTGGTCGGTGTCGCCAAACCCATCGTCATCAACTTTCAGCGCCCGATCGCCAACCGCCCGCTGGCCGAACAGGCGGTGCACATCTCATCCAACCCCCCGGTGCCCGGCAAGTTCTACTGGATGAGCGATACCCAACTGCGCTGGCGGCCTCTGGACTTCTGGCCAGCCAACACCGTGGTCACTGTCGACGCCAGTGGCACGAGATCGAGTTTCCGCACCGGCGATGCACTGGTGGCGACCATCGACGATGCCACTCACCAGATGGAGGTCATGCGCAACGGCGAGCTCGTGAAAACCATTCCGGTGTCCTTGGGTAAGCCCGGATACGAGACCCCCAATGGCACTTATTACGTCCTGGAGAAGTTCGCCGACATGGTCATGGACTCCTCCACGTATGGCGTCCCGATCGATTCCCCAGAGGGTTACCGGCTCAAGGTCAAGGACGCGGTGCGAATCAACAACGCCGGGATCTTCGTCCACGGCGCCCCCTGGTCCGTCGCCGATCAGGGCAAGCGCAACGTCAGTCACGGCTGCCCGAACCTCAGCCCCGCGGACGCCCAGTGGTTCTTCGACAATTTCGGTAGTGGAGATCCGGTGGTCGTGAAGAACTCCGTCGGTACATACACCGAGAATGACGGCGCTCAGGATTGGCAGATCTGACAGGTTCAGGCGGACGACTCCGCTCTTGGAACTGGCGTAGGCACGTCGTCGAACAGAACCGATACGACACTCCCCCACGAGAAATCGTCAACTCGGCAGTGAGTGCACCGACGTGCATCCGGCATATCGGGTCGACATGATCTTGGTGACTGGCACCCATATCGAGCACGAAGACCTCTACCGGCGAAGTTATATTGCGCAGGCGCAGTGGACCCAACGATGTTGATTCAACACCGCCGGAGGATCGTAGCTCCTTCGCGGCAGCGTGGTCCATGACGATCTGGCCTGGTTCGGCTATGGCCGCAAGTCTGGCCGCGGTGTTGACCGTCGCGCCGAAGATGTCGCCGTGGCGCTTGATCACCGAGCCGACACCAAATCCCGCCCGCAGCAGCGGAAAACCATCGATCCTGCGGGACGCGTCAGTGAGTCGTTGCAGGAACGCCACAGCCGCTGGGGCATCCGGGCTGGTGACCATCACGGCGTCACCAATAGTCTTGATCAGTTCGTCATCGGGCCCGAGCACCGCTTCAGACATTTCGGCGAAGTTGCCCGCCAGTCCTGCGGCGCGATGATCGCCGTGAACTTCGGTGTAGGCAGTGAAACCTGACATGTCCACGAATGTGACGACGGTATGGACGTCGGTGTGCTCGAAATCGCTTGCCACGCTGGACATGATTGTGACTACCTCACGTGCGGGTTATTCAACGGCGCCAGCGGGCGTATCGGTGTTGCGAGCAGTCGGAGCGCGTTGACCACAACGATGAGCGTCGACCCTTCGTGAATGAGTACCGCCGGGCCGATTCCCAGGCCCAGCACTGTCGCTGGAATCAGCAGCGCGACGATTCCCAGGCTCGCCCAAAGGTTCTGCTTGATGATGCGCGAGGAGCGCCTGCTGAGATCCACCGCGAACGGCAGCGCTGTGAGGTCATCGGCCATCAGAGCAACGTCGGCGGTCTCCAGGGCGACATCGGAGCCTGCCGCTCCCATCGCGATGCCGACGCTCGCGCTGGCCATCGCGGGAGCGTCGTTGACGCCGTCTCCGACCATGCCGACCCGGCCGTGGCGCAGTCGAAGCGCCGCGATCTCGGACACCTTGTCCTCGGGCATCAGGTCGCCGCGGGCGAACCCGACGCCCACTTGGGCCGCGACGGCATCAGCCACGCGCTGGTTGTCGCCCGACAGCATCACGGTGTCATCGATGCCGAGCTCTGCGAGCTGTGCGATCACGGCTGCGGCCTCGGGACGTGGCACATCCATCAGTCCGATAGCGCCCAACCAGTGCTCGCCCGCGCGCACCAGCATGGTGGTGCGGCCCGACTGTTCCAGGAAGTCGACGTCTGCGGCCAGCTGACTCGGCGGGTGTTGGCCGGCTTCGGTGAACAGTTCGCGCTTGCCGATGCGGACCTCGACGCCGTCAACCGACGCTGAGATACCGCGACCGATCAGCGCACGGACGTTGGTCGCCTTCGGCACTGCCGCACCTGAAAGCCGTGCACGACCGTCGCGGACAATGGCACGCGCCAGTGGGTGATCACTCTGCTCTTCGACCGCCACCGCGATGCTGAGCAGTTCTTCGTCGCCGCCGCTTGTCGTCGCGATGACGTCTGCGATCTGCGGGCGGCCCTCGGTCAACGTGCCGGTCTTGTCGAAGGCCAGTACCTTCACCCTGCCGAGTTCTTCGAGCGCGGCGCCGCCCTTCACCAGGACTCCGGCCTTGGCCGCGCGTGCCACCGACGACAACACCGCCTTCCGCGTCAGAGATCGGTAACCAGGACTCGGTTTTAATTCTCCGCATTTTTGCTGGTTCGATCACCGGACCGG